>NZ_JASCRZ010000029.1:0-1001 GCF_030010385.1 Flavobacterium algoritolerans | reverse complement strand
AATAGTAACAGTAGCCGTATCACAATTGGTAGGGTTAAATACCTCACAAATAGTGTAATCTATGGTATACGTTCCCGCCGGAGTGTTTGGCGCTACGCTTACAGTTCCATCAGGATTAATCGTCAATGGTCCGTTTGGAGTAGATCTTAATACCACATCCCCAGGATTAACAGGCAATCCGTTCAAGGTATCGTTAGTTAAAACATTCACTCCTGAATTTCCTCCGGTTGTTCCATTTACTGGAATCGCATTGGTATCTACTACAGCATCAATAACAGAAGCTGCAACCACAATAGTAACAGTAGCCGTATCACAATTGGTAGGGTTCAATACCTGACAAATAGTGTAATCTATGGTATACGTTCCCGCCGGAGTGTTTGGCGCTACGCTTACAGTTCCATCAGGATTAATCGCCAAAGGTCCGTTTGGAGTAGAGCTTAATACCACATCCGCAGGATTAACAGGCAATCCGTTCAAGGTATCGTTAGTTAAAACATTCACTCCTGAATTCCCTCCGGTTGTTCCATTTACAGGAATCGCATTAGTATCCGCTACAGCATCAATAGCAGGAGCATCAACCACAATAGTAACGGTAGCCGTATCACAATTGGTAGGGTTCAATACCTGACAAATAGTGTAATCTATGGTATACGTTCCCGCCTGAGTGTTTGGTGCTACGCTAATAGTTCCATCAGGATTAATAGTCAATGGTCCGTTTGGAGTAGAGCTTAGTACCACATCCGCAGGATTAACAGGCAATCCGTTCAAGGTATCGTTAGTTAAAACATTCACTCCTGAATTTCCTCCAGTCGTTCCATTTACTGGAATCGCATTGGTATCCGCTACAGCATCAATAACAGGAGCAGCAACAACAATAGTAACAATAGCCGTATCACAATTGGTAGGGTTCAATACCTGACAAATAGTGTAATCTATGGTATACGTTCCCGCCGGAGTGTTTGGCGCTACGCTTACAGTTCCATCAGGATTAATCGTCAATG
>NZ_JASCRZ010000028.1:0-1022 GCF_030010385.1 Flavobacterium algoritolerans | reverse complement strand
AAACAATTGATTGTTGCTATCAACAAGATGGATTCCGTTAAATGGGATGAATCTCGTTTCGAAGAAATTGTCAAGGAAACCTCAAACTTTATCAAGAAAGTTGGTTACAACCCAAAAACTGTTCCATTCGTTCCAATCTCAGGTTGGAATGGTGATAACATGATTGAACCATCAACCAACTGTCCATGGTACAAAGGTTGGAAAAAAGAAACCAAAGCTGGTGAAGCTAAAGGTAAAACTTTATTAGAAGCCATTGATGCTATTGACCCACCATCAAGACCAACTGATAAACCATTACGTTTACCATTACAAGATGTTTACAAAATTGGTGGTATTGGTACTGTGCCAGTCGGTAGAGTTGAAACCGGTGTTATCAAACCAGGTATGGTTGTTACCTTTGCCCCAGCTGGTGTTACCACTGAAGTCAAATCTGTTGAAATGCATCATGAACAATTGACTGAAGGTTTACCAGGTGACAATGTTGGTTTCAACGTTAAGAATGTTTCTGTTAAAGAAATCCGTCGTGGTAACGTCTGTGGTGACTCTAAAAACGATCCACCAAAAGCTGCTGAATCATTCAATGCTCAAGTTATTGTCTTAAACCATCCAGGTCAAATCTCTGCTGGTTACTCTCCAGTTTTAGATTGTCACACTGCTCATATTGCTTGTAAATTTGACACTTTAATTGAAAAAATTGACAGACGTACTGGTAAGAAATTAGAAGAAGCTCCAAAATTCATCAAATCAGGTGATGCTGCTATTGTTAAATTTGTTCCATCAAAACCATTATCAGTTGAAGCTTTCACTGATTACCCACCATTAGGTCGTTTCGCTGTCAGAGATATGAGACAAACTGTTGCTGTCGGTGTTATCAAAGCTGTTGAAAAATCAGACAAAGCTGGTAAAGTCACCAAAGCTGCTGTCAAAGCTACCAAAAAATAAGTTGATTGATTGAGAAGTTTGATTATTTCAATTTCAATTCAAGTTATTTTCTTTTGTAGTCATAGGTATTTAAAGTGAGG
>NZ_JASCRZ010000027.1:0-1025 GCF_030010385.1 Flavobacterium algoritolerans | reverse complement strand
CAAGGGTCTGGCCAAAACTATTCCGTGGGCACCTGGCACACGCCCTGGAGTCCGGCCCGTTTCCAGTTGAGGGTTGTCTACGCTTAGATGAGAAGGAAAGTTGTCCAAGACGAATCCCAGTGTCCTATTACCAATAGCCGACGGTATCGATAAGCTTGATGTACATGGTCGATAAGAAAAGGCAATTTGTAGATGTTAATTCCCATCTTGAAAGAAATATAGTTTAAATATTTATTGATAAAATAACAAGTCAGGTATTATAGTCCAAGCAAAAACATAAATTTATTGATGCAAGTTTAAATTCAGAAATATTTCAATAACTGATTATATCAGCTGGTACATTGCCGTAGATGAAAGACTGAGTGCGATATTATGTGTAATACATAAATTGATGATATAGCTAGCTTAGCTCATCGGGGGATCCATCGGATCCTAGAACGCGTGATCTCAGATCTCGGTGACGGGCAGGACCGGACGGGGCGGTACCGGCAGGCTGAAGTCCAGCTGCCAGAAACCCACGTCATGCCAGTTCCCGTGCTTGAAGCCGGCCGCCCGCAGCATGCCGCGGGGGGCATATCCGAGCGCCTCGTGCATGCGCACGCTCGGGTCGTTGGGCAGCCCGATGACAGCGACCACGCTCTTGAAGCCCTGTGCCTCCAGGGACTTCAGCAGGTGGGTGTAGAGCGTGGAGCCCAGTCCCGTCCGCTGGTGGCGGGGGGAGACGTACACGGTCGACTCGGCCGTCCAGTCGTAGGCGTTGCGTGCCTTCCAGGGGCCCGCGTAGGCGATGCCGGCGACCTCGCCGTCCACCTCGGCGACGAGCCAGGGATAGCGCTCCCGCAGACGGACGAGGTCGTCCGTCCACTCCTGCGGTTCCTGCGGCTCGGTACGGAAGTTGACCGTGCTTGTCTCGATGTAGTGGTTGACGATGGTGCAGACCGCCGGCATGTCCGCCTCGGTGGCACGGCGGATGTCGGCCGGGCGTCGTTCTGGGCTCATGGATCCGATTTGTAGAGAGAGACTGG
>NZ_JASCRZ010000003.1:0-461539 GCF_030010385.1 Flavobacterium algoritolerans | reverse complement strand
TTAAGGTGGTTATTGCGGTGGGGCTCACCTCTTCCCATCCCGAACAGAGTAGTTAAGCCCGCCTGCGCAGATGGTACTGCAGTTATGTGGGAGAGTATGTCGTCGCCTTTCTTTGAAGAATCCTCATCATGAATTTGATGAGGATTTTTTGCGTTTACTCAATTGAATTATTCTAATGTTAGAATTTAGAGAATTGTTATCATTTTTTTATCCTTATTTGCATTGCATAATTATATGGATCAAGTGTTGTAAATGATATTTTCTCCTGTTTCACAAATTCAAAATAGCTCTATATTTTTCCTTTTGTAAATCGTTGTGACCAAAATCTTTCTTTAGTAGTCGTAAAACTATCTTTTGTATCAGTTATTACTGTTATTCCCATTTTCTGATACGATAGTTCTTGCTTTTTTCTTGTATTTTCGTTGTCAATATAGCAGGCTCCAATTAAAATTTCTCCATTTGCATTCAGCATTTTATAGGCAAAGGTGAAAATAGTATCAAATTTTTTGATAAATCAAGTTTTTCGGATAATAAATTATAATTTTCAAAAGGGAAGTTTTCAGGATAAAAATTACCTGCTGTAAACCAAGTTGTAATAATCAAATCATAATGCTTTTGTAATTGATTTAAATTTACTGCATCTAATTAAAAAACAGTTACTTTGTCTTCAATATTTAATTTTTTTGTTGCGTTACGGGATAAAGTAACACCTGTTTCGACATAGCCAAGTACCATCATACAATTCAATCATGTCCCACATTTCTGGTATTCCATATAAGTGTTTTTCTACTCTTCCATTTCTAATTCCTATGTCTAAAATAATTATAGGATTTCCTTTTTAAGGTATATTTTAGCAATTAGTTTGATTATTTCTATGAGCTTATCCTATTGTAGTTGTAATAACTCTTCGGATGAATAATTATTATCAAATGATTTGTGTGTAGTATTTTTCATTGTAATACTTTTCAATAATTACTTTATTTTTATTGATTTAAATTTCAAATGTAATCTGTCATAATTAAATCTGAAGAGCCTTTATATTTTAAGTGCTTATATTTTTTTAGATTCGATTTTAACCGAGTTAAGAGAAGATTAATTTATAGGTTTTAAGTTTTGTTCCGTACAATTTTTAAACATTAAATTGTATTTTTGGTAAACTATATAAAAATATAATATGAAAAGAATTATTTTGTTTTTGACATTTATTATGTCTTTAAACTCACAAGCTCAACAACGCCCAAAATTAGTGGTAGGTATAGTGGTAGACCAAATGAAAATGGAATATCTATATCGTTTTTCAGATGACTTTTCTGCGAATGGTTTTAAAAGATTAATGAATAATGGCTATACTTTTCACAATATGCATTATAATTATGTACCTACTTATACTGCACCGGGACACGCGAGTGTTTATACTGGAACTACTCCATCTACTCATGGTATTGTAGGAAATGATTGGTTTAATAAAGCTACCGGAAAAGATATGTATTGTACTGATGATGCTTCAGTTAAAATAATTGGCGATGGAACAGAGAAAGAAGGAGCCATGTCTCCAAAAAATTTGTTAACCACAACCATTACCGATGAGTTGCGAATGGCAACAAATTTTAAAGGAAAAGTAATTGGGATGAGTATAAAAGACCGTGGAGCAATTTTACCTGCGGGTCATTTTGCTAATTGGGCATTTTGGTACAGTAAAACTGGAGCTTTTATCTCAAGCACTTTTTATGGTTCAGCATTACCGAATTGGGTTACGGAATTTAACCAAGAAAAACGATTTATGAATTACATCAATAAAGGATGGAATTTATTGAATCCCATAGCCACTTATAATGAAAGTCTTCCTGATGATAATCCTTATGAAGGAAAGTTAGATAAAGCTAATGCACCGGTTTTTCCATACGATTTAAGTAAAATGTATAAAGAAAAAGGAGCAGATGTTTTGAGAACTACCCCTTTTGGGAATGATATTTTGGCAGAATTAGCCATGAAAGCTATAGAAAAAGAAGAGTTAGGGAAAGATGAAATTACGGATTTTTTGACGGTTAGTTTTTCTTCAACGGATTATGTAGGACATACTTTTGGACCACGTTCTATGGAGTTGCAGGATACATATTTACGTTTAGATCAGACGTTGGCTCAGTTTTTAAACTATTTAGATAAAACGGTTGGAAAGGATAATTACTTGCTTTTTCTGACTGCTGATCATGCCGGTGCTGAAAATCCAAATTATCTAAAAGATAATAAATATGATGTAAAAAATATTCCTTCTAAAGACATTGTAGAGGCATTAAAAAAACATTCTAACGAAACTTTCGGCGCTGATTTAATATTAGATTATTCTAACTTTAATCTTTTTTTCAATAAAGAAATTATTAAACAGAAAGGTTTAGAATTAGCAAAAGTAAAGCAAAGTTTTAAGGATTTTTTGATGACGCAAGAACAAGTTAAAAGAGTGTATACTGAAGAAGAAATTTTAGCTTCGTCAGGAGATGACTATTTTTTAAGTTTTATTTCTAAAGGTTATGATCCTAAACAAAATGGAGATATTGTTATACTTGATAAAACTGGGTATATGCAATATCAAGCTACAGGAACTACACATGGTTCACCTAATAGTTATGATACACATGTGCCTTTGCTTTTTTATGGATGGCAAGTTCCAAAAGGAGAATTGCACTCTAAAAAATTCATTACTCAAATAGCACCTACGCTTTCACAAATGTTGAAAATTCCATTTCCTAATGGAACTGAATCTGAAGTTTTAGATACCCTGTTAGATAAGAAATAATAGTATTGCGTATTATTAAAAAATCCCATTCGCCTCTGCGAATGGGATTTTTTATTTATGCTGTTGTTGCTGCAACTGGCAGCGGAATTTGATTTTTTAATAAATCTTCAAAGGTTTCATGCGCTCTTATTAAATGCCCTTCACCATTCATCCATAATACTTCGGCCGGTTTGTATCTAGAGTTATAGTTGGATGCCATAGAGAAACAATAAGCTCCTGCATTTCTAAAAGATAAAATATCGCCTTCTTTTATTTCAGCAATTTTTCTGTTATTAGCAAAAGTATCGGTTTCGCAAATATATCCTACCACAGAGTAGAAACGTTCTTTCCCTTTTGGATGTGATATGTTTTCGATATGATGTTGTGAACCATAAAACATTGGTCTGATCAAATGGTTAAAACCACTATCTATTCCTGCAAAAACAGTTGAAGTAGTTTGTTTAACTACATTTACTTTAGCCAAAAAGAAACCTGCTTCACTTACTAAAAATTTACCAGGTTCAAATATTAACGTTAATTCTTTCCCGTATTCAGTACAAAAGGCATTGAATCTTTTGGATAATTTTTTACCTAATTCTTCAATGTCAGTTTCGATATCGTCTTTTTTATAAGGTACTTTAAATCCACTTCCAAAGTCTAAGAATTCAAGGTTTTTAAAGTTTCTAGCGGCATCAAATAATATTTCGGCAGCATATAAAAATACTTCGATATCTAAAATATCAGAACCGGTATGCATATGAATTCCCACAATGTTCATTTTAGTATTTTCAACAATACGAACTAAATGAGGTAATTGGTGAACAGAAATACCAAATTTACTATCAATATGACCAACAGATATATTAGCATTTCCACCAGCCATTACGTGCGGATTTATTCTGATACATACTGGAACATTTGGGTATTTTGTACCAAATTGCTCTAATATGGATAAGTTGTCAATATTTATTTGAACTCCCA
Organism: Flavobacterium algoritolerans; assembly: GCF_030010385.1. Lineage (NCBI taxonomy): Bacteria > Pseudomonadati > Bacteroidota > Flavobacteriia > Flavobacteriales > Flavobacteriaceae > Flavobacterium > Flavobacterium algoritolerans. Next base: position 457,788 of record NZ_JASCRZ010000003.1, on the reverse strand, counting down.
TCGCCGATACTTCTTCAATTTCTTCAAGAGAAACACCATTTGGAGTATAAAATATTTTGTCTGGGTCGTAGCCGGCATGAAGTCCTAATAACACTTCTTGAATGGAAACAGTATCTAATCCTGACCCCATTTCTTTCAATAATTGAAGTATAGCAACATTAGACAAAGCCTTCATTGCATAATTGATGCGCAACTTATCTACCTTTGAAAAAGCTTTCGTTAATCTGTTGTATTGAGATTGTATTTTTTCGGCATCATAAACGTATAATGGACTGCCAAATTGTTCTGCTAATTGTAGTAAGTCTTTTGATTGCATGATTATTAATTTTGAGCAAATTTATTATTCTTTATTTAGTCCCACAAGCTAATAGATGAATTCTAACAAATTCTAACAAAAAGTTATAAATTAAACATTTATTTGAAATTTTATAAAAAAAATAACCCTTGACAAATTTTTCTATCAAGGGTTATAAAATGTTATTCAAACCTATAAGTTGGGTAAATCGCCATTTCCTTTGGTAGGTAAATTGGTATAACCCATCAAGTATTTATCAACTTCTCTGGCAGCTTCACGACCTTCAGATATTGCCCATACAATTAAAGATTGTCCTCTTCGCATGTCACCAGCAGTAAATATATGAGGAACATTAGTTTGATAATTAGTCGCTTTAAAATTGCTTCTCATATCAATTTCTAATCCTAATTGATCGCTTAAAGTTTTCTCCGGACCTGTAAATCCAAGTGCCAATAAAGCTAAATCACAAGGCCAAATTTTTTCTGAACCTTCTTTTTCTATCAGTTCAGGTCTTTGTCCAGGTATCATTTTCCAAGCCACTTCAACGGTTTTTAAACCAACAAGCTCTCCTTTTTCATTAGAAATAAATTCTTTGGTATTGATTAGCCAGTTTCTATTACAACCTTCTTCATGTGAAGAAGATGTTTTTAATTGCAGTGGCCAAAATGGCCAAGGAGTAGTTTCACTTCTTCCAACTGGTGGTTTTGGTAAAATCTCAAAATTAGTAACTGATTTTGCACCGTGTCTGTTTGAAGTTCCAATACAATCTGAACCTGTATCTCCACCACCAATAACGATAACATCTTTACCAGTTGCTTTAATTTGATCTGCAATGGATTCTCCGTACAATACTTTAGTTTGTTGCGTTAAAAAGTCCATAGCCTGAACAACTCCTTTACTTTCTATTCCTTTGGTTGGCAAGCTTCGTCTTTCGGTTGCACCACCACATAATACGATAGAATCAAAAGAATTTAATTCTTCAACACTATAGTTTACGCCAACATTTACATTAGTTTTAAAAGTAATTCCTTCAGCTTCTAAAACAGCAACACGTCTGTCGATAATTCCTTTTTCCAATTTGAAATTAGGAATTCCGTAACGTAATAATCCACCAATGGCATTGTCTCTTTCAAAAACCGTAACAGTGTGTCCTGCACGATTTAATTGTTGTGCAGCCGCTAAACCAGCAGGGCCAGAGCCTATTACAGCTACTGTTTTTCCTGTTCTAACTTCTGGTGGTTGTGGTTTAATCCAACCTTCAGCGAAACCTCTTTCGATAATATTTTTTTCAATATTCTCGATAGCTACTGGCTCGCTTATAATTCCTAATACACATGATTTTTCACATGGAGCAGGGCATAAACGGCCTGTGAATTCTGGAAAGTTATTGGTTGATTGCAATATTTTCAATGCACTTTCCCATTCTTCCTGATGTACCATGTCATTAAAATCTGGTATCAAATTTCCTAATGGACAGGCACTGTGGCAAAATGGAATCCCACAATCCATACATCTGGATCCTTGTTCTTTGATTTTATCTTTGGTTAACGGAATTGTAAATTCATCATAATTCGATACTCTTTCTGGAACAGCAACATTACTTTCGTCGGTTCTAGTATATTCTTTAAATCCTCCTATCTTTCCCATGACTATAGTGCTATTAGTTCTTCAATTTTTTTTTCTTCTGCCAATCTCTGTAATGCTTTTTTGTAATCAGTAGGCATTACTTTGATAAAATGGTTGCGTTGGTTTTCCCAATCTTCTAAAATCCTTTTTGCCAAAGGACTATTGGTATACATAGAATGATTTTTTATCAAACGTCTCAGTTTAGTAAAGTCATCATCTTCCAATGTTTCAAAAGCGACCATTTCCATATTACATAATGTAGCATCGAATTTTTTATTTGGATCAAAAACATAAGCAATACCACCGCTCATTCCTGCAGCAAAATTTCTTCCTGTTTTTCCTAAAACCACTACAGTTCCTCCGGTCATGTATTCGCATCCATGATCTCCAATCCCTTCTACAACAGCTGTTGCACCAGAATTTCTCACACAAAAACGTTCTCCAGCCATACCATTAATATAGGCTTCACCAGTGATTGCTCCGTAAAGTGCCACGTTACCAATAATGATATTTTCTTCTGGTTTGAAAGTAGCAGTAGGAGGGACTTTTATAATTAATTTACCTCCAGAAAGTCCTTTTCCTAAATAATCATTACAGTTTCCATGAATTTTAAAAGATAGACCATTTGTTGCAAAAGCACCAAAACTTTGTCCGGCAGAACCTGTAAAATCAACTAATATTGTGTCCTCAGGTAAACCTTGTGCACCATATATTTTTGAAATTTCATTACTCAATATAGCTCCAACGGAACGGTCTGTGTTTTTGATATCAAAAGTAACTCTTGTTTTTTCTTTTCTATAAATAGAAGGAATAGCTGCTTTTATAATTTCAAAATCAAGTACATGGTCTAAAGCATGGTCTTGTGTAGTCGTATTGTGGTTTGGAACTTCTTTAGCTTTTTCTGGTTTATATAAAATAGTAGATAAATCTAATCCACTTGCTTTATAATGCTTGATGGCTTTATTGACATTCAATTTTTGAGATTGTCCCACCATTTCTTTTAATGTTCTAAATCCAAGTTGTGCCATGATTTCTCTCAACTCTTCAGCAATAAAATACATAAAGTTAATGATATGTTCCGGTGTTCCTTTGAAATTTTTTCTCAATTCAGGATCTTGCGTTGCAATACCTACAGGACACGTATTCAAGTGACACGCTCTCATCATAATACAACCAGATGCTACTAAAGGAGCGGTTGCAAAACCAAATTCTTCAGCTCCAAGTAATGCAGCGATAGCAACATCACGCCCTGTTTTCAATTGTCCGTCACATTCTAAAACTACACGACTTCTTAAATCATTTAGAATTAATGTTTGTTGTGCTTCTGCTAATCCAAGTTCCCAAGGAATACCTGTATGTTGCAGTGATGTTAATGGTGCAGCTCCAGTTCCTCCGTCGTATCCTGAAATCAAAATCACGTCGGCTTTTGCTTTAGCAACACCGGCAGCGATTGTTCCAACACCCACTTCAGAAACTAATTTTACGTTAATTCTAGCTTCACGATTGGCATTTTTTAAATCAAAAATTAACTGTGATAAATCTTCAATAGAATAAATATCATGGTGTGGCGGAGGTGAAATTAATCCAACATAAGGTGTAGAATTTCTTACTTCAGCAATCCAAGGCACTACTTTTTCGCCAGGTAATTGTCCACCTTCTCCAGGTTTTGCACCTTGAGCCATTTTTATTTGTATCTCTTTGGCATTTGTCAAATAGTTGATAGAAACCCCAAATCTTCCAGAAGCAACTTGTTTAATAGCACTATTTCTAGAATCACCATTTAAGTCTTTTTGGAAACGTTTAGAATCTTCTCCACCTTCTCCAGAATTACTTTTTCCACCAATTCTGTTCATTGCAATCGCTAGATTTTCATGAGCTTCTTGGCTGATAGATCCATAAGACATGGCTCCAGTTTTGAATTTTTTTACAATTTCTGTCCAAGGCTCCACTTCGTCAATTGAAATAGGATCTAAGTTATTGAATTCAAATAAACCTCTGATGGTCATCAAGTTTTCACTTTGATCATTTACCATTTTAGAGTATTCTTTATAACTCTCAGGACTGTTTAAACGTACTGCTTGTTGCAATTTAGAAATCGTCGTTGGATTAAACATGTGTTTTTCTCCTGATCTTCTCCATCTGTAAATACCTCCAATTTCTAAAGGCAATAAATTGCTGACTTTTGAATTTGGAAATGCTTTTTGGTATCTTTTCTTAATTTCTTTTTCCACTTCGATTAGCCCAATTCCTTCAATTCTGGAAGGAGTATATGGGAAATATTTAGAAGTGAATGTTTTGTTTAATCCTAAAATTTCAAAAATTTGTGCTGCTCTATACGAATGTAAAGTAGAGATACCAATTTTGTTCATGATTTTCAGAATCCCTTTTGCAATAGCTTTATTATAGTTTTTAATAGCATAATCTGCTTTTACACCAGTGATAAAACCTTGGTTAACTTGGTCATGAATAATTTCATTTACCATGTAAGGATTAATTGCGCTGGCACCATAACCAAATAATAAGGCAAAATGATGTGGTTCGCGAGGTTCTGCGGATTCGATTATAATTCCAAATTTAGAACGAACTTTCAGAATGTTAAGCGAATGATGAATGTAAGAACACGCCAATAACATTGGTATTGGAGCCATTTTTTCGCTTACTCCTCTATCCGAAAGAATCACAATGTTGCAACCTTCTGAAACTGCTTTGAAAGTCGCCTGAACCGCTCTTTCCAAAGCGCGTTCTAGCCCGTTTACTCCTTTTTTTATATCGTATAATGTAGAAATAGTGACTGATTTGAAATCAGCATGATCAATATTTCTTATTTTATCTAAATCCTCGTTTGAAATTACAGGATTTTGTATTTTTAATTTTTTACAATGCTTAGGCTCAATATCAAAAATATTAAAATCTCCACCAATCGCTAAACTGATATCAGTAATGATTTCTTCACGAATACCATCCAAAGGTGGATTGGTAACCTGAGCAAATAATTGTTTGAAATAGTTGTATAACAGTTGTGGCTGATCAGATAAAACAGCTAGCGGAGTATCGTTACCCATAGAACTTAATGCTTCTGCACCTTCAGCTCCCATTGGGTTTATAATTGTTTTTAAATCCTCTATTGTGTAACCAAACAAACGTTGTCTTGTTTCGAAATCAATATTTTCCGTAGGGATTGGATTGTCAGTATAAGGGATTTTTGCTAATTGCAATAAATTTTCATCCAACCATTGTTTGTAAGGACGTTTGGTTACAATCGCATTTTTAATCTCATCATCTTCAATGATACGACCTTCATTCATGTCAACCAAAAACATTTTTCCTGGTTCTAAACGACCGTGTTGAATCACATCTTCGGGTTTGATGTCAAGAACACCAATCTCTGAAGACATAATTACAAAACCACTTTTAGTCAATGTATAACGAGATGGACGTAATCCATTTCTATCCAATAAAGCACCAATAACGTTACCATCTGTAAAAGGAATAGACGCCGGTCCGTCCCATGGTTCCATGATGCATGCATTGTATTCGTAAAACGCTTTTTTGTCTTCCGACATGGTTTGGTGTTTTTCCCAAGCTTCAGGAACAACCATCATCATTGCTTCAGGTAGAGAACGACCTGTCATCAATAACAGTTCAATTACCATATCCATAGAAGCCGAATCTGATTTTCCTTCTAAAATAATTGGGAATAATTTTTTGATGTCATCACCAAAAACATCACTTTTCATCAGTTCTTCACGAGCACGCATACGGCTAATATTCCCGCGAAGTGTATTGATTTCACCATTGTGGCACATGTAACGGAAAGGTTGTGCCAATTCCCAAGATGGGAATGTATTGGTAGAGAAACGTTGGTGAACCAAAGCTAATCTGGTTACCAAGTCATCGTCTAACAAATCAGTATAGTATCTACTGATGTCTTCCGGCATCAACAAACCTTTGTATATAATGGTTGTAGTGGAGAAACTTGAAAAATAGAATCTGTAACTTTCTGAAATTCGTGAATTCCTGATTGTATGCTCAGCAATTTTTCTTCCCGCAAACATTTTGGCGTTAAATTGTTGTTCTGTAAGGTCTAATCCATTTTTACCAACAAATACTTGTTTAACGGTTGGTTCTTTTTCAGCAGCAATTTGACCCAAATTAGAAACATCTACAGGGACATCTCTCCATCCTAAAACTTCTAAATTTTGATCACGTATTGATGCTTCAAAAGTTGTTTTACAAAAAGCTACTTGGTTTGGACTTTTAGGCATAAAAACCATTCCTACAGCATATTGTCTAGCTTCTGGGATTTCAAAATCACATACTTTCTTAAAAAAATCATGAGGGATATCAAATAATATTCCAGCTCCATCTCCAGTTCTGCCATCTGAACTCACAGCACCACGGTGTTCTAATTTGATTAGAATGTCCAGTGCTTTGTGTATAATATCATTTGATTTAATTCCATTCAAATTACAAATGAATCCTGCTCCGCAATTGTCGTGTTCAAATTCGGGCAAATAAAGGCCTTGTTCTTTAACTTTCATGCTTAATATTTTTTTTACAAAATTAAAGATTTAGTAACATATAACAGGCTTAAAAGTTAAAAACGCCTTGTTTTTACAGTTCTAATAGAAAAAGGTTAAATAAATCACAATAATAAGATTTAAGGACATCTGATTTGATTTTTCGACAAAAACAAAATGAATTTTGAGCCGTAAAGCCCAGAATTTTGAGAGAAATGTTTTACTGATGGTTTTTCTTCAATATTTATAACAAATTAGTAATTAATTTTTATATTTTTTATAATTTGATGCCTGTTATTGCCGGGTTTAAAATATCTAAATTTAGACTCCATTTAAATTGAAAAAAAAATAACAGTTAAGTTTAATTTTGCTATTTTTGTGCCACTTTTATTCTGAAATAAATTCAGAATCCAGACAAATTCTATATTATGAACATACACGAATATCAAGGAAAAGAAATTTTAGCTAGCTACGGAGTTCGCATTCAACGCGGAATCGTTGCTAATAGCCCAGTAGAAGCGGTTGCTGCTGCAAAACAATTAACTACCGAAACTGGTACAAGTTGGTATGTAGTAAAAGCCCAAGTTCATGCAGGTGGGCGTGGTAAAGGTGGTGGAGTTAAGCTTGCCAAAAATTTACAACAAGTAGAAGAGATTTCAGAGCAAATCATCGGAATGCAATTGATAACTCCTCAAACTTCTGCTGAGGGTAAAAAAGTACACAAAGTTTTAATCGCTGAAGATGTTTATTATCCTGGTGAAAGTGAAACTTCTGAGTTTTATGTTTCTGTTTTATTGAATAGAGCTACAGGTCGTAACATGATTATGTATTCTACTGAAGGTGGAATGGATATTGAAGAAGTTGCGGAGCACACTCCACATTTAATTTTTACTGAAGAAGTTGATCCTTCTGTTGGATTACAAGGTTTTCAAGCAAGAAGAATTGCTTTTAACTTAGGTCTTTCTGGAAATGCTTTCAAAGAAATGGTGAAATTCATCGATTCTTTATACAATGCTTATATTGGATCTGATGCTTCGATGTTTGAAATCAACCCGGTTTTAAAAACATCTGATAATAAAATTATGGCTGTAGATGCTAAAGTAAATATCGATGATAATGCTTTATACAGACAAAAGAAGTATGCTGACATGCGTGACGTTCGTGAGGAAAACCCAATCGAAGTTGAAGCAAAAGAAGTAGGTTTAAATTATGTTGATCTTGACGGTACAGTAGGATGTATGGTGAATGGAGCTGGTTTAGCTATGGCAACTATGGATTTAATCAAGTATGCTGGTTTTGAGCCTGCTAACTTCCTTGACGTAGGTGGAACTGCTGATGCAAAACGTGTGGAAACTGCTTTCCGTATTATCTTAAAAGATCAAAACGTAAAAGCAATTTTGATTAATATTTTTGGTGGAATCGTTCGTTGTGACCGTGTGGCGCAAGGAGTTGTTGACGCTTACAAAAATATGGGTGATGCAATTAAAGTGCCAATCATTGTTCGTTTACAAGGTACAAATGCAGCTATCGCAAAAGAATTAATTGATAATTCGGGAATGCCAATTTTATCTGCTGTTGAATTTCAAGAAGCAGCTGACCAAGTAAAAGCAGCACTTTCTTAATTAGAAAATTGTTATATATATTCAAAAAATCCTGAGCTTTCACTCAGGATTTTTTTGTTTTTACCAGTAGATTATTTGTTTTTTGAAATCTATTTTTAAGGAACGTGTTTTTTTATAGCTAGAATTTTTAGGACCTAAAAATCATAAAAATAAATAAAAGTATAAATAATACTGACTTACAACCGTTACCTTTACTATTGTAAAAAATTCTTTTTTAAATATTATGAAACTTCATTTGCAAAATAATTTTATAGCCGAGTTACCTGCTGATACGAGTGATATCAATATGCCAAGGCAAGTGCAACAAGCTTGTTATTCGTTTGTTTTGCCAAAAAAACCTTCAAATCCATCGCTGATTCACGCTTCAATTGAAGTGGCTAATGCTATTGGTCTTTCTCAGGAAGATATACTTTCCGCTGATTTTTTAAATACTTTTTCAGGAAGTACTGTTTTTCCGGAAACAAAACCTTTTGCCTTGTGTTATGCCGGACATCAATTTGGGAATTGGGCTGGACAATTAGGAGATGGGCGTGCTATCAATCTTACCGAAGTAGTTCATGATAATAAAACATACACTTTGCAACTAAAAGGAGCAGGACCAACACCATATTCCAGAACTGCAGATGGTTTTGCCGTATTGCGTTCTTCCATTCGAGAGTATTTGTGTGCCGAAGCAATGCATTATTTGGGAGTTTCAACAACACGCTCGCTTTCTCTAATGCTTTCTGGCGATCAAGTATTACGTGATGTAATGTATAATGGAAATCCTGCCTACGAAAAAGGAGCAATTGTTTGTAGAGTGGCTCCGTCTTTTATCCGTTTTGGTAGCTTTGAATTGTTTTCTTCTCGAAAAGATTATGTTAATCTCAAATTATTAGCTGATTTCACCATCAAACATCATTTCCCTCATATTCAAGGAGAAGGTGTTGGGAAATATCTGGACTTTTTTCATGAAGTTACCCAAACTACACTGAATATGATTGTGCATTGGCAACGTGTTGGTTTTGTTCATGGCGTTATGAATACCGACAATATGTCCATTCATGGTATTACTATTGATTACGGCCCTTACGGTTGGTTGGATGATTATAACTCCAGTTGGACGCCCAATACAACCGATATACAGCATAAAAGATACCGTTTTGGCAATCAGCCTGAAATTGCGTTATGGAATTTGTATCAATTGGCTAACGCTTTGTATCCTTTGATTCAGGATGCTAAACCTCTAGAAACTATTTTGGATACTTTTAGTGTTGATTACGAAAAGGAGTATTTGAATATGATGCAAAATAAACTTGGTTTCCAAATCAAAAAAGAACAAGATGTGGTTTTGATTCAGACTTTGACTCAATTGTTGGAACGAGTAGAAACTGATATGACTGTTTTCTTTAGAAATCTAAGCACTGTTACCAAAGCCGATACCACAATAACAGCTTTCACTACCATAAAAGACGCCTTCTATAATGAAAAGGATTTGAATGAAGCAATATTGAAAGATTGGCACGATTGGTTTGAGAAGTACACCATTCGAATCAATGAAGAAACACTTTCTGATTCTGAAAGAAAAGAGCAAATGAATACCGTAAATCCTAAATATGTATTGCGAAATTACATGGCGCAGTTGTGTATTGATGACGCGGACAAGGGAGATTATTCGTTGCTGAACGAATTATTTGAAATGCTTAAAAATCCTTATAACGAACAACCGAATTTGCAAAAATGGTTTGCCAAAAGACCCGATTGGGCGAGAGATAAAGTGGGATGTTCTATGTTAAGCTGTAGTTCTTAAATTAGATTTCAACACTATTAAAAACAGAATCTATTTAACACCTATTGCTTCATGACCTCTTAATAAAACCTTGTTTTTATTTTCTAAATTTTCTTTGGTTTTCCCTAAGATGTTGATGATGTCAAATTTGGTATCACTCTTTCTTAAGTTATAAAATTCTTCTGAATTAGTGATTTCAACTTCTAAAATATAGTTTCGATCTAATTTGAAAGTTTCAATATTGTCTTTTATAAATGCTCCATTTACCATATAAATGACATCGTTACTTTTGATTTTGGTAAATTCAGATTTAATTTGTTCCAAACTTATAAAATCATATTTCTTAGGGTTTTTGGAAGTAATGTTAATTTGGCCACGATACAAAACACCATTTATTACGGTGTCTTTTTTGACAACATTTATAGATTCAATTTCATTTGGCTCAATATATTCCATTGTATTTATTGAAAGTAAGGTTGAATCAAAAAACATGGCTGGTTCTTCAGTTTTATTGTTTTGTCCAAAAAAGAGTGTAGTAAAAAATAATAGAGAGAAGATGAGAATAAATTTCATTTTTCAAGGGATAAAGTAGTAATGATGAATTAAATATACAAAAAAAAACCTGTTCGCCGCGGCAAACAGGTTTTTTTGACTTATTTAGCAAGGCACTGCAGTGATTCGCTACTATTTACGATTTTTTATTCTTACCGAAATTAAATTTCACTTTCTCTACTACCTGAACTTTTGGAGTTCCTTTTGTAAATTGTTTTTTGAACGGTTTCTTAGCAGCAGGTTTCGATTTTGAAGGACTTTCGTCACCTCTTGATCTTTCTTCGTCTCTTGGCTTTGCTTTGAATTCAGCTCTTTCTGGAGCTCCTTCTTTTACAGGAATCTGAGCTTTGTGTTTAGCTAAAACATCATTTGGATTTTTTGGATTTTCTTTAGTTCCACGCAAGTGAATTACCAATGCATTTAGGAAATTGCGCAACACTTGGTCACCACATTCCATATAATTTTCATGTTTTTCATCACGGAAAAAAGCACCCAATTCTGATTTAGTGATTCTAAAATCTACTAATTCTAATATTTCAACTATTTGATCGTCACGTAACATTAAGGCTACACGAAGTTTTTTAAAGATATCGTTGTTTGTCATCATATTCTAATTTTTTACAAAGGTACGGTTTAAAAGCAATTGCACCACAATTTTAGATTTAGAATTGATTTTGGTTCAGAATGTGAATTATTGTATCCAAATCTTCTTTTTGGTGATTCGCAGTAATTACAATTCGATTTAGATTCTTACTGTCGGTCGGGTATTTAAAATTGGTTACGATAATTTTATTCGCTGTGAAAATTTCATTTAAGCCTTCTATTTCAGGATAAATTAAAGGATAATTTGAATCAAAATGAATCGCTTTGTTTTTAATCAAATTTACATCTATATATTGAAGATTGTCTTTTAGTTTTTGATGCTGTTGCAAATAAATATTGTCCGCATCAGCCATTGTCTGTACAAATGCAGCATTCATTCCGGCACTGGAAACAAAAGTGTCGTGAGTTGCCATTTGATTAATAAACTCAGAATCACTGGCAATTACACCTCCTGTCAATCCAAAGGCTTTTCCTAAAGAGGATACCATGATTTTTCTTTTAATATTGGGAAGATTGATTGTCGAAAAAATTCCGCAACCATTCATACCCAAAATTCCAAGCGAATGTGATTCATCAATAACCAAAGTAATTTCTTTATTGTACGGAATCGAATTTATAATCGTAAGATCGATTGGTTTAATATGAAATGAAGGAACTGAATCCGTAAGAATCGTGATTTTTTTAGTTGTGTTATCCAGCAAACGAGGATTTAATTTTTCTCCAATAAAAAAAGGAAGACTGTTTTGTGCTTTGATGGCAGTATGCGTATCCGGAAAATGAAAAAAGCAATCGGTTTCAGGTGTTAATGCTTCAATAACTAATTTGCCCGCCAGCATACCTGAAGAAAGGGTAAGTGTAGCAGCTGCTTTGATGTAATTAGCTAAAAATCGTTCGCCTTTTTCGTAGGCGGTTAGCTGAATATTGGCACTTCTCGAACTTCCATAAGCCGTTCCCCATTGTAAAATGTTTTTGATGAGCAGTTTTTGAAATTCGGGATGTGTCGGTAAACCCAAATAGGCTGTTCCTCCAAAATAGAGATATTCTTCGTTGTCTATTTCAATTATTCGATTTGGAAATTGGCTGACTTTCATTTAAAACTACATTAAAGTTACACCGGTTCCATTTAAGTCAGAATAGTTTATTTTTCCAAAATCTATGGTTACACCAGTTGCAATGTCTTCTGCCAAAAGTAATGCGCCGTCCATGTCTACATAATCCAGTTGTGGCAATAAATGTGCAATCGCAGATATTCCAACAGTTGATTCGGTCATGCAACCCACCATCGTTTTTAAACCTAATTTCTTGGCTTCCTGAATCATTCGTCTTCCAGGAGTTAGTCCGCCACATTTTACCAATTTTACATTGACACCATGAAAATGGTTGTGACATTTGGCTACATCTTCTTCTATAATGCAACTTTCGTCGGCTATTATTGGTAAAACCGAGTGTTTGAAAACTTCCTTATGTCCTTCCCAATTGTCCGCTTTCATGGGTTGTTCCAAAAATTCCACCCCTAGTTTTTTTAACTCGACAGCATTATTTATGGTTTCTTCCACGCTCCAACCACAATTAGCATCAATTCTAAAAATAGCATCTGTATGTTTTCGAAGTTCAGTAACAATGGCAATATCTTCTTTGGTTCCCAATTTAATTTTATAAATCGGCCAAGGAAGTTCCTTCATTTTAGCAACCATTTTTTCGATGGACGCTATTCCAATTGTATAATCTGTTAATGGATTTTTGTGAATGGTGTAATTCCACAATTCGTACAGTTTCTTTCCTTTTTTGCGGGCATATAAATCATTGTATGCCATATCTAAAGCGCATAATGCAAACATATCGTCTTTTAAATAAGTATGGATTTTTGCCCAAAATTCTTCAGGTGTTTCATTTGTCGCAGCTTCAATTACTGAACGAATTTTTTCTAAATCTTGCATCATCACTGGAACAGTTGTTTTGTAATACGGATTAGAAGTTGCTTCGCCAAAACCTGAAAAGCCGTCAAGCTGCAACTCTACAATCAAAGAAGGTTGAAAGTCTATCGATTCTCTCGAGATCGTGAATGTATGTTTTAATTTGAGGTTGTATTCTCTTAATATTAGTTTCATTTGAATCTGATTTTGCACTTAAAATTAATACGTTTCTTTAAACGGGAAATTTAATAACCAAGCCATAACACTGCTTTTACAAAATTATCACGCCAGAGTTTTTCATTGTGTTGTCCGCCTTTTATAATTTTTTTTTCATTCAAATTAAGACAATAACATCGATTTGAATTTAATAAATATTCCATTTTATTCAAATCCGAAACCATATCGTCACTTTCATGATCTCCACATAGGAAATAGATTTTAGATTTTATTTTTTTGGATTTTTCAGTCAAATCATAAATGTCTTTACTGTACCAAAACGAAGGAGAAAACACACCCGCTTTTCCAAATATTTCAGGGTATTTTAAAACCGCATAATAGGAATTCAAACCTCCCAAAGAACTTCCGATGATGATAGTATTTTTCTTTTTGGTTTTTGTTCGATACGTTTTGTCGATATGTGGTTTTAGTGTTTTTACGATAAATTCTAAATAACTGTCTGCTTTTCCACCACCATATTTCTCATTTTTGAAAGGTGTTAATTCATCGATTCGTTTATCATTTCCATGTTCGATTCCTACTACAATAACAGGCGCTTTTAGGCTGTCCAGTTTTTCATCCACATTCCATTCACCCGAATAGGAAGTTTTAGCATCAAATAAATTCTGAGCATCATGCATATAAATTACTGAGAATTTCTTTTTGGAAGTTGCATAATTTTCTGGCAAATACACCCAAATTTTCTTTGTCACTTGCAGTTGTGGTGCTTCAATAGTAAAAGTGGAAACTTGTTTTGAAGAAGTGCTTTGTTTTGACTGGTTAGAGTCTTGAGCAGCAATTTTTGCTATTGTAAAAAAGAAAATTAGCAGTAGGAACTGTGGTCGAATCATTATTAGTTTTTGTGTTTTGATTTAAAAACAATATTTTAGCTAAAAATAATAATTTGATGAATACATTCGAAGAAAAGAGGAGTTTACTTTTAGAGATGATTGCTTTTTCCACAGTTGATGGACATTTGCATAAGAGAGAATATGATTTTTTAGCCATTATTGCTAAGGAATTGAGTTTTGAAACAGCTGTTTTTAAAGATTTGTTTCATCAGGAATTACCACAATTGCCTATTAAAACAGAGTTTTTACGCATTCAACAATTTTACAGATTGGCTTTGTTGATGTATTGTGATGGGATTTTACATGAAAAAGAAATGACAACGATTCAGCAAATTGCGATTGATATGGGACTAAATCCTATAGCTACAAAACGAATTCTTAAGTTGATGAATGAAGCGCCCAATGCTATTATTGATGGCGAGATTTTATTGAATGTTTTTCAGGAACAACACAATTAAGATAATTGCCCTTGCAACGCTTTTATTTCATCACGTAATTTTGCAGCTTGCATAAAGTCTAATTCTTTTGCCGCTTTTTCCATGTTTTTTCGTTTTTCTCGAATGCGTTTCTCAATATCGGGTTTTGATAGATATTCAGTAACAGGTTCGGCTGCAGTTGATAGCGTATAACCTAGTTCGTAATCTGCTAAAGGATTTTTGGTAAAGGCACTTTCTATTTTTTTGTTCAATGCTTGAGGAACCAAATTATTTGCAGTATTGTAATTAATTTGTTTGGTTCTGCGATAATTGGTTTCATCAATGGTTTTTTGCATGCTAGCCGTAATTTTATCCGCATACATAATTGCTTTTCCGTTCAAATTTCTCGCTGCACGACCGATTGTTTGCGTAAGCGAACGGTGGCTTCGTAAAAAACCTTCCTTGTCTGCATCTAAAATTGCTACCAAAGAAACTTCGGGTAAATCTAAACCTTCACGAAGTAAATTCACACCAATTAACACATCAAAAATTCCTTTTCGTAAATCTTGCATGATTTCTATTCGTTCCAAAGTATCTACTTCGGAGTGAATATAACGACATCGAATATTGACTTTGGTTAAATACTTGGCCAGTTCTTCTGCCATTCTTTTGGTTAAAGTTGTCACCAAAACACGTTCGTCAATTTCTGCTCGAACCTGAATTTCTTCAATTAAATCATCAATTTGATTTAAGCTTGGACGGATTTCAATAATTGGATCCAATAATCCTGTCGGGCGAATCACTTGCTCCACAACAACTCCTTCGGTTTTTTGCAATTCATAATCGGCAGGTGTTGCAGAAACGTAAATAACTTGATTTTGCATGGCTTCAAATTCTTCAAACTTCAAAGGGCGATTGTCCATTGCTGCGGGAAGTCGGAAACCATATTCCACTAAATTTTCTTTTCGGCTTCTGTCTCCGCCATACATAGCGCTAACTTGGGAAAGTGTCACGTGACTTTCATCGACCACCATTAAGTAATCTTTCGGGAAATAATCGAGCAAGCAAAAAGGCCTTGTTCCAGCTAAACGCCCATCTAGATAACGGGAATAATTTTCAATACCGGAGCAATAACCAAGTTCACGAATCATTTCTAAATCAAAATTGGTTCGTTCTTCTAATCGTTTTGCTTCTAAATGTTTTCCAATTTCTTTGAAATAATCGACTTGTTTCACTAAATCCTGTTGTATTTCCCAAATGGCATTTTGCAAAACATCCGGAGAAGTCACAAACATATTAGCAGGATAAATCGTTAATCTGTCAAATTTTTCGATGACCTGAGAATTCTTTGTGTCGAAACTTTCTATTTCCTCGATTTCATCACCAAAGAAATGAACTCTATACGCTTCATCTGCATAACTAGGATAAACATCTACTGTATCACCTTTTATTCTGAAACTTCCGGGGTTAAAATCGGCTTCGGTTCTGGAATATAAACTTTGCACCAGTTGATGCAATAATTTGGTTCGGGAAATGATTTGTCCTTTCTCAATCGGAATCAAGTTTTTCTGAAATTCTATCGGATTTCCAATACCGTACAAACAGGAAACCGATGCGACAACCAAAATATCTCTTCGTCCAGAAAGCAATGAAGCAGTGGTTGACATTCGCATTTTTTCCAATTCTTCATTGATAGATAAATCCTTTTCAATGAAAACACCGGTTACAGGCATAAACGCTTCGGGCTGGTAATAATCGTAATATGAAACGAAATATTCCACAGCATTATTCGGAAAAAATTGTTTGAATTCTGAATATAGTTGAGCTGCCAAAGTTTTATTGTGTGCCAAAACCAATGTTGGTCTTTGTACTTCCTGAATCACATTAGCCACTGTGAATGTTTTTCCAGATCCGGTAACTCCTAAAAGTGTTTGGAATTTATCACCATCAATAATCCCTTGGACTAATTTGTCAATCGCTTGCGGTTGGTCGCCTTTTGGCTGGTAATCGGATACTACTTGGAAATTCATTTAATTAAGAGGCAAAGTTTTAGAACCGTAAAGGTACAAAGTTTGAATTCTTTTTTTACCAAAGTTTAAGCCAAAAAAAAGCCATCAACTTTTTGTTGATGGCTTTCCATAATATAAAAATGTTTTTCTAGAAACTGAAGTTTAATCTGGCAAAAACAAAACGACCGTTTTGACCAAATTGAGACACGTTTCTTGAATATACAAATTGATTTGCATTTGATAAATCGATTGTTGCTGGAGCAGCGGTGTAATCAATAGCACCTGATACTAATCTAGGTCTGATTGCAGTTTGTGTTCCAAGATTTGCATCTGGATAAATATCAAAAATATTATTAGCTCCAATAACAATTTTTGCAGCACTAGTAATTTTGAAGCCAACAGATAAATCAGTAATGATTTTAGCTCCCCAAATTGGGTGCTCAATTTCTACTGCTTGACCGTTTACTATAACACCTTCAACTCTTCCATCTCCATTTACGTCAGCAGTATTTGGATCAGTAACTTTACCGAAATAAACATTTCTCAAGAAGAAATCGAATTTTTTGTAGGTAATAGAATTGGTTAAATTAGCTTTAACTCTAGGAATTGCTTCTTGTAAGTACACTCTACTTGCTTCAGAATAGTATCTGTTGATTTGACCTGCAGCTTCTAATACTTGTGAAGCGTGAATTTCGTCCACTCTGTAGGTTTTAGAAAAAGTTCCTGATAAATCTGTTTTTAGAGAAATATTATTTCCAAAACTTGTTTTATGGCTTATTACAACATCAATGCCTTTTGATTCTGTGTCAATTGCATTAGCAAAGAAAGTTGCTGCTGTTGCTCCGGCTGTATCAAATAATGCATTCAAAACTGCATTTGGAGATCCAGCTGCAGGAGTTCCACCCGGTCTTGAAAATTGATCGGTAAGAACCACTCTGTCGTCTATTTTTACAATGTAAGCATCAGCAGTCAAGGTTAAATTGGCTTCTGGTATTTTAGCAGTAAAACCAACACTGGCACTTTGAGATTCTTCTTGTTTCAATTTAGGAATTCCTAATAATTGTGCTGCTTGTGAATCATTACTGAAAGTTCCTACCTCAAATGGCACACCACCTACGAATTGTGTAGCGGTTGAATTAAAATAGATTTGGTGTAATGATGGCGCTCTAAATCCAGTTGAAATAGCACCACGTAAATTGATATTATCTGTTAGTTTATAACGAGTCGCCAACTTGAAATTAGTGGTGTTTCCGAAATCAGAATAATTCTCAAAACGAACTGCTCCGTTTAATAACCATTTGTCAGTAACGTCTAATTCTAAATCAGTATAAAGAGCCACACTGTTACGGTCTTTATCGATGGCGTTTGCTGGTCTGAAACCCGGAAACACTTGAGCTCCTCCTGGTCTGGCTGCTCCAAAAAAGTCAGTAACTCTTATGTTTGCAGCTGTTGTTCCTGTTACTACACCACCATTAATGTCGTATTGATTGTAAGAATCAGGCTCACCAGCATTGATTTGGAAGTTTTCATGACGGTATTCAGCCCCAAAAGCAACGTTTAGTCCTTTCAGGACATCAAATTTTCTGTTCATATCAAAATTTGTAGTGTTTTGGGAGAAAGCCAATCCACCTGCATCAAATTCAGTTGCAGAATTTTCTCTTAAAGAGGCATTTACTGTATTTTCAATGTTGTAATCAAAAGCATTTTTTCCAAAAGTATTGCTTAAATCAAAATTCCAATTTTCGAATAGCATACCTCTAAGTCCAGCAGCAACGGAGATGTCATTGATTGTAGAATGTATTTCAGGTAAAAAACCATTTAAATACAATCCTGTATATGATCTTGCTTGATTCGGTCTTCTGTAAAAACCGGCAGCTTCACCATTTCTGTAACTGGTTCCACCAAAAGCATATGCTTCTAATTTATCATTGATTGGATAAGCAGCATTTAAAAAGAACTGGGCACTTTGCAAGGAAGATTGTCCCACTCTCATGTTGAAATTTTTTCTTTCAAGACCTCTGTAAGCTAATTCACCTGCAGTAGCATCAAAATTTAATGCTGTTTGCATTTGAGAAATACTAGTTGCACCAAGTATTGCAGTTTGCTGTGCAGCTGTAAAATAAGATACACTCGGAGCATACTGTTTTATAGTGGTAAGAATTTGAGTTGTATTTGGAGTATTTGTTATGTTTCCAAACAATGCATTAATATTTGTTCCAGCTTCAGCAGCTCTTTGTTCAACAGCATTGTACCCATTGAATAAAGTTCCGGTTACATCTTTTGCTCTACTTGTAGCATCACGCAATTGGAAACTACCAGTAGCATTAATGAAACTTTTTTCTTTACCAAGACTTGTTCCGTAGTTTAAGTCTAATTGGTAGTTACCACCATCAAAACCACCATCATGATCATTAGCACCTTTAGAAAGATTTCCTCCACCAAAAAGGTTTACTTCTAATTTATTCGTGTTTTTCTTAACATTAATGTTGATTACACCAGCAATAGCATCAGAACCGTATTGAGCAGAAGCTCCGTCTCTTAATACTTCAATTTTTTCGATAGCAAAAGCAGGAATAGCATTTAAATCTGTTCCTACAGATCCTCTACCTGGAGATCCGTTAATATTTACTAATGAAGAAGTGTGTCTTCTTTTTCCATTTATTAAAACCAATACTTGATCCGGTCCTAAACCTCTTAATTGTGCAGGGTCAATGTGATCCGTTCCATCAGCAACTGTTTGAGTGTTTGATGTAAACGATGGTGCAACCATGTTCAAAATTTGGTTTAAGTTTACTTGAGCTCCTTGTGAAGCAATCTCTTTCATAGAAATTACATCAATAGGCACAGCAGATTCTGTTACAGTTCGTGTAGGATTACGGGAACCTATCACAACAACATCTTGCAATGTTTCTCCACTTCCCGTTAAAGTAACGTTTAATGTAGTCCCAGTTACAGTTACCGATTTAGTTTCAAGTCCCACATAAGAAAATTGTAAAACATCTCCAATCTCGGCACTAATAGTATAGTTTCCATCGATATCAGTTGTTGTGCCTTTTGTAGTTCCTTTTACAAGAATGGTTACGCCTGGTAAAGATTCCCCTTTTTCATCCACTACACGGCCTTTAATGATTTCAGCCATTGCGTTTTGATTTAAAGTCGGGAAAACTTCTCCATTAATTCCTGTTTTGGCAATTCCTTCCTTTTGTAAAATAATTTGATTGCTTACTTCAGTGTAATTAATTTTTAGTGGTTTTAAAATGCGGGTAAGTACGCTTGATAATGCTTCATTATTAGCATATACACTCACTTTTTGATTCAGTTGTGACATTCTCGAATTGTACGAAAATTTCACATGTGCCAATTTTTCAAGTTTCGTCAGCGCAGTATCTAAGTTCAAGTCGGTCACGGTAATAGTTACCTTTGTGTCCAGCTTTTTTTGACCTCTGATATTGTTCGCTATAGTTACACTTGAAAAGACAAGGGCTAAAACAAATTGAAATAAGGTTATTTTCATAATTCGAATTAGTAGTCGTTGTTTAAGGACGGTTTTTTTCATAGTTTTGGTCTGTTTTTATTAATATTCGTTAGTTAGGGTATTGGTAGAACACAACAATTACTCTTTACAGAGAGTGAATTGATTTTATTCAAGGCGTCGGGAATGTTACAGCATTTTCGGCGCTTTTTTATGGTATACTTTAATTCATAGGCGAGTTACTGTTAGTTACATCCATCTGATATAATAATAATTTGGTTTCCATTCATTTCATAACTCGTATTGTTTCCAAGACTTTTACAAATAATTTTTAGTTTCTCAGGCAAAGGCTGATCGCTTAAAGACGTGGTGAGATAGCAATCTTTTAATTTTGATTGAGGAAAATCAATTTTTACTAAATACGCCTGCTCAATAGTTTTGAAAATTTGAGCCACAGGAATATCGGTGAATTCAAATCCCAATTGCTCTATATTGCTGGTCGAACGACTCAATGATTCGTCCTGCGTTATATCCGTAATTTTATTGAAACTTAAATTTTTTCGAACGAATCGTAAGGCTTGATTCGGTAATAGAACAATCAATTCGTCTTTTGTATTTGAGATTAATTCATTAGATCTTACTTTTACTTTTCCAGTTCGAACTACCACTTCTACATTTGGCTGATTAGCGTATGCTTTTATTTTAAAACTGGTTCCAACTACTTTAGTAACGATTTCATTTGCGAATACAAAAAACGGTTTTTTAGGGTCTTTACTGATTTCGAAAAAGCCTTCACCGGAGAGGTACACTTTTCTTTCATTGCCCACAAATATTTTTGGATAACTTAATTTACTGTTGGGTTGTAATAAAACAGAACTACCATCGGATAGCGTTATAATTTGTGGTTTGTCTGAATTATTGGTTTGCTCAACCAAACCTTCTTCATTTTCATTGATCAATTCACTATAACTTAACGCGGAATTTTCAGAACTGGTGCTTTGATTGTACAACCAGCCGGATAAAAGACTTAAAATTAAAACAGCAGCAACTCCGTTAAACCATTTTTTTCTCAAAAATTTAAGAACTGGTTTTTCGGTATCTTTTTTATTTTCTTCTGCTCTTTCAATTTTTCCCCAAGTAGCTTCCAAAGCATGTTGAACGTCATCCGCAGCTAAATTATCCGCAGGGACTTTCATTGCTAACAACCATAATCTGGCTTCTTCAACCAATTTAGCACGACTGGAATTCTCTAAAGTCCATTCTTCCCATTCTTGTTGGTCGTCTTTGAAACAGACCCATAGTCGGAATGATTCATCAGCTAAAAAGTGTTCTATCTCGGTATAATTATTACGGTGTTGCATCAAAAAAAGGGGTTACAATTATATAGAGGACCATTTCTTTAATTGATACTCACTAAAACGTAAATTTTTTTGAATTTATTTTTGTAGCTTAAAATGCAAATGAAAACAGCACTAAAATAAGGAAGATATTTCCTTTCCATTCTTTGCGTAAGCTCAACAAAGCACGATGTAAAAGGTTGTTTGCTGATTGATAATTAATGTCAAGTGTATCGGCAATTTGGTCTACGGTAAGTTCTTGGGAATAACGAAGATATAAGGCTTCTTTTTGTCGAGAAGGTAAATTATTTATCAGATGATTGAGATGCGAAACTTTAGAAGCTGTCGTTTCATCTGAGATAAGGTTGTGTTCAATGGAGAAATCAAATAAAAATTCAACAGTATCTATAGAAGTGCTGAGGCGAAAAATGCGATCTCGTTCTTGTGATCTTGTAATTCGCTTGCGAACGCATGCCAGTAAATAGGCTTTTACTACCACTTTATCACTCAGTTTGTCTCTGTAAATCCAAATATCTGTAAAGACATCTTGAACACAGTCTTGTACTTTTTCAGGAAAAGGAAGAAATGAATTTCCATAACGCACTAAATGAGAATAATGTCTTTTAAAAAGTATTGAAAAAGCATTTTCATTCCCTTCCTTCAGGCTGTTCCAAAGTGTGGAATCCTCAAGTATTTCGGTATGTAAGAGTTGCTTTTTCACAATTTGTTTTGAATTAGTTCATTGGTTTTATGCGAAATTTTGATACACGTATTTTTGATATTAAATGCCAAAAAAATAAAATAAAAAAGAATAATAATGGGGTGTTAGTATCTTATTTTAAGTGCTTTTTTGGTTTGAGAATTACGATTTTCAGTTAGCTTTTTGATGCATCGTAAAAGAAATTTCTTTTTAATTATTTAAAGATTTCTTTACCAAAATTACGCAAATTTATGTTAAAATTCATTTTTGCTCTTTAAAATAGGAAGAAATACAACTATTTATAGATAGACGTATTTTTTTTTCGAGAAAATAAATTTTTAGAAGTTTAATTATAGATTTAATAATGGAGGTTTTTTAATGCCTTGATTTTAAATAAATAATTTAAGGTAAATAATGTGAAAAAGTATAGGAATATATGGATTATCCCGACTATCAAGAATGATTGTGGGATTGAATACTAAAACGGAATAGGAGTTTTATTCGAACTTCCAGGCTTTTTGTTGCGCTTCACTCAGGAAAGTCCAAGCTACAATTCGGCTTGTTTTTTGGCCTTGAGCCATATCAATCGTTTTAACTTCGACAGCACTAACCTTGTTTAATGTTTTGTAAAGACTGGAAAGATTTTCTTTTTTAGACACTAAAGTCGTAAACCATAAACACTGCATCGGATATTTTGCACTTTCGTAAATCATTTGGGTAACGAAACCTAATTCGCCGCCTTCACACCACAATTCAGCATTATGACCACCAAAATTTAAAACAGGTTTAGTTTCGCTTCTTTCGGCTGCGCCTCGGGTTGTAGTTTTGGTATTTTCTAAATTATTTATTTTGCGAACGGTGCTTTTTGTGGCTTCATCTTGTGAGGCATGAAAAGGAGGATTGCAAATGGTGAATGTAAACTTGTCTTCAGGAGTAATTATATTTTTAAAAATAAAACGCGATTCCGTTTGTTGTTGTAAACTAATGGCATCAATCAATTTTGGATTGTCTTCAATGATGGCGCTGCAATTTTCAATTGCTTGTAAATCGATATCAGTTCCTACAAAACTCCATCCGTAAGCTGAATTACCAATTATAGGATAAATGCAATTCGCACCAACACCAATGTCTAAACCTTGAACAGTTTCTCCTTCAGGAATGATTCCGTTGTTGCCAGAAGCTAATAAATCGGCGATATAATGAATGTAATCTGCTCTTCCGGGAATGGGAGGGCAAAGATAATTTTTAGGAATATCCCAGTTTTTAATGTCATAATGCGATAATAATAACGCTTTGTTGAGTGATTTTACAGCATCAGGATTACTAAAATCAATAGTCTCGATATTATGCTCGTTGATAGAAACAAAATGCTGCAGTTCAGGAGATTTTTCTATTAATTGCTCAAAGTTATATCCAAATCTATCAAGATTTCTGGGATGTAAATTAGTCTTTTCGGTAATCGTTTTCGGTTTCATTTTCTATATTTCGATGCAAAGATAGGCATAACTATTTTGTAAACGCATAATGACGACTTTGACCTATTAAACGGATGAAAAATAAATCATAAAATTAGAATATTGCCGCTTTTTTGAAACATAAAAACGGTTACTTTTATAAAAATTACAAATAGTATGACTTTTATGCCCGCTTCATTTAAATTCAAAAAGAGATACATAGCTTACAGTTTTATGTTTTTCTATATCATAATGTGTCAGTCTTGTATGATGATGCGATTTTCGAATAAAGAAACCATCACTTTTTTTGCGCCATCAAAAATAGAATTTCAGGATAAAACAATTGCTTTTGAAGGCTATAAAATTCATTATGTAGAAACGGGTAATGCGCAAAATCCGACATTGTTTTTTGTACACGGTTCGCCAGGAAGTTGGAATGCCTTTAAAGAATATCTTAAAGACACTTTATTGTTGAAAAAATACCGAATGATTGCTATTGACCGACCTGGTTTTGGGTACAGTGATTTTGGGGATGCTCAAAATTTAAATGTGCAATCTAAAAGAATTTCGGAGTTTATAAAAAAAATCGATAATAAAAAGCCGCTAATTTTGGTAGGACATTCCGTTGGCGGACCAGTTGTGGCTAAATTAGCTGTAGATAATCCAACTTGGTACAAACGATTAGTAATTCTGGCTGGATCATTGGACCCAAAAGCAGAAAACCCAGAAAAATGGAGAACTGTTATCAAGGTTTCGCCTTTGCGGTATTTGATTCCCGGAGCATTACGACCTTCTAATGATGAGTTGTGGTGGCTGAAACAAGATTTAGTAGACTTAGAGCCAGAACTGAAAAACATTACTTGCGATGTTACCGTTATTCATGGAACTAAAGATGTTTTGGTACCGTACAGTAATGTTGCCTTTATTCAAAAAAAGTTTGTCAATGCAAAATCAATGGATACAATAACGATCGAAAAAGCGAATCATTTTATCCCGTGGAGTCATTATGAAATTGTGAGAAATGCATTGTTGACTATTCAATAAGTCCTAATCCAGACATTCCATCATCAATAAATCACCTTCGTCATGTTCTATTGTTACGATGCCGTCTTTGATGACATGATTGCTGCTTCCGGTTCTGTAACCAATGGTCAGACTATCATCTTTCAACGGATAAAATAAATTATCCGAATGAATTCCAGTAACGTGACCGATGGGAATTAAAGAAATAGGAGTGTTTGCCGTGTACCATTTTTCGAATTTCTTAGGCAATAAAAACACTTTCGAGTGATCGTCCAGAATCACAATTTTCAATAGATTTCTGTATCGTGTGATGTTGGTAAGATTGGTAATCGTATGATCGGCTCTTCGTCCGGTTGCCCAAACCACATTTACTGCGGGAATTTTTCTTTCGATTAAATAGTCAAAAGCCTTTTCTAAATCGGTTTTATTTTGGTCCGGAGTATGAATGATTTCGATTGGAAATTGAGATGTTCTGTAAATTTCAGGATCAAATCCTCTGTCAAAATCGCCTAAAAGCACATCGACTTTGATGTCTAATTCCATAACACGCACCATAGCCGAATCTAATACTACCACAAGTGGCGACCATTCCAGTAATTGATCCAATAGTTCCGGGTTGCAGGAAGCGCCGTTGGCAATGATTAAAGCAGGTTCTTGGTCGTCGCGAACGATATGATGTGAGGACATAGTTAATTATGAATTGAAAATTACATGCAAATATACTTATTCGATAGTGTAATTTCTAATATCGACTTCACTAAGGGAAAAATAGCCTAATGGATAATTAGCCGCATCGGTGGTGTTGATGATGTTTCCTCTAACGGTTGCTGGCGGAGATTGAAACGGTCCGCCGCCATTATTTCCGGCAATACTTACTAAAACACTCATGTAATTGTAATATGCTTTAGAAATCCCGAAATGGCTTATTTCGATTTTATCGTCTTTTTTTAAATCATCATTTTGCGAGATACTGAAGAATTCGTTTCCGTTAAAAAACTCATCTTGGTCTACATAATAGTTTGATTTTACTTGGTTTGAATACACATATTTGTAGAGGTAATAATTCGATTCACCTGCTGGATCTTGATAAAATGTTTTAATTTCTATATCTGTGCCAGTAAAACCTCCTTGGTTGTTTTGAACAATTTTTGTTATAGGCGTAACGGGTTTCAACGTTTCGGTAGCGGTATACGTATTGCCATTGCTGATCACTGTCAGTGTATAGGTTTCGTTGATTACCGGTATAAAAGTAGCACAAGTATATTCGCCTGTTTTTTGGATTTCAGAAAAATTGAAAACTACATTAGCGCTGTTTTTAATGGAAACTGTTGCTCCGGAAACTTTTGGAATTTCAGTGCTGTAAAATCCGGTGGTAGTGGTTAGTTTTATTTTCTGTTGGCTTCCTGAAGTTCCTTTTTTCCAATTGATTGCTGCTTCAATAACCAGTTTTGGTGGTGCATTGTCTAAATCTACTTCGACAACATCTTCACAACTCGCCGAAAAAACAGCAATGAAAAGTACCAGATATAGTGTTATTTTTTTCATGATTTTATTTTTTATTTCTTTGCTTTATTGAATTCGAAGCTTAAAATTTGAAATTATAACTCACCGCAGGAACAACACCAAAAATCGAAGTTTTTACAGCTTCATTGCTTCCGGTATCTGAGTTTTGTCTAAAATTGATAGAGGCTGCATTTTTCCGATTGTACAAATTGTAAATGCTAAAAACCCATTCTCCTTTCCATTCTCTGTTTTTGTTTTTTCTTGGAGTCAGAGTAGCGGCAATATCCAGATGATGGTATGCCGGAAGACGATTCTCGTTTCTCAGTCCATAACTGGGTACATTGATTCCTAAGTATTCATATTGCCCAACGGGATACGTTACCGGTTGTCCGGTTTGCAGGGCGAAATTAGCTCCAAAAGACCATTTCTCGTTCAAATTATATGATGTGGTTATGGCTATATTATGCAGTTTGTCATATACTGAATTGTACCATTGACCATTGTTGATTCCTGTTTCTATTGACGTTCTTCCCGGAGTTTGTTGCTCTGATTTGGATAGCGTATACGAAATCCAGCCGTTAAATTTCCCTTCATTTTTTCGGAACATAATTTCTAAACCATAGGATCTTAATTGACCGTTCAGGATTATTTGCTCAATGGCTTTATTGGCAATCAAATCAGCACCATCAATATAATCCAATCGGTTTTGCACTTCTTTATAATACGTTTCCACTTCAAGTGAATACATATCGTTTTCGAAATTTTTAAAGTAGCCCAAAGCCACTTGATCGGCAATTTGTGGCTTGATAAAACTATCGCTTGGCGTCCAAACATCAAGCGGAGTAGGTGATGAGGTATTCGAAATTAGTTGTAAATACTGTACCATTCTGTTGTAGCTTGCTTTTATAGATTGGTCTTCATTGATTTGATACGCCAATGAAAATCGCGGTTCCAAGTAATTATAGCTTTGAATAACTTTATTTCTATCGTAGAACTTGGTGCTAATTGGAGTTGCTTTTTCATAAATCTGTAATTCTGAATTGAAGATTACCGGATTGTCATTTTCATAAATATTCACGGTAGATTGTCCTAAGCGATAAAACATACTATAGCGAAGTCCGTAGGAAAGTGCTATTTTACTGGATATTTCGTGATCGGCATTGATATAAAGTGCCGGTTCAAAAGCATATTTTTTATCCAATTGATCAAAATTAATTCCAGAGTCAGCATCAGATGGCTGAATAGTTCCCGGATTAAACTCGTAATAAATTCCATTTATCCCGTAATTCAATTTGAATTTATCCGAAATATAATTCTTGAAATCGTATTTGATATTGTAGTTTTTAATGCCGGAATCCCATTTGAAACCTACAAAATCTAAATCCAGGCCGTAATAATAATCGCTGTAAATTAAAGATAAATTCGAAAATAATCTTTCAGAAAACAAGTGGTTCCAACGAAGGTTTAAAGTTGCATTTCCGTAAATGTTGGTGAAGCTTTTATTCAGGCTGAAAACATCCCGTCCAAAATAACCGGATAAATACAGGCTGTTGTTAGCATCCAATTTATAACTCAACTTGGTATTCAAATCATAAAAATATGCCGAGTTGTTTTTTTGTTCTTCGGATAATTTAAGGAATAAATGCGCATAGGAACTTCTACCGCCAATAAGGAATGAACCTTTGTCTTTTACCAATGGTCCTTCGGCCAAAATCCTGCTGGAAATCAATCCGATTCCGCCATTGACATGAAATCCTTTGCTGTTGCCGTCTTTTTGATAAATATCCAAAACAGAAGAAGCTCTTCCGCCATAACGCGCTGGAATTCCACCTTTGTATAATTTTAAATCTTTGATGGCATCTGGATTAAAAACAGAGAAAAAACCAAAAACATGCGAAGAGTTGAATATAGTTGCTTCGTCCAATAGAATCAAATTCTGGTCGGCTCCGCCACCACGAACATTGAAACCAGAGGCACCTTCGCCAGCATTAGTAACTCCGGGAAGTAATAAAATAGATTTTAAAACATCAACTTCACCCAGAACAACAGGCATTTTCTTGATGGTTGAAATAGAGAGATTATTAACGCTCATTTCGGGTTTCTTGATGTCTGTTTTTGTTTTATTATCGGTAATGATAACTTCTTTCAATGCTGTTTCATTACTGTATAAATTGAAATTATTTTTTATGTTTTGGTTCAAACTTATTGATTCCTCGATGGTCTGATATCCCAAATAGCTGATTTGTACAGTATATTTTCCTTGAGGAACAGTGAGGGAGTAAAACCCATATTCATTGGTAGTTACGCCTGTTTTTAGTTCTGGAATTACAACATTGACACCTATTAAAGTTTCATTGCTGTTGGCATCAATAATAGTTCCGCTTAGCGTAAATTTCTCTTGGGCGAAAGAAAAGAACGAAGATAATAATACAACTAAAAAGGTAATAATTTTCTTTGGAGTCATTGTTTAAATTTTATCGAAAGGAAGAAATGCAAATTACATTAAATAGAATTTCAATTGCATTATAACAGATGTTAAGGTATTGCTAATATAAAAAAAAGACGACCGTTTCCAGTCGTCTTTTCAATAGTATTACTTATAAAGCAATTATTAAGCGATTTTTGCCAATATTGTATTGAACGTTTCACTTGGACGCATTGCTTTACTTGTTAATTCAGGATTTGGTTGGTAATGACCACCAATGTCTTGTGGTTTCCCTTGTGCTGCAATTAACTCGGCGTTAATTTTGGCTTCATTTGCTGTAAATTCTGCTGTAATAGGAGTAAAGATCGCTTTTAATCCAGCCTCTTTATCTTGTGCTGCCAAAGCCTCTGCCCAATACATTGCTAAGTAAAAATGAGAACCACGGTTGTCAATTCCTCCTAGTTTACGTGCTGGAGATTTATCAGTTGCTAAGAATTTCTCCGTGGCAACATCAAGAGTTTCCGCTAAAACAATTGCTTTAGAATTGTTTAAAGTTTGTCCTAAATGCTCTAGTGAAGCACCTAAAGCCAAAAACTCACCAAGAGAATCCCAACGTAAATATCCTTCAGCAGTAAATTGCTCTACGTGTTTTGGAGCTGATCCACCTGCACCAGTTTCAAACAAACCACCACCATTCATCAATGGAACAATTGATAGCATTTTTGCTGATGTTCCCACTTCTAAAATTGGGAATAAGTCTGTTAAATAATCACGTAATACGTTTCCTGTAACAGAAATAGTATCTAATCCTTTTACGATTCTTTCCAATGTGAAGTTTGTTGCTTCAATAGGATTCAGGATTTGAATGTCTAAACCGGTAGTATCGTGATCTTTTAAATATTTTGTAACTTTTTCAATAAGTTCTCTATCGTGTGCTCTATTATTATCCAACCAAAAAATAGCGGGAGTATTAGATAAACGCGCTCTGTTTACAGCCAATTTAACCCAGTCTTGAATTGGAGCATCTTTTGCCTGACACATTCTGAAAATATCTTTAGCTTCAACAGCTTGTTCCATTAAAACGTTTCCATTCGTGTCTACAACACGAACCACTCCGTCAGCAGTCATTTGGAATGTTTTATCATGAGAACCATATTCTTCTGCTTTTTGTGCCATCAAACCTACGTTTGGTACACTTCCCATGGTAGTTGGGTCAAAAGCACCGTGTTTTTTACAAAAATCAATAGTTGCAGTATAAACACCGGCATAACTTCTGTCTGGTATAATAGCTACGGTATCTTGTTGTTTACCGTCTTTATTGAACATCTGTCCTGAAGTACGAATCATGGCTGGCATAGAAGCATCCACAATCACATCCGAAGGAACATGAAGATTAGTAATTCCTTTTTCAGAATTTACCATGGCCAATGCTGGTCCGTTTGCTATTGCTTGGTTTAATGCGGCTTCTATTTCAGCCTGCATTGGTTGTCCTGCAATTTTTGCATATACATCACCCAAACCGTTTCTGGTATCAATATTCAATTCATTAAATAAGGCAGCGTATTTTTCGAAAACAGCGGCGAAATATACTTCTACGATTGCTCCAAAAATAATAGGATCAGAAACTTTCATCATAGTAGCTTTCAGGTGAACCGAAAGTAAAACGTTTAATTTTTTTGCTTCTGCAATTGTTTTGGTAATAAACGTTTTTAAAG
The DNA here is from genome assembly GCF_030010385.1 of Flavobacterium algoritolerans. Classification (NCBI taxonomy): domain Bacteria; kingdom Pseudomonadati; phylum Bacteroidota; class Flavobacteriia; order Flavobacteriales; family Flavobacteriaceae; genus Flavobacterium; species Flavobacterium algoritolerans. The sequence goes on along the minus strand of NZ_JASCRZ010000003.1, from coordinate 427,768 downwards.
CGTTCAAGTTCATTACTGAACTATCGATTATTTCACCTGATTTTAGTGGAGTACTCGCTTTTAAGACAGTAGTTGAGCCATCTTTAGCAACGAATTCGATTTTTACATCAGTTGCATCAGCAAGAGTTATTGATTTTTCACTTCCGTAAAAATCACCGCTTTCCATAGAGGCTACGTGTGTTTTTGAGTCAGCAGACCAAGCTCCCATAGAATGTGGGTTTGCTTTAGCGTAGTTTTTCACTGCTTTTGGAGCTCTACGATCAGAGTTCCCTTCGCGTAAAACAGGGTTTACAGCTGAACCTAATATTTTAGAGTATTTAGCTTTGATAGTTGTTTCCGCTTCATTTTGCGGTTCTTCAGGAAAATTCGGTAAATTATAACCATGAGATTGTAATTCAGCAATAGCCGCTTTTAATTGAGGAACAGATGCCGATACATTTGGTAATTTTATGATATTAGCTTCTGGGGTTGTAGCTAATTGTCCAAGTTCTAATAAAGCATCTCCTGTTTTTTGATCTTCTGTCAAAAATTCAGGGAAATTTGCTAAAATTCTTCCGGCTAAAGAAATGTCTCTAGTTTCAATTTCAATGTCAGAAGTTGATGTAAATGCTTGTACAATAGGTAAAAATGAATAAGTTGCCAATAAAGGCGCTTCATCAGTAAGTGTGTAAAAAATTTTTGATTTCTGTGTCATTTTTTTATTTTTATAATCGAATCACGGTTAAATGTAGCTTATATAAGGTATTTCACCTAAAATAAGGCGGACAAATATATGAAAATCAGATGTAATAGAAGGTGGATTTTATGTAGAAAAATACGAATTTTAAGATTACTAACTTGTTATTCTTATATTGTTAGTTTTATGGGTTCAATAATCCTAAATTAGGAATTTATAAGGAAAATATTAAACAAAAAAAGTCCCAACAATGTTGGGACTTTTATAATAAAGAGACAGTAAACTATCTTCTTTTATCTTTAATTTTAGCTTTTTTACCAGTAAGTTCTCTGAAGTAGAAAATTCTAGCTCTACGTACAGCACCTTTCTTATTGATTTCAATTTTTTGTAAAGCAGGAAGATTTACTGGGAAGATACGCTCAACTCCAATAGCTCCTGACATTTTACGGATAGTAAAAGTTTCTGTATTAGCAGAACCTCTTCTTTGAATAACAACTCCTTTGAAAAACTGAGTTCTAGTTTTTTCACCCTCTCTAATTTCGTAGTAAACGGTGATAGTGTCTCCAGCTGCAAAAACTGGGAATTCTTTTCTTGTTACGAATTCGTCTTGAACGAATTTCATTAAATCTGCCATGATAATTTTTTTAATTATGGTTTGTATTAAATCAACATTCACGGATCTCGCCAGAGGTTGAACTAATGTGGGCGCAAAAGTAAATAAAAAAGTTTAAAGTTTAAAGTTTTTCTAGTTTAAAGTTTAGAAGTTCTTGAATACCAACTTTAAACCTAAAACTTTAAACAAATTTTTACTCCTCCAGTAAATCAGGTCGTCTGTTCTTTGTGTGTTCGTACGCCATATCTTCACGCCATTTATCAATTTTAGCAAAATTACCACTGGTCAAAACCTCAGGAACTTTCCATCCATTGTAGTCGGCTGGTCTTGTATATATAGGTCCTGACAATAATCCATCCTGAAAACTATCGGTCAATGCTGAGGTTTCGTCACTCAAAACACCTGGAATCAATCGGATTAATGCATCCGATAATACCAAAGCTCCTAATTCACCTCCGCTCAATACATAATCACCAATTGATATTTCTTTGGTGATAAAATGATCGCGTACGCGTTGGTCCACACCTTTATAATGTCCGCAAAGAATAATGATATTTTCGTACATTGACATCGTATTCGCCATTTTCTGGTTCAGGGTTTCCCCGTCCGGCGACATATAAATGATCTCATCGTAGGTTCTTTCACTTTTCAAATGGGTAATACAGGCATCAATAGGCTGCACCGTCATGACCATTCCAGCACCACCGCCATAGGGATAATCATCTACACTTTTTTGTCTGTTTGTGGTGTAATCCCGTAAGTTATGAAAATGAACCTCTACTAAACCTTTGTCAATAGCGCGTTTCATGATTGAAGCCTCAAATGGACTTCGCAATAATTCTGGGAGGACGGTAACAATATCGATGCGCATAATTTTGAATCTTAGTTTGAAAGGTGCAAAGGTACAAAGTTGCAGAGGTTTTCAAATAACCAAATCAATGATTAAACTTTTTTAGGCACTATTTTAGCTTTTTGCTGAGCTAATGATGCTTTTGACAGGGATTAATTCTTTAGTGCACTATTTCATACTATGCTTTTTTCAACTACTTTTATGTCTTAAAAATAAACCACTTAATTATGCAAATTTTTTCGAAAATAATTGTTGCTAGTTCCTTGTTTTTAGTCGCTTCTATACAAACTGAAACACTCTATGCACAAAACAAATCTGTTAAGATGACAAATCCTCTTTTACAAAAAAGTACGTTGCAGTATCAAGCACCGACTTTTGATTTAATCAAAGACGAACATTTTAAACCTGCTTTTGAATACGGTTTAAAAATTCATGATCAAGAAATTGAAAAGATTGCAAACAATCCGGCGAAACCAACTTTTCAAAATACAGTATTGGCATTAGAAACCAGTGGTGTGGATTTAGGGAGAGCAACAGGTGTTTTTTATAATTTAACGGGGTCTAATACTAACCCGACATTACAAGCGATTGATGAGGAATACGCTCCAATTTTTTCGGCTCATAATGATAAAATTTATTTGAACAGTAAGCTGTATAATCGCTTCAAGGCATTGAATATTGCAGCTTTAAAAGGAGAGGATAAAAGATTAACACAGTATTATTTGCAACAATTTGAATTAGCCGGAGCAAATTTATCAGCTACGGATAAAGATAAAATGAAAAAAATCAATGAAGAGTTAGCGAGTTTGAGCACGCTCTTTGGAAATAAATTATTGATTGCCCGAAAAAACGGAGCCGTTTTATTTGACAATGTAAATGATTTAGCGGGTTTAAGTGCTGATGAAATCGCTGCTGCAAAAGCAAAAGCTACAGAAGCGGGGCAAGACGGAAAGTATTTAATAGGGTTGTTAAACACGACACAGCAACCATTATTGCAAAGTCTTACTAATAGAGCCACAAGAGAAAAGATATTTAAAGCATCATGGAATCGTGCCGAAAAAAATGATGATGGTGATACTCGTGAAGTAATAGAACGAATGGCAAGATTGCGTTTGCAAAAAGCAAATTTAATGGGCAAGAAAAGTTTCGCCGAATGGAAATTACAAGATCAAATGGCGCAATCACCAGCACCAGCGATGGATTTATTGGCGAAAATTGCAGGTCCGGCAGTTGTAAAAGCAAAAGTAGAAGCCAAAGAAATTCAAGATTTGATTGATTCACAAAACGGAGGATTTAAATTAGAGCCTTGGGATTGGAACTTTTATTCAGAGCAAGTGCGTAAAGCAAAATATGATTTAGATCAAAGCCAAATAAAACCGTATTTCGAAATTGGTACTGTTTTAGAAAAAGGCGTGTTTTTCGCAGCACAACAAATGTATGGTATCACGTTTAAAGAAAGGAATGATTTGCCGGTCTATCATCCTGATGTAAAAGTGTATGAAGTATTTGATAATGACGGAAAATCAATTGCAATATATTATTTAGATTTTTACACCAGAGACAATAAAAACGGAGGTGCTTGGATGAGTAATTTTGTGAATCAGTCGCATTATTTAATGCAAAAACCAGTTATTGTCAATGTATATAATTTCTCAAAACCAGCCGGAGGAAATCCATCCTTGATTAGTTTTGATGATGTAACCACGCTGTTTCATGAGTTCGGACATACTTTACACGGACTGTTTGCAAACCAGCAGTATGTAACGCTTTCAGGGACATCTGTCCCGCGTGATTATGTAGAGTTTCCTTCCCAAATCAATGAGCATGCGGCATTGGATCCTTTGGTTTTAAAAAACTATGCAATACATTATCAAACCAAACAAGCCATTCCTCAGGAGTTAATAGATAAAATTAAAAAAGCCGATACCTTTAATAAAGGATACGTAGTAACGGAGCTTTTAGCAGCGGCAACGCTAGATATGGCTTGGCATAGTGTCGAAAAAGAATCGGATTTCAAACCGACTTTAGTTTTCGAAAAAGAAGCATTGCAAAAATTCGGTTTGTTGGTAAATGAAGTTCCAACAAGATACCACACGCCTTATTTTGCCCATATTTGGGGTGGAGGATATTCAGCAGGATATTATGCGTATACTTGGTCAAAAACATTGGATTATAATGCTTTCGACTGGATGCAAGCCAATGGTGGTATGACAAGAGCCAATTGTGAGCGTTTCAGGAAATACATTTTATCGGTGGGTAATAGTGTCGATTTAAACAAAGCCTTCAAGGATTTTATTGGGCATGACATGCAAATAGAACCGTATTTGAGAAACGCGGGTTTATTAGTGAAATAATAAAATTTTGGTATAAATAATTAAAATGACATTCGTAAGGATGTCATTTTTTTTAGGAGCTATTTCCAGCTTTACACGCTATCTTTCCTTGCTTAAAGAAAGCAAGAAAAGTATGTTGTTTCAATCTGGGCTAGGATGTAGTGGAATTATGAGATTAAAGAGCCGAATTTGCGTAGCGGAAAAGATTATAATTATCTGAAAAAGTCTAAATAATTTGCAAACTTTCAAATAGTCAAATCAACGAATCTCCCAATTCCCTTTTTAAAATTAATTTCGTAAATTTGCCCTTCAATAAAAATTAAAAAACATGGAAAACGGAATATATGCTAAATTCAACACCTCTAAAGGTGCTATTTTAGTAAAACTAGCACACGATTTGACTCCTGGTACAGTGGGGAATTTCGTAGGATTGGCAGAAGGAAATTTAGAAAATAAAGTAAAACCACAAGGGGTTAAATTTTATGACGGATTAAAATTCCACAGAGTAATTCCTGATTTCATGATTCAAGGTGGTTGTCCACAAGGAACAGGAACTGGAGATCCAGGGTATAAATTTGATGATGAGTTTCATCCAAGTTTGAAACACGATCGTCCGGGAGTTTTGGCAATGGCTAATTCAGGACCCGGAACAAACGGTTCTCAATTCTACATTACTCACATCCCAACAGAATGGTTGGATAACAAACATACTGTTTTTGGTCATGTGGTTGAAGGACAGGATGTTGTTGATGCTGTTGCTCAAGGGGATGTTTTGGAGTCTTTAGAGATTGTTAGAGTAGGAGAAGAAGCTGAAAATTGGAATGCAATCGAAGCTTTTATCACTTTCAAAGGAGCTCGTAACAAGCGTGATGCAGCTTTAAAAGCAGATGCTGAAGCGGCTATGGAAAAATTGGCTGCTGGTTTTGAAAAAACAGAAAGCGGTTTGCGTTACCAATTCATCCAAAGAGGTGAAGGTAAAAAAGCAGAGAACGGAAAAACAGTTTCTGTACATTATACAGGACAACTTCCTGACGGAAAAGTTTTTGATAGTTCTTATCCTCGTAAAAAACCAATTGAATTTCCATTAGGTAGAGGAAACGTTATTGAAGGTTGGGACGAAGGTATTGCCTTGTTGCGCGTAGGTGATAAAGCACGTTTTGTGATTCCGGCTCATTTAGGTTACGGATCTCGTGGTGCTGGAGGAGCAATTCCACCAAATGCTACTTTGATTTTTGACGTAGAATTAATGGACGTTAAATAGTTTAAACGATTCACATAAAATTAAAAAATCCCAAAACGAAAGTTTTGGGATTTTTTTTGCAATACATAAATCGCGACTAATAAAGTCTATAAAATCCGAATTTAGGAATTTAAAAATTCAATTAAATCGTTGTTTAATTTATCTTTTTCAATGTAAAATAAACCGTGTGGTGCTCCTTCATAAACAATAAATTTATTGTCGGGGATTAATTTTGCTGCTATTTCTGAAGTGATTTCAATAGGAACGGTTTTGTCTTCGTCACCGTGAATAATTAATGTTGGAACATTTACAGATGCCATTTCATGACGAAAATCGGTTGTAGAAAATGATTTGGCACATTCTAAAGTGGCACGTGGTGAAGCAAAAGAACACAACATTCTGTAATAATCTAATAAAGGAGTACTTATAGGTTTGCTGATAAAGCTCACTCCAAAAAACGTTTTTCCAAAATTATCCAGAAAATTGATTCGGTCTTCTTTGATTAGCGTTGCCATACCGTCATACTTTTCTTGTGGAACACCGTTTGGATTCGAATCCGTTTGCAGTTGAAATGGTGTAATCGAAGCGATAAGAACTGCTTTAGAAACCCCTTTTCCACCATGACGACTAAAATAACGCACCACTTCTCCGCCACCCATTGAAAATCCAACAAGTGTGGCTTCTTTTAAATCAAATTGCTCAATAATAGCCTTTAAGTCGTCTGCTAAAGTGTCATAATCATAGCCATCCCAAGGTTGTGACGATTTACCAAAACCACGACGATCATACGTAATTACTCTAAAGTTATTTTGGACTAAAGTATCAATTTGGTACTCCCACATTTCGTTAGATAGTGGCCATCCGTGAATAAGAATTACTGGTTTTCCTTCGCCATAATCTTTAACATATAATTTTACATTTGGCGCTGTTTCAATATACATGTCCAATCCAATATTATTTTCCCTTCTCGATTCACGGCTATTTTTCTGACTCGTTCCCATAATAGTTACTATTTACATGATGAATTTAATATTCGTCTTTTGTAAAATTAGGCGCATAAACGGAAAATAGTATTATAGAATTAGTGTAAATACTTGTAAAATTTATAGGTTTGTTATTTAGTACTTTGTTTAATAAAATTAACTAACTATGGAAAACCTGACTTGGTCTGAATTTGAAAAAGTAGAAATGCGTGTAGGAACTATTCTTGAAGTCAATGATTTTCCTGAGGCCCGAAAACCAGCGTATCAATTGACGATTGATTTTGGTTCTGAAATCGGAATCCGAAAAACATCCGCACAAATAACGAAACGTTACCAAAAAGAAGATTTACTCAACCGACAAATGGTTGCCGTAGTCAATTTTCCTAAAAAACAAATCGGAAAATTCATGAGCGAGTGCTTGGTATTGGGAGCAGTTGGAGACGAAGGCGATGTGATTTTACTGGCTCCTGATTTTAAAATAGAAAACGGATTACGAATTGGGTAAATAATTAGGGATTCCTTTTATTTAGTAATTGTTGCAAAATCAACTGCCCTTCTTCCCAATATTCTAAATTGGACTCAGAATTGATGTGTCCTTTTTTGCCTATGTTGATAAAATCACTGCCCCATTTTTGGGATAAATGCTCGGCTCTTTCGATTGAAATATAAGGGTCGTTTTCGCTGCTGATGACTATCGAAGGGAAATTAAGCTTTAATTTAGGTATAGGAGAAAAGTTCCAAGTTACCTCAGGTGTATGTTCAGCCGAATCAACATCCGCAGGAGCAACGAGCAAAGCGCCTATTATATTCTGATTACTATTGGTGGAAGCCCAATGCAGAACCATTGAAACCGCTAGACTATGCGCTACTAAAACAGTTGGAGTGTCTAATTTTTGGATTGTTTTATTGAGATTAGCAAGCCAGTTATTAAGTTGAGGTTCTTCCCAATTATCCTGAATAAGCTTAGTTGAGTTGTCAAATTTTCGCAGCCAATAACTTTGCCAATGATTCTCTCCTGAATCTCCAAGTCCTGTTAGAATTAATAATTTTGGTTCCATATTTAAATAAATTAGGCTATTTTTCTATTGGAAGATTTTCCAGTTGTCCCCATTCTGTCCAAGAACCATCATAGACTGATTTCGGATTTTTACCAATCAATTCGTAGGCAATTAAATCAATACAGGCTGTAACTCCGGAACCGCAAGTGAATATTAGCGGTTTATCGTCAGTTTTTAAGATAGTAACTAATTCTTCTTTTGGTAAAAATTTTCCGTTTTGTAAAAGCTGTGTGTACGGAATATTTATAGAACCGGGAATATGGCCACTTCGTAATCCGGGTCTGGGCTCATCGCCAATTCCTTTAAATCGGTTTTCTGCACGGGCATCAATCAAAATAGCATCTTTGGTTTGTATGTTTTCTAGAATTTGTTCTTTACTTTTTACTAATTCTGGGATAAATTTGGCTTCAAAATCTCCAAGGGCATAGGTTGGATTTTCCGGTATTTCCTCAACAGGATAACCTTCTTTTACCCATTCGGGTAATCCGCCATCTAAAACAGCAACATTTTGATGTCCCATTATTTTAAACAGCCACCAAGCTCTTGGACTCGAATAAATACCCAAGTTGTCATAGACTACTATTGTACTTTTCTTATTGATTCCTAGTTTTTTAGCTTCTGTTTCAAACTGTTTGGGACTCTGGAGTGTATTGGGTAATGGATTAACGGTATCACTGAAGGTGTTCTTTATGTCAAAAAATCGGGCACCTTTAATTTGGATATTTTCTAAGCCAGTTTTTAAATTGGATTGATTCTCTTTTAAACTGGCATCGAGGATTATTACGTTTGGATTTTTAAGATTAGCTTGAAGCCATGCGACACTTACGATTGGTTCTGTCATTAGTTTTAGTGTTTCTTTTCCTTAGTAATTCTTCGGACTTCATTAAGCAATAAAGGAAAAGCGGGTTCTGTCATGTTGTGACCAAATCCGTCTAATTCATATAGTTTCGTGTTTTTGTGTCCAGCAATTTTCATCATGCGCATTAAATAAGCGTTTTCTTCATAACGGCCTAACATTTCTAATTCACGATCTCCGGTTATTAGTAATAGAGGAGGAGCATCTGCACGAACGTGAAAAAGTGGTGCTAAATCATCTATTACCGGCTGTGTTTCTGCAATATCGCGTTCTTTTCGAACTAAAAAATGAGTAATTGCCTGTCCGCTAAGAGGAATAAGACCCGCTATTTTATTGGCATCGATTCCTTGAGTGTTCAGCCATTTTTTGTCTAAACCTACCATGCTTGCCAGATATCCACCTGCAGAATGACCGGATACAAATAGCAAAGATTCGTCTCCACCAAATGCAGGGATATTTTTAAAAACCCAAGCTACAGCCGCCGCCGCATCCTCAATATATTTTGGGGCACTTACTTTTGGACCCAAGCGATAATTGACTGAAATAACTGCTATTCCTTGGTTTTTTAGTCCTTCAGGAAGTTCTTTGTTTCCACCGGTTAATCCACCGCCATGAAACCAAATCACGGTTGCAAATCCCGGACTATTTTTTGGGTAATATACGTCTAGTACACATCGTTCTTTTATGTATGTGTCTGATTTATTGATGGTTTCTGTGTAATAAGGAAGATTGGTTTGTGTTGTATATTCTAGTTTTTGAGCTGATATAGTAAACCCGAAAAAGAATAGCAATACAAAAAGAGAAACGTTTTTCATTTGGCATCATTTATTTTTTAAATGTACAAAAAAAGTCCAAAAATCAAATGACTTTTGGACTTTTTACTTTTGTAAGTAGGGAACTAAAAATTAAATATCATCAAATTCAATATCAGTGAACGTTGATGTTTGTGGTATAATTTCATCATCTGATTTCTCAGATGCATATTCTTTTTTGAAATCTTTTTGGTGTCTTTCTGAAATTACTTCTTCGCCTTTGTGGTTCAAAACATAAGAAGTCATTTCGCCAAGAATCTCTGCAAAAGCAGCAAAATCTTCTTTGTATAAATAGATTTTATGTTTTTTGAAATGGAATGATCCATCTTCTTCAGTGAATTTTTTGCTTTCGGTAATGGTAATGTAATAATCATCTGCTTTTGTCGCTCTCACATCAAAGAAATAAGTTCTTCTTCCAGCTCTTAAAACTTTAGAAAATATCTCTTCTTTTTCTAACATGTCATGTTCTCTCATAATCCTTTCTATCAATTTATGGTTGTTAAGTAGTATTCAAAAATCTAAAAAATATATGTATTATCCAACAATTATAGCATTTCTTTTTCTGAAAGTTGTTTCAAATACAAAGCGGCATAATAGCCTTCTTGATTTATCAATTGATTATGAGAACCTTGTTGTATAATTTCACCCTTTTCGATGATGATTATTCTATCGGCATTTTTAGCAGATGAGACACGATGGCTTACAATTATAGTTGTTTTGTCTTTGCAAATTTCATACAAGTTGTTTAATATAGTTTCTTCGGTTTCTGTATCTACTGCAGATAAACAATCGTCAAAAAGTAAAATAGGGGGATTCTTAATAATTGCTCTTGCAATAGAAACCCTTTGTTTTTGACCTCCGGAAAGTGTAATTCCTCTTTCGCCAAGAATGGTTTCGTATTGTTTATTAAAGCCCATAATATTGTCATGGACAACGGCACTTTTAGCGGCTGATTCCACTTCTTGCATAGTTGCATTCTCTTTGCCAAACATGATGTTATTCTTGATGCTGTCTGAAAATAAGAATGCATCTTGCGGAACGATACCAATGCTGTTTCGCAAATCAAAAAGATTGACAGTGCTTATTTCGCTTCCGTCAATGGTTATTTTTCCATCTGTTACATCATACATCCTGGAAATTAAGGATAAAATAGTTGATTTCCCAGATCCTGTTTTTCCTAGAATAGCTAAAGTTTCTCCTTTTTTTACGGTGAAAGAAATATTTTGCAACGCTTTGATATTAGTGTCTTCGTAAGTATAGCTTACATTTTCGAAAGAAATAGAACCTTCAATCACTGATTTATTCAGATTTTTATTTTTTATCTCCGGTTCGATTTTAAGGAATTCATTCAACCTTTTTTGAGAAGCTTCGGCCTCTTGAACCATAGAAGAAACCCAACCTAAAGATGCTACAGGCCAAGTAAGCATATTGACGTATAAAATAAATTCGGCAATTGTTCCAATGCTTTTTATAGAACCGTTGATGTACATTAAACCACCAAAATAAATTACGACTAAGTTACTGATTCCTATCAGCGCCAACATTAACGGTCCAAATAAGGATTGCACTTTGGCCAAATTCAAGCTCTTACTTTTGCTTTCATTGGCTAAATTCACCATGTTATTTTGATGTTGATTTTCTAATGAATAGGCTTTTATCACTCGGATTCCTGAAAATATTTCTTGTGAAAAACTGGAAACTTTAGATAAATATTGTTGGAAAATGGTGCTTCTTACATTGATTTCGGAACTCAGTTTGAAAATAGCGTATGATAAAATTGGTAAAGGAAGCAATGTGTATAAGGTCAGGATTGGCGATACATTATACATATAGACAATGACTATTGCAAAACGTATGACGGTATTTATGGTATACATTACGGCTGGCCCAACGTACATTCTTACCTTAGAAACGTCCTCACTGATTCGATTCATTAAATCTCCGGTACGATTTTGCTTGTAGAAGTTCTGCGAAAGATTCTCATATTGACGGAATACCTCGTTTTTTAAATCAAATTCTATGTGGCGTGACATCACAATTAAAGTTTGTCTCATTAAGAAAGTAAGAAATCCGGCAATAATCGTAGTAGCAATAATCAATAGGATATTCGAAATTAATTCTTCGTGAATAACTGATTTGGCTACGGTTTTATCTTTGGCGAAAGCCTCAATGACCTTGAATGATTTGCTAATCAACTTGGGTGTGAAAAGCATGAATATTTGTGCGATAATGGTAAAAATAATTCCCAGTAAGAAGCTGTATTTGTATTTGACGAAATATTTATTTAAATAACGTAATTCTTTCATTTTTTAAGATATTCTGTGTTGAAATGATTTTATTTTTTAAAATAATTGTATTTTTTAATAATTTCAGTGTTGAATTGCCAGTGAGTTAAATTATTGATTTCATAATTTTTAAACAAAAAATCAATACATATTCATTTTTTGTTTAAATTTGGATTGTCTTTTTGACGAATTCGTAATTTATCACTATAAAAACTTACACTATGAATGCAGCTTTCACAACTGGAAAGGAACTTCAAAAAATGGATCCCGTTTTTGGTCAATTATCATTTGATGATCACGAACAAATTGTATTTTGCAACGACAAAGATACAGGTTTAAAAGCAATTATTGGTATTCATAATTCGGTTATGGGACCAGCTTTAGGTGGTACTCGAATGTATAATTATGCAAATGAATGGGAAGCATTGAACGATGTATTGCGTCTTTCTCGCGGTATGACTTATAAGGCAGCGATTACAGGATTGAATATTGGTGGAGGAAAAGCAGTGATTATTGGAGATGCTAAAACGCAAAAAACTCCTGAGTTGATGCGTAAGTTTGGTGAATTTGTACATTCTTTAAGCGGAAGATATATTACGGCTGAAGATGTAGGAATGGAAACCGCAGATATGGATATCGTTAGAGATGTAACGCCTTATGTTACCGGAATTTCTGAATCAAGAGGTGGTTCTGGGAATCCATCACCTGTTACAGCTTACGGTGTGTATTTAGGTATGAAAGCGGCTGCGAAACAACAATTTGGTTCTGATGTTTTGAGTGGCAAGAAAGTTTTGGTTCAAGGAATTGGTCACGTTGGCGAAACTTTAGTTGATTATTTGACAAAAGAAGGAGTAATAGTAACCATTTCGGATATCAACGAAGATAGATTGTATGAAGTGGGAGCGAAATACAATGCAGAAATTTTCAGAGGAGACGATTTGTACAGTGCAGATGTTGATATTTATGCGCCTTGTGCGATGGGAGCAACATTAAATGACAATACAGTTTATAAAATTAAAGCAAAAGTAATTGCTGGTGCTGCTAATAATCAATTGGCTGATGAGAATGTTCATGGTGCAATTCTACAGGAAAGAGGTATTCTTTATGCTCCGGATTTCTTGATTAATGCAGGTGGAATTATCAATGTGTATGCTGAATTAGCGCATTATGACAAAGTGGAGATTATGCGTAAAACAGAAAATATCTATAACACTACATTAGAAATATTTGATTTTGCCATTGCTAACAAGATGACAACACATCATGCTGCTTTGACTATTGCTCAAAATCGCATCAATCAAAGAAAAATAGAAAACAGTAAAAAGTAAAAAATAGTACTCAGTTATCAGTATTCAGTGAGCAATTTATTACCGTTCACTGAATGCTGCTGATTGAAAACTTTAAAATAAGCGATTATATATTTTATTTTAAAAAATGAAATACTTATTTTTGCAGACTAATTAATAAAAGTTCTTACAAGGTGGTAAATAGAAGACACATTCGCGTTAAAGTAATGCAATCCATTTATGCGATGCATCAAAGCGGTTCAGATAATCTGGAAAAAGAAGAAAAATTCCTTTTTTACAGTATCGACAATATTCAAGATTTATACCTTATAATGCTTTCTTCCCTGATTGAAATTTGTAAAACAGAAACTGTCTTTTTACATAAATCTAGTTTGAAACATCTAGCAACTCCTGAGGAACGTAAACCCAACGAAAAGTTCATCAAAAACAGAATCTTTCAAATCCTTGCCGAAAACAATTCATTAAGTATTGCGCTGGAAAACCGTAAAATCAATAATTGGTCTTTAAACGATGATTATATCTTACTGCTTTTGAATGACGTAAAAGCTAGTAAATTGTATGCGGATTACATGAGTAATTCAGTAAATACATTTGAAGAAGACAGACAGTTTATCGTTGATTTATTCATGGATGTAATTGTTCCAAATGAAAAATTATACGAATATTTAGAGGATGATAAGTTAACTTGGGTTGATGATATTCCATTAGTGAATACGCATATTATCAAGCAATTGAAAGCCATTAAATCTGGTGAAGATGATAATTTTAGAGTTCCAAAATTGTATAAAGACAATGAGGATAAGGATTTTGTTAAAGATTTGTTCAGAAAAACAGTCTTAAACGAAACGGAATTAGCAAAAGAATACCTTGATAAAACACCAAATTGGGATACTGAAAGAATTGCCGAAATTGACACCATTATTCTTAAAATGGCAATCTGTGAATTTTTGAAATTCCCATCTATACCAGTAAAAGTAACTCTTAACGAATATTTAGAAGTTGCCAAAGAATATTCTACGCCAAAAAGTAGTATTTTTATCAACGGAATTTTAGACAATTTAGTAAAAGAACTGGAATCCAGCAAAAGAATCATTAAAGCTGGTCGTGGTTTAATGTAATAATTAACTAATAAAAAAAGAATTTAAATTATGGAACAATTAACTCAATTTGCACCGTTTTTATTAATGTTTGTGGTAATCTATTTCTTCATGATCAGACCACAACAGAAAAGAGCGAAAAATGAAAAAGAATTTGAAAGCAGCTTGAAAGTAGGTGATAAAATCATTACAAAAAGTGGTCTTCACGGAAAAGTTTCTGAGTTAGCGGATACAACTGTTGTTGTTGAAACGATGTCAGGAAAATTGAAAATGGAGCGTTCTGCTATTTCTATGGAAATGAGTGCAGTATTGAACAAAAAATAATTCTCATTTTAATGAATTAAAAAAGTCCCAACCGATTGTTCGGATTGGGACTTTTTTTTTGGATAAAAAATATCCTAATTTTTATTCTTTTTATTCTTCTTCGCTTTTTTTGATTTTGCTTTGGCTTTTTTAGCTTTTATCTTGGCTTTAACTTTTGCTTTCTTAGCTTTATCCTTTTTGGCTTTTTTTGCCTTTTTGGCTTTTGCTTTCGCTTTTTGCTTAGCTTTCTCTTTTGCGTCGGCTTTCTTAGCCTTTTTCTTGTCTTTATCTTTCATCTTTACTTTGGTTTTAATCTTGTTTTTACTTTTTTTCTGATTTGAAACGTCACTATCATCATTGTCTTCTAGATCAATAGTCGAAATTTCTATAGTTTCTGTTATGATTTCTTCAATTACAGGAACTATAATTTCAGCGGGTTCCACTTCAGGTTTAACAACTTTTGTTCTTCGAGCTCTAACTGGCTTAACAATTTCAGGTTTTGCCGGAGATACTGGATCAGTTTCCGCTTCTTTCTTTGGTATCATAATTTATAGTATTAGTTTTTATGCAATTAATCGAATAGTTATTCTGGTGTTACTAAATTGTTACGTGGTTGTAAGTAAATATAGTGATTTAATAGACTGGTCAGTGTTAAGTTTTTCAGAACGATTTAGGAAATTTATTCTGTTTTACAACAAATAGTAACCTAGTAAGGAAGTGTTTTCTTTTTTTAAAGAAAGAGATTGTGTAAAAGATTATGGGAGAATAAAGAGCTATTCTAATATGATTTTGAACAAAAAAAAAGTCCCAACTCTGAGTTTCAGAATTGGGACTTAATTTTATCGGTATTTATCATTCAAACCAATATTTTCTTTTATCATCGGTTTGATTTTTTCAATCCGGGAACGTTTGGTTTCTTCTCGTTTTGCAGTTTCAATGTATTCTAAAAATTCATATTGTTTGTAAGGAGAGAATTTTAGAAAAGCATCTGCTAAATTGGCATCTGCATCTAATTCCTTTTGAAGAAGTTCAGAAACGATAGGTTCTTTTTTCTGTGGTTTACTATTCTTTCCTTGTTTTTCATTGGCAATTGCTTCATGAATGTAATCTAGAACTGCTGCTTCATTGACTTCTTCTTTTGATGAAAATCGCCATTGTCGCAATGATTTGGTAACGCCTTCTTGCGCATTAACCAAAACCTTTTTTTTATCATGCAATAAAACACCATTGAAAAACCAAATCGCAAAGTAATTTTTGAA
Source organism: Flavobacterium algoritolerans (assembly GCF_030010385.1). Taxonomy (NCBI): domain Bacteria; kingdom Pseudomonadati; phylum Bacteroidota; class Flavobacteriia; order Flavobacteriales; family Flavobacteriaceae; genus Flavobacterium; species Flavobacterium algoritolerans. The sequence continues at coordinate 412,096 of NZ_JASCRZ010000003.1, read as the reverse complement.
TCCTCCAATTCCGAGTACGTTTTTACCATTCAAGACATAAATAATACCGCCCCATTTGGTTGTTTCCACAAGTTCCGTTTTGACAATAACTGATTTTAGAAGTTCTAATTCTTCTGACCAGCTGTTGTTTCTATCCCAGATATGAGTCGTTTTTGAAGGTTCCAAATAGATTATTTTTTAGAAGAATCTTCTGTAGCTGTCAATTCAGCAATTTTTACAATTACTTCAACTGCTTTTTGCATGCTTTCTACTGGAACATATTCGTATTTTCCATGAAAATTGTGTCCCCCGGCAAAAATATTTGGGCAAGGCAACCCTTTATAAGATAATTGAGAACCGTCAGTACCACCACGAATGGGTTTTATAAGCGGTTTAATTCCTATTTCTTTCATTGCTTTTTCAGCAATATCCACAATATGTTTCACCGGCAGAACCTTTTCTTTCATATTGTAATATTGATCTTTAATCTCAGTGATAACGATGTCTTCACCAAATTGTTTTGCAAATTTCTTATTGATTTTTCGAGCGATTTTCTCGATTAGTTCTTTGCGCTTTTCAAATTTTTTCTTGTTGTGGTCGCGAATGATTAATTCCAATACGGTTTCTTCAATACTTCCATTTAGATGATGTACGTGAAAGAAACCTTCATATCCTTTAGTTTCTTCAGGAGTTTCTCCTGCGGGAAGTTCATTAATAAAATCATTGGCAATCAACATAGAATTGATCATTTTTCCTTTGGCATAGCCAGGATGTACGCTTTTTCCTTTGAAAGTGATTTTGGCGCCAGCCGCATTAAAATTTTCATATTCTAATTCGCCTATTTGGCTACCATCCATTGTGTAAGCCCAATCGGCTCCAAATTTCTCTACATCAAAATGATGCGCACCACGGCCAATTTCTTCGTCAGGTGTAAAACCTATTCTGATTTTTCCGTGTTTGATTTCAGGATTGTTAACAAGGAATTCCATTGCAGTAACAATCTCGGTAATTCCGGCTTTATCATCAGCGCCTAACAGTGTTGTTCCGTCAGTAGTTATTAAAGTTTGCCCTTTGTAAAGCAATAAATCTTTGAAATAACTTGGTGATAACACAATATTTTTTTCTGCATTTAATACAATGTCTTTACCATCATAGTTCGATACAATTTGAGGTTTTACATTGGCTCCGGTAAAATCAGGGGAAGTGTCAAAATGAGAAATAAATCCAATTACAGGAACTTCATGAGTTACATTACTTGGCAAAGTAGCCATGATATATGCTTTTTCATCAATTGTTACGTCCTGCAATCCAATTGTTTTAAGTTCTTCAACCAGTTTATTGGCTAAATCCCATTGTTTTGCTGTACTTGGCGTACTTTCTGATTTGTGGTCAGATTCAGTATCAATAGTTACGTAACTGATGAAACGGTCAATTATATGTTGCATTTTAAATTTGTTTTAATGCAAATATAAACATTTTTTCAGGAGCTTTTTGAAGTTAATAAGCAACTAAATCTTGCAAATTAAAAATAATAATTTCATTGTATAAACAGCAATAAACAATGATTTTTTTTGATAAAAATCAACTTTTTTACATATAAAAAACCACCCGAAGGTGGTTCAAATTAATCTCTCATTTTATGCAGTTTTTCTTCTGCTTTATCTAGATCGCCTTCCAGCTTATTTATTTTTATTTGTCGCTTACTGATTTTGATATTTTCTTTTTCAATTTCAGTAGAACTAAGCTTTCCTTTTGATTTTCTCTGTTCAAATTTTTCTTTGAGTTTTGTTAAATATCTTTCCTCATCTGAGATTTTTGTTTTTATCTTACTAATCGATTTCTCACTCGAAAGAATTTTATCTTGTCGTTTATCAAAAGCTTTTTGTTTTTTTTCAAAATCTTTCTGCTCTTTTTCAATTTTATTAGCTTCCCTTAGCGCTTTTTTCTCCAATTTCATTTTGTCCTTGAGTACTTTAGCTTCTTTTTTTAATGCTTCTTTTTCGGCAGTGGTTGCTAATTTTGCTGCTACTTCTGGAGCAACTTTTATGGTGTCTTTGATTGTTGTAACCGTAGTAATCGTAGTTTTTGTGGCTAACTTTATCGTGTCTGATTTAGTTTCTTGAGCAAAGAAAAGTTGAAAACTAGAAAGCAATACTACAGTGAGAAATAATTTTATATTCATGGCTATGTGTTTTTAAGTTGATGAAAATTGATGTTCAACACTAATTTATTTATTACAAGATAAGAAAAATCATTGAAAAAATCATTTCTTATTTTGTGTTGAGGATGTTGAATCATTTTTTTTTAATTTTAAATTGCTAGTAGTCAATTGTTTGTTTTTTATTGGTGTAAGGTTTTTGTACTTTATTTAACTAATGTTTATTTACACTATTTCTTCTTTGGCTAGAGCCAAATCAAATGTTGCTGTATAATTTTTTTTCGAAATATTTAATTATCGATTAGATAGTTCTATTTTTGCACCAACAACACTACAACCATGTATAAATTACTCATTCGTCCATTTCTATTTTTGTTTGATCCGGAAAAAGTTCATTATTTTACTTTTTCATTAATTCGATTTTTGTCCAAAATTCCAGGTTTTACTAGCCTTTTTAGATTGCTTTACGAAGTAAAAGATTCAAGATTAGAAACTGAAGTTTTTGGTTTAAAATTTAGAAATCCAGTTGGACTTGCTGCTGGGTTTGATAAAGATGCCAAGCTGTATAAAGAATTGTCCAATTTTGGTTTTGGTTTTATTGAAATAGGAACGCTAACTCCAAAAGGACAGGAAGGAAATCCTAAAAAAAGATTGTTTCGTCTGAAAGAAGATAGCGCAATCATTAATAGAATGGGGTTCAATAACGGCGGTGTTCAAGAAGCGGTGGAACGTTTGAAACAAAATAAAGGCGTTTTAATAGGTGGGAATATTGGTAAAAATAAATTGACACCAAACGAAGAAGCCACTTTGGATTATGAAATCTGTTTTGATGCATTATATGATTGTGTGGACTATTTTGTGGTAAATGTAAGTTCCCCAAACACGCCAAATCTTCGAGCGTTACAAGACAAGGAACCATTGACACAATTACTGCAAACCTTACAAAATAAAAATTTGGCTAAGCCAAAACAGAAACCAATCCTCTTAAAAATCGCTCCAGATTTGACGGATGAACAGTTGCTTGATATTATTGATATTATCAAGGAAACTAAAATTGCAGGTGTTATCGCTACTAATACTACTATTTCTCGTGAAGGATTACAATCCGAGAATAAAACTGAAATGGGCGGTTTGTCTGGTAAACCATTAATGCATCGTTCTACTGAAGTCATCCGTTTTTTATCTCAAAAAAGCAATAAAGCCTTCCCAATTATTGGAGTAGGAGGAATTCATTCTGCAGAAGATGCAATAGAAAAATTAGATGCAGGAGCAAGTTTAGTTCAGTTGTACACTGGTTTTATTTATGAAGGTCCGGCTTTGGTGAAAGCCATCAACAAAAAGATTTTAGAAAGATTGTAATACTCCATATTTTACTAAAATCCCTGTCAATAAAGCAATGCCAAAGCTCAATAAAGTTCCAATAAGAACATATTCAGTAAGTTTTCGGTCTTTGGCTTCTTTTAAATCTCCAAATCTGAAAATAGATTTTGCTGCCAATAAAAAACCGATGGCTTCAAAATGGGCAGTAATAACAAAGTAAAAAACAAATAAGCGTTCTAATATTCCAATGTAATTTCCAGCATTCGATAAGGATTCGTCACTTGTTTTGTTTTCAGGAGTCCAAATCGAAATGATATTTTTGATAAGTATCGATGTAGGTTTTGTCAATAAAAGGATGCCAGTTGCAATAATCCAAAATTGATTGTCGAATGCTGTAAAATCAATACGTTTGTTAGTATAAAATAGTGTAATTGTCATGATTACAATAAGATGTAACAGTTGGTCAATCAAAAACCAGTTGCGTTTTGTTTTATTTTTTTGAAAATGTAATTTCAAAAAATCAATCCCTCCATGAGTTACCGCCAACATCACGGCAAACCAAACAAAATCACTAATACTCACTAAAATCCAAGCCAAAATAAAATGAAGGAGTGTATGGATATAAAGATAAATACTTTTGTATTTTCTGTTTTCTTTGTCTAAAACCCAAGATGTAGGCTGTAACAAAAAATCACCAAGTAAATGTGCCAATAATAGTTTTACAAAAATAATCATACACTGAGGGTTTTAATTTTTTTTCTAAAATGATTATCTAATTCCAGTACCAAATCAAACTGCGCTCGTTTTCGTCTGCGACTCACTGCGGCTTGATTTATGCCTAATTTTACACCTATTTCTTCTTGAGAAAGTGATTTGTTAGCTATGGAAACCAAAACAAATTCAGCTGATTGCGCCAGCCAATTATCCATAAAGGTCAATCCTAAACGGAGCATTAAATTCATTTCGGTATCTAAATCGCTATTGCCGGAATTAATGGCTAAGGTCGTTTTTAGTTTTTTTAAAGTTTCAAAAAGCTCTCCTGAACGAACAAATGCAGTTCCGTTGCTTTCAGAAATTGTTGCTGCGGAATAAGTTTTGTCTCCAAAACCAATACTCATTCTCGCATCGAGTTTTAGCGTTTTTAAATAGGCCTTAATTTGCAAAGCCGCGATCAGGGCTTCTTCGGGATTTATAATTTCAATTTGAAATTCGTCTCCTCGATAAATTTCCCAATCACTCGGGTTTTTACCTCTGGTATTCAATAGTTCTTTCAAACCGTCAATCCATATTGTAGAAGGTAGTTTTCTCGAGTTAATAATGTCTCCTGTGATTATACTTATCATAATTCAAATATAGTTAAAAAATCAGTTTCAATTTTAAAACCAAATTATTACCAAATTACGTAATAATATTTATTATTACCAAATTACGTAATATTTTAATTTATTACCGAAATATGTAATAATTTCAATTTTAGAAAATTTGAAACGCATAATTTAAAATTCTTAATTGTTTTTCTATCTTTGGCTTTCTATGGAGCCAATAAAAATTATAGAATGTCCACGTGATGCCATGCAAGGCATCAAACCATTTATTCCTACGGCAAGAAAAGTGACTTATATCCAGTCTTTGTTACGTGTAGGTTTTGATACCATAGATTTTGGAAGCTTTGTTTCGCCTAAAGCGATTCCGCAAATGCAGGATACAGCAGAGGTGTTGGCACAACTAGATTTATCTCAAACCAAAAGCAAGTTATTGGCAATTATTGCCAATACGCAAGGAGCAACTCTGGCTTCAAATCATCCCGAAATACAGTATTTAGGATTCCCATTTTCGATTTCTGAGAATTTCCAAATGCGGAATACCCATAAAACGATTGCCGAATCGTTAATTACTTTACATGAAATCCTTGAAATTGCCGATAGGACTAATAAGGAAGTAGTAGCCTATCTTTCTATGGGATTTGGTAATCCTTACGGTGATCCTTGGAGCGTTGAAATTGTAGGCGAATGGACTGAAAAATTAGCATTAATGGGAGTTAAAATCTTGTCACTTTCGGATACGGTAGGAAGTTCAACACCAGATGTGATTTCGTATTTGTTTTCGAATCTAATTCCGAAATATCCCAAAATAGAATTTGGTGCGCATCTTCATACCACACCTGATAAATGGTTTGAGAAAATTGATGCGGCATATAAAGCGGGTTGCCGTCGTTTTGATGGTGCTATTCAAGGTTTTGGCGGATGTCCGATGGCAACAGATGATTTAACGGGTAATATGCCTACTGAGAAGTTATTATCTTATTTTACTTCGCAAAAAGAAAAAACAGACATGAGTCCTATGAGTTTTGAAAGTGCTTACAATGAGGCTTCTAAGCTATTTGGTGAGTTTCATTAAAATTAAAAAATGATAATTGTACTTGAACTCTAATCTTGAAAATAATAAGTTTATGAATGATACGTTAGTTATACAGTTCCCCAATTTACTTTTAATAGACTAATATGATGCAACTACGGACCATCCATAGAATTTTAAGTGTACTAATTCTAATCTTATTTTCGTCTTCATGCGCAAGTGATTTAGATTACAATCAAGTAAATGATATAAAGTTAGAACCTGTAATTATATCAAATTTAGCTTATTTTGATGTTGAGGCCAATCAGTTTGTAACTGGAGGAGTAGAACAAAACGTAATTTTTGATGCGCCAACTGTCGATGTGTTCAGCGAAAAATTTTTCACGGAAAAGTTAAATAGAATCGATCTTTTTTTTGAAATTAACAATACCATAAATAGAAGTTACAGAATAGACTTAGTGTTTCTGGATAGAAATAATCAGCCAGTTCATTCCTCAAATTTTTTCGTACCTGCTTACTCCGGTGCAGAAAATATAGTTACTAAAACTGAAACATTTCAAAATGCTTCACTGGATTTATTAAAAAGAACAATTAAAATTACTTTTAGGCTCACCATGTTAGCAGGTCCTCCATTAAGCGAAAGCAGTGTAGGAAATTTAAAATTACGTTCAGGAGTAACCGCTTATTTTGTAGTAGAATGAGAAAAATAATTTTAATTTTTGCTCTATTTCTAACAATAGGTTGCTTTTCACAGAACAAACAAATTCTATATAATTTCACTTCAGTGCCTCAGTCTTTGCTGACTAATCCTGGGTCTGATGTCAAGTACAATTGGTATTTTGGGATTCCTTTATTGTCTGGTATTTCCACAAATGTAGGTTCCAGTGGATTTTCGGCGTATGATTTATTTGCAGATAACGGAGTCGATTTTAATGTGAAACTGAGAAATGTAGTATTCTCCACTACAAGAAAAGACAGAATGGCCATAAACGAACAAATAGAATTATTTAATGGCGGTTTTAAAATAGCTGGAGAGCAAGGAGATTCCTATGTTTCTTTTGGTATGTACCAAGAATTTGATTTTATGAGCTATGTGCCTAAAGATATTGCAATTTTGGTTTTGGACGGAAATAGAGATTATTTGGGCAAAGTATTCAATTTAGGCGATTTGAATCTAAAGGCAGAAATGCTTTCGGTTTTTCATCTGGGGTTTCATAAAAAGATAAATGAAAAATTAATTCTAGGAGCGCGAGGAAAGATTTATTCCAGTATTTATAATGTTAACTCCACTAATAATTCAGGTTATATTTATACCATTCCTTCCACACAAGGTGTTTATGAGCAAATGATTTATTCAGATTTGCAATTCAATACATCAGGGGTTGCTAAATATGATGATGAAGATTATGATCCAAATGTGGTAAAAGATATTACTAAAAGAGCTTTTTTAGGCGGTAATTTAGGTTTGGGATTTGATGCCGGTTTGACTTATTATCCAAAGAAAAATATTCAATTTACTGCAAGTGTGATAGATCTTGGTTTTATAAAACATACGAATGAAGTAGAAAGTTTGACTTTTAAAGGAACTTATAAATACGAAGGAGTTATTCCCAAATTTAGCTCTGGAAATTCAGCAGAAGATGGCTTTCAGGAATTTAAGGATGCCGTTCCTTTAGATACCTTGTATGCCGATTATACAACTTGGAGACCTACAAAACTGAATACTTCCATTCAGTTTTCATTCGAAGAAGAAGTCTCCGAAGATTGTAATTGTCTTAATTATGATCCTGAAACTACTTATAAAAGTGCTGTAGGTGCTCAATTATTTATAATGTCTACACCGAGAACGCCTTTAGTTGCTTTTACGACCTATTACAGAAGAAAAATTTTCAATTCGTTGCAAATGAAAGCAACTTATACCATAGATTCTTATTCATATAAAAATATAGGATTGGGCTTGTCCAGTATGCTTGGACCAGTTAATTTCTATATTCTTGCTGATAATCTTTTGGAATATAGGGATGTCACTAAAGCCAATAGTCTGTCTTTTCAGCTAGGTCTTAATGTTATTTTTAAGGATAGTAAAAAATAATATTGGTTTTTATTTGAGTCTTTGTCGTTTAAATCCTTTGTAAATTTCTAAATATTCTGTTATTGAAAAGAGAATGAATTAAATTTTATTGATTGGAAACTTAGGAGTAATTTGGCACCAAAGAATTGACTTTGAACTGTAATTTAATTATTTATTGTAAAATCATAGCGATTTTTTGCGTAAGATTGTCTATATTTGCACGCAATTAAACTCCAACTACAATTGCAATGATCGCACACAACTCTAAGATTATCGGTGAAGGATTAACTTACGATGATGTTCTATTAGTTCCTAACTACTCAAATGTGCTTCCTCGCGAAGTGAGTATTCAATCAAAATTTTCAAGAAATATTACACTTAATGTTCCTATTGTATCTGCTGCTATGGATACAGTTACCGAAAGTGCAATGGCAATTGCTATGGCGCAAGAAGGAGGAATTGGTGTTTTACATAAAAATATGACTATCGAGCAACAAGCTGCGAAAGTTAGAAAAGTAAAACGTGCGGAGTCTGGTATGATTATCGATCCGGTTACTTTGCCATTGACTTCCACTGTTGCAGATGCTAAAAGTGCGATGAAAGAATTTGGTATTGGAGGTATCCCAATTGTAGATGAAAACCAAATATTAAAAGGAATCGTTACCAATAGAGATTTGCGTTTCGAAAAAAATAGTTCAAGACCTATTGTTGAGGTAATGACCAGTGAAAACTTAGTAACTGTTGCCGAAGGTACTTCTCTGGAACAAGCAGAAGTAGTTTTGCAAGGTCATAAAATTGAAAAACTTCCAGTAGTAAATGCTGACTATAAATTAGTGGGTTTAATTACGTTCAGAGACATCACTAAATTGACTCAAAAACCAAATGCAAACAAAGACAAATACGGACGTTTACGTGTTGCCGCTGCATTAGGTGTTACTGCAGATGCTGTTGAAAGAGCTACTGCTTTAGTTAATGCCGGAGTTGACGCAGTTATAATCGATACCGCTCACGGTCATACAAAAGGAGTGGTAGATGTACTGAAATTAGTGAAAGCTAAATTTCCTGACTTAGACGTTATTGTTGGTAATATTGCCACTGCAGAAGCAGCTAAATATTTAGTTGAAAATGGCGCAGATGGAGTAAAAGTTGGCATTGGACCAGGTTCTATTTGTACGACTCGTATTGTTGCGGGTGTTGGTTTTCCTCAATTTTCTGCAGTACTTGAAGTTGCTGCAGCGATTAAAGGTACTGGCGTTCCAGTAATTGCTGATGGTGGAATTCGTTACACAGGTGATATTCCTAAAGCGATTGCTGCAGGTGCAGATTGTGTGATGTTAGGGTCGTTATTAGCTGGTACTATGGAATCTCCTGGTGAAACTATCATTTTCGAAGGAAGAAAATTCAAGTCATACCGTGGAATGGGTTCTGTTGAAGCGATGCAGGAAGGTTCAAAAGACCGTTATTTCCAAGATGTGGAAGATGATGTTAAGAAATTAGTACCGGAAGGAATTGTAGGGCGTGTGCCTTATAAAGGGGAATTGAACGAAAGCATGCAACAATTCATTGGTGGTCTTCGTGCTGGAATGGGATATTGTGGCTCAAAAGATATTCCTACTTTACAAGATACAGGTCGTTTTGTTCGTATTACCGCAAGCGGAATCAACGAAAGTCATCCGCATAATGTAACTATTACGAAAGAAGCTCCTAATTATTCTAGATAATTAATAGTTTTAAATCATAAAAAAAGCATAATTAATTCCGTTTTAGGATTTTAATTATGCTTTTTTATTGCTTTAAACTTTAGTCCTACAATTCAGAGGAATCAGACAAGTCAGCCAGATTGTTCTTTAAATGTTGACTGTCCCAACTGTGATTGGTAGCTGCAATTTGGGAATAAATATCACTCTTTAATAACTGTTCCTGTAATTCAATTTCTTCCTTAATGGTAATCATATACGCCATTTTATCATGTCGTTTTTCAGCTAGTTTACGTGTGGTAATTTCATCGTATTTTATAAATTGTTGCCCTTGTCTGGTTGCTGTATATTTTCGAAGTCCTAACTCTACTAACGCATCAACACCCATATTAACAGCGCTGTATAAAGTTTCTCTGTAAATATGTTCCACTTTATGATCGATTAATTCATAGGCGTCATTTCGGTTTCGGGCACGTGTTAAAATTTTTAAATTTGGAAAGTGCTTCTTTAAGGTTTCAATGACTTGAAGATTTACGGTTGGATTATCAATGGCGGCAATGAAAACTTTAGCATTTTCACAACCGGCAGCTTTCAGTAATTCCAATCGGGTTGCATCTCCATAATAGACTTTAAAACCCATTTTTCGTAATAAATCGATTCGGTCTGAATCATAATCAAGAATAGTTGATTTTATTTGATTAGCTCTCAATAATCGACCGACTGTGCTTCCAAAATGCCCAAAACCAGCTATAATAACAGGGTTATCCTCGTCAATATAATCATTGTCTTTTTTTATTTCTTTTTCCTGAATTCGGGTGTTTGGATATATTATTCGCTCATTTATTAGTAAGAGAAAAGGAGTTGCAACCATACTCATGGCTATGACTGCCATAATTTGATTGGCTAAAATACTGGGCACAATATTCAATTGCATACAGAAACTCATAATTACAAAACCAAATTCTCCTGCTTGGCTCAAACCAAATGCAAACAGTAGATTTTGGTCTAATTTCTTTTTATAATACCGACTGGTAAAAAATAGAACGATGAATTTTACTAATGTTAGAATCGCTCCAAAAGCAAAAATAAATAATGGATTGTCAATAATTAATTGAAAGTTTATTGAGGCACCTACGCCCAGAAAAAACAATCCCAAAAGCAATCCTTTAAATGGCGCAATATCGCCTTCTAATTCATGGCGAAATTCAGAGTTGGCTAATACAACACCAGCCATAAAAGCACCTAATGCAGGGCTTAATCCAATTAATTGCATCATATACGAAACACCAACGACGAGCAGTAATGCAGAAGCAGTAAACAATTCCTGTAACCTGGTTTTTGCGATTATATGCAATAACGGAACAAACAAAAAGCGACCTGCAAAATAAATTGTCGAAATAATTCCGATTACGATTACCGTTTGCAACCAGCTCGCATAACCTGTAATTAATGATTGTGGCGCATCATTTGTAGCCTCAAGATTTACGGTTGACAAAAGAGGTAAAAAGGCTAAAATTGGGATTACGGCAATATCTTGAAAAAGTAAAACAGCAAATGAGGAACGTCCTACTGAAGTATTTGATAATCCTTTTTCTTTTAAGGTTTGCAATACAATAGCAGTAGAAGATAAAGCCAGTGCCAGTGAAATCGCTAATGTAGTTTCCCATCTCCAGTCCATAAAAAAAAGACATCCTAGAAATAGTATTATTGTCGTTCCAATTAATTGCATGGAGCCCATTCCAAGAATGAATTTCCGCATTTTCCAAAACTTGCTTGGTTCTAATTCAAGACCAATTAAAAAAAGCATCATTACCACACCAAATTCGGCAAAATGCATTATATCCTGACCTTCCTGACCAATAAAACCAAGAACAAAAGGACCAATGATTATTCCCGCCAATAAATAGCCTAAAATAGAACTCAAGCCTAATTTTTTAGCAATTGGTACGCAAATTACGGCAGCAGTTAAATAAATGATTGCCTGAAGCAAAAAATTAGTATCCATATTATGTCAGTATTGTTGCAAACCATTCATTCAAGTAATGGTGTTGCAAAATTTCATCCGTATCTATATCATGATTCTCTAAATAGTCCAGAAAATAGCCATAAATCAAACCATTTTTTTCATAATCTTCATCGGTCATGTTATGTGTTCCGTGCACTACAAAAGGAGGTAAGTAAATCATATTACACACTTTTGCAGTTTGGTTAAAAGGTTCCAATAATTCAAGAATACTATAACGATCACTACCCGTTTCGCAATAATTTTCCTTGTCGCCACCAGTAGTAATCACCTGAAAAATAATTTTATCCTGTAATGCTTTTCCCTTTTTTCCATAAGCCCAGTTATGTTCCAGTACCATATCAATCCATTGTTTCATTAATGGCGGACAACTATACCAATACATAGGATGGTGCCAAATGATAATATCATGCCGGCTTAATAAATCTTGCTCGAATTTTACATCAATATCAAAATCAGGATAGTGTTCATATAAATCATGAAAAGTAATGTTTTCTGAATCGGGAATGTTTTCCACCAAAGCTTTATTCGCATGAGATTTCTCGAATAGCGGATGTGAAAATAGGATTAAGATTTTATTTTTTGGCATAAATTTATTTTAACTATTTAAAAGAATTATTGTGTTGATTTACACTGTTTTTATGAAAATAAAACTGCTCTAAGGTATAAAATATTGCTTAATCTTAATAATTTACTATGGTTCAAATATTATTTTTTAATGATAAACAGAAAATCCTGTCTAAACAAAATCTAAAGTTTCGTTCAGACGGGATGTATTTAGAATCTATATTTAGGAATGTACTGATTGAACCAAAAATGGATTGTAAAAAAATTACTTAATTAATTTTTAGAAAGATTGGCTAATAATTTTTTGCTGCCCACAATCCAAAGAATATCATTTTTTTCTAAAATCAATTTTGATTCTGGGTTGAGTATTCTTTTTCCTCCTCTTTCCAAGCCAACTATCAAGCCACGTGTTTTTTCACGTAATTCAGAATCACGGATGCTTTTTCCAATAAATGCCTCGTTGATGAGTTCTAACTGTTGTAATACAATATCAGATTCAGTTGCTAATGGAGATACATCAATTTCATGTTGGTCCAAATATTTTTTAAATGCTGCCACTTGGGTATCAGTTCCAATGACGCAAATTTCATCGCCAGGAAAAAGTCTTTCGTTTCTACTAGGAATATTAATCGTGATTTCTCCACGCTTAACAAAAGCGATATTAATTCCTAATAGCTCTCTAATACTTAATTCTTCGAGTGTTTTTCCAGCAATATTCGAGGTTGGAGCAATTTCAAATGTGGTCATGTGACCATCCCAGGGTGTTAAATCACTTCGGCTTCTTACTGCTTTTTTAATTTCTCGTGCGTTTAAATTTTGTAAAAAGTGATCTTCAATTTTATGATATTGGGCATTTAATTTTTTTGGAAAAACAAAATAGACTACAACAGCTGCAATCAGGACTATGAAAGCGATTACGGGTGAGAAAAAGATATTCAATAAAAATCCAATATAAATCAGGGTCAATATCATTCGCAGTAAAATCATCATTAGTATTGGCCCTCGATATTTGCGCTCTTCTCTTAATATTGCCACCTGTTTAACTGCAATGCGGCGTAAAGAAAGAGCCCATAAGAAAGGGGATAATATCACTAATGTAATTAATGCGGCGAATATGTTTCCAAATTGCGATCCTTGAACTAAAGGTAAAATGAATTTTGATGAAAGTAAAATAACGGCTACAATAATCACGGAATGGATTATCACCTGAGTCAGAAATGCGCGAACAACGATTTGCCAGTTGCTTACTAATTTTATGGATTGCGCATTGGCACTGTATCGTTCAATTTTTTTAATCCACTTTCGAGGCAGTTTTTTTTCTAGATATTCTGAAAAAGGAGTGGCAAATTTCACCATAAAAGGAGTCGTAAAGGTGGTCACTGCAGATACTGCCACCACAATTGGATAAAGAAAATCACTAGTTACATTCAAGGTCATTCCTAGTGTTGCAATGATAAAGGAGAATTCCCCAATTTGAGATAAACTCATTCCGGTTTGCACCGATTGTTTCAGTGGTTGCCCAGAAAGTAACGCACCAATTGTTGAGCTTATTGATTGTCCTAAAATCACGACTAAGGTTAAAATAGCAACCGGCAAGGCATATTCATATAAAGTTCCGGGGTTAATTAACATACCAACGGATACAAAGAAAACGGCACCAAAAAGGTCTTTTACAGGTTTTACCAAATGTTCTATGTGTTCTGCCTGAGTAGTTTCGGCAATGATGGAACCCATAATAAAAGCGCCTAACGCAGGAGAAAAACCAACATTGGCAGCCAGAATAACCATCATTAAACACAATGCAAGTGAGATGATTAAAAGCATTTCGTCCGTTAATATATTTTTAGCTTTTTTAAGTAAAGTCGGGATAAAAAAGATACCGCCAACAAACCAAATAGTCAAGAAAAAGATTAGTTTAAAAACGGATAATAACAATTCACTTCCTGAAAATTGTTGACTCACTGCAATTGTAGAAAGCAACACCATCATCAAAATGGCGACTATATCTTGAACGATAAGCGAGCCAATAACGATTCCCGCAAATTTTTGGGTTTTTACGCCCAATTCATCAAATGTTTTTAAGATAATTGTAGTGGATGAAATCGAAAGTATAACTCCTAAAAAGATACTGTCCATAGGTTTCCAACCAATCCATTGGCCCACTAAATATCCGATGGAAACCATCGCAATAATTTGTGTTACGGCAGTAATCGATGCTGTTCCACCCACTTTCATCAGTTTCTTAAAACTGAATTCCAGTCCCAAACTAAATAATAAAAAGATTACCCCAATTTCTGCCCAAACTTCTACACTTTTAATATCTTTTACAGAAGGGAAAAAATCAAAATGATTTCCTGCCAAAAATCCGGCAATTAAATACCCTAGAACCAGCGGCTGTTTTATTTTTTTAAATAAAAAAACTGCAACTGCAGCTGTCATCAGGATTAATCCTAAATCACTAATTAGAGGTTGTAAGTGGTGTGATACATTTGCTACTGTTTCTGTGGTATTCATAGGCGTTTACTGATTTTTAAGGTTTTTGTGTATATTGGTAAGATATAAAAAAACTTTAATTTTTGAAATATAATTAGAGCTGAATACGGCTTTTTATGGTTTTTTTAGCAATAAAAATCCCGTTGAAAAGAATTCTTATTTCTTTTCAACGGGATTTTATAAAATGGAATAATTTTTAAATTTATATTCCTAAGAAATTACTAGGAGTGATTTGCATCAACTCGGCTTTAATTTTATCCGAAACTTCTAAGGTTGCAATAAAACCATGAATTGCATTTTTATCAATCGCCTCATTGGTTCTGGTCAATCCTTTTAATGCTTCATACGGATTAGGATATCCTTCACGACGTAAAATCGTTTGAATTGCTTCCGCAACTACAGCCCAGTTTTTCTCTAAATCTTCGTGGAATTTTGGCTCATTCAATAACAATTTGTTTAATCCTTTCAAAGTGGCTTCAAAAGCGATTAATGTATGTCCCATTGGTACACCAATATTTCTTAAAACGGTACTGTCTGTCAAATCACGTTGTAATCTTGACAATGGTAATTTAGCAGATAAATGTTCGAAAATAGCATTGGCTATACCTAAGTTTCCTTCTGAATTTTCAAAATCAATTGGGTTTACTTTGTGAGGCATAGCCGAAGAACCTATTTCTCCCGCTTTGATTTTTTGTTTGAAATATTCCATCGAAACATACGTCCAAATATCTCGGTCTAAATCGATGATAATCGTATTTATTCTTTTCAAAGCATCAAAAAATGCAGCGAAATGATCGTAATGTTCAATTTGCGTAGTAGGGAAGGAGTGGTGTAAACCAAGGTTTTCCTCTACAAATTTTCCTCCGAATTTTCTCCAGTCAATTTGAGGATACGCCACGTGATGTGCGTTATAATTTCCTGTTGCACCACCAAATTTAGCCGCAAAAGGAACATTAAACAACAAACGCATTTGCTCTTCTAAACGTTCTACAAAAACACCAATTTCTTTACCCAAACGAGTTGGAGAAGCCGGTTGTCCGTGCGTACGGGCAAGCATTGGAACGTCCTTCCACTCCACACTTAAATCTTTCAATTTTGAAGTTAAAGTAATCAAAGAAGGCATGTATACTTTCTCGAAAGCTTCTTTTGTAGATAGCGGAATCGCAGTGTTATTAATATCTTGGGAAGTCAATCCAAAATGGATGAACTCTTTATATTCTGATAATCCTAGTTTTTCAAAAGCATCTTTGATGAAGTATTCAACCGCTTTTACATCGTGGTTGGTTACTTTTTCTGTTTCTTTTATCCAAAGTGCATCTTCAGTAGAGAAGTTTTTATAGATGTTGCGTAAGCTCTCGAATAAATCTGGGTTTACGTTTTTTAATTGTGGCAAAGGCACTTCGCACAAAGCAATAAAATATTCAATTTCAACCAATACGCGGTATTTGATTAAGGCTTCTTCAGAGAAAAATGGAGCCAGAGAAATAGTCTTGTTTCTATATCTTCCGTCGATTGGCGATATAGCATTCAATTCGTTTAAAGTAGTCATTGTTTTGTTGTTTGTTCGAAAGGCACAAATATAAACCTTTCGAGACAAATTAGAAAACGAATGGTTTTTAAATAAACTCGATAAGCTTCTTTTTTAGTGTTTTCATTCCTTCAGAAGCCACTTCTGGAATCACATCCAATGGATTTCTAAGATTTGGGATTTTTATAGGTTTTGGATCAATATAAAAAATAGGCGTTTCTCGCGCTGTGAAATCGATTAATCCTGCCGCAGGATATACTTGTAATGACGTTCCTATAACTGCAAAATAATCCGCACTTTGAGTTAGTGTTATTGCTTCATCAAGCGCAGGAACTTCTTCACCAAACCAAACAATATGTGGACGCAATTGATTTTTATTTTCATCTAAATCGCCAAAATTCAAATCCTCCTGCCAATCCAGAATGTAATTTGGATTTTTGGTACTTCTCACTTTCAATAGCTCACCGTGCAAATGCAACACATTAGTACTTCCGGCGCGTTCGTGTAAATCATCCACATTTTGGGTAATGATATATACATCAAATTCATTCTCTAATTCAGCGAGAATTTGATGACCCAAATTGGGTGCTACTTCTTTGAGTTGTTTTCGTCTTTGATTGTAAAAATCCAGTACCAAAGCCGGGTTTTTACGCCAGCCTTCGGGAGTTGCGACATCCATGACGTTATGGCCTTCCCAAAGTCCGTCACTGTCACGGAAAGTTTTGATACCGCTTTCGGCACTGATTCCGGCACCAGTTAAGACTACTAATTTCTTTTTCATGTATTTTATTATTGGACGCAGATGAAACGGATTTTCAAACGCCGATTTTTTAAAATATTTAATAGAAATTAAAATTAGTGTATTTGCGGTGAAAATAGTTAGTATTTTTGACGAATAATTTTTTTAAAATGATTGATATCGATTACCTTAATTTTCTTGAAAATATACTGACTGATAACCGCAAAGAAAAATTTCTGAAAGTATTGGAAAACAGAACCAAGCATTTTACGATTGCTGTTGAGGATATTTTCCAGATGCACAATACCAGTGCGGTGATGCGCAGTTGTGAGATTTTTGGAATTCAGGAATTGAATGTTATCGAGCAGCGTTACGGAAAAAGTATCGATAAGGAAATTGCTATGGGTGCCCAAAAATGGGTTGACATCAATACCTTCGACAGTATTTCGAATTGTGTGGATACGTTAAAAAATAAGGGGTATCAAATCATTGCCACTACGCCACATGAGAATGATTGTTTGATGGAAGATTTTGATATTTCCAAACCCAGCGCTTTATTTTTTGGAACAGAAAGAGACGGATTATCCGAGGAAATTTTACAACGTGCCGATGGTTTTCTAAAAATTCCCATGGTTGGTTTCACGGAAAGTCTGAACATCTCGGTTTCAGCGGCAATCATCATTCAAAACTTGACAAATCGATTGCGCAATTCAAACATTGATTGGCACTTATCCGAAAATGAAATTTTAGAAAAACGTTTGGCTTGGGCCAAAAATTCCATAAAAGATATTAAGAGAATAGAAGAACGGTATTTTTCTGAAAACGTGAAATAGTTCTTTCATATAATGGTACGCTAATGTTTTTTATTTTAAAAAATATCATGTGACTTGTACTATTTTCACGAAACAAGATACTTTGTCGTATATTTTATTTAACGCATGATTTAAAAAGAAAAACAATGAAAGAATTTAAAAATAGCAACCAAGGTTTAGTAAATACCACATTGACTGTTGGAGAAGAAGAAATTAGCGCGCCTATTTTAATTTTAAAAGAGGAGACAGACAATAATGAGGAGTACAGCGCTGGTTATTTACAAAGACCCAAGGTTTTATTTTTTGATGTAAATGAAACGTTGCTGGATCTTAATAGCATGAAAAAAAGTATTGGCGCAGCGCTAGGAGGTCATCCTGAATTGATGTCCTTGTGGTTCACTACAATGCTTCAGTATTCATTGGTTACAACAGTAGCAAATCAATATCATGATTTTGGAACAATTGGAGCCGCTGCACTTATAATGGTTGCCCACAAAAATGGAATTGATATAACGGATAAACAAGCTAAAGATGCTGTTGCTCCAATTTTATCATTGCCTGCACATCCAGAAGTGAAAGAAGCTCTCTTACTTTTAAGAAGAGAAGGTTTTAAATTAGTTGCCTTCACTAACTCATCCAATAAAGCAGTCGAAACGCAACTTAAATATGCAGGGATTCATGATCTATTTGACGATGTGTTAAGTATAGAAGATGTAGGTAAATTCAAGCCTCATGCAGATACTTATAATTGGGCTGCCAAAAAAATGGGATTAAAATCGAATGAATGTATGTTGATAGCTGCACACGGTTGGGATGTTGCCGGTGCAAATTGGGCAGGTTGGCAAACGGCTTTTGTCAGCCGTCCTGGACAGCAATTGTTTCCTCTTGCAAATTTACCTGAAATTAATAAAGAGAATATTTTATTAGTTGCTCAGAAGCTAATTTCAATACCTTTTCAGCAGTTGTAATCATTGAAAATTAAAGAACCGATTGCGCAATTCAAACATTGATTGGCACTTAACTGAGAACGAAATTTTAGAAAAGCGTTTGGCTTGGGCCAAAAATTCCATAAAAGACATCAAGCGAATTGAAGCACGCTATTTTGAGGAGCATTAAAACGTTGTTTCACTCTCTAGTTGTATGTCTTTTATATTGTTCGGATTCATTTTATAGCGGTATACGCCGTTATTCCCAATGGCAAATAAGGTATTGTCGCGTACAATTAAATCAAAACAATTTTTGTCAATGGCATGCACTAAAACAGGTTCAGCAGGATTTTGAATGTTGAATATTTTGATAACATCATCACAAACCAGTAAATAATCAGCGGTGTAAAAACTGATTCCTTTAGGCTGCATGAGTGTTCTGCTGTGAATTAATTTTGGATTAGTTAAATCTTTGGTGTCATAAACTTGTAAAACGTTAGTGTTGTTGCCACAAGTGGTGTTCGAGTTCAATGTCACGTAGGAGTGTGTACTATTGGCAATTACAGGATCACAAGCGGTAAAGTGTTGCACACTGGACAACTTTGTTGGGTTTTCAGGATTGGTGATTGAATAGATAAACATTCCGTTTCTAGATCCAATGAATAAATTATCTCCGTATGAAAATAAGGTTTCAATGTCAAAACCGATAGGAATCTCATTGACTTTTACGGGCTTTTCCGAATTGATTAGCGAGAATACATTCAACTTCATCTGGTCTACGCCGTATAAATAATTGCCTTTTATGGCAAAAACAGCAAGTGAACCGCCTTGTCCTGTGTCGCCGTTTTGTGCGCTGTCACTGTCTGAACAACCCATTATAAACACTAGTAATACGAAGGATATAATTTTTTTCATGTGTTACTTGATTAATGTCCAATCGATTATTATTTCATTTTCTTTGGTGTAGCCATATAAGCCGTTTGGAGCTTGCTTTTGCGGAAAAACATTTTTGTTTCTGTTGGTGACCGTAAAAATTTTGGTGGCAGGATTGAAAGTGGCAGTAACCAAATCTACTGCTTGATTGATGTACACCGTATTTCCTTTGATGGCTAAGTCAGTAGCGCCCGGGGCTTTTATAAAATGGAGTCGGATTGGTTTTTTAGGATCCGTGTAATCATAAACATGAAACCCTTTATTGACATCGTTGATAAACATTAAATCGTCCTTGATATAAATTTTTCCCGATTTAATAATGGGTTGTGCGTTTTGAAAAGCAATGGAGGTTTCCAGGGCGCTGCGGGCAATAATCACCGGTTTGTATTCTTGACGCACAAAGTCACCGTTATCTGTAGTTGGCCAGCAGGAAATGAATAGAAATGAAACCAGCAGGAGAAGTACTATTTTTTTCATTGCGGAATGTTTTTATAAAGATATCAAAAACCGCTTTTGGTTGCGTGCAGCGTGCATTAAATTTATGTAAAAAAGTTTTAGTGTTAGCAAGCGTAATTCTTTAATTTTAATTTGTAGAAAATTCGGTGCTTTCAAATCCGCTATTTTGTGTAATTATTTCCACGAGTTTTTCCAAATCAGTACTAGCAATGTTATGGATTTCGAATATTTTGTCGCTTCCGGATTTCAGAATTATTTTTAAATTACTGTTGTCTAATTCCAATTTTGCGATATTTTTAAATGTTATAGACTTACTGATTAATCTATTTATTTTGATGTTCATTCCCCGTTTATTCCATTCAACATAATTTTTGTACCAAAACATTTTACTGTAATAGGCTGCTTGGATAAAAAAACCAATGGAAGCCAAAATTTTATTCGTTCTCTTATATTCAAATTCAATAATTTCAAAACTACCCATAAGAATAAAAACTAATGAGATTAACATTAAAAGAGATGTCCAGTTTTTAAATGTTAAGTGATTAAAGTGTATTTTTTTCATTATGTTCAGTTATTGTTATTACTTCAGTATTTTTAAATGTTGATAAAATTCAGCTTCTTGATGAAATTTTAATATTATTAAAATTGCGCAAAGTCAGAGACATTTGCGCAGCATTTACGAAAAATTTATTTGATTTCAGGGATACTTTGCGGAGCGGTTTTTCGGTTAAACACAAATTTATCAAGTACAAAATCATCTTTAAATTCAACCTAAAACCCCAATCTTGCCAAACGGCTGTTACCAGTAGTTTTTTATTTTGCTAAACTTCGGATATAGTCATAAAAAAGTTGCCTGACTCCGCCTGGCAGTCTTAATTCGAGCAAAGAGTTTTGATTTAAGTCGTCAGCTTTTTGTATGCACTTATAAACTAAATCCCTAAATTTCTCAACATTAATATGAGTAGTATATTTATCACGGTTGCCATCAAGAGTTTCATAATTACCATCCCATTTCTCTTCTGCTTTTTGGTAAACATTCTCAATTTCCTTGTTATAGCGAAATATGTAATGATTGTCTTTAAATTTGTCAATTGATGTCAAACTTACATTGTGTAAAAGCCCATTTCTTAATGCATAAAGAGTATTTATAAGTTCATCATCTTCGTCTATTTCGCCAAAATAGACTAAACACCTTTTTATACCGTTCTCAAATTTTGGTTCAGCCTTGTCTTTTCTGTTATAACATATGCCTAATTGGTCTAGTATTGCACACAACGATAAATATGGCATTAACTGTTTGCTGTATTCAAAAGACAACGAGTGTTGAATATTCTGATATATAAAAGATAAAGTAGACCTTAGAATTACGTTTTTTACTGGAATAGGAGAATAGCTTGTAGATAAATGTATGAAAGCCATCTCTTCAAATGAGAGTTCATCTGTTTTTTTGCCGTATAATTTGTGTGGAGTAATGTTATATTCCATTTTTCATATAAAATAGTTTGTTCTTAATTGTTCGATGTGTCGTTTTTAAAATTACTGCCAACGTTGTAGTAGCTGTTATGTGATGTTTTTATTTTGGAATTACAACTTTATATGCAATTGAAATCATCAAGTTTTTTTTCTCAAATTCTTCAATTGGATTATTTATTATTTTATCAACATAACCAATTCCATTTTTTGAGTCAGTTATTTTTACAAGATACAAATATGACTGTTCACCTAAATCTCTTAATGTTTCAACTTCATTTTCAGATAAAAAGAGTGTATTGTCAAGAGTAGTCGTGCTTTTTACCTCTATGTAACGAGTTTCTTTTGATGTTTCGGTTAGAATATCAAAACCAGCGTTCACGAAAGATTTTGAAGTGTGGGTTATATGTTTTTTTGGGTTCGCGAATCCATTTTTAATAAGTCGATCAAATTCATATTGATATGCAATATTTTCTCCGACAATTCCATTTATTATTTGTTGATCAAGTTTTTTCTTAAGAGTTTCGGGTGTGATTCGGCGTTGCATTCTCTTTCTATTTTTTTGAGTTGAAATACTAATGAAACTCGCCTTTGAAAGATTGTAATTTGGATAAAATTCTTTAATCCAATCGTCAAATGCATTTCGAACTTTTGATGATACTTTATCTCTAGGTATCCATTCTTTCTCAATTCTATTTCGTATTACATTTTGAGTTGTTCCACCACCAGTTTTATTTTTATAAATTTTTATATAATCTTCTACAGAAATATCTTTAAATGCACAAAACTTTGAAATGCCAAAGTAATGCTCTCCATTATCCTCATAATTTAAAAAGTATTTTGGTGAAGAACCTAAAAGTGTACGCCAATGCTCAGGTTTATTATGGAATTCAATTATAGAATTAAATAAATCTGCTTCGTCGTTAACATAGTTGTTTCTCATAAAGGGCGGGTTAAAATATCACATAACTAGTATATAGGTCTGATAAACGTCAGACTTTATTTATTTTCAAATATATAAACTAATCGCTGAAAAATCTTATAAATTGGAATTAGTAATTAATTCATCACAAAATCCCTAGCCCCGACTGCAGTGGAAAGCCTATGCCGGTTGAAAACCACTTTTTTCTGGTGATGGCAGAGCGAATCCCGACACTTCGGGAGAAGCTCCTGACAGCGGCTAGAAAAAGGGTTTGAAACCAAATAGCTTGCAGCGTAGGGCGGGAATTGCTTCTGAAATGAATTCAGGATTAAATTCAGGATTAAAAAAAATTCCCCAACTACTTTCGTAATTGGGGAATTTAATAGTAAAGATTTGAAACGGTTATTAGTTAACAATAACCCATTGTCCTGAAGCGATTAAGCTTTCGGCTTTTTTGTATTTCATTTCTTGAATTTGTCCGTTTGCCACGTTTTGAATCGTTACGTTATCATTACGATTAATTTTTGGCATATCTCTCACGATAGTTTCGGTAACTTGTCGTTGTTGCGTTTCTCCCGCTTCACGATTAGCACTTTCACTATTTGGAATTTCGTCTTTACTTAATTTATAGTCTTCTTGTTGACGAACTTCTTTCGCTTCTTGAATTTGTTGATTCTCTTGAGCCGGTAAATCACCTTTGAACAAGAATGAAATCACTTCCTTGTTTACATTGTCAATCATTGCTCTAAACAAATTGAATGCTTCCAATTTGTAAATAAGTAATGGATCTTTTTGTTCGTGAACCGCAAGTTGAACCGATTGTTTCAACTCATCCATTTTACGTAAGTGTTTCTTCCAAGCTTCATCTACAATGGATAAAGTGATATTTTTTTCGAAATCAGCCACCAGTTGAGCTCCCTCAGTTTCGTAGGCTTTTTTCAAATCAGTAACCACATTCAAAGATTTGATTCCATCTGTAAAAGGAACTACAATACGTTCAAATTGGTTGTTTTTATCTTCGTAAACACTTTTTATGATTGGGAATGCTTCTCTGGCACTTCTTTCGGTTTTCTCGGTATAATATTCAAGCGTAGCTTTGTATATTTTACCGGTTAATTCCATTTCACTCAATTTACTGAATTCACTTTCAGTAACTGGAGAAGTAATGGAGAAATAACGAATCAATTCGAATTCAAAGTTTTTGAAATTATTTGATGCTTTGTTTTGGTCAACGATCAATTCACAAGTATCGTAAAGCATGTTTGCAATATCTAATTTCAAACGCTCTCCAAACAAGGCATGACGACGACGTTTGTAAACCACTTCACGTTGTGCATTCATTACGTCATCATATTCCAATAAACGTTTACGAACACCAAAGTTGTTTTCTTCTACTTTTTTCTGAGCACGTTCGATAGATTTAGTCATCATAGAATGCTGAATCACTTCACCTTCCTGCAATCCCATTCTGTCCATAACTTTTGCCACTCTTTCAGAACCAAACAAACGCATTAGGTTGTCTTCAAGAGAAACATAAAACTGAGAACTTCCAGGATCACCTTGACGTCCTGCACGACCACGTAACTGACGGTCAACACGACGGGAATCATGACGTTCTGTTCCTACAATTGCTAATCCACCAGCAGCTTTTACTTCGGCAGATAATTTAATATCGGTACCACGACCAGCCATGTTGGTTGCAATAGTTACCACACCAGGTTTTCCTGCTTCTTCAACAATTTGCGCTTCTTGTTTGTGCATTTTTGCATTCAAGACATTGTGTGCAACGCCTCTCATTTTTAACATTCGGCTTAATAATTCTGAAATCTCTACAGAAGTTGTACCAATAAGAACTGGTCTTCCTGCATTAGATAATTCAGTTACGTCTTCGATAACGGCATTGAATTTTTCACGAGTAGTTTTATAAATAAAATCCTCTTTGTCTTTTCTGGCCATTCCTCTGTTCGTAGGAATTTCTACAACGTCAAGTTTATATATTTGCCATAACTCACCCGCTTCAGTTACTGCAGTTCCAGTCATTCCTCCCAGTTTGTTGTACATTCTGAAATAATTCTGTAACGTAACGGTTGCAAATGTTTGAGTTGCAGCTTCGATTTTTACATTTTCTTTGGCTTCAATCGCTTGGTGCAATCCGTCAGAATAACGACGACCGTCCATGATACGACCTGTTTGCTCATCAACAATCATGATTTTGTTATCCATGATTACATATTCAACATCTTTTTCGAATAAAGCATAGGCTTTCAAAAGTTGTGTCAAAGTATGAATACGCTCACTTTTTACTCCAAAATCTTGAAACAATTGTTCTTTTTCTTCGGCTTCAGTGTCTTTATCTAATTTTTTCTTTTCGATAGCGGCAATTTCAGTTCCAATGTCCGGAAGTACAAAAAAGTCAGCATCAGTATCTCCAGAAAGGTATTTAATTCCGTTATCGGTCAATTCAACCTGATTGTTTTTTTCTTCAATAACAAAATACAATGCCTCATCAATCTTGTGCATTTCTCTTTTGTTATCCTGCATGTATTGATTTTCGGTTTTTTGAAGCAATTGTTTAATTCCTTCTTCACTCAAAAATTTAATTAATGCTTTGTTTTTTGGTAATGCTCTGTAAGCTCTTAACAATTGGAATCCACCTTCTTTAGTATTTCCCTCTTTAATTAATTTTTTTGCTTCAGATAAGAAACCGTTAGCCAATTGTCTTTGTATGCTAACTAAGTTTTCAATTTTTGGTTTCAATTCATTAAACTCATGACGATCTCCTTGCGGAACCGGTCCTGAAATAATCAATGGTGTTCTGGCATCATCAATTAAAACTGAATCGACCTCATCGACAATCGCATAATTGTGTTTTCTTTGCACTAAATCTTCTGGCGAATGCGCCATATTATCTCTTAAGTAGTCAAAACCAAACTCATTATTGGTTCCGTAAGTGATATCAGCATCATATGCTTTTTTTCTTCCTTCAGAACTTGGTTGGTAATTGTCAATACATTCTACAGTCATACCGTGAAATTCAAATAATGGCGCTTTCCAAGTACTATCTCTTTTTGCCAAATAATCATTCACAGTTACTAAATGCACACCGTTTCCAGTTAAAGCATTTAAGTAAAGCGGTAAAGTTGCCACCAATGTTTTTCCTTCACCTGTTTGCATTTCAGCTACTTTTCCTTCATGCAAAACCATTCCGCCAATTAATTGTACGTCATAGTGAATCATGTCCCAAGTAATTTCTTTCCCTGCTGCACTCCATGAATTTGCCCAAACTGCATTGTCACCATCTAAGGTAATGTAGGTTTTAGTAGCAGAAAGTTCACGATCTTTAGGTGTTGCAGATACAACAATTTCTGTATTGTCTTTGAAACGTCTTGCTGTTTCTTTCACAACAGCAAAAGCTTCAGGAAGAATTTCCATCAATGTTTTTTCAGAGATATCGTAAGCTTCTTTTTCAAGTGCATCAATAGCAACATAAATATCTTCTCTCTTGTCAATATCTTCAATAGTTTCTACTTCAAGTTTGAGTGCAGCAATTTTAGCATCTTTTTCAGCACGGGCTTGTTTGATTTTTTCTTTGAAAAAAGCAGTGCGTCCTCTAAGATCATCATTGGATAATGCCATCAGAGGAGTTTCAAAAGCTTTAATTTTACTAAGGTATGGTTGTAAAGCTTTGACATCTTTTTGGGATTTATCCCCAACAAAGACTTTAATAATACTATTTATAAAACTCATAATATGTTTTTATTTCTGTTTGTGTAATTCTGTAAATTTAAACAAAAAAAAAGCCTCTTTTGAGACTTTTTCTTGGTTTACTTTTTAATATTCATCCTCATTCCAAAGATAATCTTCGTCAGTTGGATAATCTGGCCAAATTTCTTCCATTGATTCATATATCTCGCCTTCATCCTCTATAGATTGAAGGTTTTCTACTACTTCTAATGGAGCTCCTGCTCTAATAGCGTAGTCAATAAGTTCGTCTTTGTTAGCAGGCCACGGTGCATCGCTTAAATAAGATGCTAATTCTAATGTCCAATACATGTGTTGTCGATTTAGTTTTGTGCAAAAATAAATTTTTTACTGAAAAAGACAAGTAAAAAATCATTTATTTTTAGTTAAAGTTAAGAACGTTTTATTGATTGCTGATTTTTGATTTGTGATTAACGATTTTTGATTTAAAAAAAATGATTTTAAATACATCTGAAATAAAAAAACGTTACTCTTTAATCTGAAATCCTATTTCCTCGGAATCCATTGAACTTCGGCAGCGTTCAAATCATGAGACAACTTTCGTGCCAACACAAAAAGGTAGTCAGAAAGTCGGTTTAAGTACTTGATTGCTATTTCAGGAACGGGTTCATTGTGGCTTAAATGAACGGATAAACGCTCTGCTCTGCGACAAACACAACGAGCAATATGACAATATGACACAGTAGTATGTCCGCCTGGAAGTACAAAATGAGTCATTGGCGGCAATGCTTCTTCCATAGCGTCAATTTCATTTTCCAATAATTCAATGTCAGATTCTATAATCCCCAAATTTTTCAAACGGAGTTCACCGTTTTTCATCACTTCTTTTTCAGGTGGCGTTGCTAATATAGCGCCAACAGTAAATAGACGATCTTGGATTTCGATAAGGATTTCTTTGTAATGTGCATTCATTTCCTGATCGCGAATCAGACCAATATGAGAATTCAATTCGTCAACAGTTCCGTAGCTTTCAATTCGGGCATGATCTTTTGGGACTCTGGTTCCGCCAAAAAGGGCTGTTGTTCCTTTATCTCCAGTCTTTGTATATACTTTCATCTACCGTATTATTTGATTTAAAAAAACAAATTTAGCGTATTAATTCCACTATTGCTGCAATAAATCGTTCCAGTGAATTTTCACTGAGATTGAAATATAAATCAGGTTCGATGCATTCAATTTCCATTAAATAGAGTTCGTTCTCAATAAGGATTCCGTCTACTCTGGCATACAGTAAATTCTCTGGAAATGTATTGGCAATTTTTTGCGCTTTTTCAATTAGTTCCTGACTGGGTTGAACCAAATTGTATTTTCCTCCAAAAAGGGATTGTACTCTAAAATCGCCATCAACGGGTTTTTTGTTTACCGCGTGTGAGAATTTTTTATTGAAAAAGATAAAAGAAGTTTCGCCCAATGTTTGAATTTCGGGCATGAATTCCTGTAAAAGCAACTCTTTCTCCGCTGCGATGCTTTTATATTTCGTGCTTATTTCCTGAATTTCGGATACGTCAAAAACTTCGGTGAGATAGGAACCAGCAGAAAATGCGGGTTTTATAACTGCTTTTTTCCAATGTGATGGAATCAATTCAGCAAGATTAAGATGTTCTGTTTTATCAATGAAAACGGTTGGTAAAATGGTAATTCCCTGCTGTTCCATTTCACGCAAGTAAAACTTATGGATGTTTTGCTTGATTACTTCAATAGTATTTAGTGTTTTGATTCCCAGTTTTTCTATTTGGTCGAGCCAAATTTTAAACTCGGTTTCTTTCTCGAAATAATCCCAAGTATTGCGAAAAATTAGATAATCAAAATCAGTCCAATTGATGTTTTTGTCGCTCCAGATTGCGGCGCTGGCTTCTATATTATGTTTAGCTAATGCCGGAATTATTTTTTGATCTTCGGGATTTAGGTTTGGAAGTTTTTCGCAGGTTAGTATGGCGATTTTCATTTTTTGGTGTGTGTTATATGTAATTTTGAACGCAATCGTAATTTGGATTTCCTAGCCCGGATAAAAGCGATATCCTCTTTCTTGTCATTCAGACGAAGGAAGAATGACAAGGAAGAGATACAAGCGGATAGCCGGCAAAAGCTCCTGAAAAAGCTCCTGAAAAAACTATTTAGAGGTATCGCTTTCTATAAGTCCGTCACGCAAGCGAATTACGCGATTGGCGTAAGCGGCGATTTCTTCCTCGTGTGTTACCAGAATTACGGTATTTCCATTGGCGTGGATGTCTCCAAAAAGTTTCATGATTTCTAATGATGTTTTACTGTCTAGATTTCCGGTAGGTTCATCGGCAAGAATGATGGACGGTTTGTTGACCAAAGCACGGGCAATTGCCACACGCTGGCGTTGCCCACCTGAAAGTTGGTTGGGTTGGTGGTCCATTCTGTCTGCAAGATTTACTTGTTCTAAAACTTCGGTAGCTCGTGCTTTTCTTTCTGATTTTGAAAATCCGGCATAAATCATGGGTAGAGCAACGTTATCTAATGCGGTGGTTCTGGGTAAAAGGTTGAAAGTCTGGAAAACAAATCCTATTTCTTTATTTCGAATTTCGGCTAATTCATCATCTTTCATCTGGCTGACGTCTTTTCCGTTGAGGATGTAGCTCCCGGAAGTAGGCGTATCTAAACAACCTAATAAATTCATTAAAGTTGATTTTCCAGATCCAGAAGGTCCCATTAATGCTACATATTCGCCTTTATTTATTTCTAAATCAATGCCTTTAAGAACATAAACGATTTCATTTCCAAGTACAAAATCTCGTTTGATATTGGTTATTTTGATTAGCGGGTTTGCCATTAGAATATATGATTTTTGACCTTCGATCGAGCGTAGGCTGCTATTAAATTAGATTTTAAAAGTACAAAAGACTTTTGAATTATTAATAAGTAGTTGTTTTTTAAAATTTGTTACATTTTGCGCCTTAATTTTAAATAAGAACTAACTTTTTTAAAATCAAACAATTGCGTTTTTTGCCGATTTCTTTTAAAAGGCAATTTTTAATACATAGAATCAGCCGTAATTATTTATACTATTTTAGGGTTAGTTTATATAATTCACACTTTATTTCTCTTTATTTCATAATTATATGTAATATTTATAAGATTTTTGGATTATAATTATGAATCGAATAATGTTGCTTAAATTTACATAAATAATATTAATCAAATCAAGTAGTTATGAAAAGTACAAAAATGGTGTTAGGAATAGCGGTAATCGCTTTAGGATTTACTTCATGTAAAGATGAAAAAGCTGAACAAGCAGAAAAAACGGTAGATACGTATGTAATGTATGTTGATTCATTAGGAAATGTTGCTTCAGAGGATGCTAAAGCAAACTGGCAAGGAATTGAAGCTACGTATCAATTAAGAAGCGGAGATGCTCAAGCAGCCTTGGCAAATATGAAAGATAACGCAGAAGCTCAAGAACGTCTTGATGCAGCAACTGCTAAATATGAAGCGTTAAAAGCTAAATATGAAGCTGAAATGCAAGAGAATGCTCAAGCTGCTGTAGCTGCAAACCCAAAACAACAACTAAGAAATGCTTTGTTTGGTGAAGGAAAAATAGGGGATGACATGAGTTTTACTTGGGTAAACAAAGACAATATTCTGGGTGTTTATCAACAATTTGTAAGTACTGTTGAAACAAATAAAGATGCTTATTCTCGTGAAGACTGGGATGAAATTAAATTGATGTATGAAGCATTGGACAGCAGAAAAAATACTGTTGAAAAAGAAGGACTTTCAGGTGATGATAACAGAAAAATTGCTAGTTTAAAATTGAAATTTGCACCAATGTATACTGTAAACAGAATGGGAGCAAAATCTGGTGAAATGAAAAAAGCTAAAGAATAAGGAATAATTAATTCAATGTTAGAAATGACAGTCAGCAATGGCTGTCATTTTTTTTTTAGGTACGAATCACAAAATGCTCTTTGGGTTGTTCTCTTCTAAAAAATACCAATCCCCACTGAAACGTATCAATAGTCACCGTCACTTTTGGATGGTTTTTTATGATTTTCCAAGCCTCTTCCATTTTTGGCGACCAATGAATGTCATCGAATATCCAAACGGTTTCGTTAGTTATCGTAGGAAGTAATACTTCGAAATAGTCCAGTGTTGCTTTCTTGGAGTGGTTTCCGTCGAAATAGATAAGTTTAAAGTTTAAAGTTGGAAGTTGGATGTCAACCAAAAAACTACTGAATTCGGTTACTATTGGATTTACATTATCAAAATGGAACAATTGCAATTGACTTTTTGTAATTGCCATTGTATTAGGACAACCTTCAAGAGTTATGATTTTTGCTTTTATCCCGACGCTTCGGGACCCTAAAGAAAGCGCCGAAGTTGCTAATCCTAATGAAGTGCCAATTTCTAAAATACTTTGGGGCTGAAAATAATGGGTGATTCTAAATAATAATTCGGCTCGTTTTGGAGAAATCCCCGCTGTTTTTGCAATCTTGGAAATAACTCTTGTATTCGATTTAAAAACTTTAGAACCTGCACCAAAATCAGTGACTTCAATCGTATTGTTATTAGCTAAAAGCGAGTTTCTGTATTTTTTTAAAATAGCATATTCCGGTTTTGATTTTTTATCATAAAAACATTTCGTCAACAAATTAAACACAAAAGGTGAATGTACAGCATGCTCATTTTTTGAGTGCCAAAGGAATTGTAAGTACGATTTTATTTGGAATAACATAGCGATAGTTGCAAGGTAAGCGCGAAGATACTAAGATAATAGTCGAAAGTCAAAAGTCTTAAACGTGAAAAGTACAAATTCAAAACAAAGACTTTACGATTTTTGACTTTGAAACTTTACGACTTTAAAAGCCTATCTTTGCGCGCTTGGAATTTACACCAAGAATAATACCCATTTTTTTACGATAATGATTGAACAAATAGAACATAAAAGTGCCATAAGCTCGGAGGAAATTGACCGATGTATCGCTATTTTGGAACAATTGAATACTGATACCGACCAAATATTTGATATTCCAAAAGAACAACGAACAGCTTTAATCAAAGCAGCTGGAATGTTTTCCAGACCCGATCGTGATGAGCTTTCCCGAAGAAAAAAAGACGGAAAAGTGGCTGCTAAACGCAAAATGGAAAAACGCGACCGTACCGCCCGAAAGGAAACTGGAATCCGTCATGCGCGTGAAGCGAGTATTTTTGTGGCGCCAAAATTATTGGCTTTCAATGATCTTGCCCACAAAGAGCAATTAGAACTGGAAACTCCACGAAATTGTTACGTTTGTAAAACGGAATTTACTAAAATGCACCACTTTTATGATACGATGTGTACCGATTGTGGTGATTTTAATTATGCCAAACGTTTTCAAACGGCAGATGTAAAAGGACAAGTGGCAGTAATTACAGGTTCTCGCTTAAAAATTGGGTATCACATTACGTTGATGCTTTTACGAGGTGGAGCAACCGTTATTGCAACGACTCGTTTTCCGGTGGATTCGGCTTTGCGTTTTTCTAAGGAACCTGATTTCATGGATTGGGGACATCGTTTGAAAATTCACGGATTGGATTTACGTCATATTCCCAGTGTGGAGATTTTTTGCAACTTTATCGAGCAGAAATACGAACGATTAGATATCTTGATTAATAATGCGGCACAAACCGTGAGACGTCCCGCCGGATTCTACACCCATTTAATGGAAAACGAAGAGCGTTCCATTACGTCTTTGCCAAAACAAGCGCAAGAATTATTACTGGATCATACCAATTGTTTGGATGAATTGAAAGTGTTGACATCTGGAGCTTCCCCAAATCAGAATATGCCCGTGACTTGGCACGGACCAGAACCTGGAATAGGGTTGCGGGCTTCCGCCAAATTATCCCAGATTCCGTATTCGTTTGATAATGCGCTCGTGGCGAATGAAGTTTTTCCGGAAGGAGAACTTGATGCCGATTTACAGCAAGTAGATTTAAGAAAAACCAACAGCTGGCGCTTGCGATTGGGACAAATAGAAACCACAGAGATGATTGAAGTACAGTTGGTGAATTCAGTAGCGCCATTTGTATTGTGCAACCGCCTTTCGGAAGTAATGAAGAAAGATAATACCGGAAAAAAACACATCATCAATGTTTCAGCAATGGAAGGGAAGTTTCATCGCTTTTTCAAGGAAGACCGCCATCCGCATACCAATATGGCCAAAGCTGCTTTGAATATGTTGACGCACACTTCTTCGGGAACTTTGGCAAAAGACGGAATTTTTATGAATGCGGTCGACACCGGTTGGGTAACCGACGAAGATCCTGCAGAATTAGCCAAAAGAAAACAGGAAGAAGAAGATTTTCAACCACCATTAGACATTGTAGATGGAGCTGCACGAGTTATGGATCCGTTGTTTGACGGTATCAATACAGGAAAGCATTGGTGCGGTAAATTTTTAAAAGATTACAATCCGATTCCTTGGTAAAACTTTCAGATTTATAAAATAAACACCCACAATAGAATTAGATTTTGTTGTGGGTGTAAACTAAATAGTATTAATGTTTCAATGCTGCAAACTGTGACTGAATATCGAATACTAATTTTATCCTTCTATCTTGGTAGAAAGTTCAAAGTTTAGTTCCTCTTTCTCTTCAATTATATTGATAATTTTTTCAATTCTTTAGCTTTTGTAGCAAATATGTCGCTTTTGCTTACACTAAAGAATGGTACCTAATATTTGTCTATTTGTCCTTAGGAGATCTAAGTGCAAATGCAAATCCTAGCCCAAATAAAAGTGTTATTAGTGCTGCAAAATATGGGATAAAATCAGACATCTTTATTGTTTTGTATAAGTTTTAAATAAATACCAAATGCTAATATGGAAGGAACCCAAATTCCAATAAAGATTGCTTGCTCTTTATTTCCCTGAAAGTATAAAGTTTCTGAGAAAACTAACGAAAGGAAAGCTGCTATAAAAAGAAGCTTATCAGATAATGTAAATTTTTTTAACATTTTTGTTGATTTAAAAATTATTTTTAATAGAATAATTAAGTAAATCTATAAACATAAAGTGAATTTTTTTTGTTTCTATTGTTGTTTTATCAAATTATTAAGTATTGTTTAGCAGGTAGTTTTCTTAGAATAATGAATAATAAATAGATTTTGAAATCAAATTAAAGAGAAATAGTAACGCATCCTTGTGTATATCTACTTATTTTCATGAAAAAAAAAGAATAAAACTAAAAAACATTAGTTTGGAAAATTATTTAAAGATTGCAGGCCTAAATTTTGGGTAAACACTTTAATATTAAAAATAGAAAGCCACAACAGAATTATATTTTGTTGTGGCTCTGGTTATTTGGATAGCTATCTTACCTCGCGATGACTTTTTATCCTTCTATCTTCGCACTCAGCTCAAACCATCTTTCCTCTTTATCTTCAATCTTATTGTTGATGTTCTCTAATTCCTTTGCTTTGGTCATAACATCACTTTCTTGCACTTTTCCATCAGAGAATAATTGCTCGATAGCCACTTTTTGAATCTCTAAATCTTTGATTTCTCGTTCGATTTTCTGAAATTCTTTTTGCTCGTTGAACGTTAGGTTTCCAGTCGGATTGTTTTGTTTCCAGTCTTTCTTTTCTGCTTTGTTTTCCTCTTTTTGCGCTACATCAGTACTGTCTTCGTAGGCTCTGAAATCAGAATAGTTTCCAGGAAAATCTTCGACCACACCATCACCTCTAAAAATGAATAAATGATCCACAATTTTATCCATGAAATACCTATCGTGAGAAACCACTAAAAGGCAACCTGGATAATCCAAAAGGAAGCTTTCCAAAACATTCAGTGTCACAATATCCAAATCATTCGTAGGTTCATCCAGAATCAAGAAATTCGGATTCTGAATCAAAACCGTACACAAGTACAAGCGTTTCAATTCTCCACCGCTCAATCTGTCTACAAAATCATATTGTTTTTTAGCATCAAACAAGAAACGCTCTAACAGTTGCGAAGCCGAAATCAATTTTCCTTTCATCAACGGAATAAATTCTCCGTATTCCTTAATCACATCAATCACGCGCTGACCCGGTTTTGGGTTAATCCCGCTTTGCGTGTAGTAGCCCACTTTTATGGTTTCACCAATTACCACTTTTCCACCATCAAGTGGCAAAGTTCCGGTCAATAAATTCAAGAAAGTCGATTTCCCGGTTCCGTTTTTTCCAATGATTCCAATGCGCTCGCCACGTTGAAAATCAAAACTGAAATTATCCATGATGACATGGTCCTTGAATTTTTTGGAAATCTTGTGAAGCTCAATAATCTTGCTTCCCATACGTTCCATGTTAATTTCAAGCTCTACTTTGTTCTCACGACGCCGACTTTGCGCTTTTTCCTTAATTTCATAAAAATCATCCTGACGTGATTTCGATTTTGTCGTTCTCGCTTTTGGCTGACGGCGCATCCATTCCAGTTCTTTCACAAAAAGATTCTGTGCTTTATCCACACTCGAATTTTCGGATGCGATACGCTCCTCTTTTTTTTCTAAATAATAGGAGTAATTTCCTTTGTATTGGTATAATTTTCCGTTGTCCAGTTCGATGATTTCATTACAAACGCGCTCCAGGAAGAAACGGTCGTGCGTCACCATGAACAACGTAATATTTTCTTTTGCAAAATAACTTTCCAGCCATTCAATCATTTCTAAATCCAAGTGATTTGTAGGCTCATCCAGAATTAACAAGTCGGGACGATTAATTAAAATGATAGCCAGTGACAACCTTTTTTTCTGTCCACCGGAAAGATTTTTTACTTTCAGTTTGAAATTTTCCAACTTCAGTTTGAATAAAATTTGCTTGTACTGCGTTTCAAAATCCCATGCATTGTGTTGATCCATTCCGTCAAAAGCTTTTTGGTAAGCTTCTTCGTCTTCTGGATTTTCTAACGCTTTTTCATAGGCTTCAATCACTTTCAAAGTCTCATTATCCGATGCAAAAATGCTTTCTTCAATCGTTAATTCATCCTGTAAGTTATTATTTTGCGAAAGGAAAGCCATCTTGATGCCTTTTCTCAATACGACTTGTCCGGTATCAGATTCTTCTAAACCATTAATGATACTCATAATAGTCGTTTTTCCAGAACCGTTTTTGGCTATGAAAGCAATTTTTTGATCTTTATTAATTCCAAACGAGATGTCTTTAAACAACGTACGTTCACCAAAAGATTTCGAGATATTTTCTACAGAAAGGTAATTCACTTTGTAAGATATGAGTTATAAATTAAGAGCTATGTATATGTTATGAAACATAACTTTTTTGCAAAAGTAATTCATTTACATCAAGTTTCAAGTTTTTGTGGTTTAAGTAATATTAAAACTAAAATTAACATCTTTTTTTAGGAGCAAAAGATTTGGTTTTATTTATGGCTATGGTTCCCGCTGTCATTCTAATCTTTTTGTTCTTAAAGAAAGAACAAAAAGGATTTTCCCTTCCATCGCGGCTAAGGAGAACATGTTTTTTTATTTTTTAGACTTTGAACCTTTGTCTCTTTGCCTCTTAAAATATATCTTTGAAAAATGCAACTATCTGTCATCATTCTCAATTACAATGTTCGGCATTTTCTGGAACAGTGTGTTTTAAGCGTTCAAAACGCTATAGAAACCATTGATGGAGAAATTATTGTAATCGATAATAATTCTTTTGATGACAGTTTTAAAATGATAAAAAAGCGTTTTCCAAACGTAAAACTCATTCAAAACAACAAAAATATAGGTTTCCCAAAAGGTAATAATATAGGAGTTGCTCAAGCTCAAGGGGAATACATTTGTATTCTAAATCCTGATACTGTAGTTGCCGAAGATACATTTATTAAAGTATTGGCTTTCGCCCAAAAACAATCAGATTTAGGAATCTTGGGTTGTAAACTCATTGATGGAACCGGGAATTTTCTTCCCGAAAGCAAGCGCGGTGTTCCTACACCTTGGGTCGCTTTTACCAAAATCACGGGTTTGTATAAATTATTTCCTAAATCAAGGACTTTCGGAAAATATTATGCTGCGTATTTAAACGAAAACCAAACCGGAAAAGTGGATATTCTCGTTGGGGCTTTTATGTTTATGAAAAGAGATTTATATCTTGAAATGGGTGGATTTGATGAAGATTGTTTTATGTATTCTGATGATATCGATTTGTCGTATCGAATCCTGAAAGAAGGAAAATCTAATTATTATTTTCATGAAACCACCGTAATCCATTATAAAGGAGAAAGTACCATTAAAGACGAAACGTATATGAAACGTTTTCAGGAAGCGATGAATTTTTTTTATAAAAAGCATTTTCGGGTATCTGTGATATTCTCACTTTTTATGGAAATAGGAATTGTCTTTTTCTCATTGGCAAAAATGTTTCAAGGAAAATCCTCGCGAAACTTCGGGATAAAAAAGACTCCAAAATTATATCTGTTGTATTCGGCTAACGAAAAATTAGTAGATAAACTCCGTTTAGTTTTGCAAAAAAAAGTCCTGTTTCACGATTTGAAAACAGAAAAAATGGTAATTTCGTCTTCTGTTAAGAGTAAAATAAGCACAGAAGTTATTTTAGATAACGAATTCATTTCTTTTAAAGAGTGTATTGCAATTCTCGAATCTTCAAGAAATAAAAGGTTTACCTTTAAAATTATACCAAAAAACGCTAATTTTTTAATAGGAAGTAACAATAGTAACGAGAGAGGTGAGATTATAGAAATAGAGTAAAAAATTACATTTAATGTAATTTATATTTGAAATATTTAGTAATTTCGCAAACTGAAAATCAAAATCACCTTTTAGGTTAACAATATGGCAAGATTTGAATTAAAGCTTCCGAAAATGGGAGAAAGCGTTGCAGAAGCGACCATTACGAATTGGTTGAAACAAGTTGGAGACAAAATTGAAGCCGATGAAGCGGTACTCGAAATTGCTACTGATAAAGTGGACAGTGAAGTGCCGAGCGAAGTTTCGGGTATTTTAGTCGAACAACTGTTCGGTAAAGATGATTTAGTTCAAGTAGGGCAAACTATTGCCATTATTGAAACGGATAGTGCAGCTGTTACTGAAACAGTTCAAGAAGTTGCTGCTCCTGCTGAAGTTGCAATTATTGAAAAAACAGTTGAAGTAGCTAAAGAAGCGGTAGCGGTTCCTGCTGATTTCTCTGATTCTGAAAAATTCTTATCGCCTTTAGTAAAAAATATTGCCAAAGAAGAAGGGGTTTCTGTAGCAGAATTAGCATCAATTTCCGGAACAGGAAAAGAAGGAAGAGTTACTAAAAATGATATTTTAGACTACGTAAAAAATAGAACAAGCCATCCAGCAGTTTCAGCTCCGGTTGCAGCAGTTCAAAAACCGGTTGCAGCTCCAGTTGCTCAAAAAGCAGCTCCAGTATCAGTAAGCGGTGGTGATGAAATCATAGAAATGGACAGAATGCGCAAGCTGATTGCGGGTTATATGGTGGCTTCTGTACAAACTTCGGCTCACGTACAATCATTTATTGAAGTGGATGTGACGAATATTGTAAAATGGAGAGAGAAAAATAAAGTTACTTTCGAAAAAAGAGAAGGGGAGAAATTGACGTACACGCCAATTTTTATGGAAGCAGTTGCTAAAGCACTGAAAGATTTTCCTGGAATGAATATTTCTGTAGATGGTGATTATATCATTAAAAAGAAAAACATCAACCTAGGAATGGCTGCTGCGTTACCAAACGGAAATTTAATTGTTCCTGTTATTAAAAACGCTGACCAACTGAATTTAGTAGGAATGGCAAAAGCGGTAAACGATTTAGGAAACCGTGCTAAAATGGGAAAACTGAAACCAGACGATACGCAAGGCGGAACTTATACGGTTACGAATGTGGGGACTTTTGGAAGTGTTTTTGGAACGCCAATTATCAATCAGCCACAAGTTGGGATTTTAGCTCTTGGAGCAATTCGTAAAATGCCGGCAGTAATCGAAACTCCAGAAGGAGATTTTATCGGAATTCGTCAAAAAATGTTCTTGTCGCATAGCTATGACCACAGAGTAGTTGACGGAGCATTAGGTGGTAGTTTTGTAAAAAGAGTTGCTGAATACTTAGAAGCTTTTGATGTAAACAGAGATGTTTAAATAAATATAATTAGAATAGTAGACCCGACCGATTTTCAAAAATCAGTCGGGTTTTTATTTTAGTACACCGTTTTAATTGCACAAAAAGACAAGAATTCTTGAAGAAATTATTTGGGGATAATTCGTCAAATTCGTGTTTAACCTATATATTTGTATCCACACAAAATTTAAAAATGGAACTCAAACTCAATAAACCAATTTGCTTTTTCGATCTTGAAACCACAGGAATTGATATCGGAAAAGATAGAATTGTAGAAATCTCAATATTCAAAGTTTTCCCAAACGGAAATAAAGAAAGCAAAACTTGGCTGGTTAATCCTACGATTCCAATTCCGCCGCAAACAACAGCTGTTCATGGAATTACTGATGAAAAAGTAGCTAACGAACCTACTTTTAATGAATTGGCAGCGCAGGTTTACAATATGATTAAAGACAGTGATTTGGCTGGATTTAATTCAGATCGATTTGATATTCCGTTATTGGCAGAGGAAATGCTTCGTGCCGGAGTAGATTTTGACATGAAAAACAGGGTTTCAGTTGATGTACAGACCGTTTTTCATAAAATGGAAGAGCGAACTTTAAGCGCGGCGCATAAGTTTTATTGCGGAAAAACACTTGAAAATGCACATTCTGCGGAAGCAGATACTATGGCGACTTACGAAATTTTGAAAGCGCAACTGGATCGTTATCCGGAACTGGAAAACGACATGAAATCATTATCGGAATTTACCACAAGAAAGAAAATTGCTGATTTTGCTGGTATGATTGCTTTTGATAAGGATGATGAAGAGATTTTTACTTTTGGAAAACACAAAGGAGTGAAAGTGGATAAAATTCTGGAAACGGAACCCGGTTATTTCAGTTGGATACAAAATGCGGATTTTCCGTTGTATACCAAGAAAGTTCTAACGGCAATAAAACTTCGAAAACTGAATAATAAATTAAGCTAATTTTTGAATCAATAGGAAATGAAAATAATCTGCATTGGTAGAAATTACACCAATCATATAGAAGAATTACACAACGAAAGACCAACAGAACCTGTTGTTTTTATGAAGCCGGATTCGGCCGTTTTATTAAAGCAGCATCCATTTGTGATTCCGGAATTTTCGGAGGATATTCATCACGAGATTGAGATTATTGTCAAAATAAATAAAGTTGGTAAATACATCGAGCCTAAGTTTGCGCATAAATATTATGACGAAATTAGTGTTGGAATTGACTTTACGGCACGTGATTTACAGGCGAAATTAAAAGCAAAAGGCTTGCCTTGGGAAAAAGCAAAAGCATTTGACGGCTCGGCAGTTATAGGTGAATTTTTACCAAAAAATCAATTTAGTTCATTAGAAAATATTACTTTTGAATTAACCAACAACAATAAAACGGTACAAAAGGGTAATTCCAGTCATATGTTGTGGAAAATTGACGAGCTAATTTCATACGTTTCTCAGTTTTTTACCCTAAAAATTGGAGATATTATTTTTACAGGAACTCCAGAAGGAGTAGCTGCTGTAAAGCCAGATGACGTTTTGGAAGGATTTTTAGAAGGACAACAACTCTTTAGAATACAAGTAAAATAATGGCTATAAACTACAACCTTTCAAAAGTGTACGCACTTTCAGACAACGATGCAGAATTTGTAAATGAAATTTTGACATTGTTTGTTACCGAAGTTCCAGATGATTTAGTACAAATCAAAGAAGGAATAAAAAAGAAAGACCATAAGCACGCTTATGCTTATGCGCACAAGATAAAACCTACGCTTGATTTAATGGGGTTAAACGTGGCTTTTGAGGAGATTCTTCAAATCGAAGCCTGGACTAAAGCCGAAGGTAAAAAGAAAGACATCAAAGAGACTTTTAAGAGCGTAAAAAACCAAGTTAATGACGCTATCAAAGAAATCAAAAAAGATTTCGATTTGTAATATTGGGGCGTGACCCGCTGAAAAAGCGGGTCGGCCTATCCGTTACAAACGAAGTTCACGGAACTCCTATGAAAATAATTATTAGGTAAAGTAATCTCTCTCTTTAAAAAACGAGAGAGCATTTTCACTATTATCACTCATGCAAAAAAAACTGAATGTGCTATTTTACACATTTATTTTTTAAGATTACAATCCCACAAAAAAATATCCCACAAAAAATGAAAGCAACCATAGTTACCATTGGTGACGAAATTTTAATAGGCCAAATTGTCGATACAAATTCTGGTTTTATAGCTAAGTCATTAGATAAAATTGGTGTTGAAATCAACGAAATGATTTCGATTAGTGATGATAAAAAACACATTTTAGATACGTTTGCAGTACTTCAAAACAAAGTCGATTTGGTGATTATAACAGGAGGTTTAGGACCAACAAAAGATGATATTACCAAAAAAACATTTTGTGATTATTTTGAAGATGAATTAGTTGTAGACCAAAAAGTACTGGCTCATGTCACGCAACTTATAGAAGGTTTCTATAAGCGAACAATTACACAAATCAATAAAGATCAGGCACTGGTTCCTTCAAAATGTACGGTGCTTCAAAATCAAGTAGGGACTGCGCCAGGAATGTGGATGAAAAAGGAAAACACCGTTTTTATTTCGCTTCCCGGAGTTCCTTATGAAATGAAGTATTTAGTGGAGCATGAAATTATCCCAAAAGTAGTTCGGGAATACAAACGACCTTATATTATCCATAAAACAATTCTCACGTACGGACAAGGCGAAAGTATGGTGGCCGAACGAATAGAGGATTGGGAAAATAACCTTGCTGAATTTATTAAGTTGGCTTATTTGCCTGCACCGGGAAGAGTTCGTCTACGTCTTTCGGCCCGTGGTACTGACAAAGAAAAATTAGAAGCCGCTCTCGAAGAAAATGTAAATTCGCTGGATGCGATAATCCATGATATTATCGTGGGTTTTGATGATGATGAAACCTTGGAAGTTGTAGTAGGAAAAATGCTTACAAAGCAAAATAAAACGATTTCCACTGCTGAGAGTTGTACCGGAGGTAAAATTGCAGCAGTATTGACATCGGTTTCCGGGGCTTCAAAGTATTTTAAAGGAGGTGTTGTCTCGTATGCAACAGCTGCTAAAATTGATGTTTTGGGTGTTTCGGAAAGTCTCATAAAAGAACATTCTGTTGTGAGTAGAGCGGTAGTTTCGGAGATGGCTTTGAATATAAAAAACATGATGAAAACGGACTATGCAATTGCGACAACCGGAAACGCTGGACCATCAAAAGGAGACTCAAATGCAGAAGTTGGAGCAGTTTTTATTGCATTGGCAACGCCAAGCGAAGTAATTGTTGAAGAATTTAATTTTGGTCAACCCCGTGAAAAAGTGATAGATAGAGCTGTAATTAAAAGTTTAGAACTATTACAGAAAGAAATTTTAAAAAATGTGCAATAAATTTGTTGCTTAATAGGTTTATTTTTCTTTTCTTTGCACCCTGATTTTGAATAACGATAAAAGATAAGTATAATGTCAAGAGTTTGTGACCTTACAGGTAAAAGAGCGATGGTAGGAAATAACGTTTCTCACGCTATGAACAAAACTAAGAGAAAATTTTCTGTAAACTTAGTTAAAAAGCGTTTTTATCTTCCAGAAGAAGATAGATGGATTACTCTAAGAGTAGCTGCATCTACGATAAAAACAATTAATAAAAATGGAATCGCTGCAGTTTTGAAAAAAGCGCAGTCAGAAGGATTTATTAAATAATCCATTCCAAAATAAAAAAATAGCAAGATGGCAAAGAAAGGTAATAGAATCCAGGTAATTTTAGAATGTACTGAGCACAAGACTTCGGGTGTTGCAGGAACTTCAAGATACATAACAACAAAGAACAAAAAAAATACACCAGATCGATTAGAGATTAAAAAATTTAATCCAATCTTGAAACGTGTAACTGTTCACAAAGAAATTAAGTAATAATTAGAGATTTTGATAAAATCTTAAAATGGTAACATTTGAAGATTTTATTTAAATTTAAATAACATTTGAATCATGGCAAAGAAAACCGTAGCATCGTTACAAACATCTTCTAAGAGATTATCAAAAGCCATCAAAATGGTGAAATCTCCAAAAACAGGTGCATATACATTCGTAGAATCTATTATGGCTCCTGAAGCTGTTGATGAATTCTTGAAAAAGAAATAATTAGCAATCACATTATATAGAAAAGCTACTTTCATTCGGAAGTAGCTTTTTTATTTTCTATATTTACCGTTAGAAAAACGTATTGGTTCTATGGACTTAAATACTTCATTCTTAATACTATTTATACAATGAGTTTTTTCAAAAGAATATTTTCATCAGAGAAAAAAGAAACATTAGACAAAGGTCTTGAAAAATCAAAAACAAATTTCTTTTCGAAGTTAACCAAAGCTGTTGCCGGAAAGTCAAAAGTTGATGATGAAGTTTTAGACAATTTAGAGGAAATCCTTGTTGCCTCAGATGTTGGTGTAAATACGACATTAAAAATAATTACCAGAATCGAGAATCGTGTTGCTTCAGATAAATACCTTGGTATAGAGGAACTCAATCAAATTCTTAGAGAAGAAATTGCAGCTTTATTATCAGAGACAAATACAGGAGAAGCAACTGAAT
This sequence comes from Flavobacterium algoritolerans, assembly GCF_030010385.1. Lineage (NCBI taxonomy): Bacteria > Pseudomonadati > Bacteroidota > Flavobacteriia > Flavobacteriales > Flavobacteriaceae > Flavobacterium > Flavobacterium algoritolerans. The sequence goes on along the minus strand of NZ_JASCRZ010000003.1, from coordinate 369,211 downwards.
TTGTAATTCCAACTCAAACTAAACCTTATGTTTTAATGGTGGTAGGAGTTAATGGAGTTGGGAAAACCACTACCATTGGTAAGTTAGCCTATCAGTTTAAAAAAGCAGGTTATAATGTGGTTCTTGGTGCTGCCGATACTTTTCGTGCCGCAGCTATCGATCAGTTGCAAATATGGGCGGATAGAGTAGGAGTTCCTATTGTTCGCCAGGATATGGGAAGTGATCCGGCTTCGGTAGCTTTTGATACCTTGCAGTCAGCAGTGGCGCAAAATGCCGATATTGTTATAATTGATACCGCAGGTCGTTTGCATAATAAAATTAATTTAATGAACGAATTGACTAAAGTAAAACGAGTGATGCAAAAAGTTGTAGGTGATGCACCACATGATGTATTATTAGTTTTGGATGGTTCAACCGGTCAAAACGCTTTTGAACAAGCGAAACAATTTACAGCGGCTACTGAGGTTACTTGTTTAGCAGTTACAAAACTAGACGGAACAGCTAAAGGTGGGGTTGTAATAGGAATCTCCGATCAATTTAAAATTCCAGTTAAATACATTGGTGTTGGAGAAGGGATTGAAGATCTTCAGGTTTTTAATAAGTATGAGTTTGTTGATAGTTTTTTTAAATAATAGTTATAATGGATTTTTCTTCTTTAAAAAATACACCTCCAATGTATCTTTATTTAGTGAGTATCATTTCTTTTATATTGGCAAATCTTGTTCGAGATAAAAGTCTTGGTTTTTATTATTTTTTGTTGATAATAGGGTTGGTTTTCTTTGTTTTAGGTTTTATGAGACGTTTGAAAACCAAGTAAATCTATTGGTATAAAGCACTAATTTTTTGCCATAATGTTTCATCAAAATCGGATAAAGCAAAAGTTGGATTATCTGGATTTGCAACATCTCCCATTCTGATAACGACCATTTTCTTGCTGGGAATGACATAGATTTTTTGGTCATTTTTGCCTAATGCCATATACATATCTGCTGGAGCTGTTGGTATTAAACTACCATTGAACTGCAGTTGACTTTGTGGTAAATGGTAACTTGATTTTCCATTCAGCCACCATAAATAACCGTATCCCATATTTATGGTTTGTGAAGTATTTGTAGCTTCATTTAAATAGTTTTCATTCACTATGGCATTACTTTCCCATTTTCCTTTGTTGTAGATTAACAAACCAAAGCGTGCCATAGAACGAGTATTACTTCCATAAACAGAATTATTGCCTAACTGAAACCATGCTCCATCCATTCCTATTTTATCTTTCAGTTTAGTGTTGAAATAGACTTTCCAGGTTTGACCGCTGGCTTGCGCAATCACATCCTGTAATTTCACATAGACATTATGGTACGCCCAACGCGTTCCTGCGTCAGCTTTGTATTTTAGGTTCACTGGATCAACATCATCCGTACTGTCATCTAATCCGGAAGTCATATTGAGTAGATGTTTGTTTGTAATCAAATTTTCTTTTGCTAAAGGCATGCTAGTCCAGCCAGTTCCTATGTATTGTGAAACTTTATTGTTGATGTTAATCAGGTTTTCTTGTTGTGCAATTCCCGTTACAGTTGATGTTAGTGTTTTACCGGCACTTGCCCAATACCAAAAAGCATTGGCATCATGACCGTTGAAATAATTTTCCATTACGATTCTTCCGTTGACAAGAATTATGAAAGATTTTGAATTTTTGAGTGCCAAATAATCCAATAATGGTTGCACAGCGGATTGCTTCCAACCTAAACTCGCAATAGATTTTGTTTCCCAAGTTGTACCTGTTAAAGGTGGGAAATAGATTGTTTCTTCAGGTGTAGGAGTGGGAGTTGGTTCCGTAGTTTCGGAACTGCAGCTACTGCAAAATATTAGGATGAGGAGACTGTAGATTATTTTTGACATCTTGCTACTGATTTGTTTCTAATTCCTTTAAGACCAAAAATATAGAAAATAGTTTAATGTGTTTCTGCTATTTTTGTTTTCTTTGAATTTAATAAGAGTAACTTTGTATTTAGAACAAGCGAGATTTAACCCGAATTGACTAGCCCTGATGGAAGCGGCATCCTTTTTCTTGCTATTCTGACGAAAGGAAGAATAGCAAGAAAAAGATATAGCGTACAGCAGGAATTAGCTCCTAAAAATAATAATTATATGAAAAACACACTTAGCATTTTTTTTATAGCATTCCTTTTTGTAGGGTGTCAGCAAAAGATTAAGCCTGCAGACATTTCTAAAATAAACGGATATTGGGAAATTGAAAAAGTTGTTTTTGATGCTGGGAAAGACAAGGATTATGGCATGAATGAAAGTTATGATTTTTTCAAAATAAGCGACAATAAAGGGATTCGGAAGAAAGTGATGCCACAATTGGACGGAACTTTTTTAGTGAATGATGTATATGAAAACGTAGCGGTGCGATTTGCCGATGATAAAGTATTTTTGGATTATTCCACATCTTATATGAAATGGAGTGAGGAGTTAATTGCTTTGTCAGAGGAAGAATTAGTATTGCTGAACAAGGACAAAATGGAATATCATTATAAGAAAGCAATACCAATAAATTTACTGGGCGATGGCAAAAAGGCTGAATAATCAAAGTACGATAGGGGATGTTTTGAAACAAATTATCCAAGTGAATAAACTTCAACCCGGAATGGATCAAATTGATGTTAAAGATGCGTGGAAAAATCTTATGGGGAATGGTGTGAATAATTACACTAAAAATGTGGTTTTGAAAGGAAGCACTTTGTATGTGGAGTTGAGTTCTTCAGTATTAAGAGAAGAATTAAGTCACGGTAGATCTAAAATTGTAGCTATGATTAATGAAGAACTGCGTCGTGATGTGGTTAAAGATGTGGTTTTGAGGTAGTGATTTTAGATTGTTGATTAACGATTTTAGATTTTTGATATAAAAAAATCCCGTTTCAATTTTGAAACGGGATTTTCTATTTATAGGATTTTCTAAATCTTAATTCAAAAATCGTTAATCTTCAATCATAAATTAAAATTGCTCTCTTCCAGCAAAATGGAAAGCACCTTCGATAGCTGCATTTTCATCGCTATCAGAACCGTGAACAGCATTTTCTCCGATAGAAGTTGCGTAAGCTTTACGGATAGTTCCTTCAGCAGCTTCAGCTGGGTTTGTAGCACCAATTAAAGTTCTGAAATCTTCAACAGCGTTATCTTTTTCTAAAATAGCAGCAACAATTGGTCCTCTTGACATGAATTCTACTAATTCACCGTAGAAAGGTCTTGCAGCGTGAACTTCATAAAATGCTTGAGCATCAGCAACAGTTAATTGCGTTAATTTCAAAGAAACGATTTTGAAACCTGCATTAGTAATCATTGCAAGTATGTTTCCGATGTGTCCGTTAGCAACAGCATCAGGCTTGATCATTGTAAATGTTCTATTAGTAGCCATTTTTTTTGTTTTTTAAATTTTGTGCAAAAATAGTATTTTTTTATTGATTATTTTTACAAATTCGGCATTCAAATAACCGTAATCTGATTAAAGTACAATAATGTCGAATTTGTTGTCTAGTGGTTTGAGCTGTTTGATCAATGTTGGAATAATATTGTCGCCGTTTTCTAGGTAAAATTCTGAAAAATTAGTTTGACGTTCCTGTAAACTCTGGTTAGGAAATAATTCGTTTTGCAAGTCGGTAATGCGTTGTAAAATATCGCTTAACTTTCTTTTTTGTGCTTTCAGTAAGCGTTTCTCCAGATTTTCTAATCCTTTAATTTGTTTTACTTCCTGTGCTTTTACAGCTCCAATGAAGGATTCATCTGTTTTATTCGCCACTTCATAAAGGGCGATAAATTGTTTTTGCAATTGTTCTTTCAAATGCGTTAAATCGATTGGGAAATCCGATAATTCTGTGGTTTTAGTATTTACTAAATCGGCTTGTTTTGAAAATAAATCTTTCCAACTCAAATTTAGTTTGTCTGCTTTTTTAGCTTGTTTTTCGGTAGCCAATAGCACAGAGTTTCTAAGTAACAGCATTGGGAAAGTTATTTTTGCTGCAGCAAAAAAGGATTTTAGTTCTAACCAATACGCAATTTCTCCACCTCCACCGATGTAGCATAAATTAGGGAGAATCACTTCTTGATACAATGGACGCATTATCACGTTAGGACTGAATTTTTCTGGATGATTATCTAAAAGTGATAAAATTTCACTTTCAGAAAACTCAATTTTTGTATGATTTACTTTGTAGGTATTGTTTTCAAAAATGATGCGTTCGCGTAAATTATCTTCAATATAAAACAAATTGATTTCACGAGGATTTACTTGAATCGTATAGTCTTTTAGTTTTTCGGCGGTTTCCAATACCAATTTATGGGAGGATTGGTGAAGCAATTCTTCTTTTACAAAAGGAATGAAGTTGCGTTTCAAATCCTGATTATCTGCATCCAAAATAACTAAACCATACGCACTAAAAAGCGCATTAGCCAAAAATCTAGTAGCATCGGCTAAATTATCATGATTAAGATAAGAATCTTCAAACAGTTTTTTGAGCGTATTTGCATTTGTACTGGAACCTAATTCCAGTGCGTATACTTCAAGGAAATCAGCTAAACCTTCAGTAGACAATCGGCCAACGGGACCTGTACTTTCTTTGTTCCAACGGAATTTTTTGCCTTTAAAATTAAAATAATTGATTTCTTCAAAATCATGATCTTCCGTTGCCATCCAATAAATTGGAACAAAATTTGAATCAGGATATTTCGATTTTAACTCAGTTGTCAAATTAATGGTCGAAATAATTTTGTACAAAAAATACAATGGTCCGCTGAATAAATTCAACTGATGACCAGTGGTCACTGTAAATGTATTGGAATTGGCTAAAGCGGCAATATTTTGATTTGTTAAAGCCGAAGTTTCAACTGTTGCATATTGTTTTTGTAAAACAGAAACTAAAGTAGCTCTGGATGTATCATTAAAATTCGCTTTTTTCTCCTGAATTTGTGATCCAAAGTTTTGAAGATTTGGAAAACGATGGTATAAAGATTGAAGATTGCTTTTGTCCTCTAAATAATCATTCATTAAAGTAGAAAAATATCCGGAATTCTGATAGCTGATACAGTCGGTTGGCATGTTTTGAGTTTCTAAATTTGTCGCTAAAGTAATAAAAAGTAAAGTTATGTTTTTTTGGTTTAAGATATGTTTAGGAAAATAATACTTATCGCTTCAAACTAAAATGACCTTTGTATTCTTTTCCATCAGTTTTAGTTGCTACAAACCAATAATCATCTGATGGAATTTCGTGTCCATTCATAGTTCCGTTCCAAGCACTATTTTGGATTAGTACTTTTAATAATTTTCCATAACGGTCAAATATTTTTACAGTCAAGTTTGTTTCTAAATCTGAAAATTTAATATTCCAAGTGTCATTAAACCCGTCGCCATTTGGCGTGAAATATTTTGGATACATTAATAAAAAGACTGCATCAGTAGCTGTTCCGCAACCATTTTTATCTCTGACATGTACAGTATATTCACCACTATATAATGCCGAAAATTGATTGCTATCCTGAAAATGAATACCGTCAATTGAATATTCGAAATCACCTTCACCTGATGCAAAAACGGTGATTATATTTTCATTATCAGTCCAGTCTTTAGTTTCAATAGCTGTAATTGTTGCAATGTTTGATTTCTTTACTTCGAAATTCTTTGTGCTGGAACAAGAAATTGTACTATAATTATTGGTTACTGTTACTGAAAAATTACCGGGAGTTGATACCATTATGGATGGTGTTGTTGCTCCAGTTGACCATAAATAGGAGTCATAGCCGACATCTGCATGTATTATAATTGTATTGTTTTCGCAAATGGGTACAATGTCCTGAATTGAAATAATTGGTTTTGAGAGGAGAGTTAGTTTTAATTCAACAACAGCATAACAAGGCGTATTCGAGTTGATTCGAACGTAGAATTTGTTGTCACCTACGACTAAGTTGTAATTTGAAAAGGTATTAATTTGATTGGCTGCCAATTGATTTTCTGCACCTGAACTAGTTGAATAATAAGAAAATGTATATCCTGAAATATCTGAAATTAGCTTCGAATTATAGTCTAATAAATTTACTTTTTCAGAACGGTCATTCAAATCATCACATAACAATTCTGCATGATTGTTTGCGGGTAAAGTGTTTATTAGCGTAATAGTAACAGCTAATTTGCTCAAACTTTCGCAACCATTTACCGTTTGAGTTGCATTATAGGATTGGCCATCTTCTAGAAGGGTTGAACTAGATAAAAGAATTCCAATACTATTATACCATTGTATGTTGTTACCTGAAGTTACAATCGAACTTACCGTAGGATTTTGACTCATACAAAAACTTTGATTTGCATTTCCAGTTGGAGCAGGTGTGTTTTGGATGTTTATAAGAGCTGGAATTCTCATGCTTTCACAACCATTAATGGTTTGCGAGGCGTAATAAGTTATTCCGTTTTGTAATGGAGTTGTGTCTGATAAAAGTGTTCCATTTGTTAGAGCGTCATACCATTTTATTTTTTGACCCGTAATTGCAATTGAACTCAAGGTTGTATTTTGTTGGATACAGAAGGTTTGAGGATTTGTTAATGTAGGTTTCGGAGTAATACTTGTAAAAGGAATTAGTATAACTGTGGTAGCATTTGAAACACAACCAATGCTGTTTTTTACTTTTATATAATATGTTCCAGGATCAAGATTAGATTGAATTGTATTTGTTTTCCAAGTAACTCCATTGTCAAAACTATATTCTGCGGCAATATGGGTATTTATAATAGTCCCTTTAAGATTATTACAGTCTGGCTGAATAGTTGTAAATGCAGGATTTACTGGATAATCAGTTGTAGCATTAATTTTTACAGATAATGCTACAGACTCGCAACCGCTACTATTTTTAACCCGAACTAAATAGGTTCCAGCTGCTAAATTTCCTGAAATTGGATTGGTCGAATAATTTGTGCCATTGTCAAAACTATACTGGAAAGCGGCACTTGTAATGGAAATAGAACCAAACGGATTACTACAACTCACAGGTTGAGAAACGTTTAAGATTGGAGTTGAAGGTGCGTTTGGAGGTGTATTGATGGTTGCAGCATAGGCAATCGAAGGGCAACCATTTGTATATTTTATTCGGATTAAATAATTTCCTGGAGATAAACTAGCAGTATTGCTCGTATTCCAAGTTACACCATCATCAAAACTATATAGATTTGCAACAGTAGAAACCATAATGCTACCTGTTGATGATGTGCAACCAATAGGATTTGTAACCACAACTTGTGGTGCTGCTGGAATTGTGGGAGCAGCATCTATGGTAACGGGTGCGCTAAGAGAAATACAACCAGAATTATATTTAATCATTAAATTATATGTTCCTGGTGCTACATTGGATTTTGTGTTTGAAGTTCCAAACGTGATTCCGTTATCAAAGCTGTAAAAATCGGCTACGGTATCGATGGATAGTGACCCTGTAAAGTTGGTGCAATCTGGTTGGCTTGCTTTGTAGGCAGGCGCAGGAAGCGCTGATAATGGTGAAATAGTGACTGTGGCAGGATCCGAAACGCAACCAGCTAAATTTTTAATTTTTATAAAATAAATTCCTGGAGAAAGATCCGTTTTTGTATTCGAAAAAACGTAGGTTAATCCATTGTCATAACTATATGTTGCAGCAGTTGTAGTAATAGTAATAGAACCTTTTGCAGAGCTACAATTCGGCTGGGTTGAAGTATAAGCAGGAGCAGCAATTGTAGTGCCTGAACTTAAATTTACAACTGTTGTTGTTGATTCGCAACTATAAGAATTTGTTTTGATTTTAATAATGTACGTACCAGCTCCTACATTTATTTTTGTTGGATTTGTTGTCCAGCTGTTTCCATCATTGAAACTATAACTTAGTGCAGTTGTAGTTATGGTTATGCTACCGTCAGTTGCTCCGCAAGAAGAGGGCTGAACAATCTGTACAGCGGGTGCTGGAGGAATGGCAGGCGGTGTGTTAATATAGGCATAACTGCCGTATGAGATACAACCTAATGTGTTTTTTATTACTATATTATAGGAACCGCCAGCTAGATTTTTCTTTATGGGATTTGTAGTCCAAGTTACACCATTATCAAAACTGTATTGATCTGCAGTAGTATTTATTATTATAGTTCCAGAAGGAGAACTACAAGTTGGCTGAATGGAAGTTACATTTGGTGTGGGTAAATAATATTTATTAATGTAGTAGTATTGCGACTGTGATTTGCAACCAGTTGTATTTTTAATAACAATAGTATAGGATGATGATGCAGGATTAAGTAAAATAGGATTGGTAGTCCAAGTTGTACCTCCATCAAAACTATACTGATCAGCAGGAGTAGTTATGGTAATACTTCCTCCATTTCCACAACTTGGTTGTATCACTTTTACATTTGGATTCGGAAGATAAAAAGGGTTAATGTATATCGATATGCCATTAGATTTACAGCCGGTTGCATTTTTTATAACAATATTGTAATATCCCGACGTTATTCCAGTAAGGGAGGGGTTTGTTGTCCAAGTGCTACCACCATCAAAGCTATATGAATCTGCAACTGTTGCAATAGCAATGCTTCCATTGGTACCGCAAGTTGGTTGGACGAATGTGAAATCGGGATTTGGCAAATAATATGGATTTAAATTTGTGTTAGTACCATAAGGATAGGAAGTACATCCAGCTGCATCTTTTACCACTAAATAATAAAAACTGGAATTAAGATTAGTGAAGACAGGATTGGTGTTCCATGTATTACCTCCATCTATGCTGTATTGTGTTGCAGTAGTAGTAAAAGTTATGCTTCCTCCGTTTCCACAAGTGGGTTGAGTTGATGTAAAAATAGGATTAGGAAGATAAAAAGTTTGAATATTTGCAGAATTCGAGTTAGAAATACAACCTTGGGCATTTTTTATGGAAGGGTAATAATAGCCAGAAGAAAGATTTGAAAAAGTAGGACTTGTAACCCAATTTTGTCCATCGATACTGTAGAAATCTGCAGTAGTGGTGATGGTAATGGATCCCTTTGTACCACAAACTGGTTGAACGATCGCATATTTTGGTGGTGCTAAATGAGCGGAATCTAAATAAACAGAAATGTATTTGGATGTACAATCTGCTTTTTTTACTAATAGATAGTAATATCCTGGGCTTAAATTATTAAAAATAGGATTGGTACTCCAAGTTGTGCCATAATCTATACTATAGTAATCTGCAGTGCTGTTGAATGTAATATTGCCAATCTTTCCGCAACTTGGATTAGTAATTGTATAATCGGGATCTGGAAGACTAGGGTTATTAATTGGAATGCCAATATTCTGTGATATGCATCCTAAACTATTTTTTATAGAAATGTTGTAATATCCATAAGAATTTATATTTGATACTGTAGGTGTGGTTCCCCAAGTATACCCGCCGTCAAAGCTGTAAAAATCTGCAATTGCATTTATTGTAATACTTCCTGTAGTAGTACAAGTTGGCTGAATAACAGTAAAAGTAGGTTCCGCTATATTTGGATTGTTTAAATAAATACCAGTTGGATAGGAAGTGCAACCAATGCTATTTTTTATAATTACGTTGTAATACCCCGGAGGTAATGATTTATTATTGAGCTTTGTCCAAGTTACTCCATCGTCAAAGCTGTAAAAATCTGATAATGAATTAACAGTGATTTTTCCGTTTACACCACAGGTTGGTTGTTCTATGCTAATAATTGGTGTAAACAAGTAGGGTTGGTATAAATAAACATAATTAGCAGCGCTAATACATCCTGCACTATTTTTTACTTTTACCGGATAGTTTCCATAGGGTAAATTAGCTACGTTATTGTTAGTCCAAGTTACACCATTATCAAAACTATAGGAATCTGCAACTGTAGTAATAGTAATCCTTCCATTGCTTCCACAAACGGGTTGCTCTGTAGTATATTCAGGATAGGAATATTGAAAATCATTTAAATAAACGTAGGTATAATAGGAAGTACAACCCAAAGCATTTTTTATCCCTAAAGAATAGCTACCGGAGCTTAAATTGTTCATGGCATTGCTTGTAATCCAAGTTGTGCCTCCGTCAAAAGTATAAAAATCTGAAATAGTATTAATAGTAATGCTTCCTGTAGCACTACAAGCAGGCTGTATAGTAGTATAAGTTGGAGTTTCTAGCGTAGTGCTGCTAATAAGTACATTGTTAGCTGAAGAAATACAACCTTGTAAATCTTTTGTACGAATTTTGTAACTTCCTGGTGAAAGATTGGTAGCGGTTGCATAATTTACCCAAGTTACTCCATCATCAAAACTATAATATGCAGATGGCGTCGTAATAGCAATACTACCTAAATCCCCACAAAATAAAGGACTGGTATAGTTATAATTTGGATATGAAGTTGACACAGCTGTAATGGTTACACTTTGAGAATAAGAAGTACATCCATTTATGGTTTTTATTTTCACTAAATACGTTCCAGGAAATAAATTACTCTTTGTGTCGTCTGTACTCCAAGTTGAACCATCATCAAAACTATATTGTGATGCAGCTGAAGTCACTTTTATACTTCCTGTGGTAGAAAAACAGGAGGGTTGAGTGATTTGCAAAATTGGTGAAACAGCAGTTTGGCTAGGTTCTATAGAAACACTAGCATCGCTACTACATCCAAAAGAATCAGTAACAGTAACAGAATAATTTCCTGTCGAAGTTACCGAAATGCTTTGCGAAGTGCCTCCTGTACTCCATAAATAGGATGATCCTGAAGAAGCTGTTAATACAGTGCTTCCTGAACAAACATTTAGAATACCTGTAATATTTGCCGTTGGATTTTTCACCTCTAAACTTACAGAAATTATTTTGTAGCAAGTGGCATCTTTACTCACTCTAACAAAAATAGAAGTGCTTGAACTTGGATAACTTGAGAAATTGGAGATTGCATTCAAGTTAGCTTCCGCATCATTGTAATTTTTGTAATAACTAAAACTTAAACCTGTAGTAGTCGTTACTACCAAAGAATTTAATTTAGATAAATCAAAAATTTCACTCCCGTCGCGATTTGCATCACATTGAGATATCTTTGCTGTTGTTACATTAATATTGCAACTTGAAGTACAATTTAAAAAAGAAATATCCCAACCAGAATTCGCATCAGGATCTGTGGCCGAATTAAATGTAGTCCCAGCACAGGAAGTTCCAGAAATATCATAATCTACTTGTACTCCAACATTATAATTAGCATTGGTACTATTTGGAAAATCAGTGGCATTCAGTGTAAAACAAAACTTTTTATTTGTTGTGTCTAAGCTTGAGGTTGTAGATGTACTATAAACGGATACGTTATTACTGTTATAAACATTTAAAGTGATTTTTTTTACTGATGCAGAAATTCCGCCAGAATTAGGAATGGTATAATTTCCACATACCGAAATCGGTAAACTAGGACAAACTTTATCCAAAGGATCTAGTTCTACAGATCCTTGTAAATTTTCTGTAGAATGCAGCAAGCAAATATCATCTACATACAGATATCCGAAATGTCCACCCAATCCACATCTTGAAGCCATAAATTCTACGGTAAATTCTTCATTGTTAGGTATAGATGAAATATCCAGTATTCCAGATTGCCAATTGGCAGTATACAAAGTGACGTAAGAAGAAGTTTGACTCGGAACTTTGGTGAAAATGCAATTTTTTTCGTCACCTACTAAACAAAATTCATTTACGACAACGCCGTTTTTATTTAGAATTCTTGCTTTTACAAATGCTTGATTGTCAGTGTGACTATTGTCATATACACTTTGTAATACTGCTTTGTAGTTGAATTTTAGATAATTTTCATTATTAGTTTTAAACCTTTTACCCTGAACAATTGAGCCATAAGTAGATGAGTTCTCATGATTAATTTTAATGGCATATTGATCGAATGCTTTTATATCTCCCATATAAGGATCAACCAAATTTGAAGATACACCAGTCGCCATAATACTCAAATTATTAGGGTCAAACCGATTGATGTATGAATCGGCGGTATTGGTAATAGAGCGGCATTGCGTTGGTCCAGGAGGGTCACCTATGGTATAAAGAAAATTCTTGAGGGAACTACTTCCACTGATAGTTTCATATTGTTCGAAACTTCCATTGGTACACATTTCTACAGCTTGTTGTGTAGCTGTTGCTTTCAAACTCAGATTTGCTTTTTTTAAATTCAGGATTTCTTTTTTTCTTTTTTCTTCCCGAATTTTCAAAAACTCGTTTTGCTCATCCAAAGTTTGAATTATATGACCATTTTTATCTTCCAATAAAATTTTATTGGAAGAATTTGGATTTTTTTCTTGAGAAAAAACAACAACACATTGGTGAAATATAATAAACAGCAGCAGGACTTTAAGCTTCATTGTGGGAATTTTGTTAACAAAAGTAAATAAAAAATAAGGGTTTTAGCATGAAAAATATTAATTTTTGTATGAATTTTATATTTGAAATGGTAAGGGTTAAAATGCAGGAATGACATTGTTTTTCGAGAGATTTAATTCAATTAATTACGCAATTTTACTCAAATAACTACAAGTTGTTTCTTTTGTTGTAAAACAATAAATATCCCTTATTTTTGCACCAAACTTATTTCTTTTGAAAACCAAATTATTCTTAATCACGCCCCCTTTTACCCAACTGAATACCCCGTATCCGGCAACTGCTTATATCAAAGGGTTTTTGAATACCAAAAACATTGAGTCCGTTCAAGCGGATTTGGGTATCGAAGTGATTTTGAAATTGTTTTCGAAAGAAGGACTTTTAAATTTGTTTCAGGTTTCAAATTTCAGGTTTCAAGTTCCTAGCGAAACTATTTCAGATAATTCCAAGAGGATTTTCGCTTTAAAAGAGGAGTACTTAAAAACAATCAATCCCGTAATTGCTTTCCTTCAAGGAAAAAATCCAACATTGGCACTTCAAATTTGTCAGGAAGATTTCTTGCCGGAAGCATCCCGATTTGCGCAATTGGAAGAACTCGATTGGGCTTTTGGAACCATGGGAACACAGGACAAAGCAAAGCATTTAGCGACATTGTACCTTGAAGACATCTCTGATTTTATTGTGGAATGTGTTGATGCTAATTTTGGTTTCAGTCGCTATGCAGAACGTTTGGGGCGAAGTGCCAATTCTTTTGACGAGTTGTACGAAGCCTTGCAACAAGAACCAACCTATATTGATAACTTACTTCTTTCGATTCTAAAAGAGAGAATAGAAACTATTCAACCTACATTATTTCTGATTTCGGTTCCGTTTCCAGGGAATTTATACTCGGCTTTTCGTTCTGCACAGTGGGTGAAAAAGCATTATCCGAGTATTAAAATTTCAATGGGCGGTGGTTTCCCAAATACCGAATTGCGTTCGCTTTCGGATGCTCGTGTTTTTGAGTTTTTCGATTTTATCACATTGGATGATGGCGAAGCACCAATTGAAGAACTAATAAACGCTGTCTCTTCGAGCGCAGTCGAGAAGCAATATAAACGAACATTCCTTTTAGAAAACGGAAAAGTCGTTTACAAAAATAATTCTCTAAAACACGATTACAAACAATCACAAGTGGGAACTCCCGATTATTCTGATTTGCTTTTGGATAAATACATTTCGGTTATCGAAATTGTGAATCCAATGCACCGCATGTGGAGCGACGGACGTTGGAATAAACTTACCATGGCGCATGGTTGTTATTGGGGAAAATGTACGTTTTGTGATATTTCTTTGGATTATATAAAAGTATATGAGCCCGTTGCGGCCAATTTATTGTGCGACCGAATGGAGGAAATGATTGCTCAAACGGGCGAGAACGGATTTCATTTTGTAGATGAGGCTGCTCCTCCGGCTTTGATGCGCGCTTTGGCACTCGAAATCCTTCGCAGGAGATTAGCGGTTACGTGGTGGACAAACATTCGATTCGAAAAAAGCTTTACGAAAGACTTGTGTTTACTTCTAAAAGCTTCTGGTTGTATAGCCGTTTCCGGAGGTCTTGAAGTCGCTTCGGACAGATTATTAAAATTGATTGATAAAGGCGTAACTGTCGAACAAGTGGCGAAAGTCACCCGGAATTTCACCGAAGCTGGCGTTATGGTTCATGCCTATTTGATGTACGGTTATCCTACACAAACCATTCAGGAAACCGTGGACAGTCTGGAAATGGTTCGTCAATTATTTGAAGTTGGTGTATTACAATCCGGATTTTGGCATCAGTTTGCGATGACCGCGCATAGTCCTGTTGGCTTATATCCAGAGAAATTCGGTGTGGTAAAGGAAACCGAAGCGATTGGAGCTTTCGCCAATAACGATATTAATTATACCGATTCCACAGGAATCGATCATGATAAGTTCAGTTTTGGACTCAAGAAATCCTTGTTCAATTTTATGCACGGAATCTGTTTTGATTATGAGTTGCAGGATTGGTTTGAGTTTAAAATTCCAAAAACTAAAATTTCACTTGATTTTATTTTTGACGCTTTGCAAGAAGACGATGATTTCAACATCAAGCCTACAGCAAAAATCGTTTGGTTAGGCGGGAAGCCATTTACAGAACATTTTACTAAATCCAAAAAAGGGAATTCCTGGGAAATGATGACTTTGACTTTCCATGATAAAAAGGAAAGTTTCAGCGTTCAAACGAATAAAAAGGAAGGGGAATGGTTGGTAGAAATGTTACAGAAAATCTCTGTTTCGAATGTTAAAATTTATAATTATCAAGAAGTTAAAGCTGATTTCGAATCACATTTGGAGGACTTCGAATTGTTTTGGTACTCCAAACCAATTAAAACTCTTAGAGAATTCGGATTATTAGTGTTATAAATTTTTCTGCCTAAACTATACCTATTTAGCATAAAACTTAATTTTAGCTTTACGAAAACGTTTTCTTTTACTTATTTTTACGATTCTAAAATAGAAACAAATGAGTATTGGTTATAAAGTTAATGTAAACGACACTTTTCATTTTGATTTGGAAAAGGAAAGTGTTTCACAACTGGATGCTGTGCGTGTGGAAACGAATAAGTTCCATATTTTACACGAAAACACTCCTTATCAAGCGGAAATCATCACTTCTGATTTTCTTCAAAAAAACTACACCGTCAAGGTAAACAACAACACGTATACCGTTGCCATTTCTAATCCTTTGGATATTTTGATTAAGGAAATGGGATTCGAAACGGGACTTACCAAACAAGTTAATTTTATCAAAGCACCTATGCCCGGATTGATTTTAGAAATCAGTGTTGTGGTAGGTCAAACTGTAAAAGAAAACGACAACCTGATTATTTTGGGTGCCATGAAAATGGAAAACAGTTTTCTTTCTCCGCGAGATGGCGTTATCAAAACCATTTCGGTAGTGATGGGAGATGCCGTGGATAAAGGACAGTTGTTAATTGAATTCGAGTAGAGATAAAAGATACAAGATAAAAAGAACCAAGAATTTATATTTCTTTGCTCTTGCAGCGAAGCGGTCTTTATTCTTTTAGTCTTATTAAATATGAAAAAATTATTAGTTGCCAATAGAGGGGAAATCGCCATCAGGGTGATGAAAACCGCACAAAAAATGGGCATTAAAACAGTCGCAGTTTATTCTACTGCCGATAGAAATGCACCGCATGTAAAATTTGCTGATGAAGCCGTTTGGATTGGAGGCGCCCCTTCAAGTCAATCCTATTTATTGGGAAGTAAAATCATAGAGGTTGCGAAATCTTTAAACGTAGACGCCATTCATCCTGGTTATGGTTTCCTGAGTGAAAATGCTGATTTTGCTGAAGAAGCAGAGAAAAACAACATTATTTTTATTGGACCAAAGTCGAAAGCGATAAAAATCATGGGAAGTAAACTAGCGGCCAAAGATGCCGTTAAGCAATACAATATTCCAATGGTTCCCGGTTTTGACGAAGCCATTACTGATGTCGAAAAAGCAAAAGTCATTGCGAAGCAAGTTGGTTTTCCAATACTGATTAAAGCTTCAGCAGGTGGTGGAGGAAAAGGAATGCGTGTCGTAGAAAGCGAAGCTGATTTCGAATCTCAAATGGATCGCGCTATTAGTGAAGCGATTGCTGCTTTTGGAGATGGTTCCGTTTTTATAGAAAAGTATGTGGGTTCACCAAGACATATCGAAATTCAAGTTATGGCTGATAGTCATGGGAATGTGTTGTATTTATTCGAAAGAGAATGCAGCATCCAGCGTCGTCACCAAAAAGTAATAGAAGAAGCGCCTTCTTCGGTTTTAACACCGGAATTGCGTAAAAAAATGGGTGAGGCTGCTGTTTTGGTTGCCAAATCCTGTGATTATTTAGGGGCTGGAACCGTTGAGTTTTTATTGGACGAAAATAATAATTTCTACTTCTTGGAAATGAATACTCGTTTGCAGGTAGAACATCCCGTTACAGAATTAATTACCGGAACCGATTTGGTCGAACTGCAAATAAGAGTGGCAATAGGAGAAGCATTGACAATCAAACAAGAAGATTTGAAAATAAAAGGACACGCGATGGAATTACGTGTGTATGCCGAAGATCCGATGAATGATTTCTTGCCGAGTGTAGGGCATTTGGACGTATATCAATTACCTGTTGGTGAAGGAATTCGTGTGGATAATGGTTTTGAGCAAGGGATGGATATTCCCATTTATTACGATCCAATGTTAGCCAAATTAATCACTTATGGCGAAACTCGTGAAGAAGCGATTCAAATTATGATAAAGGCTATTGAAGACTATCGTGTGGAAGGTGTGCAGACAACGTTGCCTTTCGGAAAATTTGTTTTTGAACACGAGGCGTTTCGTTCCGGAAAATTTGACACGCATTTTGTAAAAAACTATTACAATGCCGATGTGTTGAAAAAACAAATGGCGCAAGAAGCTGAAATCGCTGCTTTGGTAGCGTTGAAACAGTATTTTGAAGATCAAAAAATCGTACGCTTACTACATTAAAATAATGGTTTTAAATAAAATCAGCGAATTAGCGGTTAAAAAAAGAATAGTATGAAAGACAAAATAAGTACATTAAACGATAAAATTGCCGAAGCTCATTTAGGTGGAGGTAAAAATAGAATTGCAAAACAACATTCGAATAAAAAGCTGACGGCAAGAGAGCGTGTTAATTATTTGATAGATGAAGGTTCATTTGAAGAAATTGGGATGCTGGTAACCCACCGTACAACTGATTTTGGAATGGAAACTGAAATGTATTATGGCGATGGAGTTATTACAGGATACGGAACCATAAACGGGCGATTGGTTTATATTTTTGCACAGGATTTCACGGTTTTTGGTGGTTCATTATCCGAAACCCATGCTGAGAAAATCTGTAAAATTATGGATATGGCAGTCAAAATGGGGGCGCCAATGATTGGATTGAATGATTCTGGTGGAGCACGTATTCAGGAAGGTGTTCGTTCTTTGGGCGGTTATGCCGATATTTTTTATAGAAACGTACAAGCTTCGGGAGTAATTCCACAAATCTCGGCTATCATGGGGCCTTGCGCTGGTGGAGCTGTGTATTCTCCAGCCATGACTGATTTTACGATGATGGTTGAAGATACCAGTTATATGTTTGTTACTGGTCCGAATGTAGTAAAAACAGTAACCAATGAAACGGTAACTTCAGAGGAATTGGGTGGGGCTAGCACGCATTCTACTAAATCTGGTGTGGCGCATTGTACCTCGACCAATGATGTGGAATGTCTGGAAGATTTGAAACGCTTGTTGAGTTATTTGCCACAAAGCAACAAAGAAAAAGCACACAATTTACCTTATGAACTGAATGATGAAGTTCGCACCAAATTAGCAACTATTATTCCGGATAATCCCAATAAACCGTACGACATGCACGAGGTGATTGGTGGAATTATTGACGAAGATTCGTTTTTTGAAATTCATAAAAATTATGCCGAAAATATCCTTGTTGGCTTTGCCAGATTGGGAGGAAAAAGTATTGGGATTATCGCAAACCAACCGATGATTTTAGCGGGTTGTCTGGATGTAAATAGTTCGAAGAAAGCAGCTCGATTTACTCGTTTTTGCGATTGTTTTAATATTCCTTTATTAGTTTTGGTAGATGTACCGGGATTTTTACCGGGAACCGATCAAGAGTGGAACGGAATCATTGTTCATGGTGCGAAATTATTGTACGCTTTAAGCGAAGCAACCGTACCGAGAGTGACCGTAATTACACGTAAAGCTTATGGAGGTGCGTATGATGTAATGAACTCGAAACACATTGGTGCCGACATGAATTTTGCCTGGCCAACTGCCGAAATTGCGGTGATGGGAGCCAAAGGAGCCTCTGAAATTATCTTCAAGAAAGAAATCAACGAAGCCGAAGACCATGAAGCAAAACTCTTGGAAAAAGAAGCTGAATATGCTGATTTGTTTGCGAATCCTTACACAGCAGCACAACGCGGTTTTGTAGATGAGGTAATCTTACCGCAAGACACCAGACGCAAACTGATAAAAGCATTTAGTATGCTCGAAAATAAAGTTAGTGTGACTCCGAATAGAAAACACGGAAATATTCCTTTATAGTATTTTATAAGAATCAAAAAACCACCTGAAGAAGGTGGTTTTTTGATTTATTGTAGTTTGTATTTAAAGTTTAAAAAACCGGTAGGTGTTTTTTTTAGTATAATTTGACATTTTGTATCTTTCGCATCTGACTAAAAAAATTAAACTAGAACTAGATTAAAAAACAACTAAATGAAATACAACAGATGTGGAAAAAGTGGTTTATTACTACCACAAATTTCTTTGGGATTATGGCATAACTTCGGTTCAGTGGATAGTTTTGAAAATGGAGAAGACATTGTCAAAGCAGCTTTTGATGAAGGAATTACCCATTTTGATTTGGCTAATAATTACGGTCCGGTTCCGGGTTCAGCAGAAACTAATTTTGGAAAAATCCTAAAGAAGAATTTCCAGGGAAACCTGCGTGATGAAATGGTGATTACTACCAAAGCCGGTTACACTATGTGGGATGGTCCTTACGGCGACTGGGGTTCCCGTAAATATTTGTTGTCTAGTTTAGACCAAAGTTTGAAGCGCATGAATCTGGAATATGTAGATATTTTTTACTCGCATCGTTTTGATCCTGAAACACCTTTGGAGGAAACCATGATGGCTTTGGATTATGCAGTTCGAAGCGGAAAAGCATTGTATGCAGGGATTTCGAATTATAATGCAGAACAAACTAAGGAAGCTACTGAAATCTTGAAACGATTGGGAACACCTTGCTTGATTCATCAAGTAAAATATTCGATGTTTGTGCGAGAGCCTGAAGCGGGATTACTAGATGTTCTCGAAGAAAAGGGAGTGGGTTGTATTGCTTTCTCACCTTTGGCTCAAGGACTTTTAACGGATAAATACTTGAAAGGGATTCCAGAAAATTCAAGAGCTTTTAATCCAAATGGTCATTTAAAAACAGATGAAGTTTCAGAGGAAAGAATCCAAAAAATCATTCAACTGAATGCTATTGCACAACAAAGAAATCAATCATTGGCACAAATGGCTTTGGCTTGGCTGTTAAAAGATAACCGAATTACTTCTGTTTTGATAGGTGCCAGTTCCGTTCGTCAATTAAAAAATAATATTGACAGTTTACAAAATCTGGATTTCTCTACAGCCGAATTATTGGAGATTGAGAATATTTTGAGATAGTTGGAAAAGTTTGAACGAAAAGTGAAAATAAATATTTTGTAGAGCCAGAAATCAAGGTTTGATGGTTTTTGTAAAAGTATATCGTTGATAAATAAACCTTTATTGCAATGGACTCCATTGGCTTAAATCGATGGAGTTTTTTTTTATGATAAAAAAGATTAACTTGCGCCAAAGAAAAAAAGTGATATATCTTACAAAAACGGAAACTGTGTTTTGGTTTTTCTTTTATATTTGAGTGTATTCCATGAAGAGATTGATTAATTTAAATACGTATTCTAAACTACTATTGTTGATAATTTCAACAAGTATTTTCTTTTTTCTAATTTACATCTCGCTCTACCTTTATACTGTTCAAGAAGAACATCATTTTTATAAAACTACTTATAATCAATATGATAAGGAAGTGAAGTCCTTGTTTACACTTAATTCTAAAACGCCTACAGCCACTATTGTGGATGTTACCTACTGGGATGAATTAGTCCTTTTTACACAAACAAAAGACGAAAAGTGGTATGATAAATATATTTTAAGGGAGTTTCAATCATATGAAGCTGATTACATTGGTGTTTATGGTTTAGATCAAAAACTAATAAATAAAACAGCTTCCTCAAAGATTAAAAGTCTTGATTTTATCTCAAAAGGGATGATGTCAGTACTTTATAAGTCTAAACTTAAAAAATTTTTTATAAAAATCCCAGAAGGTATTGTTGAGGTTTTTGGAGCGACTATTCACCCTTCTAGTGATCCTAAAAAGAATAAAACAAAACCTTCTGGTTATTTTTTTATGGCTAGACTTTTAGACGAATCTTTTTTGAATACTTTAGGTAATATAAGTAGCTCAAAAGTATATTTAGCTTCAGATGATTATGAAATTACAAATGAAGATGATTTTGTTATTGTAGGTCTAGATTTAAAAGATTGGAAAAATGAAGTTGTTGTCAAATTACTTTTTAAAAGGCCTTTCAATTTAAATTATACTAACACAAAAGAGATTCTTTTTATTGTAGTCCTTGTTTCCTTGATTAATATTTTTGTCTACGTTTATTGCACAAAAAGATGGGTTTATAATCCATTAAAGTTAATTAAAAGTATTCTTGAAACAGGAAATGCAAGCTCAATAAATAGTTTAAAAAGATCTGATGGTGAGTTTGGATATATTGGAAACCTATTTGAAGAAAACAGCAATCAACGGAAACAATTAGAAATTGCTAAACAAAAAGCGGAAGAAAGTGACACCTTAAAATCTTCTTTTTTGGCTAATTTATCACATGAAATCAGAACCCCCATGAATGCCATAATGGGATTCAGTGATTTGCTTCATGATACAAATATTGAAGAAGAAGAGAGATTAGAATATTTAAAAATTATAAAAAATAGTGGCGGAAGTCTAGTATCAATTATCGAAGACCTTATTGAAATGTCTAAAATTGATGCTAAGCAAATTATGCCTAATTATAAAGGATTAGATATAGAAAAGTGTATTACAGAGTTGTATGATTCCATCAAGGTTACCATTCCTAAAGACAAAGAAATTCAATTTTATATTCTTGAAAATCCGGATAAACTTCAAAATAATATTCTAACAGATGAAACAAAATTGAAACAGATTATAGTTAATTTAATTACGAATGCATTAAAATTTACAGATAGAGGTTTTGTAGCTTTTGGATATTCAATAAACAAAGAAAAAGAAGTTTTAGAATTTAAGATAGAAGACTCAGGTGTTGGAATCAGCGAAAATTATTTAAAAGTTATTTTTGATAGATTTAGAAGAATTGAAGGCGATGGATCTATTGAATTATCTGGATTAGGTCTCGGACTGTCTATTACAAAAGCTTATGTAAAAATGTTGGGCGGAGAAATAAAGGTAAGCTCTACAACGGGGTTGGGTTCTATTTTTTCATTTACAATACCATTAAAATTCGACCAAACGGTTAAAGTAATAAAACCAAAAAAAGTAAAATCTTTTTACAGGAATTATGACAATGAAATTATTTTAATTGCAGAAGACGATACCATTAATTTCTTGCTATTAAAAAAAATTATTGAATCAAAAAATCATACCGTTTTAAGAGCTAAAAACGGACAAGAAGCAGTAAGTATTTGTACCGAAAATCCAAATATTAGCTTGGTGTTTATGGATATAAAAATGCCTGTTTTAGATGGTTATCAAGCTTACGAAAAAATAAAAGTGATAAAACCAGAACTTCCTGTTATTGCTCAAACTGCTTATTCCTCATTTGAAGATAAAGAGAAAATGATCCAATTTGGTTTTATGGACTGTATTACAAAACCATTAGATAAAGAAAAAGTATTTGAGCTTCTGGATACAGTTTTTATGGAATCAATAAATAAATTTTAAGGTATTTAAACTTTAATACTTTTGATAGTGTTGTCTTTACTGATTTATAATTTTTCAAAATTTATTAAATTAAACTTGTTTAACTATTGAATTTTTTTAACTTTTCTTCCCGTTTATAGCTGTAATTTTACTAGAGTTAAAACATGACTAAGTGTAGGGGAATAGTTAATCAATATTTGAAATGATTTAAACCGCTGCTTAATTTTTAAAAACTCATATTTAAAAGAATTTAAATTACAAACACATGGATTTTAAATCTATAAATCCGTTTTCACAGCTAGTCTTAGCGGAACACAAGGTATTGACAAATGCGCAATTGAATCAAAAAATACAATTGTCAGAGCGCGCATTTAAAAATTGGAAGCAAACTACATTTGAGCAAAGAGCAGACAGGATGAAAAAGCTAGCCAACATTCTTAGAGAAAAGAAAGAGGAGCTAGGTTTATTGATTACCAATGAGATGGGTAAGGTGCTATCAGAAAGTATTTCTGAAGTAGAAAAATCAGCTGGAAACTGTGACTTCTATGCCGAAAATGCTGAAAAAATGCTAAAAGATGAATATTATGATACTTCTTTCAAAAGCATGTCGGTTTATGATCCAATGGGAGCTGTTTTTGCCATAATGCCTTGGAATTATCCTTTTTGGCAAGTGTTGCGTTATGCTGCTCCGGCAATTATGGCGGGCAATGTGACACTTTTGAAACATGCACCCAATGTTATAGGTTGTGCCAAAGCTATTGAAAATGCTTTTTTGGAAGCTGGTTTTCCTGAAGGTGTTTTTCAACAAATTCCGATTGATATTTCTCAAGTCGAAAGTGTAATTGCGACGGGTATTGTACATGGAGTTACTTTGACCGGAAGTGAAATGGCGGGATCATCTGTTGCTTCATTGGCAGGAAAACATATTAAAAAATCAGTCATGGAATTGGGAGGTTCAGATGCATTTATAGTTTTGAATGATGCAAATCTTGAAAAGGCAGCTACGGTTGCCACACAATCCAGAATGCTAAATGCAGGTCAGGCTTGCATTTGTGCCAAACGATTTATTGTTACAGAGAAAATAGCGGATGAATTTATAGCGCTTTTCACCCAAAAAATAAAATCATTGCAACAAGGAAATCCATTACAGCAAGGAATTAATATGGGGCCACTGGCTCGGCTTGATTTAGCGGAGAAATTAGCAAATCAATTGGAAAAATCATTGCAGCAAGGTGCTAAATTAATAGTAGGTGGGGAGCGCGAAGATTGTAATTTTCAACCTACGCTAATAGATTTTGTTGATTCAAATAATATTGCATTTCAGGAAGAAATTTTTGGACCATTAGCAACTGTTATTAGAGCTAAAGATGAGAATGATGCTATAACGATTGCCAATAATCATAGATATGGATTGGCTGCTGCAATTTGGACAGAAGATAGAGAAAATGCATATAGACTGGCAAGGAGAATTGAAGCGGGAAATGTGTTTGTGAATTCATTAGTGCGATCTGATTCTAGAGTTCCTTTTGGAGGCATAAAAAAATCAGGTTATGGCAGAGAATTAGGTGCAATAGGAATCAAAGAATTTATGAATATGAAGTCATTGATTATAGAATAATAGTATTTAGTGCATATTATAAGTAAAGAATCGAGAACAGGAATTGTATTTATAACAAATCTGTTCTCGATTTTTTTATTCACTCGATTCCTATTTATAAAAGTATCAAGTTGTCAATTCATTACTTGATTTAAACTTACTAATAGGTATAAATAGCCGCTTTTAAATCTTTTAGTTCATTGGATAGAATCACAATAAATGCAGACCCTTTAAGCGCGGCATTTTGTTTTAATCGTTTTTCACCGTTATCAGAAAACGATAAAGGAGATTCTCCTTTCGTTCCTCCGTAAAAACTAGTAATTATCCCAGATTCTTTCAATCCTATGGTTTGATGTTTTTTTAGTACAACAACTTTTTTATAATCTGATTTTCCATTTAGTTGAATTTTTTCAGATATGATTTTAGAATCACTTTTTGACTTTTCATTCAATTGTGCTACCGCGTATTGACTGATTGTCTTTTCTTCGACGCTTTGAGGTAACGTATAGTAAACTAAATTATTTGCTGTTTTAATAAAGTTTATATCCATCGTTTCGCCATCATGTTTGATAATTTGATGGGTTTGTGCAATTAATGACGTTGTAAATAAAATAGTGAACGCTATAAATAAATTTTTCATGTGTTTAGATAATAGTAAAGGTGTATGTTCCCATTTTTAAATTGGGACATATATTAATAATGTTTTTTTAGTAAAAAATAGGGATTAAACTATTTCTGGCGGAGGAGTGAAATTTTTTAAAGCAAACTCTTTGACTACAAATAAATCGAAAGAGTTAATTCGGGCTTTATTGGAAGAGTAATATTCGAAACAATTAAAAAGTTCAATTGAATCCATGAAAAGTAGTTTTAGCTTACTCTCAAAATTGTTTTCTTCGGTGTTATTTTCGGCTAGTTCATAAAAATCATATTGCTTCTCATGAATAAGTATTGAAAGTTTATCACTTACCCAAATAAGGGAAAAAGTGAGGAATACAAGTAAAACAGAAATTTTAAGTGCTAAACGAAACATGGTTTAAAAGTACTAAAAAAGGAATCTGTTCACAATTAAAATTTTAATAAAATTAGTGTTAATAATAGGGTGATTTAGTTTTTTATAATTCTTGATTTAGCCGCTTTTTCAATGTAGTCTAAGTTGTGTTTCTAACGATGAAAATTTTATATTCATGTGTCTTTGTATAAAAAAATCAGCACATCAAGGTTCTGTTTTTAAAATTAAATATTTATTTCAATATGTATTTTTTATGGGGGTTTGATTTTATTTTATGTAAAAATATCTTTAAAAAATGATTTTTAAAATTTATTTGTACTTTATGATTAAAAAAATAGGGGTATGTGTTTAAAAACTGATTATTAAATTTTTAAAATTGATGCTTTAAAATACGGAATATCTATTATTTTTTGTTGATTTTTCGTTATTAATAATTCTTCTCAAAACAAGGCAAAAAAGTGCCAAATAGTAATTCAAGTGAAATAAAAGTTAATAAATTCGCTTCAGAAACAAGAAAATTTCACATTAAAAAAAGTGTATTTCAAAGCAGTTTTCTGGATTATAAGTACTAGAATTTTTTAAACCGTATAAACTAAGACCAAAATAATAACCAAACTAGATTACTAATTAAAACCAATTAAAGATGAAAAAAAACCTAGCTATTTTAGCATTAATGCTAACAACAAGTTTAACTTTCGCACAAGACGCTCCAGTTGCACCTTCAACTACTTTTGCAGGATCTGCTGATGCATATTATAAATATGATTTTTCTGGTGTAGACAACAGTTTGACCAGTTTTACAAATTCTCACAATTCATTTGAATTAGGGATGGCTTCCATCGAAGCATCTCATAAAATGGGGAAAGCATCTGTTTTTGTTGATTTGGGGTTTGGAAACAGAGCTGCTCAATTTACTTATAATGATGCCGCTTCAACTTTCATGATCAAACAATTGAATTTCACTTATGAATTTTCAGATAAATTTAAAGTTACTGCAGGTAGTTTTGGAACCCATGTAGGATATGAACTTCTAGATGCAGTAGATAATAAAAACTACAGTATGTCTTATGCATTTACTTACGGTCCATTCTTTAATACTGGAGTAAAAGCACAATATACTTCTGGAAAATTCAGCTTCATGGCAGGAGTTTCAAATCCAACAGATTTTAAAACAACAATTGAAGCAGGTTCAAGCCAAAAAACGTTCATAGGTCAATTAGGCTATGTTGGTGATACTGGAAGTGCATATTTCAATGTTACTTCTGGAAGTAGTAATCCTTCTTCTGATGAGAACAAAACACAATTTGATTTTGTAGGTTCAAAGAAAGTGAGTGATTCATTCTCTTTAGGATTCAACGGTACTTATGCAATGACTAACAATGACTTTGATAGTACATTAGATGGTGAGTGGTTTGCTTTAGTAGGATATGCAAATTTCGCATTGAAAGAATCATTAAGTTTAGCTTACAGATTAGAGTATTTGGATGCTAAAGATGCAACTGCTGGACTTGGTTCACTTGCTGGAACTAGTGTTGTAGGTAATACTTTATCACTAAACTATAAAGTAGGAAACTTGACTATTATTCCTGAATTCCGTGTTGACACAGCTTCAGAAGATATCTTTACAAACAGTGATGCTGCGCCAAAAGGTTTAACAGCTTATGCATTACTTGCAACAACATACTCGTTCTAGTATTGAAATAATATTTTTTTTTTTAGCTGCCAAGATGCTTTTAAGTATTTTGGCAGCTTTTTTTTGTTTAGATATTACAGTTGGATTTGTTATGCAGTCATAAAAACTTTAAGGGTTCATGTATTACTTGCAACAACTTGTTCATCTTGTATGGAGTTGTTATTATGCTTCCGGGTTTATGTTAGCCTGTTTGTTTAGCTTTTAAAAGTAAAAGAAGTCTACATTAGGATAAACTACGAGAAGAGTTTGAAAATCTATTTAAATAAAAAACGGTTCTTTGAATAATTCAAAAAACCGTTTTTATAGGTGTTTGTATGATGTAAACTATTTACTGTTTTTTATAAATGGAATAAATGGTGTTTATTGTTTTTTCATCTAATACATCATTGACTTCTGTTTGAATATAATGTAGTTTAAAAGCAGTTATTGCGGCGGGTAAATTTTTTGTGTCATATCCTATAATTCGCAATCCTTGTTCTATATTGAAATTAATAGGAGCAGTTTCTAAAAACTCATCTGACCAAATACCAAAACCTTTGTCGGCTAATATTTTCCAAGGAAATAATTGGCTGGGATCTTTTTTTCTTGTTGGTGCAATATCTGCGTGACCAATAATGTTTTGAGCAGGAATATTGTAATCTTTTTTTAGCTTCGTCAAAAGCGCCAGTAAGCTGTTGATTTGTAATTCAGAAAAAACTTCAGATCCATTATTGTCTAATTCAATTCCTATTGAAGTTGAATTAATATCTGTATTTTTCCCCCAAGTACCAGCACCTGCATGCCACGCTCTTAAATAATCATTCAACATTTGAACCACTTTACCGTCATCCGAAATTAGATAATGCGAACTCACTTGGGATTCTATTTTGGTGAATGTTTTTAGTGTTTGTTGTAATGAATCCTGTGCTGTATGATGGATAATAATGAAATTCGGCTTTCTTAAATTAAAATTCACTGTTCCTATCCATTCCGTATTAACACCGTTTTCTAAAGGTGTAGACCCCATTTTTGAAAGAGTATCTTTATAGGTGTGCAACTGTTTTGTGTATAGTGTGTCAATGTTTATTTCTACATGAGGAATAACAGGTAATGGCTGCGGATCTTTATTAGAAATAGTCTCTTTTAATGTTTTGAGTTTAGAGTCATAAATTTTTTCACTCTTTTTATAAGGATTTGTTGAGCAAGATGCAGCGATAACTGCCAAAATAAGGTAATAAAAAATGTTTCTCATGTAGGTTTTCATTTAGCAACAGACTAAAAATCGATTAATTAGATTTCTTTTTAGATTTCGATTTTTTAGGATTTTTAGCTTCTTCATTCATAGCTATATATTTCTCCTTTTGGTCTTTGTTTAATAATTCCATTATTTTTCTATCAGTAGTTTCTGAGAGAACTGTTATGTTTTTTATTTTTTCATCTTGGCTAACTTCTGCTTTTATAAGCATACCTTGAGTTTTTATGCTTTCGGTCAAAATATTTGAGATTGCAATTACCTGAAGTTCGTCCAGAATAAGTTCCGGTTGTATTCGATTCATGATTTTTCCAACCGTTACTTCAACAGGAATTTCTTTTGGTTTGTCTTGAGTTCTGGATTGATCCATTGCACTGTTCATTCTACGATTACTTCCATAACCATTACCGTAACCGTTTCCATATCCGCCATTACCGTATTGCGCAGAAATTATATTTGTCGATAATAATACAAATGCGATGATTAATAGTGATTGAAATGATTTCATATTTAGTTTTTAAAATGGATTAAAATCGTCTTAAGAAAATTATGCTGGTTCTCCGTATAAATCAAATTCTGTTGCTTCAATAATTTTGATCATTACAAACTCACCCGTTTTCACATAATGTTTTGATGCGTCAATCAAGACTTCGTTATCTACATCGGGGCTGTCAAATTCAGTTCTTCCTACAAAATGTCCACCTTCTTTTCTGTCAATGATGCATTTGAATGTTTGTCCTACTTTCTCTTGGTTTAAATCCCAAGAAATTTGCGATTGCAATTCCATGATTTCGTTTGCACGTTCTTGTTTTACGGCATCTGGAACATCATCTTCCAGTGCGTAAGCATGTGTATTTTCTTCGTGAGAATAAGCAAAACAACCCATTCTGTCAAACTTCATTTCTTGAACAAAATCTTTTAATATGTCGAAATCCTCTTGTGTTTCTCCAGGATATCCTACAATCAAAGTAGTACGAATAGCCATTCCGGGAACCGCAGCGCGGAAATCTTTTAATAATTTTGTTGTTTTTGCTTGAGTTGTTCCGCGGCGCATTGATTTCAAGATAGAATCTGAAATGTGTTGTAACGGAATATCAATATAATTACAAATTTTAGGCTCGCGCTTCATTATTTCCAGAACATCCATTGGGAAACCGGTAGGGAAGGCATAATGTAAACGAATCCATTCGATTCCTTCTACTTTTACTAACGCTTCCAATAATTCACCAAGATTTCTCTTTTTGTAAAGATCCAGGCCATAATAAGTCAAATCTTGGGCAATGAGAATCAATTCTTTCACGCCGTTTTTAGCTAATCCTTCCGCTTCTTTGACTAATTTTTCAATAGTTTGTGAAACGTTTTTTCCTCGCATTAACGGAATCGCACAAAAGCTGCACGGTCTGTCGCAACCTTCTGAAATTTTTAAATAGGCATAATTTTTTGGAGTCGTAGTCAATCGTTCCCCTAATAATTCATGTTTATAATCTGCTCCTAAAGCTTTCAATAATTGTGGTAATTCTGTAGTACCAAAAAACTGATCTACATTTGGTATCTCTTTTTCTAAATCTGGTCTGTAACGTTCAGATAAACATCCTGTAACGAATACTTTATCGACCAAACCTCTTTCTTTCTTGTCAGCATATTCCAAAATCATATTTACTGATTCTGCTTTAGCATTATCAATAAATCCACAAGTATTTATTACAATAATATTTCCCTCTTCAGCTTCCGGAGCTTCGTGCGTAACATCTTTTCCGCTTGCGCGAAGTTGTCCCATTAACACTTCACTGTCATACACATTTTTCGAACACCCAAGAGTGATTACGTTGATTTTATTCTTTTTTAACGACTTAGTTCTCATAACATTAGAATCCCGATAATTTGGGAATTTTGCAAAATTACAATTTTTATTTTTAGGACCATAAATCTTTGTGTTTTTTATGGAGCTATTCCTGCTGTACGTTGCAAACGAAGTTCAGTGAACTCCAATAAAAATAAAAGTATAGTGAAATAATCTCCCGAAAAAACGGGAGGATTTCTCCCGATGCTTCGGGACTATCAGGGCTAAAAAAAATCCGTTCCATGATAACGAAACGGATTTTAAATTTTATTTTTCGGATTGATTACAATTCAAATAATAATGTTACTGAAACATTGTTGTTTATCGCCTCAATACTTGCACCATCAGTAAATCCTTGATTGAAAAATGCTTGTTGTGAGTTTCTTTTGGCGTATGAATAGGCCAAATCTACTTTGGTAGAACCAAAACTGTACCCTAAACCTGCTGAATATCCAGTTAAATCTCCTATTGTTACAGAGTTTTTGTAAGGACTTTGTTCGTAACGATATCCTGCTCTTAGACTCAAAGCATCAATTTTATATTCAGCACCTATTCGTAGTTCGCCTGTTGTATCTAAGATTGAATTCATATCGCTGTTTAAATCATTAAAATAAGGATCATTTTCAGGTTTGAATTTAGTATTACTATAATCCTTAATAGCGTAATCAACACTTATTAAACCAGATTTCCCAAAAACATAAGCAAAACTTCCTGTTAGTTTGCTTGGCGTTTGTAATTTATAAGGCTCGTAAATATTAACGATTTGTGGATTTACAACATCATTGGTGTCGTCAGCATTTGTTGCGCTGCTTACTGCAAATAGTCTTTGCGATAACTCATCATTTAATTTATACCATGTAGATGATTCGTAAGCCAGGCCTAAACGAATTTCATCAGAAACCTTTGCGATTGCACCCAATTGAAAAGAGAATCCTGTTCCGTAAGTGTATAAGTCATTTTCAAAACTCAATCTAGTTACTGTATAATCATTTGTTAATGGGGCATTATTCTCTTCGAAAAAAGTAGATGATTTGTGAAAGTCGGTAAAATGAGAGTTCAAATTCAGACCTATATACAGCTTGTCATTATATGATGTCGCAGCATTAAAAGATAATTTTCCGTTATATCCAGTGCTGTAAATAGAATTTTCTTGGTAATAATCACCTCCAGTTGGAACATTTGATATGTAAGGGGAATTATTATTAGTTTCGTCAACTGCATCAATAATAAAACCTTGGTAACCTAAAAATGCTTGTTGCGCTGCAAATCCATTTAAATTTGGATACTGGTTATTAGGGAGATTGCTTCCTAAAAACGAATATAAATCAGATATAGATTCTCCGGGATTTGTATTTACAAATTCTTGAGGTACGGGAGCTCCATTATTAGAATTGTTGGCATAACTTAAAAAATAATCGCCTATAGAATTGTTTGGGTTGGTTCCGGCAGAGAAAAAGCCATTGTCAAAATTTTTAATGTTTTCGTAATTAACGCCCAATGAAATCTTTTTCCAATTGCTGTTTGGATTTTTGTTATTAAAAACAAAAACTGCACCCGCTTGATTCAAATCAAAGGAATTGTTTTTCTCGCTTGTTGTGTTGCCAAAATAATTAGACTTATTTTTTGTATCAAAATTACTTAAGGTAAGAGTCATTTGGTTGTTTGTAAACACTGCAGAACCTGCAGGGTTTACATTTAGAGAGGATAAATCCCCACCAAGAGCTCCGAAAGCGCCACCCATAGCTCTAAAACGAGCTGTTCCGTTCAGGTTGTCCTGTGCGTAATGCATGGCATCTGATATTTCTTGTGATTGTGCAACGCTTGCAGTGAAGCCTAAAGCTAATAAAAATATATATTTTTTCATTTTTAATTCGTAGGTTTTAATTTAATATCAAAATAGGAAGGTATAGAAAGAATTATTATCCTCTGCCACCTCTTCCGCCACCGCCAGATGATCTACCGCCGCCACCAGAATTTCCCGAACTATTTGAGCTAGGAGTGTATGATCTGGAATTGTTATCGTTTCTTGAACTTGGAGTATATGATCTTGCAGGAGAGTTGTTTTCACTACGTGTGCTACTTGTATTTGATCTTCTGCTAGGTGTACTGTTGGAATTGTTTTGATTTCTTGAAAATGTTGGACTAGTTCTATTGAATCCGTTTGTAGTACTTCTTCTGAAATCAGTATTCGTATTTCCTCTGTAATTTGAATTAGTTCTGCGACTAACGGTATTGCTCTGGTTTCTAGAGTAATTTGCTGAACTTCGGGTACTGTAATTTCTATTGCTACTTGTATTGGTAGTATAAGAAGAACCTCTTCTGCTTGCGTTATAGGAATAGGCTCTATTGTTGTAGTAATTTGGATATCCCCAATTATTACCATACCAGTTATTCCAGCCCCAGTTGTTTCCATACCAACTATTCCAACCCCAATTATTTCCGTACCAATTGTTTCCGTACCAATTATTCCATCCAAAACCAACGTTCCATCCCCATCCATAACCAGTATTCCAACCCCAGTTATTTCCATCCCAATTATTCATTCCCCATCCATTGTCATAAACGTTTATGCTTACAGTTTGAGGATTACTGCCCCATCCGGGATAGTTGTTATAGTCTATACTGTCGTTTTCTATATTATAATCATTGTAATTGTCTACATCTGTAAAAATTTCTACAGGTTGGTTATTGTTCTGCAAAGACCCAAAGTAGTCTTTGTATTGATTATTTGGAGCATTTTGCGTCTCAACTTCTACAGCTCTTCTTGGAGTGTTACCATATATTCCGTCAGAATCATAGTAAGAACTGTTTTGGTAGGAGCCACAGGATGTCAACAGGACGCTCAAAAATCCAACAAAGTAATATATTGTTGGGTTTCGGAAGGAAAGAGTACTAGTTTTCATATATATGGAGTTTTTATTGTTGCACATTACAAAAATAGTTAGTTTTGCTGAACTATTTACTTAAAATTATTAACGCAAAATTTGTGCCAAATTATTCAATATGAGTAAGAACTTAACTACAAGATCAGAAGATTATTCAAAATGGTATAACGAATTGGTTGTTAAAGCCGATTTAGCCGAAAATTCAGGAGTTAGAGGCTGTATGGTTATCAAACCATACGGATATGCAATATGGGAAAAAATGCAAGCTGAATTGGATCGAATGTTTAAAGAAACAGGTCATCAAAACGCCTATTTTCCACTATTTGTTCCCAAAAGCATGTTTGAGGCTGAAGAGAAAAATGCAGAAGGATTTGCAAAAGAATGTGCAATTGTGACTCATTATAGATTAAAAAACGATCCAGACAAACCAGGGAAACTTATGGTTGATCCTAATGCGAAATTAGAAGAGGAATTAATCGTTCGTCCTACAAGTGAGGCTATTATTTGGTCTACTTACAAAGGATGGGTTCAGTCTTATAGAGATTTACCTTTGTTAATTAATCAATGGGCGAATGTAGTGCGTTGGGAAATGAGAACCAGATTGTTTTTGCGAACAGCAGAATTTTTATGGCAAGAAGGGCATACGGCTCATGCTACAAAAGTAGAAGCAGTTGAAGAATCAGAAAAAATGATGAATGTATATGCTGATTTTGCCGAGAATTTTATGGCAATTCCAGTTATAAAAGGGATGAAAACTGAAACCGAACGTTTTGCAGGAGCTGAAGAGACCTATTGTATAGAAGCTTTGATGCAGGATGGAAAAGCTTTACAAGCTGGAACGTCACATTTTTTAGGTCAGAATTTTGCGAAAGCCTTTGACGTTAAATTTGCAAATGCCGAAGGGAAGCAAGAATATGTTTGGGGAACTTCTTGGGGAGTTTCTACTCGTTTGATGGGTGCATTAGTAATGACGCATTCAGATGATCAGGGGTTGGTGTTGCCTCCTAGTTTAGCACCTATTCAGGTAGTGATTGTTCCTATTTACAAAACAGACGAGCAATTGACCGCTATAACAGCCGAAGTAAATGTTTTGACAGCAGCTTTACGAAAATTACACATCTCTGTGAAATTGGATGATAGAACGACTCAGAAGCCTGGTTTTAAATTTGCTGAATGGGAATTAAAAGGAGTACCTGTTAGGATTGCAGTTGGTCCAAAAGATTTAGAAAATGGAACTTTCGAGGTGGCTAGAAGGGATACATTGACTAAAGAAGTAGTTTCTAAAGATGGAATTACAACTTACATCGGTCATTTATTAGAGCAAATTCAAAAAGAATTGTTCGAAAAAGCATTAAATTACAGAAATACGCATATTACTGAAGTAAATAGTTTTGAAGAGTTTAAAGAGGTTTTAGACACTAAAGGAGGTTTTGTATCAGCACATTGGGATGGAACTGCAGCAACTGAAGAGAAGATTAAAGACTTGACTAAGGCAACTATCAGATGTATTCCTTTGGATAGAGTAGAAGAGGCGGGAAGCTGTGTTTTTACTGGGGAAAGCTCAGTAGGAAGAGTGTTGTTTGCAAAGGCGTATTAAAAAAAAATAATTTTTTTTGCATGTACTATTGTACGTTTCAAAAATAGTTGTATTTTTGCATCCGCATTAGAGAAGCAGGGCCCGTTCGTCTATCGGTTAGGACGCATGGTTTTCATCCATGTAAGAGCGGTTCGATTCCGCTACGGGCTACTATTTTCATTGCATGTTAAAGTTTTCCTGAACTTAGAGGGAGTAAGGCCCGTTCGTCTATCGGTTAGGACGCATGGTTTTCATCCATGTAAGAGCGGTTCGATTCCGCTACGGGCTACAAATTTCAATATTTTAGATTGATAAAAACTTAGGGGATAATGGTCCGTTCGTCTAGGGGTTAGGACGCCAAGATTTCGTCTTGGTAACAGGGGTTCGATTCCCTTACGGACTACAAAAATTAGTAAAAGATAAAAAAATAATAAAATGGCAAATCATAAATCAGCTTTAAAAAGAATTAGAAGTAACGAAAAGAGAAGAGTATTAAATAGATACCAACATAAAACTACTCGTAACGCTATCAAAGCCTTGAGAATAGCTACTGACAAAACAGATGCTACTTCTAAATTATCAAGCGTGATATCTATGATTGATAAATTAGCTAAAAAGAATATCATTCATGATAACAAAGCTTCTAATTTAAAATCTAAATTAACTAAGCATGTTGCTAAATTGTAATTTATACAATTGTTAAGGCATAAAAAAAGCTCTCATAAATGAGAGCTTTTTTTATGCCTTTTTGTCTCTTATTCCATCTTGTTTTTTAGGTATTCAAGCATTGAACGGGTAATTGGTTTAGACAGGAAGTCAATGACCATTGGGTATTGTTTTGCTTTTTCTAAGTCTTCAGGGTCAATGGTTGAGGAAAGGACTACGACTTTTATGGTATTAAATTCTGAGAATTCTGGACTGTTGAAATAGTCTAAAAATTCCCATCCACCCATTACGGGCATATTTAAATCTAAAAAAATTAATTGTGGTTGTTCGTTTGATTTGCTTTTAGCGTACCTCATAGTATTGAAGTAGCTTAGTGCTTCTTCGCCATTTTGAGCTGTTATTATTTCGTTAGAAAACGATGATTTAACTATTACTTTTTTGCATAACATAAGTGTTATTGGATCGTCATCAATACATAAAATTTGATCTAACATTATTGTTTGTTTTTAAATGTTAATGTAAATGTAGTTCCTTTGTTTACTTCGCTTTCAATTTCAATTGTTCCTCCCATCGTTTCAACTTGTGATTTTACTAAATAGAGGCCTAGCCCTTTGCTGTCAGGGTAATTATGGAAACGCTGATAAAGCCCAAATACTTTATCTTTATTTCTTTCTAAATCGATGCCTATTCCGTTGTCTGTAAATATTAATACAACAGTATTGTCGATTTCTCGAGTAGTAATAGTTATTTTAAGTTTTCTGCTTTCGGATTTGTATTTTATTGCATTTGTCAAAAGATTCAATAATATACTTTCTATATATGCTTTATTGATGTTTATAATAGAAACTTTTTCGAAATTAAGTTTTATGATTGGTTTGTATAATTCTATTTGAAAATTAAGTTGGCTAAAAACATTTTCAAAGATTTCTTTTATTAAAACTGCTTCTTTTTGAATAGAAGGATTGTCTTTAATGATAATAACTTTTACTAAATCATTGATAGTATCATTTAATAAATGAGTGGATTTATTAAAGCCGTTCAGGATTTCTTTTAATTCTTGATTTTCAACAGGAATGTCCTCCAATAGATTCAGCAATCCTGTTAAGTTTGATAATGGTGCTCTGAGATTGTGGGAGGTTATATAAGAAAATTGCTTTAAGTCTTTGTTGTTCTGGGTTAATTCTCTGATGAGTTGCTCTTTTTCCTTTTCTTGCTTTTTTTCATCGGTTATATCTCTTTGAATGGAGATCCAGTGAGAAAGTTCATTTTCAGAATTATAAATAGGTATCATAGAAAAGCGAACCCAGTATTCTTCTCTTTTTTTGTTTAGGCTAATTGTTTCAATAAGGCATTCCTGTTTATTTTTAATGGAGCTTAAAAGTTTTTCAAGTTCGTTCCTATCGGAATTTGGACTGTTGAAAGGGTCTGCTGATCTTCCTGAGATTTCTTCAAACTCATATCCTGACATGGAGAAAAAAGCCGGGTTAGCATAAATCACGTTAGGGATTTTACCGTCAAAGGAATTTGCTTCGGTAATAATAATTGAATCTTTTGACTGTGTAAATACAGTTTCTAGTAATTTCAATCTTTGTTCTTCCTCTTTTTGTTTTGTGATGTCTTGTATAGCTCCAATCATTCTGATAGCTTTTCCATTTTCATCTTTTAATAGAAAGCCTCTGTCTAAGACGTATTTATAGGAGTTGTTGGCGCACTTAAAGCGATATTGATCTTGCCAGTTTTCTGTTTTTTGTTCTATAAAAGAGTAGAGCCTGATAGACATTTTGATACTGTCTTCGGGATGAATTTTATCAAACCACCATTTTGAACTATTGCCAACTTCATTTTCAGTATAGCCAAAAACATTTTCAATTCCTTTATTCCAAGAAAAGCTGTCTTCTTGTATTTTCCAGTCCCAAATAGTATCGCTGGTTGCTTTTGCTACAATATCGTATTTTTCATTCGACTCCTTAATTTCGTCATTTGTATTTTTAAGTTTTTTGAAAATAGATATATTTCGGTTATCGTTTTTTGATAAAATAAGTTTGAAAATTATTCCAGTTAAAAATATAAATAAGATGTCTTTGGTAAAAATGTAAAATTGATGGTTTGAATCAGAAATATATTGTGCTAATAATTTATGACTAACAATGGCTACAAACATTGAGATTACAATGTAGATGATGATTACTTGATTGGTTTTGCTTTTCATTACTCAAATATAATTAATTATTGCTGAATTATTAATGAACATCGATAACTTATTTTTGGAGATTTTTTTAAAGGTCTATTTTTGTGTCTAATGGGTTAAGAATATGTAAACTATTGTATAAATATTTTTTATATCAAAATAAAGTGTACCTTTGCACCCATTAAAAATCACAGATGGAATCTATTAGAAACATTGCAATTATTGCCCACGTCGATCACGGTAAAACAACTTTGGTTGATAAAATTATGTATCACTGTCAGTTATTTCGTGACAACGAAAACACAGGTGACTTAATCCTTGATAACAACGACTTAGAGCGTGAAAGAGGTATTACCATTACTTCAAAGAATGTTTCGGTAGTATACAAAGGAACAAAAATCAACATTATTGATACCCCTGGTCACGCCGATTTTGGTGGTGAAGTTGAGCGTGTATTGAACATGGCTGATGGTGTTTGTCTACTAGTAGATGCTTTTGAAGGACCAATGCCACAAACTCGTTTTGTATTACAAAAAGCTATTGATTTAGGTCTTAAACCTTGTGTTGTAATCAATAAAGTTGATAAAGAAAACTGTACTCCGGAAGAAGTGCATGAAAAAGTTTTCGACTTAATGTTTGAATTAGGTGCTGAAGAGTGGCAATTGGATTTTCCAACTGTTTATGGTTCTGCTAAAAACAACTGGATGTCTGATCATTGGGAAAACGTAACTGATAATGTAGAAGCATTGTTGGACATGGTTATTGAAAATGTACCAGCTCCTAAAGTTTCTGAAGGAACTCCACAAATGTTGATTACTTCGTTAGACTTCTCTGCTTTTACAGGTCGTATCGCTATTGGTCGTCTTGAGAGAGGTGTGTTGAATGAAGGTATGCCAATCTCATTAGTAAAAAGAGATGGTACTGTAATGAAATCTAGAATTAAAGAATTACATACTTTTGAAGGTCTTGGGCGTAAAAAAGTACAACAAGTAATTGCTGGAGATATTTGTGCAATTATTGGTGTTGAAGGATTTGAAATTGGAGATACTATCGCTGATTTCGAAAATCCAGAAGCTTTAGCAACAATTGATATTGATGAGCCTACTATGAGTATGTTGTTTACAATTAATGACTCTCCTTTCTTTGGTAAAGAGGGTAAATTTGTAACTTCTCGCCATATTAGAGATCGTTTGACAAAAGAATTAGAGAAAAATTTAGCAATGAAATTGGGTGAAACTGATTCAGCTGATAAGTTTATGGTTTTTGGACGTGGAGTACTTCACTTATCTGTTCTTATTGAAACAATGAGAAGAGAAGGGTATGAGTTACAAATCGGTCAACCACAAGTTATCATTAAAGAAATTGATGGTAAAAAATGTGAGCCAATTGAGGAATTGACAATCGATTTACCAGAAACTCTTTCAGGTAGAGCGGTTGAGTTCGTTACAATGCGTAAAGGTGAAATGCTGAGTATGGAAACTAAAGGTGAGCGTATGATTGTAAAATTTAATATTCCATCACGTGGAATTATTGGATTGCGTAATCAATTGCTTACTGCCACTGCTGGTGAGGCTATTATGGCGCACCGTTTTATTGGATACGAACCTTATAAAGGAGAAATTTCAGGACGTAACAAAGGCTCATTGATTTCCATGGAAAAAGGGAAAGCTATTCCTTATTCTATCGATAAATTACAAGATCGTGGTAAGTTTTTTGTTGAACCAAATGCAGAAATTTACGAAGGTCAGGTAATTGGAGAAAACTCTCGTGGTGATGATATGTGTGTGAACGTGACTAAAGAGAAAAAACAATCTAACGTTCGTTCTTCTGGAAATGATGAAAAAGCAAGGATTATTCCTCCGATTATTTTCTCATTAGAAGAAGCTTTAGAGTACATTCAAAAAGATGAATATGTTGAGGTAACGCCAAAATCTATTCGATTGAGAAAAATATATTTGACTGAAACAGATAGAAAAAGATTTAAATTCTAATTCTATCTTTATAAGATTCAAAAAGCCATTCATTTATTTGAATGGCTTTTTTTATGTTTGTTTAGTAACTTCTTCTGTCGAATTTATTATTAGAAACGTAATTAAAAAGTAGTTAAGGTAATAAATGAAATTCTTATTATCTTTTCAAACTAAAATGACTTTTAGCTTCTCTTCCGTCTTCAAGTTTTATAGTGAACCAATAATCAGCTGCGGGTAATGGTTCCTTTAAGAAAGTACCATCCCAACCAAGACTTGAAGGAGATAATTGTGTCAATAATTTCCCATATCGATCAAAAATGTATATTATTGCATTTTCATAAAGACTACTATTTATTCCTTTCAAATTCCAATAATCATTGTATCCATCACCATTAGGAGTAAAGAATTTAGGAGCATTTAATACAGTAAAGGCTTTTTTTGTTTGTCCACATCCATTATTGTTTTCCACAATTAATTCGTGAAAACCACCTGGTACGTTTTCAAAAAGAGTTGAAGCTTGAAAAGAAGTTTCAGTTCCATTTTCGTATTGAATCATATATTTATAATCACTGGGATTATCAAGTTTAATTATAACTTGATTTGTTTGCTGTAAATCATGTATAATTATAGTATTTATTTTTGCCAAATAAGATAGAGTTACAATGCATTTTCGTGTAGTAGTACAGCCTGATTTATTTTTTACAGTTACGTTATATTCACCTTCTTTGTTAATAGATATGGTAGGAGTTGTTTCGCCTGTTGACCATAAATAAGTGAAATCACTGGTCCTAGCCGGGGCTAAAATTCCTGCATTTAATAGTATAGAAGGATTTACAAGTCCTTCACATAAAATTATATTTTCTAAAATATTAATTTTTGGAGATGACTCGACTATAATTTCAAAATTTCCAGTTCCATAACAACCTTCAGCGTTTTCAGCCCGAATGAATACTGTTTTAGATTCAGAAACAAAAGGCTCTTTGATCTCATTTATTCCCATTGAGGCATCCTCTTCATTTGAATAAAAAAACAAACGCACATCTGAAGGTAAATTCAATTCGGTTTTTATTAAATCTTTTTTCGGTTCTAAGTCAAATGATCCTTTTCCATCACCAAGATCACATTCATGCATTGCTTCAGGTAATAATGATAAGTTTTTGTTAGCATGCAAAATAACTGTTCCTATACTGTAGCAACTTGAATTTGGTTGGGTGACTTTTGCGTATAAAAGCTCATCTGGAACACTATTTCGATAGTTTGCAGGAATGGATTGAGTGTTAGTTAAATCATTTTCAGCATCGTTCGCGTTATGATAATAATATACTTTAAAATCTTTTTCATATAAACTAATTGGCTCATTAGCAAGAGCTAAATTAAATAAAGCTAATCCATCAGTAGGAGTACTGTCTTGTGTGTCACATTGTGTTAACTTGTAAGTTGTTGAAAGTATTTTCGGAGCATCATAAATTGTAATTGTTTTTTCAAGAGGCTCTCTGTCTTCCCCGTTTACAGTTTTTATTAGTGTTACTTTATAATCACCAGCTTGAGCATAAGTATGATAGGCATCAATATCGGTGGAGGTAAATCCATCACCAAAATCCCAAAGTACACTGTCAATTTTTTCGACAGAGTTACTATAAAAATGAGTAGCGCCACCTAAACAATTGAATTCATAATTAAAGGAATATAAGAATAAAGAAGTGATGAATGGGGGTAAGCCTAATTTGGCTTTTTTTCCACCTAAATCAATTTCGTTTTGTGAGTAATTACAGTTAGAACCATCTAATTCAGGGTTGTTTATAACTGATAATTTATCGCTGTTATCATTTCCATTAGAATTGTAACCAGAGCGGTATATTTTTTCGTCAAGAGCTAGTTGTAATGCTCCAGCTGTATATAATGAAGTATTTACAATTACTTTCGAAGCAATAATATTCATGCTTTTAAGATTAAATTGAATTAATGAGCTTCCTAAAGAAATTCCTTCAGAATCGAATAAATTTACTGTGATATATAACTTTCTTGATTTTGAAGAAAATTCTACACCGTATGGATTAGTTCCGTTAAGAATAGAAGAACCATTACTTACTTTTCCTGTAGCTGCATTAAAATCAAATAACCATACATTACCGGTATTTCGTCTAATCTCACCTTTAGGACCTAATTCATCAGTCGCTTTCAAGGAAGAATTTGCCATAGCAATTTTTTTTCCATTTGGAGATGTTTTTAGATAGCCTATAGCATTAGAAATATAACCGCCTGTTGGTACATTTAAAGATGTGGTAGTTTGAATAGGTTTTTTATCAACACCAGATGTGCTTATTTTAAAAGAGTAAAAAGTGTTTTTAAAATGGGTTATTACCCAAAACGAAATGCCATCGCCATGTTGAACAGCAGTAATTTTTTCGGAGCATTTAAATTTCACATCATCACTATCACTGGGGTCATAAGTAATGAGATGAATGTTCTTTTCTTTGATAGAGATATCTCCTAAGCCATTATTCAACCTCAAATCAACTAACGAATAATTTAATCCATTATTTGGTGGGTCCTCGTCGTTAGTGAGATTATCGTCTACATTTTTTGGATTAGGCTGATCTACTGTAAATATATAATATAAGTTTAGATTACTCGGATGTGGAACAATTATAGCTGACTGAGTACTTGAGTTATGGCCAAATAGACCATACCCATTTGGCATTACCTGATGTGATTTATCATATACTATTGATCCATCAGTATAAAATAATAGTTTTCCATTTTTATCAGAAATGGTTGTGCATCCTTCGGCAGTATTTAATTTACCATTGGTTAAAGCAATTGGACTTCCTGAATTGAAATCGAGACCGGCATTATTACCAAAATACCATATAGCCGCTTCTTTTTGTCCAAAAGAGGGAATAGTTAGAAAAAGGAAAATAAACAATAAATAATAGTATTTCATTACTATCAAATATAGTCAATATCTACAAAAAAGTAATATTTCGGATCATCAATATTACTTGTATATTATCTTTTCAAACTAAAATGTCCTTTGACTTCTCTACCTCCATCTAATTTTATGGAGTACCAATAATCGTCTGAAGATAATGACAAACCTAAAAAGGTACCATCCCAACCTTGACCAGAAGGAAGAATTTGTTTTAATAGCTTACCGTAACGATCAAAAATATAAATGACTGACTTTTCATTGAAATTTTCATTCACTCCTTTTACATTCCAATAGTCATTGTAGCCATCTCCGTTTGGAGTAAAAAATTTTGGAACACCAATCACAGCAATTGTTTTACTTACAGTTCCACAACCATTTTTATCATTAATGTATACTTCATGAATTCCGGCAGTTACATTATCAAAGAAATTAGAATCTTGAAAAGGCCCTGAAGGAGCATCCAGACTATATTCATACTCTCCTAGTCCGGTTACATTTACTGTAACTGAGTTTACAT
Source organism: Flavobacterium algoritolerans (assembly GCF_030010385.1). Classification (NCBI taxonomy): domain Bacteria; kingdom Pseudomonadati; phylum Bacteroidota; class Flavobacteriia; order Flavobacteriales; family Flavobacteriaceae; genus Flavobacterium; species Flavobacterium algoritolerans. The sequence goes on along the minus strand of NZ_JASCRZ010000003.1, from coordinate 327,103 downwards.
CTGATAAATCAATAATTGAAATACTTGTTATTACTGCTATATCTGAGGCTGTCACCTTTATTGTTCGGATTCTACTACAACCAGCTACTGAACTAACTTCTACGGTATAATTACCTTGTGCGTTTACATTCAATGTTGCACCAGTCTCATTCGTTAAAACTACATTATCTTTTGTCCAAACATACGTATAGTCAGTACTGGAAGTGCCATCTTGAATTCCGGAATCTAATCTCACAAAGAAAGTAGGAAGGTTCGAGCATACTAATTCATTTTCTTCAAAATCAGCGTTTGTATCAATATTAGGTTTTGGATTTACTGTCAAAGTAACTCTTGGACTCAAACCATAACATGCATTGTCTGATGTGCTTTCCACACGAACCCAAATTTTTTGTTCGTTTGCATATCCAACGTTTCTATAATTTGATGTATTTGTTATTTCATCATTCTCTGAAAAGGCATCAGCTTCATTTTTATAAAATTTTATTGAATAAGAAGAACTCGATGAAGGAAGAATAGCTAAAATATCAGTGGTTACACTACTAAAATCAAAAGTTGCAATTCCATCAGTATCATCATTTTCTTCTCCTAAGTCATCACAAGTAGAAAAAGTACGACTGAATGAAGCTGGAATTTGTGTAGTAGAAACTATTAAGTTAATTTGAACTATACTACTACATTCATTAGTGTTTTTTACTCTGGCCCAAACCGGCATGCCACCTGAGATTGTATTTGTAAAAGCTAAAGGATTAGATATTAATTTTCCCATGTCAGCTGTTTCAGCTCCCAATTGTGATGTATAATAGGTAAAAGTTTCGGAAGTATAATTTGACGATATCACATTATTTTTTATCGTTAAATTAAAATCAGAGAAACCATCTGTATCGTCATCACATTGAACTATTGTGACCGTATTGACTACAGGTAAGGTATAAATTGTCAAAGTAGTTTCGGAAGAAATCAAACCACATGAATTTCCAATTTTATCCAATTTCACTCTGTATTTATAACCATTCATTGCGTTAGTCACTTTTATCAGTGTTAAGGTTTGTGCTTTAGCATTCTGATAAGTAGCATTATTTATAATATTGTTCCAAGTTATTCCGTCAGTTGACAACTGCCATTGATAGGTATTTCCACCATTGTCAAGAACTGTAATTGTTGTGTTTTCTAGCTCACAAGTTGGTTTTGCCTGAGGTTGAGATGTGATTGCTATTGGCGCCGCAATTACATAATTGTTATTTGGAGTTGTATAACCCACACCGCTCGTTACTTTTCCTTTGCCGTTAACAGTAACGGGATTATTTCCTACTGTTCCATCATTGTTAGGGTCATTAAAACCAGCCTCGATAACATCAAAACAAACATCATTATCACTATCCAAATCGATGTGATTAAATGTTCCATCTGAATCGGTGTCAGTAACGGTATAATTTAGTTTACCACTATCCGGACTCGTTTCAAGTCCGTCAAATAAACCATTTGTACCAAAAATAGCAGTTGGGCCGTCTATAATTCCATCGTTATTAAGATCAATTGCAGTACTGCCTGATTCAATTAAGTCAAAAATTCCGTCGTTATCACTGTCTAAATCTAGTAAATCATAAACAACAGAAAAAGTATTGAAGACGTCATTGTCTGTGTTAATTCGTGTTAATCCGGGTTCAAAAGCATTGTCAAGGCCATCTTTATTTGAATCAGTTCCAGAAAAGATTTTAAAACCTTTTCCTTGTGCTTCAATAGTATCAGGAATTCCATCATTATCACTGTCTATGTCTAATAAATCTGGAATCGTATCAGAATCAGAATCAAAATTTTCTGTACGGTTAATCATGAAAATAGCTTTATTAACAGCTGTTTCGGATAGATTATTATGAGTTAATTTTACTGAATTAGTGAGATAAGAAGAAAACTGAAAGCTACCTAAACCAGGCGTTAATGGTGTTGTACTATTTAATCTAAATCGGATTTCGAAGGAAGAAAACTCGGTTACGCCACTTTCAAAAATCCCATCATAATTAGTATCAACAAGCAATTGATTTTGTGGATTTGTTAAAGTAATGGTTTTATCTGCCTGCACTTGTAAAATAAAATCACCATCTGCGTTTATATATTCTGTAATAGCGGTAGTTTGCGTAGGATTGTCTTGTGCTATATAGCGAATGTTGATAGTCTCATTTTTTGTGAGATTCAGATTGTAAGTAACATTATTTGTTATACCAGCAGGAACTTCTGAAACAAATCCGTAAAATGGTTTTCCCGTAATGGTTCCGCTTCCCGTAATTGTAGCAGTATAATCAGAACTTGAGGTAGTATTTGACTGGTTTAACAGCGAAATATTGGCTTCAAGATTGTTTAGGATACCATCATTATCTAAGTCGATATCAATATTATTATTAGTTCCATCATTATCTGAATCTAATGGGCAGTCGCTGACCGGAATCTTGTCAGAGAAAATAGGAACTGTAGTCGGGCAACCCACAATACTTCCTTTTACCTGATAATAACCAGGTTGAGTAGGGGTGTATGAATTTAAATTTGCACCCATAATTGGATTGTCATTAAAATACCACTGAAAAGTATCGTATGATGATAAAGTACTAATTTTTAAAACAACATTTGGGATACATGCTGAATTAGACACTGTAATTTTATCAGTTACTATTTCTGGTTTCGTATCAAAACCTGAATAATAACCGCCATAAGTAGCCGCGCCATTTGTTCCAAAGTAAGAAACATAAACTTGCCTAGTAGATTTTACAGCAATATTCCCAGTTTGATTAAAAACGGTATATCTCACATAATTTGTATTTCCTGTTACAGCTACAGGAGGGCTTGAGATAGCAATGTTGTTTATGGTTACAGTTGCACCTGCTTCGGTTACAATATTTAATCCACCATTATAAAGTGTATTTCCTATCGATTCAATAGAAGGGATATTATCAACAATGCTTGGCGTAGCACAATTTAAGGGCGGTACAAAAAATAAATTTTGATTTGCTGATGAAAAATCTCCACCAATACTCTGATAAGCAGATGCGTTTTCAGAGGTTAAGACGTGTAAATTGCCATCTATAAATTGGCTTCCGTCAATAACGGTATATTGTCCTTTATTAATAGTGGCAAAAGCTATCGCTGATCCATTAACGAAAACTTTGGTATTGTCAACATTAGCAATTAATAAAACTCGCTCTAATTCATCAGTTCCAAGTCCTTTTACAAATATATATTCTGTACCGGTTTTTTCGGTTGGAACAATTTGGTCAAAACCTACATCTCTGCCAATGGGATTTCCTTGAGTATTAACAATAGTACTGTTACTACCTCCAAAAGAACCCGAATTGACAACTACAGGTTTATCAGATTCTACTAAGGCACCAATCATAGTTGAACTGTTAGAAACTGTATTGTTATAATTTTCCAAAGCCAGAATATAACTTTCATTTTTGCCTAAAGTAACAGTTATAGGTCCAGCTATAATGGTTCCATCTGATAGTATTGACCCTATTGGAATGTTTGAAATAGTGACTTTAGTATTATTTTCTGTTGATAGTATCGAAGCAAAATTTAATACACTTTGATCGTAAACCGGATTTAGCATGGCTCCTAGCCTAAATTCTCTCCCTAAGGCACTATTTCCCTTTGAGACAAGTCCACCCGCATGATTATAGGAATTATTTTGAGAAGAAAAACCAGCATTAACCCTAACACTTACATAAATTAAATCTTCGGCCTCAACTATATATCCTTTGTTGGTTACAATTCCAATATTAGTTTTTGGAGTGAACAACTGTGTGTTTTGTCCTTGACCAATAGAATAGATATACGGAGTAGTATTTTTGACTACACCAGTAATTATGCTACCTCCGTTTTCTATAATTTTAAAATTAACATCGGAAGTGCTTGGTGTTGATATATATAAATAATGATCACCTGCTAAATTTGTTGCACAGGTCAATGGCGGGATATAGTGTGTTTTGCTAAACTGCGAAAAACAACTTATGGAAAAAAGGGTAATGAGTAATAGTAATATTTTTTTCATTTGCTAAAAATAGCAAAATTTAGATTATCTTTTTAATGAAAAATGACCTTTTATTATTTTGCCGTTTTCTAAATTCAAATGAAACCAATAATCATCTGTGGGCAATGTAAATCCGTTAAAAGTACCATTCCATCCTATATCTGAAGAGACTAATTGTTTTAATAATTTTCCGTAACGGTCAAAAATGAATAAAGTTGATTGAGGTAAATTATCCAGATTTTTAATTTGCCAAATATCATTATAACCATCGTTGTTAGGCGTAAAATAACGTGGGTAATCTAAAACATATGCCACAAACGGAATTGATAAACCACAGCCATTTTTATCTCTGGCATAAACTAAATATTCTCCGGGTGCAACTCCGTTAAACATTGGACTATCCTGAAAATAAGATCCATCTATAGAAAATTCATAATCTCCAATTCCAGTATATTCAATTGATATTGAATTTTCATTTCTTTCAAAATCATTCACTGTTACTCCGGTAATTGTAGCAATTCCAGAAACAGCTACAAGGTGTTTTTTTGTTTTTTGGCAACCATCAAAACTCGTAACGGTTACTGAATAATCGCCCGGAGTATTAACTGTTATGGTGTTTGAAGTCGCTCCAGTATTCCACAAATAGCTAGAAAACCCAGAATTTACGGTTAGGTTAATCGAGCTTGTCTCGCACAAAACAAAAGTTTCATCTTGAAAATTTGGAGGGTCAAAGGTGTTTACTACAAGTGTAATGGGAGTAATTGCATAACAGTCAGGACCATTTACGATTCGGGCATAAATAATTTGTTGGGTTTCCACAGTGTTTTTAAAAATATTTGATAACTGATTTTGTTGGGCTATGGCATCCGTTGGGTTTAAATAATACTCTACAATTAAGCCGGCTGGTAAACCCATAACTACCTGTGGCGTTACTTGAGTGTTTAAATCAAATTGTGATAAACCATCATTTGTACCATCAGTGTCACAAGTTGAAATTGGATTTTGAACTGCAATAGCGTTATTGGAAATAATCAGCCTTACCTCGGCATAATTTGCGCATTTAAATGAATTGCTCACTCTTGCAAATACAGACTGGTTAACTAATTTGTTGCTATATGTTGTGGGATTAGCAATTGGATTAATTTGTCCTTGAGCATCGACCAAAGTCTCATAATAAACAACAGGACTTAAATTGCTATTATTGTTTTTTACAATGGCATCGACTTTAGTTAAGTTAAAAATAGATATTCCGTCATTATCAATGTCGCATTGCGAAAGCGAGGTGTCATTCAAATCAATTTCTGAAGTAAATTCAAATTTTATGTCTTCGGTAGCAATACAGCTGGGTGTCAATAGTACTTCAACTCTGTAAATACCAGGACTTGTAACGGTATAAGTAGGAGAAGTATCTGTCAATTCAACATTGTCTTTAAACCATTTATAAGTATAGCCAGATAGTAAATTAGGGTTTATAATATAGCTTTCGCCAAAACAAATAGGATTGTTTGTCGCTAATAATCGGTCTGGTCCCAAATCAATTTTTGGCAAAAAACTACCTGCTTCAAGAAAAACTGCTGAGTCATAATCTTCATTTTCATCATCAGCAATTACTAGTTTTATATGGTATGTTTTTCCTGCTACAACATTTGTTTGCGCTGTTAATACCTTAGTTTGACCACTGTAATTTATAGGACTGGAGAGATTGTTAAATCCGTTAAAGTAAGTTTCGTTTATTGATGGACAACCAGGTCTAACGTTTCCTTGAGTATCAGTAATTGGATTTATTAAGGGGTGAACATTTACGGATGAAACAGGAGTTGTAGTATTGGGTAGCACGGCTAAATTTTCATAAGTGCTTGTGCCAATTTCTTTGATTAAAAAGGCAAATCCATCAGAAAATTCACAAGGGAAATAAGATTGATACTCATTAGATGCAAAGATGTAATTAAAACTTATAAAATTAGTTAATGGAACGAAATCAAATTCTAAAATTGTGGCATTTATTGTATTTGTTATTCCTAATGCTTGCTCTAAATCTGAATCACCTAACCATGATTTATTTCCTCCTCCTCGAGTGGAAACGTAGGGACCTTCAGAATTCTTGCTACTCCAAGTACTCAGAAGAACGCCTTGTGTAAAAGGAAAACTACTTGCTCCGGAATTAAAATACCCGTAGCTGTTTTGACCACCGGAAAATGTATCTCCTTTTACACTAATAGCAGAAACATTAGCACAAGAACTATTAACTAAAATATTTTCAACAAGTTGTTGTGCCGTAAAAGAGTCATTTACTGAAATAGATTGTGCGGTTGCATCACATACAGCGCAACTAATAAAAATATAAAATAATATTATTTTTACACATTTCATCATGTGTAAAGATACTACAAATCTCTATTTTTTAATAATCGATGGGAAAGGAAAATGAAAATCGCAGTCCAAAATAATACAATAATAATAGACGATATACTCACATCGTATTCTTTAATATTATCCAAACCAATTTGGGTTCCCAGATTTTTTACGACTGATAATCTGCTAAAAGGTTCCACTATTAAATTCGACATGGATTGCAAAGGCAAAAACTGAGTAATTGATGCTGCCGTCGTACTATTTGGGAATACTTTAAAAGTCAAAACACCATTGATAATTCCTTCGATGATATTCCAAACCAAAAGAAATCCAAGTGCAAAAGCAGAACGTTTTACCAATATTCCTAAAAATAAACAGAATGAGAAAAAACCAACCAGTTTGACAAAATAAGCTAAAAGGTATTCTAAATCAGAGAAAACGATACTAAATTCAGTGTAGGAAGAATAGCTAAGCCCTAAAATGAGTGACATTATAAAAACAAAAATAGTGGATACTGTAGCAAACAAAACGACCGTTAGAAATTTAGATTGAATAAATTCTTTTTTACTCATTCCATCAATTAAGTTTTGTTTTAGTGTTCCATAACTATACTCATTTGCCATCATGGAGACAATTACTATCGCTAAAAATAATTTTAATATGGCCGCGATATAGGTGTTGAAATGCCATATAAAAGGGAAATTAAAAATTCCCATTTCAGCAAGGTGAAATTTAAAAATACCAAGATCAAATTTTATGGAAGCTATTAAAGCTATGAAAGTTAAGAGAATAAAATAAGCCAATGTTAAAACACGACTGGCTTTGTTTTTCCAAATTTTTTGTAATTCTATTGAGAGTAATCTTTTCATTTTAGAGTATTAGATTGTTAGACTATTGGATTTTTAGAATTTATTTGTATTGAAATTCTAATTGAAATTGTTATTGATTTTTAGTCAGTTCTAAAAATTGTTCCTCTAAGCTGTTTTTACGTTTTACCAAATGATTTAGTACGATATTTTTTTCAAAAAGAAATCGATTCAATTCCTTAGCTTCCAAATCATTTTTTAAATAAACTAAAACTTTCCCTTCCTCATTTACTACATTTTTAATTGCAGGATGAGTTGTAACCGCCAGGATTAAATTTTCAGTATCATCAGCTTGCAATTCAAAAAAGCCTTCATTTGCTGACATACCATCCACTAAACCAGTGTATAGGATTTCGCCTTTTCTTAAAACCAAAACATGGGTACATACTTTTTCTACTTCGTCCAATAAATGAGAAGCGAGTAAAATAGTAGTTCCTTTTGAGGCAATTTGTTTAATGATGTCTCTAATTTGATGAATCCCTTGAGGGTCTAAACCGTTTGTGGGTTCATCAAGAATTAAAATTTCTGGATCATTCAGTAGGGCAGAAGCAATGGCTAACCGCTGTTTCATTCCCAAAGAAAAAGTACTGAATTTACTGTTTTGTCGATCTACTAAACCTACTAATTCAAGTTTTTCATTGACTTTTGCATAGTTGATTCCTTTAATTTTACAAACCAGTTCTAAGTTTTCCTTAGCAGTCATGTAAGGATAGAAATTTGGTCTTTCTATAATGGCACCTACTTTTTTTAGAGCCTCATGCGTTTCCATTGAACCGCTAAACCAGCTGTATTCTCCGGAGGTTTTGTTAACTACGTTTAAAACAATGCCTAAAGTTGTTGATTTTCCGCTTCCGTTAGGGCCCAAAATTCCGTATACATTGCCTTTATGTATGTCGAAAGAAACGTTTTTTAAGGCTTGAAGTGAGCCATAACGTTTGTTGATATTTTTGATAGAAAGTATAGTTTCCAATGGGTTCATCTTTTTGATTTAATAATAGGACGAACAAGATAGGAAATTGTTACTGCTAAACTTAAATTAGTTTATTTTTGAAATTAGTTTGCATAGCATATCTAATTTGTTTGCAGTGATAGGTTTCATGATATAATCTTTTATCACATCATATTTTTTTGCCATTTCTATATCAGCAGGGTCGATTGACGAGGTCATGATAAAAATTGAAATTTCTTTTTTTATAGGTAAATGAATAAATTCATCCAAAAACTGCCATCCATCCATCACCGGCATATTTAAATCAAGTAAAATAGCATCAGGTAGAATTTCACTATCATCCCAATTTTCTTTTAATTTATCAATGGCAAATTGAGCATTATTAAAGGAATGGATTTCTTCGCAAAACTTACTTTTAGAGATGAGAATACTCATCAATTTCACGGTTAGTTTGTCATCATCGATAATGTATGTTAATTTATTGTTCATTTAAATAAATTTTAAAATTAGTACCGTGACCCACTTCGCTTTCAACTTCAATTTTTCCATCCATAGCTTCGAGTTGATTTTTGGTTATAAATAATCCAATTCCTTTTGCATTTTCGTTACCATGAAATGTTTTATACATCCCAAAAAGTTTATGTTTATTTTTTTTCAAATCTAAGCCTAACCCATTGTCTCTAAAGTTAATAATAGTGTAATCTTTAATGATTTCGTAACTAATTTCTAAAGTAGCTTTCCGGTCAGGAGATTTATATTTAATGGCATTTGTGAATAAATTCAGCAAAATGCTATCTAAGTATGCTGGAATTACATTAACAATCAGATTTTCTGGAATTGTATGCGTAATCGTTATTTGACTATCTTTTATGGCTAAACTTAAAGCCATTCTTGTTTTTTCAATTTCATTTTTTAACTGAATCTTAGTCTTTTCAATATTTGTTTTTTGTTGAATGGTAATAATTTCATTCAAATATTCAATTGATTCTGATAGTTTTTCTGTTCCTTCTTTAAATAAATCAAAATAAGAAAGTTTTTCATCAATATCATCGGTATTTTCAATTACATCCACTACCATTGATAAATTACTTGTGTGTGAGCGTATGTTGTGGGAAACAATATGGGTAAAATTATATAATTTATTGTTTTGACTACTGGTTACATCCAATAAGCGTTTAAGTTCAAACTCTTTTTCAATTCGTTGGGTTACGTTTCTACCAACACCAACAAAATTGATGAAATTATTATTACTGTCAAACACGGTAGTTATATTTAATTCAAACCAATATTTCTCGTTTTTTTTATTGTAATTAAGTATTGTGATTTTGATACTTTCTTTGTTTTTAATTGCTTTTCTCATTAATAATGAAGCGTTTAAATCAGTTTCAGGGCCTTTGGATAAATAACCAGGTTTTTTTCCTATTATTTCCTCCATATTTAAACCGGTAAGATCTAAATAGGCTTGATTTGCCCATACTGCTTCTCCTTTTTCATTTGCTATTACAATGGTATCTGTAGTTTCAGAAGCCGCAAGCGATAGTAAACTCAATTTAGCTTCAACGTTCTTTCTTTCGCTAATGTCTCTAATGAAACAAACTAAATACTTTATGTTGTCGACTTGAAATATTTTTCCGGAAGCTATTTCAACAGGAATTGTTTCTCCTAATTTTGTTTTGATATACGTTTCATTTACGGTATATTCATTTCGTGTTAGATTATATTTCAAGAATAACCGAAGCTCTGTCCTTAACTCAACCGGAAATAATTTTGAATTATGTAAACCCTTTAATTCAGAATTATTGTATCCAGTAAGTTCTGATGATCGGGGATTACAGTCAGTAATTACCCCATTTGACGTGTCAATAATAAAAATGGCATCATTGGCACTGGAAAAAATCGAAGAAAATTTTTCTACATTTAACTGTAGCTCATTGATTAGATTCTGTTCATTTGTTATGTCTTGGAATGTACCCAATAAATTTAGAGGTTTTCCGTCAATAATTTCTACTTGGCAAATACATTCAATATACCTGATGTTGTTTTTAGCTGTAGTAATCTGAAATTTATCATTAAATGAAATTCCTTCATTGATCGCTTTTTCGATAAGTACCTTAATTCGATCTCTATTTTCACCTTCTGTATAAAAATTTATGCCGTTTCCATTTACCGGTTCAAAATCTTCAGGAACTTCAAGAATACATTTCGTAACAGCATCCCAAAAAACGTCATTGGTTTGCAGGTTCATTTTCCATATTCCAATTTTGGCTGATTGCGCGGCCTTGAAATAGAGTTCAAGCTTATCTATCATCAGTAGGGTTTATATATTTTTAATAGTCTTGGGGATAATCAAATATAAAATTTAAATCTTTGAGCTAACTATTTTTAACATAAAAAACTACTGACTTGTAATTTTATTTTATTTAAAAAAATGTAATACGTTCTTTTTTAGTTGTTTGCGTTTTTTATTATAAATTTTAAAAAAATATAAAAGCCATTTTTTATATCTAATAATTAAGTAGTTATGGTTTATTTTTGATTTTTTAGTCTTTTTTAGTGCTTATGGTATACCTTTATTTGGTTTTAAAACAGAAAATCAAAATGGTATTCGAAACCCTTTTTCATTTCTGATTACTAAGTAGTTTGAAAACACATATTTAAAAAGGAATACCCTTCAACGACTTAATTTATTGTAATTTTGTAACAAATTATTTTTCAAATGAGTAGTGAGCCAGTAATGCTTTTTAAAAAACCATCCTATCCCATAAACAAATCACTTTTGGAATACTTGGAGCGTTTTGACCGTTTATCAAAAGTTTCTATTTTTTACGATGACTTATTGCGTTTTTCAGGATCTGTGAACGTTTATGATAAAAATGACGAAGATACTTTATGGATTCGGGTGTATTATAACGAATTTGAAAGGCAAGAAATTGATTTGAATCTAAAAAAAATCTATTCCTTGCTCCATTCTGATGGTAATCTGGGGATTATTAAATTTTTGAATGTGGATTCCATTGACTACTGCACTTTTGGGAACTCGAAGCCATTTCGAATAAAAGTCAGAAATATTCTGAATGACAATTACACTCATTTTTATATCAAGAAAGCAGATGCTTCCCGTATTTACGGACTTGAATTAGAACATATTTTATCTCCGGATAAAATAAATTTTTTAGTGTACAATGACACTTTGATAGAGGAGCATATCATGGGAATTCCTGGTGATGTTTTTATAAAAACACTTTTGGCAGATTGTACCGAAACTGAAAAATCACAAATTGCAAAAGAGTTTGTGAAATTCAACGAGCGTTGCATGATACGATTATTGGGAGACATGCGTTCCTATAATTATGTAATTGTTCCTACACATGATTTTGACCACGTTGTTTATAAAATACGTGCTATCGATTTTGACCAGCAATGTTACGAAGGGAATTTTAAAGTCTACCGACCTCAATTTTTCAAAGAAAATTATCCAATGGTAAAATTAGTTAAAGACAAACTTCAAAACAGTTCAATCGAGCAATACAAAGACGAAGAAAGAGCGGTTCTTGCCAAAAGAATTCATTCTGCCGAGAATCGTATCAAAAGATTATTGCAAATTATGGGAAATGATGTTATTGCTCCAGAAGAACATTTGAAGCAATTGCAGTTAGAATTGTACCGTTACACGAATGATTTGAATTTTAAAAAAGCAAAATCTATGGGTAATATCATGAGTGCTGCTTTTGAATTTATTACGAGAAACTTTAAAAACACAAATTTATTTAAAACGGAATTTTAGTCTTTTTATAAATTTATAATTTACATTAATTCAACTATGAGAAACTATATTTTCATCTTATCTGTTTTTACTTTTTTGTCTTGTCAACAAGATTCAGGTGCTTTGACAACAGTTTATTCGCTACCTAAAAAGCTAAAAGAAGTTTCGGGAATTACTTATTTGACATCAAGTAATTTGCTTTGGTCACTGGAAGACAGCGGCAATGCGAATGAAATTTATGGACTGAATTTTGTAAATGGCAAAATTGAAAAAACGATAACCATCGAAAACACAGAGAATATTGATTGGGAAGATATTACTAAAGACAAAGATGGAAATCTATATATTGGAGATTTTGGCAACAATGACAATGAAAGAAAGGATTTGAGTATTTATAAAATTGATAAAAATTCTTTAGCTACTGAAAGTGCAATTCCGGCTTACAAAATTTCATTTGAGTATCCGGAACAAAAAGATTTTCCTCCTAAAAAAACAGAAATGTTCTATGATGTAGAAGGTTTTTTTGAGTTTAAAAATAATTTCTACCTCTTCACCAAAAATCGAAGCAAAGGTTTTGACGGAACCGCTTTTTTATACAAAATCCCCAATACGGCAGGTTTTTATCAGGCAGTTTTAATGGGGGAATTCAAAACTTGTGACAATTACAATCATTGTGCAATTACAGCTGCAACAATAAGTCCTGATGAGTCCAAAGTTGCTGTTTTGACTCATGATAAAGTTTTTTTATTCGAAAGTTTCGAAGGTGATAATTTTCTAAAAGGAACAAAAACTATCCTAGAATTAGATCATTTTTCCCAAAAAGAAGCGGCTTCTTTTATTGATAATGACAGACTTTTTATTGCCGATGAAAGATCCAAAAGCATTGGAGGGAATGTTTATGAGGTAAGTATCAAAAAACTAAAACCCAAATCCTAAACCAAAAGCAATTCGGGCTTCCTCATTGGCAGTTTTAAAATAAGTGATTCTGGCTGTAACTACATTCAGACCGTTGAGCCATAATCCACCTCCAAAAGATTGATGCCATTTATCTGAATCCTCGCCTTTTTGCCAAACTCTACCATAATCAAAACCACCCAGAATTCCGTAAGTCATAGGCAAAACGCTTCTTCTGATTTTTCCTAAATTCCATCGGATATCACTGCTTTGATAGAAGGATTGATTACCTAAAAAGCGTTCGTTTCTAAAACCTCTTAAGTCATAATCACCTCCCAAAACCGCAGCTTGATAAAATTCGAAATTGTTATTTAGCAACATTTTCCCTTTCAAAATAGTCGCCAAAACTACTTTGCCATTGGCATCAATTTTATGGTTGAAATTCAGTTTACTTTCTAATGAAGGAAAATTTCTTTTTGCATCATTCAAATTCATTTTCCATGTTCCAGCTATAGAAAATCCCATTCCCATAGAAGGAAATGAAGGGATGTCATAATTTTCGAAACTGTATTTAAGTGTTGCTCCTGCAAATTGTTGACTGTCAAAAATAGCAGGATTTACGATTCCGGGAATGTTTATGAATCGATTATTGGTTTCCTCCACGCTGATTTGCTCAAAGGAAGTTTGGAAATGGATTGTACTTCCATATTTACCCACTTTTTTGATTGATGGCAGAACTTTCAGCATTCGGATGCGCACGCGGTTGTAATCCATTCCGAAAGTTTCATTATTGTTTACGGTTTCATTTCCAGTGCCAAAATAATTAATTGTAAAATTTGGACTCGTGAATTGGCTTTCCAAATCTAAATCCCATTTGCCAATAGACTTCGGGAAATGTGCATTGTAAATAAGTTCATATCCGTCTGTGGCAAAAAAGTAATTTGCTTTTAAAATGTGTTTTTGCGTGTACGGATTTTGATTGAATTTATTGATGGTGTAGTTGGTAATAAAACCTATTTTGACACCATCATCAGGATTAAAACCAATATTTGGTAATCCTGAAAAAGCATTGTATTTAGGCTTTTCATAATCATAAAGACTGGCTTCATAATCATCAGACAAAAGAACTCTGGTTTTTGAATCTAAAACGTAGGTATTCGTTTTTGATTTAAAATCATGAATCTTTACCTTTTTTCCATTTTCTACAGTATAGGAATCTTCGTTTTGTCCTCCAATTAATCGAATATTTATGTCTGATTTCGCGTTTCCTTTTACTTCAAAAATATCATCATCATCCAATCCATAAATCCAAATATTTTTTGTGTTTGCAGCAACAAAATCTTTTGTGTACAGCAATTCATCTCCTTCATTTTTTAAACGATACACTTCAATATCAATTTTATTTTTTGCTGTCTGACGGATTATAAATTTGTCTTTTTTATCGGTACCAACAATTAAAACTGTTTTTTGAAGCACTCTATAATAGTCAGATGCATAGCGCTGTAATTCTGTTTTTCGTATTTTTAATTTACGTTTTATGTCTGCTATAGTTTCCTCCTGAACTTCTTTTGGCAGATTATTAAATGCATTTTCTATAGCACTATCCGAAAGGTTTTCCTGAATGTATTTGGCTTGTTGTAACCAATCTTTTTCATTGGCAGTTTTTAGAAAAGCAAGATCCAATGGATAAGGTTCACGATTCAGCCATTTTACATTTTTAATTTTCTCATTAAAGGTTTGCATGTGGCGTAATGACGGCATATTCATCAAAAGAGTCAGCAATGCTCCATCATAATTTGTAAATGCCTGATCACGATCTCTAGGAATGGGCTTGTAAATTATTTTTTTGCCCACTTTATATTCTCCCCAACGCCATTGATCTTCATGTCTGTCCCAATCTCCAATGAGCATATCAAATAATCGTGCTTTGATATATTCCTCTTCGTCAATGACATATTTTTCATCTTTATGAAGGTTCTTCAATACATCTTCCGTACTGATTATTGCTGTAGGATTCCCAAAGCTTTTTACGTCTATTTGACTATCAGTAGGACGCTCTTCCACCATATACAATTCATCACCAAAATTTGCATTGAAATCTTTTAGAGCTTTATGTTTAGGAATATAATATAAAACAGGATTTGAATGTGCGACACCAATTTTTTCGGCTAAATTCCCAACAGCAAAAGGCAGGTAAGGATGTGAAGTGGTGTAGAAATCAAGTAAAAAATTCTCGGCATACGTATCTTCAAATTCATTTTCGATAAATTGGTCTTTAAAAGCTACCGATTGCAGAAAACGAGAAGCGCTTTTTTTCAAGGCGCGCATTACATATTCTTTTCCGTTTTTGTTAACAATTTGCAATGATCTGGATTGATGTCCGCCACCGGCACGTTTTGGTTTTAAACCACCAAAAAGAGTGTCAATCGTTGTTGTTTTTACTTCTATCGGTAAGCTGTAATACTTTCGATAATGCTTCCCGAAAAGGAATCTATAAAATGCATTTTTATCTGTTTGTTTTTCTGAATAGATGGTCGCAGAGGTAGTTTTAGCAAATGAAGTCGGAAAATTTTTGGTGCTGAAATCATCTTTTTTAGCCACTATAAATTGTTCGAAAATCAGTTTTTCTTTGTTGTTTTCTTTTCCGTAAAAAGAAACTTTTGCAGCTCCATTTTCATAAATGCTT
This sequence comes from Flavobacterium algoritolerans, assembly GCF_030010385.1. Lineage (NCBI taxonomy): Bacteria > Pseudomonadati > Bacteroidota > Flavobacteriia > Flavobacteriales > Flavobacteriaceae > Flavobacterium > Flavobacterium algoritolerans. The sequence continues at coordinate 311,575 of NZ_JASCRZ010000003.1, read as the reverse complement.
AATGCGGCATACCCATTTCCACCATAAGAAAAATCATTTGGAAAAACGGCTTTTGCAGCCTCTGATTTTGATCCGGCACCACTTATAATTTGCTTGATATTGTCTTTCTCAATGTATTGTAAATTATGGTCGTGACCAGAAACCACAATAACATTATCCTGACTCTGCAATAGTGTTTTTATGCGTTTTATGAAAATAGTATAGTCTTTGTTTTGAATGTCTTGCGGGCTTATTCCAGATGTTTTTCGGACAAAGTTGATAACGGAACCTAACACAGGAAGCGGAATTTTTTGTTCTAATGGGAATAGTTGTTTTTCCAATGAAAACTGGCCACCGTGTGTTCCATTACTCATTAGTGGATGATGTAACGCCAGAATTATTGTTTTCTCCTGATTTTTATTCAGAATATCTTCTAACTCATTAAAAAAAGCTTCTCTTGATTTTATAGTGCAATCATCGTTTATAGTGGGGCTGTTATCCCAGTCTTCCAGAAACCATTGACTGTCGATAGTAATCAAAGTTAGGTTTTTATTGATTTCTACATCATCAATCCCACAGCCTTTTCTGGGCAAAAATGATTTTTTATCGTTTAAATATTCCGTTACAAATTTTGCTTGGCGTTCCAGACCTTTTATTCCGCTGTACCAATCGTGATTTCCGGGAATAAAAATAGTTTTACCCTTAAAGTCTTTAGATAATTGAAGTTGATTTTTTAATTTGGTTTCAGCAATAATTCGCTCATTTGTATGATCCGTATTGGGTAATCCTTTTGGATAAATATTATCGCCAAGAAATAAAAGAGTTGTATTATTGTTTGCTTTTTTTAATCGATCTTCCAGTAAACCCATTGTTTGTTGTGCTTTTTCTTCATTGGCATTTCCTGCATCACCAATTAAATAAAAAGTATGTGCAATTTTTGAGCTATCTGTTCCGTTTTGTAGTACCGGATTTTTGATTTTTTTACCAAATTGTGCGTGATGTGTTGCACACGATTGAAAAATGAATCCCGAAGCAAATAATATAAAAACTGCTTTATTTGAAGTTATAAAACGATTATCCGAAAACAATTTCATATTTTAGTAGTGTAAAAATTCCTGTATGAACCTTATTGAACAAGTAGAAAATTTTGTTAGTAAATTGCTCAAAGATAAACTTTCTCATTCATATACTTACCATAATTTTAATCACACCCGTGATGTAGTTAATGCTGTTGTTACACTTGCTGATAGTGAAGGTATAACTACTTATGATAAAGAGGTTTTAGTTGTTGCCGCTTGGTTTCATGACACAGGATATATAACGGGTTGCAGTAATCATGAAGATTCAAGCATTGTAATAGCTTCTGATTTTTTAACAAAAAACGGAAAATCTGCGGACTATATTGAGAAAGTGGCAGGATTAATCAAAGCCACCGAAAAGGAGTATGTTCCCAAAACCCTTTTTGAAAGAATAATAAAAGATGCCGATTATTTCCATATTTTGAGTGATGATTATATTTTTAGCTGTGAAGGGTTAAGAAACGAATGGAGAAATATAGAAGGAAAATCTTTTACTGATAAAGATTGGGCTGTAGAGAACTTCAATTTTTTAGCTAATATTCATCGGTTTTATACGGATTATGCCATTGAAAATTGGCAACCTTTAAAGGAGAAAAACATAAAACGTCTTCAGAAAAAAATAAAAAAAATGAACTTGAAAACGAATAACGAACCAGATAAAGAATATAAAAAAAGAGAAAAAGAAGAAAAACCGGAACGAGCGGTTGATACTTTATTTAGGGTAACATTGAATAATCATACCAGTTTAAGCGGAATTGCTGACAGTAAAGCCAATATTTTACTCTCTGTAAATGCTATTATTATTTCGATAGCGCTTTCTACGTTGATTCCAAAATTAGACAGTCCAAAAAATGTTCATCTGATGGTTCCTACTTTCATCATGCTGATTTCCAGTGTTATTACTATTATTTTCGCCATACTTTCCACACGACCAAAAGTGACGAAAGGAGTTTTTACACGACAAGATATTGAAAATAAAAAAGTGAATTTACTATTCTTTGGAAACTTCTATAAAATGCCTTTGGATGAATACCAATGGGCTATGAACGAAATGATGAAAGATAGGGAATACCTTTATAACTCCATGATTAAGGATTTATATTTTCTGGGATTAGTTCTCGAGAAAAAATACCGTTTATTAAGAGTTGCCTATAATTTTTTCATGATAGGAATTATAATCTCGGTAATTGCTTTTGTAATTGCGTTTAAAATGGTTGGTACTTAATTCAATTCATCCAGTAAATCTTGGTAAGAAAAGTTTTTGGGCGTTTGTTCTTTAATATCATTAATCACTTTTACCCTGATTGCTCTTAGACCCGAAACGCCTTGTAATTCTTCCACTTCAAATTGTTCGATGGTTGGTTCCAATACTTTTTTAAATTGTAGAAATTTGATATAATTCAAATATTCTGTTTCCTCATTATTATGGGAATAGACAATTGTAATTTTTTCTTTTTCGGTAATTCTCTCTTTGCTTCCTTTGATATTGGCTTTGTCGATACGTTTTTTTACTACTTCGTAACGGGCATTGTAGGTACCGTCAACATCAAAACGTTTCTCATCCATTCTAAATCGGATAGAAATAGCAGAACTAAACACTAAAATCAACGAAGTTACATCAAGTTCATAAGGCAAAGTAGATTTGAGTTGATGGTGTTCCAGCTCCATTTCGCACAAGGTTTGCAATTGCCATAATCTCAAATTATGAAGATACATACTATCAAAATCTTTACTTGGCGTAATTGATGAACCTATATAAAGATTGTGTTCCACACCATCGGTTTTGAAACGCTCATAATAATGCGGAAAAATATTTTGTGCTTCAACTTGTTTTTTATCCAGAATAGAAGCTAATTTTTTATTGACAATAGACATGGCATTGTCAAATTTCTTTCTCGAATGGTAAAACATTCCTGTTTTTTCATCTAGACTTTCAAAGTAATTTTGCTCCAGCGTTTCACCTAGCGCATTAGTTTTTGTATTCCTTAAAATAGGATGAATTTCTTTTTCTATGTAAAGTTGAATTTGTTGTTCGGTATCCGCTTTTAAAGGGAATTCCAATTGATTGTAAAATGATTGCAATTCAAACTTTCGTTGTTCCAATAAAACCAAATTAGTATTTGAATTTTGATTTTCAAAGATTTTTATAAGAGCACCCAGTTGATTTTTTAAATCTTCTTTTACCGTTTCATTTCTATGATTAGATGAACCTTTAATGTCTATTTGACCATACAAAGGGTATACTTCCTTAAACACGATTTCCTTGAAAATATAGTCTTTATTTGGATTATTAGTCTGAAAATATTTAAGCGCTTCTCTTCTGAATTTCCAATAAACACTTGGGTGTATGGCTGTATATTCTCTTTGAATGATAGCTTCTATTTGGTGTTGCATATCATTTTTGTAACGCTCTAATGTGTCTACCACGTATGGTAAAATCAAATCCAGATTGTTTACATTAATGCTGTTAAGTTCTCTTGGTTTTCCCGAAACTAATTCTATGATGCCCAAAAGTTTACCGTTTTTTATCACCGGAGCAAGAATACAGCTTTGAATATTGAGTTTTAAAAAATGTTCTCCCAGTTTTTCATTTTCTGATGTTTTGGCAAATTTTTCAACATTTGAAATTACAAACGGTTTATTTTGTTCCAAAATATTTTCCAATGAGCAACCAAAAAGTGCATTTTTACAATCGACTTCTTGCATGTCGTGTAGAATAAAACTGTCTATTTTTTTATCATCATAGGGAGGCTTAACAAACTTTTCATCTTCTTCATTGTAAATGATAAAACCAACTTTCAAATCTGAAACTTTAAAAATAGAGCGAAAAATAGTTTCAAAATCATTACTACTATCCGTCTGATGTTTTTCTGATTTTAAAAGACTACTTTTCAAATTTGAGATTGCACTTTCAATAGATGCGTCAAATAGTGATACGATACCAAAGCCTTTTAAAATCCAGCTTTCAGAAGGGAATTTTTCTTTCCACAAATCGATATTATCATAATTATCCATCAATAAATCTATATCTTCAGCAGATAATGTTATTGATTTATCAGTAGGGATGATTTCCATAAAATCAGCATTATATAAAATTCTATAATGCTTCATGATGCCATTTGCATCTGGGATATCGTAAAATAAAGGTCTGTTAAAATCAAAATGCTGATTATAAAAGGTATTCAAAATCAAAATACAATTCATGATGTAGAATTGATTTTGATTAAAATCCCTGATAGTCATATCAAATGTTCTTCCGGCATTTTGAAGTATTTTTTTGAATCTTTCGGAGTAATTGAACGTAAAGTTCTGAAAAGGAATGGTAGCCGCTTTAATTTCGTTTTGAGTCAGCGCGGTAGGGAAAAGATCAGCTAATAAATAGTTTATCAGAGTTTCGTTTTCAGGAATTAAATTCAAATCCTCGATTCCAGTTTTGAATTCAGGAAAAGGTTCTATTTCTTTCAATAAAGCTTTCGCATAATTTGAGCGGTAATCGACATTAGTAACTGCGATTTTCTCTAAAGCTTCAATGAGTTTATGGAACGAAATTAGAGTTTTGAACGGGCTTTCTTTAAACAAATGATAATCCATCTGATAGTTTATTTAGAATACAAAATTACTAATAAACGAAATTGTATTGACAAATTTCCGGTTCTTTTTTCTAAAGAATTACTTTGATTTTAATTTAGAAAATCAAATTTTTTGTGTTACAAAATACGCCTGTTTTTTTGGGAAATTATCTGACAGAAATGCTATTGTCGAGTAGTAGTTTTTTTTGATTTTTTTCTGAGTCAAGATAAGTATTGATTTTAGTAATAGAAGAATTAACATGTTTTTTTGCAAGCTAAACATAATTGAATATTTATTTTTGAAACATTCACGTGAGCATTTTTTTAAGAATAAAAAGTAATAATTGGTTGTTTTGGTAATCAAATGAATTGTAATAATTTCTGGAATTAATTTTACACTGAATGAATTCTTTTATTGTAGAAACCTATGAGGGTTTCATTTATTTCTTTTAGTTCTGGTGTAAGAAATGTTTTTCTGCCTTTCTCGTCGTTAGTTAATTCGAGCTCACAAACTGTACATTTAAATTCTTTGAAATGATTTGTTATATTTCGGGTTGTAATTATTTTATGACCAAATAGCAAACACAGAATTTTTTTACTGAGAAATTTTTCTTTGATTTCAGCTGTACTCATACTATTTGGTTATTTGAAATTGGGATTAAACTTAATTAATAACCGTTTAAATATCAAATAAAATCGATTAAATACACTTTAAATTAGAAAAAAACTATAAAATTCTTATAAAATTAAACTTATTTTAAAAAAAATCCTCAGCCATTCAAGTGGTTGAGGATTAGAAATTTAGAAGTAGGAATAAATAAACTAGCTTTTCTCTTCTTTATTGAAATAAACTAAATAGTAATACATTTGTTTTTCTTCATCCCAACCTTTTTCTACAAATTTCTCGGCACTTTCAGGATTGATGAAGTCCATTTTAATTTGAATATGTGTATCTAAATTAATGACGTTTTTGATTGATTTTCTAGCATCAGAAACTGCGGCATTTGCAATAGGAAAAGATGTAACATCTTCAATGCTGTATTTCTCTCCTTTGTCTATTTTGTAATTTTTGAATTCTGGAATCAAATCAGGATTGTCTAAAACTTCATTTAAGAAATTAGTTTCTTCAAACTGATCATTTTTAGCAAAATAATTCACGGAACGATTCATAAACATCACTTCTTCTTTCTTGTCCTCAGCAGGGAAAACAACATCTTTGGCAAAGTTCTGACAGAATTTTAAATACTTTTTAGTGATAAAGTTCTCATCTTCAAACGCATCAACTGATAAAAAATGCTCTAGCCAATATCTGGCATCATAGCGGTTGCTGTCTACAGTCAAGATTTTATAGCCTTCTTCTTTTTTATAATTGAAGATTAAACATCCTTTATCTAATTTATTTAAACTCACACCTTGTTGCAAAATCATTTCTAGATGCGTTTCCTTCTCTTCAAATTGTAAAAAGTCAGCTTGAATCTCACTTTTGAAAATTCCAATCGCATCCACGACATTATTATCAATGCTTACGTTGGTTAAATAGGTAACATATACTTCACCATTCTTGATGTGAGGATGATTAGATTGCTCAAATAAATGTTTTGTGATTTTTTGAGAAACTTCATGAATCGTATTTGGATTCTCAAAAATCTCAGTTGCAAATTTGAACATATCATTGTAATCCAAATCAATTTCATGGGCAAACTGAAAATAGTTCTCTTCTTTTTCTCTAAATGGTTTAAAGAAAAATTCTTTCATCAAAGGCACAATTTCATCGTTCAGATTAAAAGGTTGCTCTGATAAAAAAATCGCTTCATTTCTACTTTTATTACCAACTCTGTGAATTGATAAGTTTTCGATGTGTGTATTATATAAATTGATCATATTTTTATTTTTTTAGATAAAAGAACCAAGATGAAAGACAGCAAAAAGGTCTTTTATCTTGGTTCTTGATTCTTAATTGTATAATGCTTTAATTCCAGTTTTCCTCAAATCCAAAATCTTCAAAACTATCGTCTCCTTCAAACATATCCAAATCATCGTCGTCTAATCCGTCTTCAAATTCATTATTGTAGTCATCGGCATTATCTGATTCAAAGTTTTTTTCCATCGCTTCATCCGGCATTTCACCGTGAGAAAAAATAGTTTCCGGATAGGTATTTCCAGCAAGTTGATCTTCTATTGCAGCTAGTTCTACAAGGAATGTCCACATATTGATGAAATCATAAACATAGATGATTTTAGTATTTTCCTTATCTAAAATATCTGACAATTGGTAATCGCTCATGATTTTTTGCTCCCCTGGAATATCACCGGTATCAAAAAGTGAAATTTCATCTTCTTGATTCCAAGTTTCATCGCAAGTATAAAACGAAGCCACTTCCATTCCGTCAAATCCGAAGGAATTGAAAATTGCATTGTGCAAATCTTCTAAAGTATCGTCTTCAAGTATTGCAATGTCTCTAAAAACATCTTCTTCCGCGTCTAGAATCACTCTAAATTTATAAACCATAATCTTTGTTTTTATTGAAAGCTCAAAGGTAAAATTTAATTTTTAGATTTAGATTTTAGATTTTCGATTTGTTGATAAGATTTTTGTGTATGACTTTCAAAGGAAATAAGTGATTGATTGTCATTTATTCTATGAGTGTTTAGATTTTTGTATAAAATAAATGTGCTAATTGTGCTTTGTTTTGGGTGTATGTTAAGAGATACTTTTTTTAATCTTACCAACGAGTTTTTTTCTAATGATATGGTACTTCTTATGATTTGGATAAGATCTGTCTGGCGTCATATTGTTGAAAATTAGAGCGACAACCAATAAAATTAGTACGCCAGTCAAAACCGGATAAAGTACATACCAATAGCCAAGATTTTTAATTTTTGGTGTGCCAATGATGGCAATCAAAGCAGTAGCGCCACCCGGAGGATGAAGCGTTTTTGTCATTTGCATTAAAACGATAGATAACGAAACGGCCAGTGGAGCAGCTATCCATAAAATATCAGGTATCAATTTAGCGACAGTAACGCCAACAAGTGCAGACACGATATGTCCGCCAACCAGATTTCGCGGTTGTGCCAATGGACTTTGAATAATTCCATAAACCAATACGCTTGAAGCTCCAAAAGACCCAATTAAATAGACTACATCTACATGCAATAAAGTTTTAGATTGCATGTAAGCTATTAATCCGATGCCGATAAATGAACCCAGAAAAGCCCAAAAATGTTCCTTAAAATCAATTAAAGTTTCTTTGTAAAGAATGTATTTGGTTTTGCGATAACTCCTTTTTATTTTTTGAACAGGCATAGGTAATTATTTTACTAAACTTGGGGAATAGGAGTAAGCAGTGAACGGATAAATCATTTTAGCCGTATATTTTGAAATCAAACAAACCACTAGAATTGGAAGAAACAACGTATAATCATTGGTTAATCCGCAAACCAGAAATAGTGCTGTGAAAGGTGCATGAATACTGGCACTCAAAACGGCTGCCATTCCTATTATGATGAAGTTTAGCGGTATTACATTGGCATTGAAATACGTGTTGAGAATCAATGCGAGTAATAATCCTAAAAACGCACCAATAAACAAGCTTGGAGCAAAAACGCCGCCATCTCCTCCTGAGGCTAGCGTAACTGAAGTAACAATGGGTTTCAAAACTAAAATTCCAATGAAAGTTAGTACTAATGAAAGTGAAAGTACTATTCCATTTGGATTGATAAAAATAGTTTTAATAGCGTGATATCCTTCGCCATAAAGCTGAGGGAATACAAAAAGTGAAATACTTAAAACCACAGACCCGAAGATGATTTTGAAATAGGGCACTTTTATTTTCGAAAATTGTTCTTTAAAAAATAACACACAACGGGTTAAATAAACAGAATTTATTCCTGCAATAATTCCCAATAGTATAAAGTAGGGAATAGCTCTTAAATGCCAAGTAGTTATGTGCACTGCAAACAATGGTTTTTCGTCCAGCAAATAAATGAGTCCAAAAGCGATTGAAACAGCTATCAGGTTTGTTAGTACAAACGCTCGAGTTACTTTTTTTGAAATCACTTCAAGAGAAAATAAAATTCCGGCTATTGGGCTGCTGAATAATGCCGTAATTCCGGCCGCAACTCCCGCACAGATTAACTCGGTTTTGTATTGTCGGAATACATTTTGTTTCCTTTGTGCAACAGAACCAATAGTAGCCGAAGCGACAACTGTTGAAACTTCTATTCCTGTAGAGCCACCAAAAACCACGGTCAATAAACCGTTAATGAAATGGGAAGGAATTTTATAGCTTGGTAAATTCTTCGAATTGGAATTAGTGCTTTCAAAAACTTCTTTTATGCCTTTGTTTTCCTTTTTCTTAAATAAATACTCCCTAAGAAAATAAATAATTGACAATCCAAAAACGGGGAAAACAACAAAAAATATTGGATTTACAATCGTTTGGTGAAAAAAGATTTCTTCATAATATTCAGTTGTGTTTTTTAAAATAACACCCAAAAAAGCAGAAAGAAAACCAATTAAAATGGATACAACAACAAGTTTTTGAAGTTTAATGAATTGATAGTTCTTTTTAATTTGTGCGGTATTGTTCATTTGAAAAAGTAATGTGTCTGAGTATTACAAAATTAAAGAAACAAAATCAGATTTGAATTGAAAAAAGGATTGGACTATTTTCTTTTGCGATTAATACATTGTTTTTACTTTTTCATAAACAAAAATGACTTATTTTTCATAAAACTCTATCGGTAAATCATCTGGATCTGCAATAAAGAAAAAGCGTTTTTTAGTGTGTTCATCAACACGAATTTCTTCTGAACTTATATTGTTATTGACTAAAAAATCGCGGGTTAATTGAATGTCATCCACTTCAAAGGCTAAATGGCGTAATCCTGCCGCTTCAGGTTTTGAAGGGCGTTGCGGAGGATTTGGAAACGAAAAAATCTCAATGATGTAATTTCCGTTTAAAGCCAAATCCAGTTTATACGATTGTCTTTCTGCGCGATAAATTTCTTGAACAATTGTTAGTCCTAAAATATTTGTGTAGAACGTTTTTGATTTCTGATAATCAGAACAAATAATGGCGATGTGGTGAACTTTATTAAGTTGTAGCATGTTATTTTAAATAAGTCATTATTGGAAGATTTACATTGGCATCTTGGGTCAAAGCATCAGCATGAAGTTGATGTATCAGCGCTTTGGTTTCATCAATATCATTTATTCGAAAAAGAAAAAACACTTCGTCTTCATCATCGGCATTTTGCCAAAGATGCTCCAGAAACATATTATTTTCGGCATGAAAGGCTTTGTCTTTTTCTAAAATCTCGCTAATGACCGCAATAGGAACATTTTTAAGTTTTGCTAATAAATGTGGCATTTTTATTGAATTGATGAGGTGTAAAAGGAAGAAAGCCTAATCGGTTGATTAGGCTTTAGGTTTTTATTTTTTTGCGTCAGAACAAAGTCCCACAATCTCATGAAAAGTGTCATGTAAATCAGTGATTGATTTCAAAATTGCTGCATCAGATCCATTTGAAGTAACTAATTTATGCAGTGCTTTACTTTTTAACTGTAATCTTTCAGCTGAAGCCAATATAGCGTTTGTTCTAAATTCTGCAGGAATATCAGACTTTAATAACATGGCGGCTTTGTTCATCATTTCTTCTGAACGTGCTTTGATTGGAGCAAGATTTCCTTCTTCAGCAGGATGAAATGTTTGTGACATTACTTCGTGAAATTCTTTTATGGCAGGCCATTTTTCGAAAGTGGATTGTGCCGAAACGGAGTTTGCGACTACAATAAATGCCAAGACTAGAAATGCTTTGAGATGTTTCATGATGATTTTATAAAGTTTAAATGTTTATAACAAAGATAAGAAATTTTAATCTTGAGGAGTTGTAATTTGGGTTGGGATATTGATTAAACATTTAATTTTCGGATCACTTTTGCCGGATTTCCTACTGCCAAAGAATTGTCAGGAATGTCTTTTGTAACCACTGAGCCTGCTCCAATTACGCAGCCATTCCCAATGGTAATACCAGGACAAATAACTGAATTTCCGCCAATCCAGCAATCATCACCAATGGTTATTGGCAATGCATTTTCCAGTGTTTTTCTCAGTTCAGCATCCAGCGGATGTGTGGCGGTGTACAGTTGAACGCCCGGTGCAAAAAAGACATTGGAACCAATAGTGACTTTGGCACAATCCAAAACAACGCAGTTTACATTGAAATAAACATTTTCGCCACAACTGATATTGTATCCGTAGTCACAAAAAAATGGAGGTTCAATATAAAGATTTGGTCCTGCATTAGGAATGAGCTCTTTAAGTATCTCTCTCGCTTTTTTTGTTACCCTGTATTCTGTAACATTTAATCGATGGAGTAAATTTTTAGATTTTCGTCTGTCTTTTACTAAAACAGGATCGCCTGCCAAATAATATTCTCCGGCAATCATTTTTTCTTTTTCAGTTGTCATAGTTTTTTCAATTTAAGCAATACAATTAGTCATTTTTGCTATTACATTTTAGTTTTAGTTATTTTATCATGGATTTTTAGTGTTTCCTGCAGTGCCGCACTTCCATACCAAAGCATCATTTCTGCTTCCAGAAGTTTCGATTGTACCGCAGGATCTGTCGCCACAAATGTTTTAGCTTCTTCAATACTACTGGCGTTAAAAATATAAATGCCTCTATAATTTCGTTCGTTTTTCATGAAAGGACCCGCCACAACCAGTTTTCCTTCTTTTGCTAATTGATTGATATTAGCCATGTGACCCTCAAATAGTTTTTTAGTTTCTTCTTTCGTTGCCGTTGTGTTGCTTCCAGTTTTTAACAAACAAAATACATATTGCTTCATTCCGTAATCATCTGCTTTAAGAGATTTTGCCAGTTTTTCATCAAATGCTGATTCCGTTTCCTGAGAAAATAGTACGGTGCTAAAAGAGAACAATAAAAGGAATAAGATTGATTTTTTCATTTTTACAGAATTTGGTTGTACACAAATTTAAGGTTTTCATTATAAAATAAAAAATGCATGATTTCAAATTCGAAATGTATTAGGCAAAACAACTCATCCTGTAATTTCAACAGTTCAGTAATAACTTTTTCTGGTTCTGATTTTTGCAATAGATATTTGCTTCATCAAAATCAAATATCATGAAACCAACATTTACGCAACAATCAAATCATTCGAACGCAAGGCTTAAATTTATTTTTACGTTTGCCTTTTTAGTATTCAGCTTAACTATTTTTTCACAAAATACAATTTCAGGAAAAGTGGTGGATGAGAAAGGAAAACCGGTTTCAGGTGCTAATATTTTTATTGAAGGAACTTATGACGGAGCTTCCAGTAGTGAAACGGGGAATTTTAGTTTTACAACTACAACAACCGGGAATCAAACTTTGGTTGTGAGTTTCCTGATTTATGAAACTTCAAAAACAGTAATTGATGTGGCTAATTTCCAAAATAAAACTATCAAATTACGAGAAAGTGTTACATCGCTTGACGCGGTTGTGATTACAGCAGGAACATTAGAAGCGGGCGATAAAGCAAGAGTATCGGTTTTAAAACCATTAGACATCGTGACTACGGCGGGCTCTGCGGGAAATATTATAGCGGCTTTGCAAACGTTGCCAGGAACACAAACGGTAGGCGAGGATGGTAGATTGTTTGTTCGTGGTGGAGAAGCCAATGAAACACAAACTTTTGTAGACGGGATTCGAGTGGCGCAACCGTATGGCGCAACCACAAATAATTTGCCAACACGAGGCAGGTTTTCTCCTTTTTTATTCAGCGGAATATCATTTTCTACGGGTGGTTATTCAGCGGAATATGGCGAAGCATTATCTAGTGTTTTGTTATTGAATACACAAGATGATCCAGACCAAAACAAAACTGAAATCGCTTTGATGACTGTAGGTTTAGGAATTGGGAATACCCAAAAGTGGAAGAAAAGTTCGTTGAGCGTAAATGCGAATTATATCAATTTAGCGCCGTATCAAGCGGTTATTCCTCAAAATGTGGATTGGAATAGTCCTTTTCAATCGTTGTCAGGAGAAACCGTTTATCGTTATAACTTTAATAATGGAATTTTGAAAGTATACGCTGCTTTTGATAGTTCTAAATTCGATATAAATCAGGAAAATATTAATTCGCCAGAGAAAATCAGAGTTGACTTGAACAACAATAATTTCTATTTGAATTCTTCTTACAAAGGCGTTTTTGGGAATAATTGGCAAATTACTTCCGGGTTAAGTTATGGTTACAGCAACAATAAAATAAATTTGGATTCAGATAAAGTGGCTAATGATGAAAATGCGGCTCATTTGAAATTAAAATTAAGAAAAAGCTTTTCGGAAAGATTGAAACTGTCTTTTGGAGCGGATTATTTTGTTACTCAATTCAATGAAGATTTTAAGGAAAATACAGGTTCGGTTTTCACCAATGGGTACGATGCTAACATTGGAGCTGTTTATACAGAAGCCGATATTTTCTTCTCTAAAAAATGGGCAGCCAAAGTAGGAGTTAGGGCTTCTAATAACGATTTGCTGAATGAAACCGCCATTTCACCCCGAATTTCATTTGCGTATAAAATGGCTAAAAACAGTCAGTTTTCATTTGCTTATGGCGATTTCACCCAAACTCCAAACGCGGAATACATCAAGTATTCCAACAATCATCAGTTTGAAAGTGAAAAAGCTTCGCATTACATCTTGAATTTTCAATACAATAAAAACGGAAAAACCTTTCGTGCAGAAACCTATTTTAAAGACTACAGTAGTTTGGTAAAATTCGACACAGAAATGGCGGCGTATAATTCGGTTTATGATAATTCCGGTTCTGGTTATGCGAAAGGATTGGATTTATTCTGGAGAGACGGAAAATCAATCAAAAACTTAGAATATTGGGTTTCCTATTCGTACATCGACACAGAGAGAAATTATAAAAGTTTTAGTTCTCAAGTGACACCAAGTTTTGTTGCAGATCATAGCTTGTCAATCGTTACTAAATACTGGATAAACGACTGGAAATCACAAATAGGTTTTACGAATTCATACAGTTCTGGACGTCCTTACAACAATCCAAACGAAGCTAAATTCATGAACGGAAAAACAAAATCCTACAACAGTTTAAGTTTCAACTGGGCTTATTTAGTGTCACAGCAAAAGATTTTATATTTCTCGGTTTCTAATGTTTTAGGAAGTCAGAATGTATTTGGATACGAATATGCCAACAATCCTGATAATACAGGCTTTTACAACAGAAAAGAAATTGTTCCTACGGCCGATCGTTTTTTCTTCGTAGGATTCTTTTGGACCATCAGCAACGATAAAAAAGACAATCAGTTGAAGAATCTTTAAAACAAGTCACAAAGTCGTAAAGTCTACTGTCTTTGTAAACTCTTTCAACTGTATGACTTTCGACTAAATCACAATTCATCCATCAAATTCTACAGTTCAGTATCTATAAATTTTAAACCAATAAAAACTGAGATACTTTTGAAGTATAAATTATTACAACGTTTCAATCATCAAAAAAATAACCATTTTAAAACAAGAAATCATGACAAAAGTTATCACCACAATCGTATTATTAGTATGTAGTTTATTATCAGCTCAAGGGCAATTCGAACAAGGAATGGGAAAAGCATTCCAGCTTTGGGGCGAAGGAAAAAACACGGAAGCTTCTGATTTATTCGAAAGAATAGCCGGTGCTGAAAAAACAAGTTGGTTGCCTAATTATTACGTTGCATTAGTGAATACAACGACCGCTTTTAGAACAAAAGATAAAGATCAAATGAATTTATTACTTTCGAAAGCACAAAAATCATTGGATATAGAAATGGATAAAAATCCAAATAATGCCGAATTATTGGTAATGCAAGCAATGATTCACACTGCTTGGATTGCTTTTGACCCCATGACGAACGGACAAAAATTATCTGGAACGGTTATGGAATTGTACGGAAAAGCACAGGCAATTGCACCGGAAAATCCAAGAGTTGTTTTTGGTAAAGCCGAATTTGAAATAGGCGGTGCTAAATTTTGGGGAACAGACACTAAACCAATGTGTGTGCAAATTGAAAAAGCTATTGGACTTTTTGCTACTTTTAAACCTGAAACACCTTTCTCTCCAAAATGGGGTTTAGAAAGAGCTTTAGAAGCACAGAAAAATTGTAAATAGGAAGTAGAAACAAGAAAGAATAGAAGTGATTTTCAAGTCTTTTATTGATGCTACAATCAGAATAAATATCAAAATAAAATGAATAGAATATATAAAGAACTTCAAAGAGCGATAAAATTGACACTTATTATTTTTGCTGTGATTCAATTAGTCAATGTGATAATGGGAAGTGAAGTTTATTTTGGTAAAAGGTTGCTAGTCAATTTTTTATTCACAATGATGTATACTTTTTCTTTATACGCTGCTAACATGTTCCTTTTTTGGAAATTAGACTCTTATTTTGAAGATAAATTTTCTGTAAAAAGATTAACACTTGGTTTTATAGGTTCGTTTTTAGTTTCATTAGCAGTTATTTTTTTAATGCACTTATTTGAAGAAGTGGTGTATAACAAGAATTCTTTTGATTATTTCTTGGCAAACGAAAAACCTTCAAGTTATTTAGCATCAATAATAATCACTTTTTTCGTCACCTTATCCATTTACACGATTTCATTTTACAAAGCGTATAATGAGAACAAAGTCAAGGAACAGAAAATTATTGCAGGAACAGCTAACGCAAAATTCGAGAGTTTAAAAAATCAAATTGATCCTCATTTTCTATTTAACAGTTTAAATGTATTGAGTTCTTTGATTGAAGAAAATCCAGATAATGCGCAGCGGTTTACGATTTCATTATCAAAGATTTATCGCTATGTATTAGAACAAAAAGATAAAGAGCTGGTTTCGGTTGAAGAAGAATTGGCTTTCGCCAAAACGTACATGAATTTATTGAAAATGCGTTTTGAAAACAGTTTGTTTTATGAATTACCAACGACAGCTATAAATCCAGATGCCAAAGTAGTGCCGCTCTCTTTACAACTTTTATTAGAGAATACGGTGAAGCATAATGTGGTTAGTGAACAAAGGCCATTGCACATTCGGATTTATGTTGAGGGTGATTATTTAGCCGTTCAAAACGATTATCAAAAGAAAGAAGTATTGCAAGAACGTCAAGGTGTTGGTTTACAAAATATCGTCAACAGATATGGAATTATAACCAACAGAAAAGTATTGATTATTCAAAACGAGAAAACATTTACAGTCAAAATACCTCTTTTGACAAAACAAATTACAGTTATGGAAACAACTACAAATTACAATGAAGATACCTCTTATTATAGAGCTAAAAAACGTGTGGAAGAACTTAAAGGGTTTTACGGAAACTTGATTTCTTACTGTTGTGTCATTCCATTTTTGATATTTATAAATTTAACATATTCTCCACATTTTCAATGGTTTTGGTTTTCGGTTGCAGGATGGGGATTTGGATTGGTGATGCATGCTTTCAAAGTTTTTGGATACAGTTCCAATTGGGAAGAAAGAAAAATTCAGGAAATTTTACAAAAAGAAGAGCAAAAGCAATCATGGAAATAATGGGCTAAGGCTTTTTAGACAATGAACAAATTTTAAATAAAAAATCATGGAAAATACATATCAAAACGAAGAGCGCTATTTTAAAGCGAAAAAACAAGTAGAAGAAATAAAATCATTTTATGGCAACTTGATTGCTTATATCGTTATAAACATAGGATTGATGATTCTGAATTTAGTAACATCTCCGAATCATTTGTGGTTCTTTTGGCCATTAATCGGTTGGGGACTCGGAGTGTTTTTTCATGGATTGAAGGCTTTTAATTTTAGTCCTTTTCTCGGAAGAGACTGGGAGCAGCAAAAAATTAAAGAGTTTATGGATAAAGAAAATGAAAGAAAAGACAATTGGACTTAATACCGTAATTTTTATCTCAAAATAGAATTTGTTTTTAATAGTAAATACATAATACCATCAAGATGAAAAGGAATTATAAATCGGAGTTTGAAGGGTTTCAGCCAGAAGATAAATATGCTGATGCGCAACGAAGAGTGAAACGATTAAAGGGATTTTACACGCATTTAATTGTTTATATAGTCATAAACATAATGATTGTGTTTATCAATATTAGAGATTTAGATGCGGGAGAAAGCTATTTTAAAATAGAAAATTTCTTTACGGCTTTCTTTTGGGGAATTGGATTATTGGTGCATACATTTTCTATATTTATGCCCAATTTTATTTTTGGAAAAAACTGGGAACAGCAAAAAATCAAGGAATTCATGGAAAAAGAGAAAAGTGAGAAATGGGAATAGAACCAGAGATTCAGCCCTAATTTAATTTAAGTTAACCAAAATCACCAAAATAAACGATTCAATATTAAATGATGACAATAATAATCGAAGACGAAAAACCAGCTGCAAGATTGCTGCAACGAAAATTAGAAAAACTAAATATTCAAGTAGACGTAATGCTGCATTCTGTAGAAGAAGCAATTGATTGGTTTTCTAATAATGAACATCCGGAATTGATTTTTTTGGACATTCAATTGTCGGATGGATTGTCATTTGAAATATTTGATAAAGTTGAAATTAAGAGTGCTGTGATTTTTACCACGGCTTATGATGAGTATGCTTTACGGGCTTTTAAATTGAATAGTATCGACTATCTTTTGAAGCCTATTGACGAGGACGATTTAGAGGTTGCCGTTTCTAAATTTAAAGCGCGTTTGCCAAAACAAGAAACCGGCTCCCGAGACTTCGGGATGGATTTTGAGCAGATTAAAAAAATGCTTTCCAATCCATTCGAAAAAAATCATAAAAAACGGTTTACGGTAAAAATAGGGCAACATTTGAAAGTGATTTCTACCGATGAAATTGAGTGTTTTTTTAGTGAAAATAAAGGAACCTATCTTCATACTTTTGACAATAGGAATTATTTAATTGAAACAACTTTGGAGCTTTTAGAACAGGAATTAGATCCAGCAGCTTTTTATCGAGTTAGTAGAAAATTCATTGTTCCTCTAAAAGCAATTAAGGAAATTGTAATCTACAGTAACTCTCGATTAAAGGTTATTTTACCTTCTTATAAAGAAGACGAAGTGATTGTAAGCAGAGAAAAAGTTTCTGATTTTAAGAATTGGATTGGCTAATTAAACAGTTGGATTTTTAATTTAGATCGAATTATTTAAAAATCTGATAATATGTACATTATGTTTCCAGTATAGATTATCCTTATGACGATTTTAAACCTTGAAAACCACTTTTCGAATGCCAATTATGACAAAAATTAGTGCTGTGTAAATTATAAAAAATGGAATGATATATTCAATTAAATCCATAGGTAGCATTACCGCAATTATCAATAGTTGAAAACCCAAACCGTAAATTGAAAGTACGGTCATAAACCAGTTTGGAAATGTTTTTACTTTGTATGCTTCTTGGTCAAGTGCGTGAATTATTTTGTCAAAAGTACCGTAAACAATAGTGTAAATCCGGAATAAAATATCAACTGATTTTTGGGTTTCTCCCGGTAGAGCCTTTGGAGATTTATATTCGAATATTTTGCTTGTTGTATCTCCGCCTACTGATTTATTTCTTAAAATCACATAGTAATAATTGTATAAAGTTCCCTGCAATTGAATGCCGATAAAAGCCAAAACAGTAAACCAAAATGATGTTTGCGAAACATAACAAATGGTCATTAAAAATAGAAAATTCAGGAGGATATCAAATACACTGTCCAAGTATCTTCCGGTGTAAGAAGGTCTGTTTTTTAATCGCGCCAGTTCTCCATCGGCAGCGTCAATCATTGATTTTAGAATGATGAAAAAACTAGCTAAATAATAACTTCCTTGCAGAATACAGTAAATAGCAATCAAGCCTGAAATACCAAAAAGTAAGGTGACGTGAATAGGAGTGAACCGAGTGTTTTTTAATTGATTGGCAAGAAGTTTTCCAAATGGTCTTCCATAATCTGATAAATCTAAAAATTTATCTTGAGCAGCAAGTTTAGACATTTATGTTTATAAACAAAGAAATGCGACAATATAGTCAGGTATTATGGTTGATATATTTTTATTTTGATAATCGATGTAAAGTGAATGTCATTGCTGTCAGTAAAAAGAAAGCCATTACTTGATGTAATAATCCTAACCAAAGCGGAACACTGTAAAGCAACGTAAAAACACCTAATGTGAATTGCAAAAATACGATTATTACTAAGACATTGATTCCTTTTTTCTGTAATGAAGAAAGGATGTGTTTTTTACTAGAGTAATAAAGAGCAAGAATCAATCCTACTACAACATATGCCATGGTTCGGTGTACAAATTGAACGCCGCTCTTTCCTTCGATAAGACTCAAAAACAAAGTGCTTTTTTCTATAAAAACACTATCGTGAATGAGTTGTCCGTCACTCATTAGTGGCCAATAATTGTGTAGTAAACCCGCATTTAAACCGGCAACAAATCCTCCATAGATAATTTGCAACAGCAAAAACACTAATGCGACGCGTGCTAGTCTTCGCAATGGAAGTATAACTGTTGCTTTGTTTGGATAAATTAAATCCAAAGCTACCCAAAGTGTGTATGCAAAAGTAATAAAGGCAAATGTTAGGTGTAATGCTAATCTAAAATGACTTACATCCGGATTATCGATTAACCCGCTTCGTACCATGAACCAGCCAAGGAATCCTTGAAAAGCTCCCATGAATAATAAAATCACACATTTTTTAATGGTTTCAGGCGAAAGACGTTTTTTGAATAAGAAATAGACAAAAGGAACGATAAACGCTAAACCTATTATTCTCCCTATAAAACGGTGAAACCATTCCCAGAAATAAATGAATTTATAATCACTTAGGGTAAAATCATTATGAATATTGATTTTTTGATATTCTGGAAATTTTTTATATTCTTCAAAAGCATGCGACCATTTTTCTTCTGTTAAAGGCGGAAAAGTATCGGTTACTAAGTGCCAGTCGGTCATCGATAAACCGGAATTGGTCAATCGGGTAATTCCTCCCACTACAACCATCATAAACAATAATAAGCATCCAGATAACAACCAAATGATAACGTAATTATTCTCTTTTTTCATTGTTTGAAATTAATTTATGCAAAGATATTTGAAATGGAATTAATTCTTAATTCAACAAGCGTTAATCTTTAAACCAATTTTTGCGGCTCTTTTTAGCATAAATTGATATGCTGCTTCATATTCATTTGGAATTTCTCCTTCTAAAATAGCTTCTTTTATTGCTTCTTTCAGCATTCCAATTTCTTTTGAAGGCTTCAGATTGAATTTTTCCATAATCTCCTCACCTGATATTGGTGGTTGAAAATTACGTACCTGATCACGTTCTTCGACTTCCACAATTTTCTTGCGCACAATTATAAAATTGTTGTGGTATTTCTTGAATTTATTAGGGTTTTTGGTAGTGATATCCGCTTCGCACAATGTCATTAAATTCTCTACATCTTCACCAGCGTCAAAAACTAAACGACGCACTGCTGAATCCGTAACCGTGTCTTGAGATAACACAATCGGGCGAGAACTCATCATGACCATTTTTTGTACAAATTTCATTTTTTGATTTAGTGGCATGTGTAAGCGTTCAAATATTTTTTTTGCCATTTTTCCACCAAGAAATTCATGTCCATGGAAGGTCCAACCTTGTTTTTTATTAAAGCGTTTTGTAGGTGCTTTTCCAATGTCGTGCAATAATGCTGACCATCGCAACCAAACATCATCTGTATGCGGACAAATATTGTCAACAACTTCCAGCGTATGATAGAAATTGTTTTTATGCGTATGACCTTCAATTTCTTCCACTTGATTCAAAGCGGTCAATTCTGGAAGGATAATATCTAAAAGTCCTGTTTTAAACAATAGCAAGAATCCTACGGAAGGTTTATCTGTAGAAAGTATTTTGTTCAACTCATCAACAATGCGTTCTCCGGAAATGATTTTGATTCGGTTTGCGTTTTTGGTTATGGAGTTCAACGAATTTTCTTCGATATCAAACTCCAATTGGTTTGCAAAGCGAATCCCTCTCAACATGCGCAACGGATCATCAGAAAAAGTAATATCTGGATCCAAAGGCGTTCTAATTATTTTGTTTTTTAAATCTTGCAATCCGTTAAAAGGATCTGAAAGTTCTCCAAAATTAGCTGCGTTTAATGATAAAGCCAGCGCATTTATGGTAAAATCACGACGATTTTGGTCATCTTCCAATGTTCCATTCTCTACAACAGGATTGCGGCTCTCAAAATGATAAGATTCTTTTCGGGCACCTACAAACTCAATTTCAGTATCTTCAAAACGCAACATCGCTGTTCCGTATGTTTTGAAAACCTGAACTTTTGGTTTTTTTGGAAGTAATTGGGAAACTTTCAAAGCTAATTCGATTCCGCTGCCAACAGCAACAATATCAATATCTTTTTTAAAGTCTCTATTTAAAAGTAAATCTCTCACGAATCCACCAATAACATAACTTTCAATGTTAAGTTCTTGGGAAGCTTGAGAAATTACTTCGAAAATTTTATTATTTAAGGCTTCTTTATATGAAGTTTTGATACTCATTTTTAAAATGTTTAAAGTCTAAAGTTTAAAGTTGCTAAACTTAAAACTGAATACTGCAATCTATTTCCGAATCACTTTCACCTGAGAATCATTCGTTAATTTTATTATTGTTGACGGTTTTCCACCAATTTTTTCATGGTGCAAATTTACAACATAGTCCACACCTTTTATAATTTCCGGACTAATATCTTTGAAGGCAATAGGAGTGGGTTGACCTGAAATATTTGCAGATGTCGAAACCAATGGCTTTTTCATCTTTTCCATTAATTTGAAGCAAAACGGTTCTTTCACAATGCGTATTCCCAGTGAGTTATCAGTAGAGACTATATTGGGAGCAACATTTCGGGGTTTGTCGAGTATTAGTGTAGTTGGTTTTTCGGATAGGTCAATGATTTGCCAAGCTACTTCGGGAATGTCTTTAAAAACATTATACATCATTTTTTCACTATTCATCAAAACAATCATGCTTTGGGTTTCGGCTCTTTGTTTGAGTTTGTAGATTTTGGCAACAGCCTCAGGGTTTGTTGCGTCACAACCAATTCCCCATACGGTGTCAGTAGGATATAAAATGATTCCTCCTTCTTTTATGACTTCGTAGGCATTGTGGATTTCAGTATTTAGAAGCGAATTAGAATTGTCAGACATTGTTTTTTTTGTAAAATGGACGAGTTTTATAGAACCGCAAATGTATAAATTTTAAATAAGTATTTTGCCATTGTTTAGTTTTGCTTACTGATGTCGTAATTTAGATTTAAAATATAATTTTCTTTAAAATGGGGTTCTTTAAAATTTAGTTTAAGAATTAGCGGTATAATTAATTTTTTAAAAGAAGGAAGATTTTCTTAGAATTTGAAATTTGCATCTAATTATTCCTAATTTTGTTTCAACTAACGAAGTCTTGATTAAAAAAAAGGCTGTGTCCCGAAATAAAATATGAAAAAAATTCATGTAGGTTTTTTATTGTCCTATGATTATGATAAATTGAAATTATCAATTCCACCAGTTTACAAGGACGCTGATAGAATTTTTGTAGCTGTTGATGAAAATTTAAGTACTTGGTCAGGCAATAAGTTTGAAATTGACCCACAGTTTTTTGACTGGTTAGAAAAGTTTGATGTCGACAAAAAAATCGAAATTTACCGGGATAATTTTTATGTTCCTGGACTTACTGGAATTCAAATGGATACACGAGAGCGTCATTTACTTTCGCTTAAAATGGGGATTGGAAACTGGCTTGTTCAAGTTGATAGTGATGAATATTTTTTGAATTTTTCAAAATATGTAAAATCTCTTAGAAAATATGATAAGTATTTAGATAATCCACAAAATCATCCTGTCCAAATTTCAGGATACCATATTGATATTTATAAATATTTAGACGATGGAATTCTATATGTTAAAAATACTTGTAAAGTATTATTAGCCACCAATTATCCAAATTATAAACTGGCGCGTCAAAGCAGAGAGCGTATTATTTATGTCAATTCTTTCACACTTCACGAATCGATGTCGCGTTCCGTTGAAGAATTGGAATACAAATTAAAAAACTGGAGTCATCGTGAGGATGTAAATCCTACTTTTTTAGATAAATGGAAAAGTGCTAATAAAGATAATTATAAGGATATAAAAGATGTTTTTTATCTAAAGCCTACACAATGGAAAGAATTGGGTTATATCCCGACAAAAGATCCGATTGAAATTAGAAATTATTTTGAAAAAAATGAAGACATGAAAATTTCAAATTTTTTTTTAGCAAAGAAAAATTTTGGTCAATGGTTCAAGCATAGAAAGATTTTTAAACTTAATAAAAGGGTGCTATTTGAAGAATATTTTTAAAAAAGACATTTTTCGTATACATTTAAATATTCAGCAGCAGCAACTTTCCAATCGAAACTTGCTGCTCTTTTTTTCATTAGTAATTCCATTTCATTTTGATTGCTGTAGAAATGATTTAGTCCTTCCATTAGCTTATTTTTCATATATTCAGGATCAAAATTATCCCAATAATAAGAATGTTCGCCACCTATTTCAGGCAAGGAAGTTTTATTAGACAAAAAAATGGGTTTACCAAAATGCATTGCCTCAATAGGAGGAAGTCCAAATCCTTCGCGAATAGAAGGGAATAGAAAAGCATGGCACTTAGATAAATAAAATTGTTTAGCAATGTCATCCACTTTACCTGTCAGAAAAACACGATTTTCTAAATTATTTTCTTGAATGGATCGTGCTATTTCTTGCCCATATGATTTATTATTATTACCGGATATAATTAAGTTTAAATCCGTTATATGAATCATCATTTTTACAATGGAAAGGAAATTTTTTCGCTCTAAAAAGTCACCTATTGAGTATAAAAATGGTTTGTCCAAAGGTATTTTAGTTATGAAAGCTGAAGTGTCCAAAATAGTTGAAATAGGATTGCCATTATGAATTACATATTCGGGAACATTCGGAACTTTAAAATATTCGTGTGTTTGTTTTTTTGCAAATTCGGAGATATAAGTTATCGCTGTCGATTTTTCCAGTTTAGCAAGAAACAATTTGTTTGCTTTGTGATTCATATCAGATGAAATTTCCTCTACAAAATTGACGTCGTGAACCGTAAGTAGGTATTTGTTCACATGAAAAGGTTCAATTTTAGTATTTTGATTTACTGAATGCCATAAATCATATTTTTTTCGAGTTCTAAAGATACTATGTCTGGATAAATTATTGTATTTGTGATACTGAAATTTTTCTCCAAATTCTGCCTTAAGCAGTTCTGGATTTTTAACGTTTAAGGTCAATTCTAAGTTGTTAAACTCTAAATTCGATAATCCTTTGATCAATTCATAATTAAAAGTTCCTAATCCTGTTGCTTTATTTTTAAGATTATGTGTTTCGAGGAAAACAGTTTTTGCCATTTTTTATATTGAATTTGAGTAAAAGTAATCCTTAAATTGGATAAATAAAAAGCAATCCCTACTTTTGTTTACACTTATTTTATATTGATGCTAATACATATTGACCCTAAATTTCAGAAGTACATATCGGAATTAAATACAATTATTGAAAACTTCGATTCAAGCGGATACCTTTTTGGTGATGGTCAAAGAAATAAAATTAAGCTGTTTGATTTAGAGGGTAAAAAGACGAATATTAAATCGTTTAAAATTCCAAATCTAATTAATAAAATTGCCTACAAATATTTTAGAAAGTCTAAAGCCAGACGTTCTTTTGAATATGCAACAAATTTATTAGAAAAAGGAATCGGAACACCGCAGCCTATTGCTTTTTTTGAAAATTATAGTTGGCTGGGATTGAAAGAAAGCTATTATGCTAGCGAGCATCTTCAGGCAGAACTGACTTTTAGAGAACTCGTTGAAATTCCAGATTATCCCGAACACGCAACTATTTTGCGTCAGTTTACCCGTTTTTCTTTCAATTTACATGAAAAAGGCATCGAGTTTTTAGATCATTCACCAGGGAATACTTTGATAAAAAAAGTTTCTGAAAAACAATACGAATTTTTCTTAGTTGATTTAAACAGAATGAATTTTCATGCTGAAATGGATGTCAACATGCGAATGAAAAACCTTTCGAGATTAACTCCAAAAAAAGAGATGATTGAAATAATGAGCGAGGAATATGCAAAATTATACAATAAATCATTCAAGGAGGTTTTTGATACAATGTGGTATTATACTTGTGAATTTCAAGAAAAATATCATAGAAAACGCAGATTGAAAGCTAAATATTTTTTCTGGAAATAATGTTTTTTTTATCCCAAAGAAGCTTTAATTCCTGATATCTTACAAACACACTATAGGCATTTAAATAGCATATAGTAATTCCTTTTTTGCCATCAAGAAAACCCAAGCGAATAAAATAATTATATAAAAAATTATAGGAAGGATGAAGAAAGTGAAGTGTAAAGGAAGGTTTTTGTTTCTTGATAAACTGTTCTTGAGCTTTCAACTTTCCGTATCGAGTAGCTTTAGATTTGTAGCATTTATAACCTGAATAGGAATAATGAAGAAGCTTATTTTTAAAAACACCTATTTTTCCATTCACTGTTAATTTTTCATGTACCAATCGATCGCTACTGTATTTTGCAAAGTTTTTATCAAATAGTCGGAGAATTTTATCGGTTTGCAATCCGCTAAAATGTAAAACGGTATTTTCAAACATAAATTTTCTGTAAAATAAAAAAGCAGAATAAGTTTTGTTTGTTCGTAAGGTTTCTATAATTTCTTCTTTTAGTGCTGGAGTAAGTCTTTCGTCAGCATCCAGAAATAAAATCCAATCATTTTTTGCTTGCGAAATCGCAAAATTTCTTTGAGAAGAATAATTTTCGAATCTATTTTCAATAAATCTTACGTTAGAAAATGATTGCGCTATTGACTTAGTTTTGTCGGTACTACAAGAATCTACAATAATAATTTCGTCTGCAAAACCCAAATCAACCAAAAGGGCTTGCATATTTGCTTCTTCGTTTAGAGTTATTACTAAGACTGATATTTTTGGCGCTAAATTTAGATTCATGAAAGGGTAGTATTTCACAAATATAATTTATTAACTACTTTTGCACTACTTAACTTCAAAAATATTTATGAAAGCATCTGTAATAATAAGTACATACAATGCAGAGGCATGGTTAGAGAAAGTACTTTTTGGATTTAATGTTCAAACTGAAAAGGATTTTGAAATTATTATCGCAGACGATGGCTCTGGTCCAAGAACAAAAGAATTAATTGATCAAATGAGAAATAAGATTTCAAATCCTATTATTCATGTTTGGCATGAGGATAATGGTTTTCAGAAAACTCAAATTTTAAATAAAGCGATTGTTAATGCTAATTCGGATTATTTAATTTTTACGGATGGCGATTGTATCCCAAGGAATGATTTTGTTGCTGTTCATCTTGATAATAGAGAGAAAGGATATTTTCTTTCGGGAGGATATTTTAAATTACCCATGTCTATTTCTAAAGCGATATCAGAGGAAGATATAGTTTCTCAAAGATGTTTTGATGTAAAGTGGTTATTACAGCATGGTTTAAAAAAATCTTATAAAAACATTAAAATTAGTTCGTCTAAATTTAAATCTAAAATTTTAAATGCCATAACGCCTACTAATGCAAGTTGGAATGGGCATAATGCTTCTGGTTGGAAAAATGATTTAATAGCAGTTAATGGTTTTAATCAAGAAATGCAATACGGAGGCGAAGACAGAGAATTAGGAGAGCGATTATTCAATATGGGATTGAAATCTAAACAAATTAGATATAGCGCAATATGTATTCACTTGGATCATAGTCGCGGCTATGTCAATGAAGCAGCATTAAAAAAAAATAAAGCCATTAGAAAATTTACTAATCTGAATAAGATAGTAAGAACTTCCAATGGTATAGATTCTAATTTATAAGCGCTTTTAATTATTTTCTAAAAAACTTTCTAATTTTGGAAAAAGAAGTTCAGGCGCAAAAGATTCATATAAATTTAAAGCTTCATTCTTCATTTCTTTTGCAGATTTCGTACCATATAATTCCGGTCTGAAATCTTTTAAATGCACCGATACATTTGATTTTTCATTTTCAAAAGAATTCCAAGCTTCTTTGATTATCCATGTAGAAAATATAGTAAACGTAGGTTTGTTTATCGCTTTGGCCATGTTTACTGCACCTCCTTCATTACCAATTAACGCATCACAATGGTAGGTTATGGATAAAAACTCTCGAATACTTCCAGTGACAACATTAATTTTTATGTTTTCTTGAGTTTTAGGCTGACATAAATCAAAAATTGCTTTGGCTTCTTTTTCCTGTGATGGCATATAATTGAAAAGTAAAACTGCTTGATTTTTTTCAACTATTCGATCAAGTATTTTTGCCATATTCAGAAAAGGATAGGTCTTGTTTTTACCGCTTCCAAGAACACTGATCATGTATAACTTTTTAGAAAAATCAATTTTGTTTTCCACTAAAATAGCTTTACCATTCTCAATTTCTTTTTCGGTTAAAAAAATACTTGGCTTGTTTTTTAATTTTGCATTTGGCGCTAATGGCATTAACAAATTTAATCTGTTTTCTAAAGCCGTTCCTGCTTCAGTAATTGGATTTATGATTTCTTTTACTGTTACAGAATAGAGATAATTTGTATGGGGTTTGTAGAATCCGATTCTTGTTTTGGCACCAGAAAAAGCGACTACCAAATTACTTTCCAGTTTTCCGTATGCATCTATAACCAGGTCGTATTTTCGTTTCCTGATGGCAATTAAAAATTTTAACAATGCTAGTTTACTTTTGCGGTACCTATCTTCAAACAATATAAGGTTATCAATATTTGGATTGTTTTCTAAAACTGGAACAGTAAAAGGATTAACTAGATAATCTACTTGAGAATTGGGATAAATCAACTTTAAATTGTTGCAAATTATACTGCTAGCCAATACATCACCAATCATCTTTTGTTGAATCACCAATATTTTCATCATTTTCATAATATAAAAAACCTCCCGTTTAAGGGAGGAATATACAATAATTTTTTATTTTAAGAGGTATTAAACGGCTACGTCATATTCGCGTAACGCATTGTTCAATGATGTTTTCAAATCTGTCGAAGGCTTACGTGTTCCAATGATTAATGCACAAGGTACTTGGAATTCACCTGCTGCGAATTTTTTAGTGTAACTTCCAGGGATTACAACAGAACGAGCAGGAACATACCCTTTCATTTCAACTGGAGTTTCTCCTGTAACATCAATAATTTTAGTAGAGGCAGTCAAGCAAACATTGGCACCAAGAACGGCTTCTTTCCCAACGTGTACACCTTCTACAACAATACAACGAGAACCAACAAAAGCACCGTCTTCGATAATTACTGGAGCTGCTTGTAATGGTTCAAGAACACCACCAATACCAACACCACCACTTAAGTGTACGTTTTTACCAATTTGAGCACAACTTCCTACGGTTGCCCATGTGTCCACCATAGTTCCTTCATCAACATAAGCACCAATGTTTACATAACTTGGCATCAAAATAACACCACTAGAAATATAAGCACCGTAACGCGCTACAGCATTAGGAACTACACGAATTCCTTTTTCGGCATAGCCTCTTTTTAGCAACATTTTGTCATGGTATTCAAAAATTCCAGATTCTAAAGTTTCCATTTTTTGAATAGGGAAATACATCACAACCGCTTTCTTTACCCATTCGTTTACTTGCCATCCTTCACCTACCGGTTCAGCAACACGTAATTTTCCAGTGTCTAATAATTCAATAACAGCTCTGATAGCATCAGTTGTTGTAGTTTCTTGCAACAAAGCACGGTTTTCCCAAGCTTGCTCTATAATAATTTGTAATGGATTCATTTTAATTAGATTTTTGACAAAGATATGTTTTTTAACTAAAATCAAAAACGCAAATTGATTTGAAAAATGTTACAGATTTAACTTATAGTATATTTAATGTTTTTCAAATGTTGTAAATTTGAGGAATAAATGAAAATCATTCAAACATGAAAGATAATTTCTCCAAACAAGCTACTGAGTATTCTAAATTTCGACCACAATATCCAGATGCAATGATTGATTATTTGGTTTCATTTGTCAACAACAAAGGAGTTGCGCTAGATATTGCTACTGGAAATGGACAAGTCGCACAAAAACTTTCGAGTTTTTTTGAAACGGTTTATGGAATTGATATTAGTCAGAACCAACTCAACAATGCGATTCCAACGGAAAACATAATTTACAAAGTAGCCGCTGCAGAAAACACCTTTTTCAAAAATCAGGAGTTTGATTTAATCACAGTTGCCCAAGCAGTTCATTGGTTTGATTTTGATTTGTTTTACAAAGAAATTTATCGAATCTTAAAACCAGATGGAATCTTTGCCGTTCTGGGGTATGGTTTGTTTTCGACCAATGCGGATTCGGATAAGATAGTGCAAGATTATTATCGCAATATTATAGGACGATATTGGGATGCCGAGCGAAAATACTTGGATGAAAATTACAAAACAATACCATTTCCATTTGATGAAATTGTTACGGAAACTTTCGAAAATAAGTTAACATGGACTTTTGAGGAACTCATAGGGTATTTGGAAACATGGTCAGTGACACAACATTATATTTCGAAAAACAATAAAAACCCAATAGATTTGATTTACGATGATTTGAAAATTTCTTGGCAAAAAAGCGATAAGAAAGTGACTTTTCCATTGTTGCTAAGAATTGGAAAATTAAAATAGTTACCTTTGAAAAAAACATACAAATGCCAAGAATTCTCGCCATAGATTACGGACAAAAACGAACAGGAATAGCCGTTACCGATGAAATGCAAATTATAGCTTCGGGATTAACAACTATTCCTTCCCCAACTGCAATCGCTTTTTTGAAGGATTATTTTTCCAAAGAGAAAGTTGAGGCTGTTCTTATTGGTGAGCCTAAACAAATGAATGGAGAACCTTCAGAAAGTGCTTCCGTCATAAAAGGTTTCGTAACACATTTTACCAATCATTTTCCAGATATGAAAGTCATTCGGGTTGATGAACGGTTTACTTCAAAAATGGCTTTTCAAACCATGATTGACAGCGGGCTTAGCAAGAAACAGCGTCAAAATAAAGCACTTATCGATGAGATTTCGGCAACGATTATGCTTCAGGATTATTTGACTCGGAAGATGTTTTAAAAATCCAACTGCAAAGCTGGTCAACTGACCAAAATAGATTTGAAATTCCTTACTTTTTAACAATAATTTGTTACATTTTTTTTGCATATATAAAGTATCTTTGCACTTTAAAATTTTGTTATGCCCGATACAACCATTCGTTCGCAAAGTGATGTAGTTCTTATAGGAGCTGGAATAATGAGCGCCACTCTTGGCTTAATCCTAAAAGAGTTACAACCAGATATAAAGATTGAAATATACGAAAGATTAGATATGGCAGCTGCCGAAAGTTCTGATGCATGGAATAATGCCGGAACTGGACATTCTGCTTTTTGTGAGCTTAATTATACTCCAGAAAGTGAAGATGGAAACATCAACCCAAAAAAAGCAATTAGTATTGCGGAATCTTTTGAGGTTTCCAGACAATTTTGGTCCTATTTAGTACAACAAAATAAAGTTTCATCACCTGAAAATTTCATTAAAAGTATTCCTCACTTGAGTTTTGTTTGGGGAGAAAAAAATGTAGAATACCTTAAAACAAGATTTGAGGCTTTACATTCGAATCCTCTTTTTAAACAAATGGTTTTTAGCACTGATTTTACGCAATTAAAAGAATGGATGCCTCTGGTCATGGAAGGTAGAAATGAATCTGAGAAAGTTGCAGCTACCTCAATGGCTATTGGTACCGATGTGAATTTTGGAGAATTAACCCGAAATATTTTTAGTTATTTGACTAAATTGGATGGAGTTACGATGTATTTCAATCATGAAGTCCAAAAATTGAGACAACGTGAGGATAAATCGTGGAGAATAAAAATTACTGATTTGGCCACAGGCCAAAAAAGAAAAGCATATACCAAGTTTGTTTTTATTGGTGCCGGAGGCGGTTCATTGCCGTTATTAGAAAAAGCAAATGTTCCCGAAGGAAAAGGCTATGGCGGTTTCCCTGTAAGCGGTCAGTGGTTAAAATGCACCAATCCTGAAGTGATTGCAAAACATCAGGCAAAAGTATATGGAAAAGCAAGTGTGGGTGCACCACCAATGTCAGTTCCACATATTGATTCCCGAATGATAAATGGAGAAAGGCAACTGCTTTTTGGACCTTTTGCAGGTTTTTCTACTCGATTTTTAAAAAATGGTTCGTATTCTGATTTGCCATTATCCATAAAACCGGATAATATCATTCCGATGATTGCTGCCGGTATTAAAAATATACCACTTACAAAATATTTGATTGAGCAAGTACGTCAGTCTCCTAAAGACCGAATCAATGCGTTGAGAGAATATGTTCCTGGTGCAAGATCTAAAGACTGGAAATTAGAGCGTGCAGGACAACGTGTGCAAGTGATAAAAAAAGACGAAAAAGAAGGTGGTATACTTGAGTTTGGTACTGAAGTTATCACAACTGCTGATGGAACTTTAGCTGTTTTATTGGGTGCTTCTCCTGGTGCTTCAACCGCAGTTTCTATTATGGTAGATTTAATAGGAAGATGTTTCAAAGATGAAATTGAAACGCCGGAATGGCAGGAAAAATTGAAAGTGATGATTCCTTCTTATGGTCAGACTTTAAATGATAATCCAGCTTTATTAGCCGAAATAAGAAAAGATACTGCTTCTGTTTTAAAACTGACTAATTAGTATACAGTGTTCAGTAATCGGTGTTCAGTAAGCTACTGAGCACTGATTACTGAACACTTTTTTAAAGTTCCATTAATTCTTTTGTGGTTTTTAAAATATTTTCAGAGAGATTAGTCAACCAGATTAATTGTTCTATAACCAATTGCGCTTCCTGCATTTTCAATTGAAACGCTTCTTCATCAATAGGAATTCCTTCTTTTAACTCTTTGGCTCTAATGTTTTTTAATTCAGTAAATCGCATGGCCAAATCTTCTTTTGGGAGATTTTCTTTTAGATATAAATCATTTTCTTTCAAAAGTGCAATTGCATTATCCAGATTTCTAATGACAGTATCC
The DNA here is from genome assembly GCF_030010385.1 of Flavobacterium algoritolerans. Lineage (NCBI taxonomy): Bacteria > Pseudomonadati > Bacteroidota > Flavobacteriia > Flavobacteriales > Flavobacteriaceae > Flavobacterium > Flavobacterium algoritolerans. Next base: position 279,704 of record NZ_JASCRZ010000003.1, on the reverse strand, counting down.
ACTACAACATTAAACGCTTCAGAAGCTGATGTAGTTTTATGCGATTGGATGTACGTTCCTAATGAAGCTGATGATGATAGCAAGGAATGATTCAGCACCGCTAATTTATATACTTGTGGTAATTGCTTTTGTTTCGATTTTGGTTCTTGTACCATTCTTTGGAAAGAAGCCATTAAATTACCTATTTCGATAAAAGCATTTTTTCGGGCTAACCGATACGAAGTAGATATAGTCCCTTTTTTATTATAAAAAACAGAAATTTCTTTTAAGTAATTTTGATTTGCAACAATTGATTTTTCTATGTGTGAAGGAATATTTAAAAACTCCCATGAAGGCCATAAAAAATGATTGGCAAGGAAAGCCAAAGTGCAACCTACAATGGTGTCAAGTATTCTATATTGAACTACATCGCCAATATTAGGAGTTAATATCCCGTAAATAAAAACAACATACATAGTTACAAATGTGGCGCTGACTTTATAATTTATTTGGGTATATGAAAACCCTAAAAGCATGCTTAAAATAGAAAGGATACTGATTGTCATGTTGTCATGTACTAATGAAAGAATACCAAAAGCGATTAACCCTCCTATAATAGTACCAAAAATTCGATGAAAAGAACGCTGTTTCGTCAAACCATATCCAGGTCGCATAATAACTATAATAGTCAACAAAATCCAATAGACATTGTGAAAAGGCAGTATGTTTCCGATGATAAAACCAATCAACAATGTTATGGTTAATCGTAGCGAATGTCTGAAAATTGTGGAAGAGAAACTGAAATTTTCAATCAAAGTGCTCAAAGGATAATATTGTGGCGTCAGGAATTTTTCTAAGTCTTTGTCCTTTTCTTTAAAATCTTGTGAATTGAAGGCTAATGTAAAAGCGCGCTCTACAATTTTTATTTTCTCCACTTGCTTTTCAGCATACTGGAGCATGGTGGTTAGCATAAAAACACCTTCGGAAGCGTGAATTTTTCCTAAATCATTTTCATAATCGGTAATGGCAAGTTGTAAAGCATTTAAATCACCTCGTAGAGTATGTTTAGAAATATATTTAGTTCGGTTTTGTACGCTTTTGGACAATTTTTTTAAACTTGCGGCAAGATTGTATGCTAATTTTTGATACGTCAACAAAACCTTTGGATGGTCGTCAAATTTTTGATGCAATTTATCATGGTCGAATGAAGTAGCTAATGCAAGCTCCAGAATTTCCATCAATGAAATAAAAACGATTAACATTTTTCGGTTTTGATTGGAAGATCCAGAAGTTGTATGACTGCTAATCAATACTTCTCTTATGTTTTGTCGAATGGTATTCAGTTCTACCTGAAGGTGTAATTGTTTTTCAATAATTGCTTTTCTATCAGCATTAATCGTCCATAAATCGCCTCTTAATTTTAAATATTTAGCCGTAAGTTTAATGCATTCTGCAATTTGTAATTCAACATAGCGATGAGGTCTTACATAATGAAAAATGAGGGAAATCATTAGGTAAAATAATCCTCCGGATAATATTAAAAGGGAGTGTTGGACCATTGCCCAACCGGTATTGATACTTGCAAAGGCCAATGAAACTGAAATTAGCGCAGAGAAAGACACCATTGTTGCCCGTTGTCCATAGACAGATAGCATCGAAATCAGAAAAATTAATACAGCCAAAAAAGGATAGAAAATAATAGAATAAGGATAGACAATATTCACTAACAAATTGACACCTGCGACAAGTAAAGCCGTAACCAGAATACCGTTTATTTTATGTTTTAGATTGCTGGGAATATCGCTTGGATAAGTGAAAAAAGCACCTAAAGCGATGGTAAAACCTATTTCGAATTTGCCTAAAAAAGAAAGTATTACAACCGGAATAACTGCTGCTATTGTTACTTTTAGAGCATTAGTGAAATAAGTGCTGTCGGTAAATTTTCGGATTTTGTAAATCATACAATTGGATTACAAGCAAAGGTAAGAATTGAGTGACTGATTCAAAGAATAATTTGCCCTGTTTTTGCCTAAATGGTAAAAAAACGCGAATTATCAATACAGGATTATTCATTGTCTATTTTTTTACTATTTTTGCACACTGAATTAAAGGGAAACTTATTTCAGTTTATAGTAGATAATACTTAATATAAAAACAATGATTTTACCAATTATAGGATACGGTGATCCAGTTTTAAGAAAAGTAGGCGAAGTTCTTTCACCAGAGCATCCTAATTTGAAAGAAACGATTGCTAACATGTACGAAACGATGTATAATGCCTATGGTGTTGGACTTGCCGCACCTCAAGTAGGATTGGCACTTCGTTTATTTGTAATCGATACGACGCCTTTTAGCGATGATGAAGAATTAGGAGACACAGAACAAAAAGAATTGAAAGGATTCAAAAGAACTTTTATCAATGCAAAAATGATAAAAGAAGAAGGTGAAGAATGGAGTTTTAATGAAGGTTGCTTGAGCATTCCAGACGTTAGAGAAGATGTATATAGAAATCCAACCATAACAATTGAATATTGCGAAGAGGATTTTGTAATGAAAACCGAAGTTTTTGATGGATTAATCGCCAGAGTAATCCAACATGAATACGATCATATTGAAGGAGTATTATTCACAGATAAAATTTCGTCATTAAAAAAACGATTGATTCAAAAGAAATTGAAAAACATTTTGGAAGGAAAAACATTCCAAGACTACCGAATGAAATTTTTTGCTAAAAAAGGAAGATAAAACAGCTTTTACAGTTTTATCTTGGTATGATTTTTGGTTTTAAATGAAAAAATAAATAAGTCAAATTCTTAATAATAATTACACAAAACATGAATTTAGAAAAAATATTAGCCATTTCTGGGAAACCAGGTTTATATGTATTAAGAGTGCAAACACGTACTGGGTTTGTTGCTGAATCATTATTGGATGGAAAAAAAATCACAGTAAACTTAAAAAGTAATGTGAGTTTATTATCGGAAATTTCAATTTATACGTATGAAGGCGAAAAACCATTAGCTGAAATCATGCAAAAAATTGCTGATAAGGAAAACAAAGGTCAAGCAATTTCACATAAAGAAGACAATGCTACATTGACAGCTTATTTTAAAGAAATTTTGCCTGATTATGATGAAGAAAGAGTGTATCCTTCGGATATCAAAAAAGTTTTAAACTGGTATAATATGTTGCAAGCAAAAGGATTAGTTACTGATGAAGTACCTGCTGCTGAAGAACTTGTTGCTGTTGCTGAAGAAGTTCCTGCAACAGAAACTAAAACTCCTGCTAAAAAAGCAAAAGCTAAAAAAGAGTAATTTTACTTTAAAATAATATTTAATCCTGTTCAGCTATTTTTCTGAACAGGATTTTTTTATTTTTACCAAAAACCATTTCTGATGAATTCAAGACAAAACCAACTGCAAGCTTTCGAAAGATTATTAGACATTATGGATGATTTGCGAGAAAAATGTCCTTGGGACAAAAAGCAAACCATGCAAACCTTGCGTCATCTGACTATTGAAGAAACCTACGAATTAGGTGATGCAATTCTGGATAATGATTTAAACGAAGTCAAAAAAGAACTTGGGGATTTGTTATTGCATATTGTTTTTTATGCAAAAATAGGAAGCGAGACGAACGATTTTGATATGGCCGATGTCTGTAATGAAATTTGTGAAAAGCTAATTCACCGTCATCCCCATATTTATAGTGATGTTGTGGTAAAAGACGAGGAAGAAGTAAAGCAGAATTGGGAAAAATTGAAACTCAAAGAAGGTAAAAAATCTGTTTTGGAAGGTGTTCCAAAAAGTTTACCCGCATTAGTTAAAGCAAGCCGAATTCAGGATAAAGTAAAAGGAGTAGGTTTTGATTGGGAGGAATCGCATCAGGTTTGGGATAAGGTTCAAGAAGAATTGGAAGAATTGCAAGTCGAGGTTCAAGCAGGAGATCAAGATAAAATTGAAGCCGAATTTGGAGATGTTTTATTTTCGATGATAAATTACGCCCGATTTCTTAACGTAAATCCCGAAGATGCTTTGGAACGCACCAATAAAAAATTCATTAAACGCTTTCAATATTTGGAAAGTAAAGCTGGAGAATTAGGAAAACCATTAATGGATATGACACTTGCCGAAATGGATGTTTTTTGGGAAGAAGCGAAGCGTCTTCCTAATAAATAGGAATTGGAAATCTATGATTTCCAAATAACTCAATTTTGGGAAGAAGCGAAGAAGCTATAGTGTTCAGTATTAAATAATTAAATTACCATCATTTATAAAATTATCCAATGCCAGAAAATAAAACCGAGTTAAAACGTTCTTTAGGATTAATTGATGCCACGAGTTTAGTAGCCGGTTCCATGATAGGATCCGGGATTTTCATAGTTACATCAGCTATGGCGAGAGATATTGGATCTGCTGCCTGGTTATTGGTAATTTGGTTGGTAACGGGATTAATCACGGTCGCTGCGGCATTGAGTTACGGAGAATTGGCAGGAATGATGCCCAATGCGGGCGGACAATTTGTTTACATACAACGCGCGTACGGAAGATTAGTTTCTTTCTTGTACGGTTGGACCGTTTTCACGGTAATTCAAACGGGAGTTATTGCCGCAATTGCGGTTACTTTCGCTAATTATGCAGCTATCTTCTTTCCGGTTTTAGATCATACACTTTTTACGGTTGGTACCAGTTTTGTTTTTTCGTACCAAAAAGTGTTGGCTATTTTTAGTATAATACTGCTCACGTACATTAATACCAAAGGTGTCGAAAGCGGAAAAACAGTTCAATTGATTTTTACCTCGGCTAAATTAATTGCGCTTTTTGCTTTGATTATTTTAGGATTGTATGTTGGTTTACAAACGGATGTTTTGTCCAATAATTTCGAAAACATGTGGGAAGCCAGTAAAACGGTTGTGAATCCTGACGGAACAATTACAGTAACAAAATTAGCAGGAATGGCAATTTTGGGAGCTGCAGGAGCAACTATTATTAACTCTTTATTTTCTAGTGATGCCTGGAATAATGTCACTTTCATTGCAGGTGAAATTAAAGAACCCAAAAAGAATATTCCCCGAAGTTTGTTTCTTGGAACCTTGATTGTGACCATTATTTATGTTTTAGCGAATGTTGCTTATTTGGCTTTGTTGCCAATGCAGGGAACTCCAAACGCTGCTGATATTGCCGGTAACGGAATCATGTTTGCCAGTAATGACAGAGTAGGTGCGGCGGCAGCAAGTATGATTATGGGAAATATAAGTGTTTTTGTAATGGCTGGGCTTATCATGGTTTCCACTTTTGGTTGCAATAGCGGTTTGATTCTTTCCGGAGGAAGATTATTTTTTGCAATGGCAAAAGACGGATTATTTTTCAAACAAGCAACAGAACTTAATAAAAATCAGGTTCCTGCAAAAGCATTATGGGTACAATGTATTTGGGCTTGTGTGCTTTGTATTTCAGGAAAATTTGGGGACTTGTTAACGTATGCGACTTTTGCGTCTTTGTTATTTTATATACTGACGATTCTGGGTGTTTTCATCCTTCGAAAAAAAGAGCCTAACGCAGATAGACCTTATAAAGCGTTTGGGTATCCATTTGTACCTGCACTTTATATTGTGGTTACAGTAGCAATTTGTCTCACTTTATTGATTTATGATACGTTCAATACAGGCTTGGGATTGTGTATTGTGGCGTTGGGAATTCCGGTGTATTATTTTGTGATGAATAAGAAAGACTAAAGAGAATTGGAATTAATCTGCTAATTTTTTTAGTTTGTTGATGTCTTTTAGAATAATTTTTTTTCCATTCAATTCAATAAGTCCTAATTTATTAAAATCAGAAAGTAAACGGATGCAACTTTCTGTGGCAGTACCAATCATGCTGGCCAGTTCATCTCTGGAAAGTTGTATTTTTAATGAATTATCCTCATTTTTCCCAAAGGTATCGTGTAAATGAAGAAGCGTTTCTGCTAATCTTTCTTTGACTGTTTTTTGGGCTAAATTTACCATGTTGTCATCGGCTTCTTTTAGGTCGCCGCAAATAGTTTTCATCACGTTCATCGAAAACTGATTGTTTTTGTCAAAAAAGCCCATCACTTCTGACTTTGGAATAAAACAAACTTGCATGTCTTCAAGAGCTACGGCGCTTAGATTTACCGGTTCATCACTAATCATGGAACGTTGTCCCAATAATTCACCTTTTGTAACCAGTTTTACAATGTGATCTTTACCATTTGCACTGAGTTTAGTCAGTTTACAAACACCATCTTTTATACAATAAATACCATTTACATTTTCTCCTTCTTCAAATATAACTTCACCCTTTTTAATTATGTGGGATGTTTTACAGTCAGAAAGTTTTAGTAATTCGTCTTTAGTTAAGGCTTTTAAAGAGCTAAATTGTCTGACGATACATTGTTCGCATTTGCTCATATTGTTTGTGATTTATTGGTAGTACAAAACTAACTATTTAATATGACAAATGTCATATTTTTAATTCATTCGATTAATGACCTTTGTTCAAGGTAAAATGAGCAAAGTTATGGACACACAAAACTGTTTCCATTGTGGGTTAGATATTGTAGTAGAAGAAAAAATTATTTTTGATACAAAAAATTTTTGTTGCAATGGTTGTAAAACCGTTTACGAAATTTTTAGTCTGAATGATTTGACTTGTTATTATGATTTTGAAAAATCCCCTGGAGCAACCCCGCAAGACATTAATGGTAAATATGATTTTTTAGACAATGAAAGTATTGTATCCAAACTTTTGGAATTTCAAGAAAATTCAACCGCAATTATTTCACTTAACATTCCTCATATTCATTGTAGCTCGTGTATTTGGATTTTGGAAAATCTACAGCGTCTTCAAAAAGGAATAAGCACTTCTCAGGTTAATTTCCCTGAAAAAAGAGTCCGAATCACTTTCAATCCTGAAGTAGTTTCTATCAAAACGATTGTTTATTTGTTGAGTTCCATCGGTTATGAACCCTATATCAGTTTAGAAAACTATGAAACGGGAAGCAATAATGTCGATAGAAGTTTAACGTATAAACTGGGCGTTGCTTTCTTTTGTTTTGGAAATATCATGTTGCTTTCGTTTCCGGAATATTTTGAGGTGAAAGAATATTGGCTGGATCAATACCGTGGTTTTTTCCGTTGGTTGATTTTTGCTTTAGCGCTACCCAGTTTCTTTTACTCGGCAAGTGGTTATTATGTTTCAGCGTATAAAAGTATCAAAACCAATCCCGAAGTTTCGGGAGCGAACATCGATATTCCTATTGCTTTAGGAATTGTTGTAATGTTTGTACGAAGTACGTTTGATATCGTCATGGATTACGGTTCCGGTTTTTTCGACAGCTTAACCGGATTGATTTTCTTTATGCTTTTGGGGAAAATGTTCCAAATCAAAACCTATAGTTTTTTGAGTTTCGAAAGGGATTTTAAATCCTATTTTCCAATAGCAATAACTAAAATTAATTCTGATTTGTCTGAAGAAAGTGTGGCTATTTACGAAGTTGAAAAAGGCGATCGATTACTCATCAGAAACCAAGAACTCATTCCGGTTGATGGGATTTTAATTTCGGAAAAAGCTGAAATCGATTATAGTTTTGTCACGGGAGAAGCAATTCCTATTACGAAACATTCTGGTGATAAAGTATTTGCCGGAGGAAAGCAAATAGGAAAAGTAATCGAAATGGAAGTTTTACATTCTGTTTCTCAAAGTTACTTGACGCAATTATGGAGTAATGATGTGTTCCAAAAAAATGTGGAGCAAAAACACAAAACGATTACCGATAGCATCAGCCGTTATTTTACACCTATTTTATTATTGATTGCTTTTGCAGGCTTCTGCTATTGGATTTTTATTGATGCAAATACCGCTTTCAATGTGTTTACAGCAGTGCTCATTGTTGCTTGTCCCTGTGCTCTGGCATTGACGGCACCATTCACTTTTGGGAATGTATTACGAATTTTAGGAAAACAAAAATTCTATCTCAAAAATGCGTTGGTTATAGAGCAATTGGCGAAGGTAGATACTATTGTTTTTGATAAAACAGGGACGATTACCACCAATAAAAAATCGAATATTTCCTATGAAGGAACCGTTCTTTCCGATGAGAATTTGTTGCTGATAAAAAATGTGCTTCGGGCTTCAAACCATCCTTTGAGCCGAATGTTGTATGATTATTTGCCAATTCCAATTTTGCAAAATAAATCAGAAAATGATACCAAAAAGTTGAAAGTAGATGCTTTTGAAGAAATTACCGGAAAAGGAATCCAAGCTCAGATTTTTGGTCACCAAATTAAAATAGGTTCTGCAGCTTTTGTAGATAAAACAGAAGGTAATAACATTCAGCAAACGTCGGTTCATGTCAAGATAAATGATGTTTATTACGGAAAATTTATTTTTAACAATCAATATAGAGAAGGACTTGAGGAGCTTTTTAAAAGTTTAAAGAATAACTATCAAATCAAGGTTTTATCTGGTGACAATGAAGGTGAACGCGCTACTCTTGAACAACTTTTGCCGAAAGGCACGGAATTGATTTTCAATCAGAAACCGGAACAGAAATTAGAATTCATTAAAAATTTGCAGGACAAAGGTAAAAACGTAATGATGGTTGGCGATGGATTGAATGATGCCGGAGCTTTGGCGCAAAGCAATGTTGGAATCTCCATTTCTGAGAATGTGAATGTTTTTTCACCGGCTTGTGATGCTATTTTGGATGCCGGTGAGTTTCAAAAATTGAACTATTTCTTGAAATTATCCAAGAATTCCATAACGACAATCAAAATGAGTTTTGCGCTTTCTTTATTGTACAATGTGGTAGGATTATCGTTTGCCATTACAGGTAATTTATTGCCTTTGGTTGCAGCTATTATCATGCCGTTGAGCACAATAACCATTGTGAGTTTTGTAACGGTGATGAGTAGTTATTATGCAAATAAAAAATAGAATTGTATACGTTTTGAGTTGCGCTTTCACATAAATTTAACAGATATCGATAAGTATGACAAATGTCATATTTTACTCCAAAACGTCAAAGTAACTTTGTTAACACAAATTAAGGTATGAGTGTCATTTATTTATTAATCTCCATCAGTATAATAGTCGCCATTGGTTTCTTTATTGCTTTTATACGAGCAGTAAAAACAGGTCAATATGACGATGATTATACGCCATCAGTCAGAATGTTATTTGACGATGAGCTAATTCAGTCGAAAGTTAAAAAACCGAAAACCAAAAGTTCAACGACTTTGTAATGTTCAATTTTATGACTTTCAACAAAACAAATAATAAACAACTTTAAAAATAATTATAAATATGGAAATACAGCAGTTTTATTATGACAACAAAATTGTAAAAAAATTCATTTACGCAACCATTGTCTTTGGAGTGGTAGGAATGTTAGTTGGGCTTACATTGGCCTTTATGTTCCTTTTTCCAAATATTACTGATGGTATTTCGTGGTTGAGTTATGGTCGATTAAGACCTTTACACACCAATGCAGTTATTTTTGCTTTCGTAGGAAATGCAATGTTTGCGGGTATTTATTACTCGTTGCAACGATTGTTAAAAGCCAGAATGTACAGTGATTTTTTGAGTAATCTTAATTTCTGGGGTTGGCAATTAATCATTGTTGCTGCAGCCATATCATTGCCATTAGGCTATAGTTCTTCTAAAGAATATGCCGAATTAGAATGGCCAATAGATATTGCAATCGCATTGATTTGGGTTGTTTTTGGTATCAATATGATTGGAACTATTATAAAACGTAGAGAGCGCCATTTATATGTCGCGATTTGGTTTTACTTGGCAACATTCGTTACTGTGGCAGTTTTACATATTTTCAATAGTTTATCATTGCCGGTTTCTGGAATGAAAAGTTATTCTGTTTACGCAGGAGTTCAAGATGCTTTAGTACAATGGTGGTACGGTCATAATGCAGTTGCGTTTTTCTTGACTACACCTTTCTTAGGATTAATGTATTATTTTATTCCAAAGGCGGCGAATCGTCCCGTGTATTCTTATAGACTGTCAATTGTTCACTTTTGGTCATTAATCTTTATTTATATCTGGGCTGGACCTCACCATTTATTATATTCGGCTTTACCTAACTGGGCTCAAAATTTAGGGGTTGCTTTCTCTATTATGTTGATTGCGCCATCTTGGGGTGGAATGATAAACGGACTTTTAACCTTGAGAGGGGTTTGGGATAAAGTGCGTGTGGAACCCGTTTTGAAATTCTTTGTGGTAGCAATTACTGGTTACGGAATGGCAACTTTTGAAGGTCCGATGTTATCCTTGAAAAATGTAAATGCTATCGCGCATTACACGGATTGGATTATTGCTCACGTTCACGTTGGCGCATTGGCTTGGAATGGCTTTATGGCTTTTGGTATGATTTATTGGTTGGTTCCTAGAATGACCAAAAGCAATTTGTACTCAGTTAAGTTGGCTAATTTTCACTTTTGGATTGGTACTTTAGGTATTATATTATATACGATTCCAATGTATGTTGCCGGTTTTTTACAAGCATCTATGTGGAAACAATTCAACCCGGACGGAACTTTAACCTACGGTAACTTCCTTGAGACAGTAACTCAAATCATGCCAATGTATTGGATGAGAGCTATTGGTGGAACCCTTTATTTAATTGGAATGTTTACTTTGGTGTATAACATTATCCAAACGGTTAGAGCAGGTTCTAAAATTGAAGATGAATTGGCTGAAGCTCCTGAATTATTAAAAATTAGTGCAGGAAGAGTAAAAGGAGAGAAATTTCACCCTTGGTTAGAAAGAAAACCGATTCAGTTAACCATTTTGGCAACTGTTGCTATTTTAATTGGTGGTGTTATCCAAATTGTTCCTACGATTATGGTTAAATCCAATATTCCAACCATTGCAAGTGTAAAACCGTATTCTCCATTAGAATTAGAAGGACGTGATTTATACATTCGTGAAGGTTGTGTTGGTTGTCACTCACAGTCTGTTCGTCCTTTCCGTAGTGAAGTGGAACGTTATGGACCGCAATCTAAAGCTGGGGAATTTGTATACGATCATCCATTCCTTTGGGGATCAAAACGTACCGGTCCGGATTTATTGAGAGTTGGAGCAAAATACAATGACAATTGGCATTTTAACCACTTTTGGAATCCGCAAAGTATATCCGCAGGCTCCATTATGCCAGGATACAAATGGCTGTTTGATAATAAACCGATGGATGTTTCTTTGACTCAAAAGAAAATGCAGGTCATGGTTACGCTTGGAGTTCCTTACACTGAAGCTCAGATTGCTAGTGGTTTAGATGATTTAAGAAAACAAGCGATTGCAATTGAAGAAAACTTGAAAAATGACCCTGACTTTGTAAAAAGTTATGACGAAAGCAAGAAAAAAGCCGAAGCCAGAGGAGAGAAATTTGTTCCAATGAACGAAAGGGAAATCATTGCCTTGATTGCTTACATGCAAAGACTTGGAACAGATATTAAAGTAAAAGATATCGCTAAAAAATGAAAGTTATGTTCGAACAAATAAAACACAATATGGAAACGATTGAAGGTGTGGCAATATATCCCATCTTATCATTATTAATTTTTTTCGTCTTTTTCGTGGGCCTCGGTCTATGGGTGTTCTCTTATAAGAAAGAAACGATAAATGAATTGAGTCAAATTCCATTGAGAGACAATCAAATAGTATAATTTTTTAAAATTTAGAAAATGAAAAAATTAATTCCAGTATACGTTAGAGTACCTGTTATTTTCTTTGCTGTCATGATGGCAATGGAATATTTCATAGACTCAGGAGACAGACCTGCTTTTATAAAATTCCCAATGGTTTCTGTATTCTTATTCGTGTTCCTTTTCCTTTTGATAGCGATAGAAATCACGATGAAGGCAGTTGATAATATTACCTATCATTTATTGACCGAGGAACAAAAAAACCAATTAAATGAAGCAAATGATTTGAGTTTCAAGGATAGCGAATGGTACAAAAAGTTGATGGAAAAATTGACTAAAACCGAACCTTTAGCAAATGAAAATCAGTTATTATTAGAACACGATTACGATGGCATCAAAGAATTAGATAACAATTTGCCGCCTTGGTGGGTATATTTATTCTACGCTTGTATTCTTTTTGGCGTTGTTTATATGGTGCGATATGAAGTTTTAGGAGCTGATAATCAAGAAATGGAACTTAAAAAAGAAGTTGCTCAAGCCAAAATAGATATTGCGGAATACATGAAAACTGCTCCGGATTTAATGGATGAAAAAACGGTGACCTTGTTGACTGATCCTGCAGATTTAGCTGCTGGAAAAGAAATTTTTACTGCCAATTGCGCTGCTTGTCACAGAGTTGACGGTGGAGGACAAATTGGACCAAATCTAACGGATGAGAAATGGATTTTAGGTGGCGGAATAAAAAATGTATTTCATACGCTGGTAAATGGAGGACGTGACGGAAAAGGAATGATTTCTTGGAAAGGAACATTGAAACCTAAAGAAATGCAAAAAGTTGCCAGCTACATTTTATCCTTGAAAGGAAGCAATCCACCAGATGCTAAAGCTGCGGAAGGCGAAGTTTGGGTAGAAGAAAATGTTACTGTTGCAGTTAAATAACAATTAGAAACACACGTTTTTATTTAGCTTAAGAATTTTAATAATTATTTTGAACTTGTGTTTTAAATAAAAAGAAATGTCAAAATTACCAGACGAAGCTTTTAGAGATACCATCGGGACGATTGATGAAGAAGGAAACAGAAAATTTATTTTCCCTAAAAAGCCTTCAGGAAAGTTTTATGATTACAGGAAATGGGTTAGTTATTTTTTACTGATTGTACTTGTTGCAAATCCTTTTATGAAGATAAATGGGAACCAGTTCATGATGTTCAATATATTGGAGCGACGATTTAATATTTTCGGATTTCCATTTTGGCCACAGGATATTTATCTGTTTGTTCTTTTTATGATTATTGGCGTCGTTTTCGTCATCCTTTTTACGGTGATTTATGGACGAATATTTTGCGGATGGATTTGTCCGCAGACCATCTTTTTAGAAATGGTCTTCCGCAGAATTGAATACTGGATTGAAGGTGATCGTGGTGCTCAGATTCGTTTGGAAAAACAGGAATGGAATGCAGAGAAAATCAGAAAAAAAGCCTTTAAATGGACAATTTTCTTAATCATTTCTTTTTTTATTGCCAATGTTTTTCTGGCGTATCTTATCAGTAGCGACAAGTTGCTTTTAATGATTGAAGAAGGACCAGAAAATCATCTGAGTACTTTAGTCTCGTTATTGATTTTTACCGGAGTTTTCTATTTTATTTTTGCGTGGTTTAGAGAACAAGTTTGTATTATCGCCTGCCCATACGGAAGATTGCAAGGTGTTTTATTAGACGATAAATCGATAAACGTAGCGTACGATTTTGTTCGTGGCGAAAAAGAAGTGGGTAGGGCAAAATTTAACAAACAAGAGGTTAGAGCTGCTAACGGAAAAGGCGATTGTATCGATTGCAAGCAATGTGTAAATGTTTGTCCAACCGGAATTGATATCCGTAACGGGACTCAAATGGAATGCATCAATTGTACAGCTTGTATTGATGAATGTGACACGATTATGGATAGCGTAGGTTTACCCAAAGGACTGATCCGATATGCATCTGAAGATGAAATTGAGAAAAAAGTAACGTTCAAGTTCACGCCAAGAATGAAAGGGTATTCAGCCGTATTATTCATTTTGACAGGTATTTTGATTGGATTATTGTTTTTACGTTCTGATGTTGAAGCCAGTATTTTGAGGCTTCCGGGTCAGTTATTCGAACACAAAGGCGAAAATATCAGTAACATTTATACTTTTAAAATCATCAATAAAACGAATACTGATTTTAATGATATTCATTTTAAACTTGTTGGAATAAAAGGAACTTTAAAAGTGGTTGGAAAACAAGATTTAAAAGCACCAAAACAGGGTATGAATGGCGGAACGCTGTTTGTTGAAATTAACCAAAATTTATTAGACAGTGATAAAACAAAACTGAAAATTGAGGTTTATAATGGGGATGAAAAAATTGAAACGGCGACAACTAATTTTTTAAGTCCGCGTAGTTTTGATTAATATCCTTTTAAGTTGGGAATAGAATTTATAAAAAAATAGATCATGAAAATTAGCTGGGGAACAGGAATCGTAATCGCTTTTGGGTTGTTTATAACCTTCATTTTGTATTTTGTTTTTACGGTACAATCCGATTCAAAATATGACAACGAGTTAGTTGTAGAGGAATATTATAAACATGATGCACATTTTGGAGATGAAATGACTCGTGTTCAAAATGTTGCAGATTTGGCTCAAAAGCCAACAATAAATAATGCTTCGAATGGAGTTGAAATAATATTTCCAAAAGTATTTGTTCCAAAAAATATCAAAGGTAAAGTGTCCCTTTACAGACCGTCTAACAAAAAATTAGATTTTGAAATTCCAATTTCATTATCTGATGCTACTACTTTGCTCATACCTAAAAAAAGTTTGGCAGGCGGTCGATGGGACATTAATATGGAATGGCAATATGATGGAAAATCGTATTTGTCTAAAGAAACGATATATATCAATTAGTCTTAAAGTCAAAAGTCAGAAAGTCCATCAATTAGCTTTATGACTTTCGGCTTTATGACATTAGACTAAAAAAATGCTTTATACTGCCTTCATTTTCGGTTTAATAAGTAGTTTTCACTGCATTGGTATGTGCGGTCCTATTGCTATGATGTTGCCCGTAGACAGAACGAATCAGACCAAAAAAGCGACTCAAATCATTACCTATCATTTAGGAAGATTAACGGCTTATGCTACAATAGGTTTTGTTTTTGGACTGCTTGGAAAAGGTTTTTTTATGGCTGGTTTGCAACAGAATTTATCCATATTCATTGGTGTTGCCATGATTCTGATAGTTATAATTCCAGACAAACTTTTTGCGAAATATAATTTTTCAAAACCAGTTTTTAAATTAATTTCTAAAATCAAAACGGCGTTAGGAAGTCAGTTTAGAAATAAGAGTTACAAATCCCTGTTCACGATTGGTTTGCTGAATGGCTTTTTACCTTGCGGAATGGTTTATGTCGCCTTGTTTGGTGCTATTGCCATGCAAAGTGAAAGTCTTGGGGTTTTGTATATGATTTTATTCGGATTAGGAACCGTTCCTATGATGAGCAGCGTCGTGTATATCAATTCATTTCTTACGGTACCTATTCGAAACCGAATCCAAAAAGCGATTCCTTATGTAGCGGTATGTATTGGTTGCTTATTTATTTTAAGGGGATTGGGATTGGGAATTCCTTATATTTCCCCGTCAAATATGAGTTTATTTATTCAAGCTGATCCTAATTGTCATTAATATTCTAATAGTTTTGTATAAAAAAGCACGCCATTCAGCGTGCTTTTTTATTTTGTAAGATTGTGAAATATTAGATTGTCATCGAAAATAATTCGGTTTCTGGAGCTTTTCTTTTCAAACGTAAATCAAATGCCATACAAATATTTCGAACATAAGGTTTCCCTTTTTCTGTAACGACAATGCTATTGTTTTTAATGATTACTAAACCATCATTTTCCATTTCTTTCAATTGAATTAATACGTCTGGAATTTCGTTGAAATAACCTTCTTTGTTTTTCCACGAAGTTTCAAATTGGCACATCAAATTCAGAATGTGTTTTCGGATGATGAGGTCTTCATCAGTCAATAAATGCCCTCTGAAAACCGGTAATTTGTTCCATTCTAGTATTTGATAATAATCTTCCAGATTTTTTACATTCTGTGCAAAACTGTACCAACTGTCACTGATGGAAGAAACGCCCAATCCAATCATCAATTGTGTTTTTGAAGAGCTGTAGCCCATGAAATTACGGTGCAATGTTCCATCTTTAAAAGCTTTATACAAACTATCTGTTTCCAAAGCAAAATGATCCATTCCTATTTCATGATATCCGTTTTCATACAATAGTTTTTTTCCTGTTTCGTACAACATTCTTTTTTTATCATCTTTTGGAATGTCTTCATCGTTAAAACCGCGTTGTCCATTTCCCTTAATCCAAGGAACATGCGCGTAACTATAAAATGCCAAACGGGCGGGCTGTAATGATTTTGTTTTCTCAATCGTATCAATAACATCTTCTATTTCCTGAAAAGGCAATCCAAAAATGATATCATGACCTATGGAAGTATACCCAATTTCTCTAGCCCAAAATGTAACTTTTGCCACATTATGAAAAGGCTGCAACCGATGAATTGCTTTTTGGACTTTTTCTGAGTAATCCTGAACACCAAAACTTACTCTTCTAAAACCTAAATCGTAAAGCTTTTGTAAATGTTCGTGTGAAGTATTATTCGGATGACCTTCAAAACTAAATTCATAGTCTTTGGCTTTATTTGCATGAGAAAAAATACCATTTATTAAATCCTCTAAGTTTTTTGTAGAAAAAAATGTGGGAGTTCCTCCGCCCAAATGAATCTCTTTTATGATTGGTTTCTCTCCAAGGATTTTACAATATAATGTCCATTCTTTTAAAACGGCCTCTATATACGGATTTTCAACCCCATGATTTTTGGTAATACGCTTGTTACAACCACAAAAAGTACACAAGCTTTCGCAAAAAGGTAAATGAATATATAAACTGATTCCTTCTGAAGTATTACTTTCTATAAATGATTTTTTTAGCGTTTCAGCCCAAATTTCATCTGAAAAATCAGTTTCATCCCAATAGGGAACCGTTGGATAACTGGTGTATCTGGGACCTGGAACATTGTATTTTTGAATTAAAGAATTTTTCATGGCAGAGTCATTTAACGTTAATCAAAAGTAGAACGACCACTCAAATATTAAAATGATAATTATCATATCGAGAGAACCTTTTGCAAAAAAAAGAGGCTTCAAAAGCCTCTTTTACAGAACAAATCAGTTTCTTAAACGGTTATACAATCCTGAATCATTTTTGCCCATTTTTTGGCTAGTTGATGATCTTCATATAAACAAACTTGACCTATTTGATCATTTTCAATTTTGTAAAATGAAATAGACTCTATTTTTTTAGCTTCTTTGTATTGAAATTCAAATTCAATTTTTAGAATCGTATCACTATTATTTTCCGTAGTTGGAATCAGTTTGCTAGATTGAATTGTATTTAAATCAACAAAAGAAACAACTTCTTCTTTTGCATTAAAATCAATCAAAAGAAATCCTTTGTTTTTTTCGTCTAAAGCCAAAACTTTTTTGTTTTATGTTTCGGTCAATTCAAAATTAAAGCGATTGTTTTGGCTGAATTTGGTTTTTATATTTTTGATTTTTGTTTTGTTAATCGAGTTTGAGCGAATCACATAGAAAAGAGGAATGGCAATTATAAAAGTTAGTGCCAGACCAATTATTGTTACGGATGTATCCATTTTTTTATTTTTTTAGTTATTTGTAAAGCATGATAATCTGAACCGAAAACCTAAAAAGGAATCAATTCAAAAGGGAAGATTAGATCTTCTAATTACGAAATCAGTGCTTCAAATCACCAAAAAAAATGGAAAGGAAAAAGTAGGAGCGAAACCATTTCACATCGATTGATGTCTTGTTTCGCAAAGCGAATAAAGAATGTGCTAATTTTAAAATCCGGAATTGCAATCAGAAAATTTTCCAGATATTTAGCAATCGTATAATCCGGAGTTTTATGATAGGAAGTAAACGGATTGCTTACTTGAGGTTGTATAAAATCTAAAGAATGGATGCTGTCAACAGAAACGGAAGAACTGGATTTTTCCAATTGAGTTGTATGAATAGCAGCTTCACTTGCACTAAGAGCAAATAAAAAAGCTATTAAAAGCCCAATAAAAACAAGTGTTTTTCGAAAAAAATCCATTTTGCAAATTTAAAATTTGTCACCCGATTTATATAACTTTTTCTAATAAATGAAAGTTAAAATTTAGTGTTAGGTAGTTTTCTCCCATAAAAAAACCTCGAACTGTTTAAGATCGAGGTTTCTATTTTAACGTTAACTAAGATTTACTCTTGGTTTAGATTTCTCAGTTGTTTTAGTTTTTCTTTCCAAACATCAAGGCTTTCTTTATGAATAGCGATGTTTTTACGAACTTCTAATACTATAGAGTTTTCTTTTTTTGCATTTCTGGTATTGGTAAAGAATTGAATGTTGTTTTCCAATTGGAAAATTTCATTCTGCACTTCATCAATTTTACGCATTAGGAAAATCTTTTCGTTGTCCAGTTTTCGAGTGTCATTGCTTTCTGATAGATGATCCATTCTATTAGCAAAACGCATCATATCAGTATCTTTTTTGCTCAAACTCAATTTTTCAAAAAGCGCATCCAGGATTTTATTGAATTTCCCTTCAATATGTCTTCTTGGGAAAGGCACTTTTCCAAAGTTTTTCCAGGTTTCGATATGCAATTTGATTGCATCCAAATCTGTTTTGTGATCTCCTGTCAATTGAAATTCTCTCAACGTTTCCAAGTAGGCTTTTTTATTATCAAAAGCTTCAACTTCTTCAGTGTTTTCCTCATTCTTTTGCTCTTTTAACTTGTCAAAATAATGATTGCAGGCATCTTTAAACTCTTTCCAGATTTTATCCGAATATTTTCTTGGTACATGTCCTATCTGTTTCCACTCATCCTGAATTTGTTTCATGATAGGAGTAGTAGCAGCAAAATCAAGACTTTCTTGCAATTCTTTGGCTTTGGCAACAAGAGCCGTTTTCTTGCTTAAATTGTCGTTTTGATCTTTTTTAATGTCTTTGTAAAACGAATTTTTGAAAGAATTGAAATTTCTGACAGCAGTTTTAAAACCAGCCCAAGTTTCCTCATTCACATCCGAAGGAACTTTTCCGGCAGAGAAGAAAGCAGTACGCAACGCTTCCACTTTTTCTATTTGAGCAAGCCATTGTGTGTGTGCATTTACTTTTTCAGTAGCCAAAACTTCAATCTTGGCAATAATTTCTTTTTTCTTTTCTAAATTCTCAAGTTCTGTTCCTCTTTGATTTTCGAACAAAACTTCACGTTTATCATGCATTTGTTTGGTCAAATCGCTAAACTTGTTCCAAATGGCATCACGATGTTCTCTGGAAACAGGACCAATGTCTTCTTTCCAAATTCTATGTAAATCCTGCAGTTCTCTGAATGCTTTGTTGATATCGGCTTCATTCACCAATTCTTCTACACGCGCTACAATTTTTTGTTTTTGCTCTAAATTATGTTTGAAATCTAAATCTCTGGCTTCTCTGTCTAAATGCAGGTAATCATAGAAGTTTTCAACATGAAAATGGAAATTGTTCCAAACGTGGTTGTATTTATCTTTCGGAATTGGTCCGGCAGTTTTCCATCGTTCTCTTAAATCATTAAAATGTTTTAAAGTGTCTTTGATGTTTTCCTGTGGGTTAATCAACTCTTTCAATTCCTCAACAATAGCCAAACGGTTTTCTAAATTTGTTTTTAGATTCGTTTGTAAACTCTTGAAATGGGTATTTTTAGTATCTCTAAAAAGAGAATAATATTTATCAAAATTTGTTTTTAGTGGAGAATGATATTGAAATTCTTCATTTGGATCTTGATTTTCTGCTAAAAACTCCTCTTTTTTCTCTTCAAGAAGGTGGTTGTATTTAGCCAAAAATGCTTTTTTGATTTCTTCAATATGCTCCTTAAACGACATTACTTTTTCATTGGAAACTAAACTTTTCAGCTCGTCTACCAGTTCTTCAAGTGATAAGGTATCATAATCCTGCATTGGAATTTCATGACGTTCCTTCAACGTTTCGTCCTCACTTTCGGCAGCATTTGTCTCGGTAATAGCATCTAGCACAGTCTGGTTTTCAGTCTCTGTAATAGGTTCATTAGCTGTCAACTCCTCATCATTTAGAGTTACAGCATTATCTTCTGCAGGAATAGTAGTAACAGTATCACTAGTTTCCGTTTCCAAAACTTCTGGTTCTATTGGAGTAGATTCAACAGAATTGTGTTCTAAATTTCCATCTGCCTCAAGCAGGTTATCATTCTTTTCTTCTAACATTTTTTCAATGTGTAAGGTTTCTATTTTTTTTATCGAACACGAAAGATAGTAAAGGAGCATGAAATTTCAAAATAATTCCTTCTATTTATAGTCGTTTTAGGTTAGGAATCAGCTCTTTTTGAAGCAATTTCCTGCTGTTCGCTGTATCTTTTTTGTTCGCCGAAAAGACGAACAAAAAAGGATGCCGCTGCCATCAGGGCTAGGGTTCTGGGGTTTTAATTATAATTTTTTTTCTCGAGTTCGATATGTTATTACAAACAAAAAACCACTCCAAAAGAGTGGTTTTTTACGTACTCGAATACGTGTAAGAAGTTAACTCCGTATTTAGATTATTTATTCCAAATTTCCCAAGCTTTCTCTGCTTGAAAAATGAGCATATCCAAACCATTTTTGATTTGTGCTCCATGTTGTTTTGCTTTTTTAAGGAATTGCGTTTCAGCAGGATTATAAATCAAATCATAAGCAATATGCTTCTCCGTGAAAAATTCGTATGGAATTAATGGGAACGCCTCCACATTAGGACTTGTTCCTACCGGAGTCGAGTTAATTATGATTTGGTAATTGTCAAATGTCGTTGCGTTGATTCGGTTATAGTCGATTGCATTTTCTTTGGCTTCTCTCGAAACAAAAGTATACGGTATATCAAGCTCGTCCAAAGCAAAAGCGACTCCTTTAGAAGCGCCTCCTGTTCCTAAAATCAAGGCTTTTTTATGGTACGGTTCCAATAACGGTTCTAATGATTTTTTGAAACCATAATAATCCGTGTTGTAGCCTTTCAACTTGCCTTTTTTGGTAACTTTGATAGTATTTACAGCACCAATTAGCTCCGCTTTTTTAGATAATTTATCCAAAAACGGAATTACAGTTTCCTTGTACGGGATGGTAACATTTAATCCTTTTAAATCCGAAGTGTTTTTAACTACCTCCGGGAAAGCACTTATTTCGGGAATATCAAAATTTTCATAGGTACAACCTGCAAAGTTCTCACTATTGAATTTATTTGTAAAATATCCTTTAGAAAAGGAATAACTAATGTTGCGTCCTAATAATCCAAAGCGTTTTCTAACTATGTCAACCATTATTGTTTTTTATGTTTTGCAATATAATTCTGCACCATTTTTTTTGCCCAAACTACTGGAAATAAATCTTCTAAAAGAATATAATTGTCAAAATTCAATCGTAAGGCATTACTTAAATGGAATTTTGCTTTTGTATTATCAGTTAACATAAAATACAATCCAGCCAAACGGTATTCAATTTCATTCTCTTCCGGAAAATACTCTGAAGCTTGTAATAAAGTTTGTATAGCGCTTTCAAATTCTCCTAAAAACTGAAGAATATCCACCCAGAATAACCAAGTGTCTAAACCATAATCACCAAATTCCACCGCTTTTCTATATCCAAATTCAGCTTCTTCAAAGAAGTTCATTTGTTTATTAATAGTCGCAAAACGTTTCCAATACAAACGATTTTGGTTGTCAATAGCTAATGCTTTGTTGACATAAAATAACGCTTTTTGGTAATTTTTTTGACGAACGTAAAAATCAGTAATGGCAATCCAACCTTTGTCTAAAAGTGGATCTTCATGCACGGTTTGATTGAAATATTTTAATGCTAAAGCTTTATTGCCCAGTTTTTCATAACATTTCCCCATTCGAAGTAAAGCATACGAAGTCGCATCATCTAGTTCGATGGTTCTACTGTAGCTTTCAATGGCTTCATCGTATTTTTTTAATCGCTCAAAAGCTTTTGCTTTTTCCATAAAAGCACCAAGGAATTCATCATCGATTAAAGTGGCATAATCAAAGGCACGAATGGCATTTTCATATTCTTTAACTCCATAATGCAAACGACCCAGTTGATGCCAGGCGATTTCACTGTAGGGGTTCTTGTCAATGTATTTTTTCAAATAGGTAATCGCTTCTTGATTTTGATCTAAAAACTCAAAACAATATACAACGTTGTACAACGCTGATTGATCTTCCAAATCTTCTTCTAAACACTTGATAAAGCTTTCTTTTGCCATTTCAAGATTGTCCATAAAAAGATATTCCATTCCTATTAAATTATAGACATCAGCATAATCATCGGTGTATTTTAAAGCTATTCTTAGTAATTCAACCGCCTTTTCGTGTTGGTCTCTTTTGGAGCAGATATTGGCTTTTTGAATGTAAATTTCTTCATTAGTTGGTTCAATGGCATACAACTCATTCAATAGCTTTTCGGCTAATTCGAGTTTGTCATCATAGACTAACATTTCCACTTGAACTAGTTTTAGTCCGGTAGATTTTGGATGTTGTTCCAATGCCAGTTTCAGTGCTTTTTTTGCCAAAGCGGCCTTACCCATATCGAGATAATGAAGAATAATTTCTTCAAATTCTTCGGAGTCAAAAAAGAGTACTTTGTTGGTTTTCAACATGGACTCAAATTTAGACAGGGATAAGTTATAGTCTTCTTCTTCGTTGCTTAATTGCATACTGTGTGTTTTTAATTTGGCCTAAATAAATTTAGGTAATCGTGCGTGTACTGTGAGGGAAAGTTAGAATTGTTGTGAACAATTTAATTAACAAAAAAGCTTTGGTTTAAAAGGTTGCCATAGCCCTGATAAGAGTGAAAATCCTTTTACTTTTTGCTGCCAAAAAGTAAAAGATTATAACGGATAGCAGGACACGAGCGAAGCGAACTGACAAAGTAAATAGCTCCCAATTTTTTTAATTGTCTTGAATATCTATTTGATATGTAATCAGTGTTGCTACTTCTGAAATCAAAAATTGTTTATCATCATGCTTCAATCATCATTTCATCCATTACTTCAAGTATGATGCTGCAACCTTCTCGTATTTCTTCTTCAGAAATGGTTAGAGGAGGTGTTATTCTAATGGCGCAACCTTCAAACAGTAACCAGAATAAAATAAGCCCTTTGTCTTGACATTTGAGAATCACTTCGTTTGTTATATCGGCACTTTTTGTCATTGCTGCCAGCATCAATCCTTTTCCTCTTATTTCTTCTATCAAAGGATGTACCAAAAGTGTTCTGAATAGCTTTTCTTTCTCCATCGCTTCGGCCATAAGGTTGGTCTCAGTTATTTCCTTCAAAGTCGCCAAGCAGGCTGACGCAATGACAGGGTGACCTCCAAAAGTAGTGATATGACCTAGTTTTGGATCATGACTTAGCAAATCCATTATTGTTGATGAAGCTGTAAAAGCACCTACAGGCATGCCGCCGCCCATTCCTTTTCCCATCACCACGATATCAGGAACGACATCATAATTTTGAAATCCAAAAAGTTTTCCGGTTCTCCCAAAGCCCGGTTGAATTTCGTCGAGAATCATCATCGCGCCCACTTCGGTACAGCGCTCGCGCACTTTTTTAAGGAAATCATTGTGTGGCTGAATAAATCCGGCACCACCTTGAATGGTTTCCAGGATAATTCCTGCGGTTTTAGTCGTTATTTTTTGTAAATCATCTTCGTTATTGAACGTGATAAAATCAACATCAGGAATCAACGGACGAAAGATTTGCTTGCGCTCTTCAAATCCCATGACGCTCATAGAACCCATAGTATTACCGTGATACGCATTGTGACATGAAATCAACTGGCTTCTTCCTGTGGTACGTCTGGCGAGTTTTAACGCGCCTTCAATGGCTTCTGTTCCTGAATTGACCAAATAGGTTTTGTCTAAAGTAGCGGGCAGGAGCGAGGCTAATAATTTGCAATATTGAACCGCAGGACTTTGAGAATATTCCCCATACACCATGACATGAGAATATTTGTCCAGCTGATCTTTGATGGCTTGATTGACTCTTGGATGTTGGTGTCCCAATGCACAAGCGGAAACTCCAGCCACAAAATCCAAGTATTTTTTAGAATTAGTATCGTAAATATAAGAACCTACAGCGTGTGAAACTTCCATGCCCAATGGATATGGTGAGGTTTGCGCTTGGTATTTTAAGAAATCGGTATTCAAAATTTATTTGTTTAATCGTTTATTGGATTAGTCGTTTTCAGAAAAACTGAATACTGCGACTTAACACTATTTTTTCCCTTTCTTTTTATCGTAATTCAGGGTTTCTTTCCTGATTTTCATAGGAATATCTTCTTTGGCTTCAGCGGCCTCGGTTGCTTTCGCTATTTTATCATTGTCTTCATTTTCTTCAGGCGGAAAAATATCGTCTTTGGATTTTATTCGTTCATCGCCTCGCCAGACTAATCCTCGCAGTTTTCTTGCGTTCTCCGGCAACTCTTTTTCAGGATAGATTTCGCCATCTACTTGCTGAAAAAAGGTAATGGTTTCAATCTCATTTTTTTCTAAAATAAGATTGATTTTACTGCTCACATTTTTGTTGATACCAATGAGTTCTTGTGCTTCATTCCGCATATAATAAATGACTTCGGCATTTTTTACAATATCGACATCATGGAGTTTGCCTTCCTCAAATTTGCCATAGAGATTTTGTCCCTTGACTTGATTATAGCCGGTTCCCAGTGTGTCTTTGGAGACTATAAACGTATTATTGAGCACTTTGAGTGAATCTAGTTTTTGAGTGGTATTATTGCCTATAAGATGCATTACATCTCCTGTGATTTGGTTTTCTGCGTTCCAAAGTATCGGATTTCCAATCATTTTTGTCAAAGCTGTTTTGGAACTCGAATGAATCGAATCACATTTGCCACTCATATCAGTTTTAAAAAATCGGACATTATTGAACGCTCTGATAATTCGGTTTCCTTCTTTTCCGGTAACCATTAATTTTTTACCATGGATGTAAACTGAGTCATTTTCGACAAAATTCACGGCAACGGCTCTTTTGGTCACAAACATTGAATCCAGTTTTTTATACACTTCGGCATAATGTCCTTTTACGATTCCGCGATTGATGGAATCCGTTATTTTTACATTGCGTGTTGCCGATGCAAATTCACGGTTGCGGTCATAATATAAACTGTCTCCTTTAATCACCCGGTCATCGTATCTGATGTATGATTTATTCAGAAAATGCGCCAGATTTTTTTTGGTGTCGTAAAACCCTTTTTCGGTATAAATATAATTGGCTTTACTGGTAATTGTTGATGGCCCAAAAAGATAGGAATGTCCGGAATTACTAAAATAATCCAAGTGATTTGATTTGATTACATACGTTGGATTTGTGATGGTAACCGCAGTCAGGAATTGGAATTTCTTTTGTTTTACATAATATCTTCCTGAATTACTTTTTAGCGTGTTGTCTTTATTGGTAATTGTCCCTGGCGTATCGTAAAATACTTCTTGGATATTTCGGTCAAAATTAATTATTTCTGTGGTCAAAGTTGCATCTGGAGAACTCATTACAGCATCACCGGAAGCATATGCTTTTTTTACATTTCCATTGTATTCAGCGTATTTACTGTTCAGAAATAAAGTGTCTCCTTGCACCATTTGTACATTTCCAAAAGCCTTGATATAGTTCTCCTTTTGGAAATAATACGCTTTATTGCAGGTCATCACCACGCCATCATGATTGACACGTACGTTTCCGATAAGTAATAATGCATCCGGAATTTCTACCTGGTTTACATCAGCAAAATCAGAGTTTTCTACAATAATTTTTTTTGGGGCTTGCGCCAAAACTAAATTAGTAACAAGCAGTATCAAACAATAAGGAAGGAAAAATATTGATTTCTTCAATGGATTTATTTTTTGTCAAATTTATGAAAAAGGAAACAATCCTAATCTATATTAGGATTTATTTATAATTAGTCAAAAAGGCGGTAAAAGCTATTGTTGTCTCTCTTTAAAGTTATCAACAAATGGCCTTACTCCTTCGATGTAGTTTCTGCTTATGTGTACAGAATTATTTAATTTCAAACGATATAGACTTCTTTTATTTAAAAAATATTAAATTTAAAAATTGATACTCATTTTATTATCAAAAGAATTGAAATCGGTATATATAATTTTATATGATGAAAAAAATAACTATTGTTGCAGGGATAAGCGTGGTGCTTTTGGCAACAGCTTGTAAAACAAAAGATTTAAAAATGAACGCAGAACAGAAAGAGTCAGTCTCTAATAAAAAAGAAGTTGTATATCAGGTTTTTACCCGATTATTCGGAAATAAAAATACTACCAATAAACCTTGGGGAACCATTGAAGAAAATGGAGTAGGGAAGTTCAACGATTTTACCGATACAGCATTACGGGAAATAAAGGATTTGGGTGTTACTTATGTTTGGTATACCGGAGTTCCGCATCATGCTTTGATACGGAATTACTCGGATATTGGTATTTCCAATGATGACCCGGAAGTGGTAAAAGGAAGGGCAGGTTCTCCCTATGCCGTAAAAGATTACTACAATGTAAATCCAGATTTAGCCGTAAATCCAGCGAATCGGTTGCAAGAATTTGAGGCTTTGATTGCGCGAACTCACAAAGCGGGATTAAAAGTGATTATTGATATTGTTCCGAATCACATTGCACGTAAGTACGAAGGAAAAAGTAATCCGGCAGGTGTTAGAGATTTTGGAGCTGATGATGATACAACTGTTGAATACAAAAGAGATAATAACTTCTATTATATTCCAAATACGCACTTTGAAATTCCCGATACGGATAAACCGTTAAATGGAGAAAAGAATCCTTTAATTGATGGTAAATTTGAAGAAAGTCCCGCAAAATGGACCGGAAACGGTTCTCGTTTAGCCAGACCTGATAAGAATGACTGGTACGAAACCATAAAAGTAAATTACGGAATTCGTCCGGATGGCTCCAAAGATTTCCCGGAACTTCCGGCGGGTTTTGATACCAAATCGTATCAGGAACATTTCGATTTTTGGAAAGGAAAAGATGTTCCAGATTCTTGGGATAAATTCAAAGACATTGCTTTGTATTGGACCGCAAAAGGAGTTGACGGTTTTAGATTTGATATGGCCGAAATGGTTCCGTATGAATTTTGGAGTTATATGAATTCAGCCATTAAAGTAAATAATCCAGATGCTTTTTTATTAGCCGAAGTTTACAATCCTAAGGAATATAGAAATTACATTCATTTAGGTAAAATGGATTATTTATATGATAAAGTAGAAACCTATGATAAATTAAAAGATATCATTCAAGGAAGATCTTTACCGGATGGATTATCAGACATACAAAACGGAATGGTAGATATTGAGCATCATATGTTGCATTTTTTGGATAATCATGATGAACAGCGTTTGGCTAGCCCGGAATTTGCGGGAACACCACAAAAAGGAAAACCTCTGATGGTGGTTTCAACAACCATAAGCACTTCGCCTACGATGGTTTATTTTGGTCAGGAAGTAGGAGAGGCCGGAAATGAGAATGCAGGATTTGGAACTCATTCCAGAACATCAATCTTTGATTATATTGGAGTCCCGAATCATCAGCGTTGGATGAATGGAGGGAAATTTGATGGCGGTCAATTATCGCAGGATGAAAAAGAGTTGCGTGATTTTTACAAAAGAGTATTGAATTTTTCTTTGAACAGCTCGGCTTTAATGGGGAAATACAAAGAAATTCAAACATTAAATCGCCAAACTACTCAAGCCTACGATCCTGGAATTTATGCGTTCACACGTTGGTCAGATACTCAAAAACTAGTAGTTGTCACTAATTTTTCTTGGCTTACCACTAGCAATTTCGAATTGAAAATTCCTTCAGATATCATTCAAAAATGGAATTTGAAAGATGGAAATTACACATTAACAGATCAGTTGTACAATAAAAGTTCCGTTCAACTGAAAGTTTTGAATGGTGAAGGAAAATTACAAATTACAATTGCACCTTCGGAATCGTTTATTTATCAATTGTAAGACATTCTTTTAAAATTAATTTTAAATTTTTAAACTCATTTTTAATGACAAAAATATTCACAATTTGTTTATTGTTTTTAATTTCCTTGGTATCCTTTGCACAAAAAGATTTCACGCCTATTTGGAGTAAAGGAGTAGTTTGGTATCAAATATTCCCGGATCGGTTTCATAATGGAGATCCTTCAAACGATCCAAAAGTGAATGATCAAGATGGTGCATATCCTTTTGATATAACTTCTGATTTTCAAATTCATCCCTGGACAAGCGATTGGTATGAATTGCAACCTTACGAAAAGAAAAATGGTAAAGATATTTATTACAATCTTCAACGCAGACGCTATGGTGGAGATTTGCAAGGAGTTATTGACAAGTTGGACTACCTGCAATCATTAGGTATTAACGCTATTTATATGAATCCTGTTTTTTGGGCGCCTTCTTCTCATAAGTATGATGCATTGTGTTACCATCATATTGACCCATCATTTGGTCCAGATCCTGAAGGTGATAAAAAAATAATTGCAAATGAAGACCCTTTAAATCCAGAAAAATGGGTTTGGACAAAAGCAGATTTACTGGCGCTAAAACTTATTGATGAAGTGCATAAACGTAAAATGTTTATCATTTTTGATGGCGTTTTCAACCATTTGGGAGTAAACAGTTTTGCTTTTCGTGATGTGGAGGAAAAACAAGAAAAATCAGCTTACAAAGATTGGTTTATGGTTGACAGTTGGAAAAATGCTGTCAAAGGCACCAAGTTTGAATACCAAGGATGGTTTGGTATAAAAACGTTACCGGAGTTTAAAGAGGATGAAAATGGAATTGTTTCAGGTCCTAAAAAATATATTTTTGATGCTACCAAGCGTTGGATGAATCCAATGAATAAAGGCGCTCAATACGGAATTGACGGTTGGCGATTAGATGTGGCGTATTGTATTGCACATCCTTTTTGGAAAGATTGGCGAAAATTGGTAAAATCAATTAACAGCGAAGCTTATTTGACGGCGGAATTAGTCGATCCCATTGAAAAAACAAAACCTTATTTAAGCGGAGACGAATTTGACGCGACGATGAATTATAATTTTTCTTTCCTGGTACATGATTTTTTTGTGCAAGATGCAAAAGGGATTTCTGTTACCCAATTTGATACTCAGTTGAAGGAATTGCGTGAAGGATTTGGAGAAGGAGTTGCAATGAATATGCAAAATCTGGTTGGAAGCCACGATGCTACAAGAATCGCTAGTGCGGTAGCAAATCCTGAGGGGAAGAAATTTAGTGACTGGGGAGTGTATTTTAATTGGAGCCAGAAAAGTAATAATACCAACTATATTGCTCGAAAACCTACCGTGCAGCAATTGAAAAAGCAAAAACTTATAGCTGCATTTCAAGTATTATATTTAGGTTCACCAATGATTTATTATGGAGATGAAACTGGTATGTGGGGAAGTAATGACCCTGATTGTCGTAAACCTATGGTATGGAATGACAAAAATTATAGCGCAGAAATATTAAATCCCGACCAAAGTAAACATGAGGCGGATAAAGTGGACTTCAATACTGATTTATTTAATTGGTATAAAAAATTCATTGGTTTACGCAATCAATACGAGGCAATCAGGATTGGGAATTACACAACAATTGAAACAAATGATACTGAAAAGACGTATGCCTTTAGCCGTAAACTTGGCACTCAAGAAGTGATTGTAATTATAAATCGAAGTGATAAAAATGTTCATTTCACCAATCTAATTCTTAAAAAAGGAAAATTCAGAGACGTTTTTACTAAAAAAGCAATGAAAAATCTAGTGATAAAACCTATGGATATTGTAGTATTGAGTAATGTCATTTACTAATTCCTTGAAAATTGTAACTAAAAAAGCTGAAACAAAATTGATTTTGTTTCAGCTTTTTTAGTACTCTTTAAAATCTACTTGGTTGATTTTATTTTAGAATCTTTTCGTTTCTAAAACAAACTGATTCCCGGGGTATTG
Source organism: Flavobacterium algoritolerans (assembly GCF_030010385.1). Classification (NCBI taxonomy): domain Bacteria; kingdom Pseudomonadati; phylum Bacteroidota; class Flavobacteriia; order Flavobacteriales; family Flavobacteriaceae; genus Flavobacterium; species Flavobacterium algoritolerans. The sequence continues at coordinate 249,885 of NZ_JASCRZ010000003.1, read as the reverse complement.
TGCATCTGAGTTATCCTCGGCGGTAATAAATATTTTTTTAGGTTTAAATGCAGTAACGGTTTCAAATGTTGCTTTTAGTTTTGAAGACATAAATGGATTGTTACTTTGTATCTGTCCAATGTTTTTTACCATAGACTCATCGGTTTCCATCCAAACTACATAGGTGTTCTTTGAAGGTTCCAATCTTTTTGCTTCGGCTAAATTATCTATTTTTATTTTAATCGCAAAATTGTTGTTATTGTCTTTTTTAACAGTAACCTGACCTCGAGCAGCAGGAACTACAGATGACGTCAAGAATACAACTTTCTTGGCACAAGAAGTGAGAGAAAATAAAAGTAGAGCTGCAGAAGCACCTAATAAAACATTTCTTGAAAAAAAATTTAATCTTAAAGTTTTCATTTTATTTGAATTTTTATTTGATTTAACTATCATGTAAAGGTTGCCCTTTATCTAACTATAGTTGTTATAAAATTCAAAAATATGTTGTGAAATTTACGGGTTATTTCGTGTTTTTATTTCTTTAAAATAGCATCGTAATTTTCAGCAACTTTATTCCAATTAATTACATTGAAAAATGCATCAATATAATTTTTTCGTCGGTATTGGTAGTCTAAATAATAAGCGTGCTCCCAAACATCTAAAGCTAATATTGGAGTTCCGGGAACAGCTGCATTACGCATCAAAGGATTATCTTGATTAGGAGTACTAGTTACTTGTAGCTTTCCGGTTCTGTCTACTATAAGCCACGCCCAACCGGAACCAAATTGTTTTGTTGCTTCGTTTTTGAATAATGTCATAAAGTCTTCTAATGAACCAAAATCTTTAATAATAGCTTCTGCTAATGCATTTGTTGGTTCCCCTCCAGCTTTTGGAGCCATACATTTCCAATATAAGGAATGATTGTAAAATCCACCGGCATTGTTACGAAGAGCAGCATCATTAGGATCTAATTTTGACAACACTTCTTCGATTGTCAAATTTTCTAAAGGCGTTCCTAACACTGCTTTATTCAAATTATTGGTATAGGTAAGGTAATGCTTGGAATAATGCATTTCTAAAGTCGTAGCTGATATACTTGGTGCCAAAGCATTGTACGCGTAAGGCAATTTTTCAAGCTGAAAAGAGCCTTCATCTGCTTTTACGTCATCGGGAGATCCCATAATGGCAACTGTTTGTTCGGTTGTAGGTAAAGGGACTTCGACTACTTCAGTTAATTTCTTGTTGTTGCAAGAAAGTAAAGTGATAAATAAAAATAAAACAGAAATTAAAAAATTTAGCTTTTTCATATGAAGACAATATTTTTTTAGCGGAATATGGTATCGCCATTCTTCATCCCTGTTTGTTATTTGGAATCAAGGCGATTTCATAATTTGTATTATTTTTTGATCAGTGTGTTAATTATTTCTATGTATTGTTCTTTGGCTTGATCAGGAGTTAGATGACTAATTTGCATCCAGGCATTGGTTTTAAAAGCATCTCTCAAATGGTATGATGATGTTTGTTTTAAATCTAAAGTCCCAAAAGTTGCTTGTTTATAAAAAGCATAAAGCCGCAATTGGACATCTTGAGGTAAAGATGCCTGCGTCATTTCAGAAGCTATTTCTACTGCTTCTAAAAACCGAGTATCTAAATCTTTTTCAATCATGCTTATTTTGTAGCAATAATAGTTTTTCCTCCGATTGCTTTTTGATTCAGTACAACATTTACTGGTGTTCCTAATGGTAAAAAGATATCTACTCTTGAACCAAATTTTATGAAACCAGCATCAGTTCCCTGAATTACTTGCATTCCTTCTTCGGCGTAATTCACAATTCTTCGTGCCAAAGCTCCAGCAATTTGACGGTATAAAATTTCACCAAATGTTTTGTTCTCGATGACAACCGTAGTTCTTTCATTTTCTTCACTGGCTTTAGGATGCCATGCTACCAAGAATTTTCCTGGATGATATTTACTGAACTTTACAATTCCACTTAATCCATAACGCGTAACATGTACGTTTATTGGGGACATAAAAATGGAGATTTGCAAACGTTTATCTTTGAAATATTCGCTTTCAAACACTTCTTCAATAACTACAACTTTCCCGTCTACAGGAGCAAGAATATGATTTTCATTGATTACCACTGTTCTTTTTGGATTTCTGAAAAATTGCAGAATGATAATCAAAAGTAACAAAGTAGCTATTTGTATAGCCATTTTGATCCAGTTGGTATCAATGAAATTATCAGACAATAAAAGGACAACAGCCGTGAAAATAGTGCCTAATAAAATAGATTGGGTTCCTTCTTTATGAAACATAGTTTAAAATTTGATAAAATAAAAATATAATTGGTGCTACAAATATAACACTATCTAATCGATCTAGGATGCCTCCATGGCCAGGCATTATGTTTCCGCTGTCTTTTACGCCTGCAATACGTTTGAATTTAGATTCAATTAAGTCTCCTATAGTACCTGCAATTCCAACAATAACAGCTATAGAAGTCCAAATTAGAATGGATCTGTCGCTAAATTCAGGATTAGCCTTTATGTAATATTTCGAGATTAAATAACCAGCCAAAACTGCAAAAATGATTCCGCCAAGGAACCCTTCAATTGTTTTTTTAGGGGATATTTTTTCAAATAATTTGGTTCGGCCTATAGATTTGCCTACAATATAGGCAAAGGTATCGTTGGTCCAGATTAAGATAAATAATCCAATTATAATTTTTGGATTATAATCATTTATTCCAAATGAAATTTTAGTGATGAACACAAAAGGGAGAATAATATACCCTAATAAATAGAGGTATTTTGATGAAGTGCTTATTTTTTGAATGTTATCATAAAATAAAAAAAGAATACATTTTATAGATACTACTAATGCTATGACCAATAAAACGACATCTAATTGTTGGATATTTACTGCTATTTCTAAATCAGTATTGAAGATTTGATTTATCGTATCAGTAGCGATTTTATTGTAATGACTTACGAATGTGACTGTAGTGTATAAGACTGTTCCAAAAAGTATTGGAAAGACTTTATGTATTTGAATTAAGTTACAAAATTCATAAACTGCAATAATCAGAAATATACCAAAAAGGATAAAAAAGCTTTCAGTAGAATATAAAATAGAAGCAAGTAATAATAGAATATAAATAGCTCCTGATATACCTCGTTTTAGAGTTTCATTCATCTTAAAGATCTTCTAAAAGCAATAAATATAGATTTTTTGCTGAACTTCCGTATTGTGTGAAATCTTCTTCTTTAGCTTTCTCGAAATATTTTATTGTAGTAATATTGGTAGGATAATCTCTTTCGTATTTCTTTTTTATAGCACTAAGTCCATCGCTTTTTGCAGCAAGAATTTGACTAGTATTCGCTATAATGATAATATTGGTAGGTAATTCGTTAGGTTTGTTTTGTTTAATTTGTTTTGATGAAAAAAGGATAGAACCTTCCTCAGCAATCAAATTTTCACAACTTGCAAGAAGAAACTTAGGATTTACAGGTTTGTCGTAGGTAAGTTTGTTATCATCAAGCATTCCAAAAAGATTTGGTTCATAGCACAAAACTTCACTTTCAAACCAATCATTTTCTTCTAATATGTTTTCAAATTGTTCTTTTACTTCTTCAGCGTTTTCGCAGTACAAAAATTTACCTCCATTTTTTTTGAAATTGTAGATAAATCTTTCATCTATAGAGGTTGTATTATCAGTATGGGATTTACTAAATTCACTTTCTTGATCTTCATCAGAAGCCGGATTACTAGAACCAAAAATTTTTCTAAAAAGACTCATATTTTTGTAAAATACTATAATTTGTTATTTGAAAACGTCCAAAGATAAAAAAATCTTAATTCAAAAGTAGTTTTTGAATTAAGATTTTAAAAATAATTAAATAATTTATGTATTTGCTAAGATACTACTTCCTCTAGATTTTTATCAAATGTTCTTTTTCCGAAAATAGCTTCTAAGTCATCTTTAAAAATGACTTCTTTCTCGATTAAGATATTTGCCAGTTGGTCTAGTTTATCTTTATTCTCTTCTAATATTTGAATCGCTCTTTGGTATTGACCTTCAATTAATAATGAAATTTCTTCATCAATAACTCTGGCTGTTTCTTCTGAATAAGGCTTAGAGAAATTATATTCGCTTTGTCCTGTTGAATCGTAATAGGTTACATTACCAATTTTTTCATTCAAACCATAAACAGTTACCATAGCTCGGGCTTGTTTTGTAACTTTTTCTAAGTCACTTAAAGCACCGGTAGAAATTCTGTTAAAAGTTACTTTTTCAGCAGCTCTTCCACCCATAGTTGCACACATTTCGTCTAGCATTTGATCAGGACGAACAATTAAACGTTCTTCTGGTAAGTACCAAGCGGCTCCTAAACTTTGTCCTCTAGGTACAATGGTTACTTTAATTAATGGAGCTGCATGTTCCAACATCCAACTAACGGTTGCGTGTCCTGCTTCATGAATAGCGATTGCTTTCTTCTCATCAGGAGTTACAATTTTATTTTTCTTTTCAAGACCGCCTACAATTCTATCTACAGCATCAAGGAAATCTTGTTTGTCAACTGCAGTTTTGTTGTTTCTTGCGGCAATCAAAGCAGCTTCATTACATACGTTTGCAATATCAGCACCTGAGAAACCAGGAGTTTGTTTGGCTAAAAAGTCAGTATCCAATCCTTCAATTTTTTTCAAAGGTGCAAGGTGTACTTTGAAAATTTCAGCACGTTCACGAATGTCTGGTAAGTCTACAAAAATTTGTCTGTCAAAACGACCTGCACGCATTAAGGCTTTGTCCAGTACATCAGCTCTGTTTGTCGCAGCTAAAACAATTACATTAGAATTAGTACCAAAACCGTCCATCTCTGTCAGTAATTGGTTTAACGTATTCTCACGTTCGTCATTTCCACCGGACATATTGCTTTTCCCTCTGGCTCTACCTACTGCGTCAATTTCATCAATAAATATAATCGCTGGAGATTTTTCTTTGGCTTGTTTGAATAAATCACGTACACGGGAAGCTCCCACACCTACGAACATTTCAACAAAATCAGATCCTGATAAAGAGAAAAACGGTACTTGCGCTTCACCAGCTACGGCTTTTGCCAATAAGGTTTTTCCGGTTCCTGGAGGCCCTACAAGTAAAGCTCCTTTTGGTATTTTACCACCCAGATTAGTGTATTTTTCAGGATTTTTTAAGAATTCAACAATTTCTTGTATCTCTTCTTTTGCCCCTTCTAAACCAGCTACATCTTTAAAAGTAGTTTTGATATCTGTTTTTTCGTCAAAAAGTTTAGCTTTTGATTTCCCAATATTAAAAATCTGCCCGCCACCGCCACCAGCGCCACCACCAGACATTTTTCGCATGATGAATATCCAAACAGCTATAATAATGATGATTGGCAATAAACTGATTAAAATATCCGACCAGTTGTTTTTTGGTAAGAAGTTAAAATCTTTCAATTTACCTTCTGCTACAGCTTTTTCCAGTTTGTTTTGGAAAATCTGATCGTTACCAATGTCAAAAGTATAATGAGGACCTTTGTTAGGTCTGTCAAAAACGTCTTTAGAAACTTTTTTGTGTGCTGCATCTTTCAATGCTGTAGCATTAAGAAAAACTTCAGCTTCTGTTTTATTGTAAACTATAACTTTCTCGATCTGGCCTTTTTCTAAATAATCGTTAAATTTAGAAGAAGTTAATTGACCTGGTTCGTTTAAACTAGAACCGCCAGTTATAAAACTTATAAACAAGAAAATTAATAATATTGCAGTGTAAATTAACCAAGGGCTTATTTTAAACTTATTCGAATTTGGATTATTATCTTTAGCCATTACTAGGAGTTATGTTTCTTTAGTATTTGTTTTCAATGGTAGTTATTTTTGCATCGCCCCATAAACTTTCGATGTTGTAGTATTCACGGATGTGTTTTTGAAATACATGAACTACAATATTTACATAATCCATCAGTACCCATTCTGCATTATCAGTTCCTTCAACATGCCAAGGCTTGTCTTTTAATTCTTTGGATACTGTTTTTTGAATGGAGTTGACTATAGCGTTAACTTGTGTATTTGAATTACCATTGCAGATGATGAAATAGTCGCAAACTGCGGTGTCTATCTCTCTTAAATCAAGAATATCAATATCATTTCCTTTTACCTCTTCTATCCCTTTAATGATGTTCGCTAATAGAACGTCATTATTTATAGTCTTTTTCGCCATGAATTATTTTTATATATAAGTTTGTAAAGTTACCATTTTTTGTGATTATTTTTGAACCTTAACACAATATTAAATTCTGTTTCACAAAAAACTGTATATGAAACTAATCAAACTCGATGCCATAGATTCTACAAACGAATTCCTTAAAGGGTTATCGAATAAACAAGAGTTAGAAAACTTTACTGTTGTAACTGCTGAGAATCAAACTAAGGGGAAAGGCCAAATGGGTGCTGTTTGGGTCTCTGAGACGAGTAAAAACTTAATAATGAGTATTTTGGTTAAGGATTTTTTGGAGGATATTTGTCAGATTTTCAACCTGAATATTGCGGTTTCACTTGCTGTAATTGAAGTTTTGGAATCGTTTAAGATTCCTAATCTTAGTATAAAATGGCCTAACGACATAATGTCATACAATAAAAAAATAGGTGGCATTTTGATTGAAAACAGTATCAAAAGTGACGGAACCATTATTTCTATTGTAGGTTTAGGACTAAATGTGAACCAAACCAATTTCGAAAATTTACCAAAAGCCTCTTCTTTGGCGGTTATTTGTAATACAAAATTTGATAAAGACGAACTTCTTTTTTCCATTTGTGACGCAATAGAAAAAAATGTGAAGGTATGTAAACACAATGCTGCCGTTTTGTGGTCAGCTTATAGTGATAAATTGTATAAAAAAGGGTTGCCAATGCCTTTTTCAAATCAAATGGAACAAAATTTTATGGGGATAATTCAAGGAGTTTCTTCAATTGGGAAACTGCAGGTTCTTCTGGAAGATGACAGTATAGCTGAATTTGATATCAAAGAAATTCAAATGTTATATTAATGGCTGATTGTAACAATTCATTAAAAAACCCTTTCAGGTTTAAACTGAAAGGGTTTCCTATTATTTATTTAATGTATTTTTTACAATTTAGTCATATTTCCGGCTAAAGTTTCTATAAATTTTCCAATTGGTCCTTTTATCATCATTGCCATCATAGGGTTAAAATCACCTTCAAAATCAAGTTTTACATCACTGGAATTGTCCGAAACCGAATCTATGTTCGCAATCAATGTAAATGGAAGTTTATCACTTGCCGCTCCTAGAACAATTTTGTTTGGAGCTACTTTTTCTTTCATTTTAAGCTTAATTTCTGGCATTCCTTTCAGTCCAAAAATAAAAGCATCGTCACCTATAACTTCAAATTTAGCAATGTTTTCAGGCATTAATTTTTCAAAATTTTTGACATCACTCAACAAGTCAAATAATTCTTGAGCTGATTTTTGAACACTGACTTTTGGACTTTCTAAGTTCATCTTTGTGGTATTTATTTATTAGGTTGTTTTAAACTTCAATAGTCCAAGTGGACGGACTCACATTCCATTCTCTTAAAGTTTGCTCTTCTTCCTCAGTAATATACCTTTTGGCAACAGCTAAATTTAATAAATTTTGATAATTACTCAATGTAAACAAATCGATATGTGCGTTTTTAAAGTTTTCCTCAGCAACTTCAAAACCATACGTAAATATGGCGGCCATACCTTTTATATTAGCTCCAGCTTCGCGCAAAGCTTCTACAGCAAGCAAACTGCTGCTTCCGGTGCTGATTAAATCTTCTACAACAACTACATTTTGTCCTTTTTGTAAAAAACCTTCCACTTGGTTTTGCCTTCCGTGTTTCTTTGGTTCAGGACGAACATACACAAATGGCAATCCCAAACTTTCCGCTACTAGCATTCCAATTCCTATTGCTCCAGTGGCTACACCAGCAATAACATCTGGTTTACCAAATTGTTTCTCAATATTTTTGGAAAATTCATCCCGGACATAATTTCTTACGGCTGGAAATGAGAGGATTAATCGGTTATCACAATAAATAGGCGATTTCCATCCAGAAGCCCATGTAAAAGGATTTCTTGGATTCAATTTAATTGCATTTATTTGCAAAAGAAATTCGGCTGTTTTTTCGGCTGTATCTTTATTAAAAATCATAGTACAAATGTATAAAGTTTTTGTTAACGACAAACCACTTTTTTTGACAAATCACATCTCTAAGGAGACGGATTTTCAATTGTTTTTATTAGAAAGCATTGACATAGAGCAGCTTATAGTAAAAATCTTTCAAAATAAAATTCAAAAAGCCTACCTATATCATCCTGATGAAAGCGTTATTTTGAAGACTTTGAAAGCAAAAATCCCTGTTGCCAAAGCTGGTGGCGGTTTAGTTTACAATAAAAAAGGCGAGGTTTTGTTCATTTTCAGAAATGGAAAATGGGATTTACCAAAGGGCGGAATCGAAAAAGGGGAGGAAATTGATGCCACTGCCATGCGTGAAGTAGAGGAAGAAACTGGTGTAAATGGATTGACAATATCTCATAAGCTTCAAAAAACATATCACGTTTTTAGACGTAATGGAAAATATAAACTAAAAATCACGCATTGGTTCGAAATGCAATCTGATTTTGAAGGAACCCCACAAGGGCAATTAGAAGAAGGAATCGAAAAGGTAGCTTGGATGAATCCGGAACAAATAAAAGAGGCGCTAAAAAACTCGTACGAGAATATAAAATTATTATTTGAAGAAGAAAAGCTCCTGAAATAGGAGCTTTTTTTTATTTTAAGATGCGATACACCGGATATTGTAAATGTGCCTTTTCATAATAAACGGAATGTTTGTAAATCCAGTCCAGCTGCGCTTCCGGATTATTGATAAAGTTTACGTCGCTTTGTTTTTTTAGATCAAATTCGGCTTTTAGTTTTGGATTTTCTTTTAAAATCTGCGTAGCTGAATCTTCAAAAACATAGTCAGAATAGCCTTCTTTTTGCTGTAACATCGTGTCAAAAAAGTTCCAGTTGAAAAAAGAATCTATTGCTTCGGGTTCTAATGTTTCTAATAAATATTTGATTCCTTTTTGCTGTGTTGGAATAACGTAATCTCCTTTGGCGAAAGCCACTTTCTCCATTTTAGCGGTTACCAAAGTGTTTCGGTGTAAATAATGTCCTTCATAAGCTGAACTTGTTGTTTTAAAGTCGACGATTTTATAGCTTTCCACTTCAATTATAGTGTCATTTTTTAGTTGGCGATAGGAGATAGTATTGCTCTTTAATAATTCAATTACCGGCCAAAATCCTCTTGGAATAATATACGCTTCCGGAATGATTATCTCTTTTACGGATTTGAATTCCTTGCTGTACGGAATATCTTTTTTGTATGGTTTTGTACGGTCATAAAACAAGCGATTTCCGGATGTTACATCACTTTTCTTATAACTGGCTTCATAGCCTAAAAACGAAAAAGGAATCGTTTTTGTACTGTCAATTTCCCATTTTATAGGGTACGATTTTTTTGGTTTATACTGCTCTTCATTTTTCAATCGTAGTTGTTTGATTTTTTGATAATTTGCATCCGTAAAATCAATTGCGGAACGCATGTATTCGTATGTTACTTTCACACGATCAGCGTATTTTTTCAGCATGTGTGTTTCCACCACAAACCCAATGGTATTGAACAATGAAGTATAGCCCGTAGCAAATCGTGGGCTTTCAAAAAATTGACCAAAACCTTTATCCGGAGTATCCTGAAAAGCATTGACATAAGGCGTAGTTTCAATTTCCTTTTCTTGTAAATCTTTGACCAAAGCAGGCATCATTTCGGTATTTAAAAAATTACCTAAAACGGTTCCCAATTTGTTGTGCTGGGTCATAATGTAGGTAAGTTCGTATTGATAATCTGCGCCATTGCTAACGTGATTATCAATAAAAACATCGGCATTTATTTTATGGAAAATATCCACAAAACTTTTGGTATTTCGGGTATCTGACTTGATGAAATCGCGATTCAAATCGTAGTTTCTGGCATTACCCCTAAAACCATAGATTTCCGGTCCGTCCTGATTAGCTCTTGAAGTGGAGTTTCTGTTTAAAGCACCTCCAATATTATACACAGGAATACAAACGATAACGGTATTTTTTGGTACTTTTATTTTGCCTAAAGCCAAATCTCTAAACAATTGCATACTGGCATCAATTCCGTCCGGTTCACCTGCATGAATGCCGTTATTGAGCAGGATTACGGCTTTGTTTCTTTGGATGGCTCCAAAATCAAATTGCCTTTCAGGATTAAAAACTACCATGTGCAATGGTTCGCCACTATCTGTCAATCCCATTTTTTGCATTTCGATAGTCGGGAAATCATCTGCCAGGAGTTTATAATAAGCGATTGTTTCCTGGTAGGATGCGGATTGATTTCCATTTCCTTTTTCGAAAAAAGTATCGTATTTATTCGTTTTTTGTGCAAATGAGTTGATGGAGAATAGTAAAAAAAGGAATGTGAAAAATCTCATATTTCGGTTTTTAAATTGAATTTCAAATGTAGCTTTTTTTCGATAGGAATAGAAATGATCGTAAGAAAAGGAAGCTCCCGATTTAAAAAAATGAAAATTTAGAATTCAAAATTCATAACTCAGAATTAAAAATTACCTTTGCAAAATGAATAAGAAACACCATTCCAACAATATACTTTTGAATTTAGGCATCGAAAGCCTGAATGAAATGCAGGAAGTAGCACAAGATACGATCCTGAATGACAATAATGTTTTATTGCTTTCGCCAACTGGTTCCGGAAAAACTTTGGCTTTTTTGTTGCCTATTTTAGAAATGTTACAACCTGAAATCCAATCGGTTCAATGTTTGATTTTGGTTCCATCACGCGAATTAGGATTACAGATTGAGCAAGTTTGGAAAAAAATGGGAACTGATTACAAAGTAAATGTATGCTATGGCGGACATTCCATTGATACTGAAATCAAGAATTTAAGTAATCCTCCAGCAGTTTTAGTAGGAACTCCGGGAAGAATTGCAGATCATATCGACAGAGGAACTTTTCGTGTGGATAAAATTCAAACCTTGATTTTGGATGAATTTGACAAATCATTGCAATTGGGTTTCCATGAGCAAATGTCATTTATCATTGGAAAATTAACGAAACTGAACAAACGTGTTTTGGTTTCGGCCACTTCGGATATTGAGATTCCAAGATATACAAGAGTCGTAAATCCAACTATTTTGGATTTCATTCCAGAAAACGTGGACGAAACGAATCTTTCCATGAAAATGGTTGTTTCGAAAGAGAAAGACAAAATAGGTAGCTTGTTTAACTTGATTTGTTCGTTGAAATCACAATCGGCAATTGTTTTTTGTAACCATCGTGATGCTGCAGAACGCATCAGCGATACCTTGAACGAAAAAGGAATTTACGCCACCTATTATCATGGCGGAATGGATCAGGACGAAAGAGAACGCGCTTTAATCCAGTTCAGAAACGGAAGTGTAAGCTATCTTATCACTACTGATTTGGCTGCCCGTGGTCTTGATATCCCCGAAATGAATCACGTAATCCATTATCATTTGCCTTCTAAAGAAGATGAATTTACCCATAGAAACGGACGTACAGCACGTATGTTAGCTTCTGGGACGGCGTATATTATTGCTCATGAAAGTGAGAAAAAAATGGATTATATCGATTATGGCATGCAAGCTTTGAAAGTTGAAAACTCCACTTCATTACCAAAGCCACCTGAATTTCAAACTATTTACATCAGTGGCGGAAAGAAAAATAAATTGAATAAAATTGACATTGTCGGTTTCTTTTCCCAAAAAGGAAAACTGGAAAAAGGCGATTTAGGATTAATCGAAGTGAAAGATTTTATCTCATTTGCAGCCGTGAAATTCAACAAAGTGAAAGATTTGCTTCATGCCATTAAAGACGAAAAAATGAAAGGCAAGAAGTTTAAAATTGAAGTGGCCCGAAAAGTGATTAAGAAGGAAGAGGAGTAATCAGTATTCAGTGTTCAGCTTTTAGTGAGCAGAAAAAAACAGTATAACAATAAAAAATCGTTAACAGTAAATTTGATTTACTGTTAACGATTTTTTGCTATAATGAAGCCACTGCTCACTCTTTTTTTTAATAACTGAACACTGCCAACTGATGACTATATTTTCTTAACGTATTGTGTAATGATAACAATCTGCTGACCATCTACTTTTCCTTCAATGTATTCGGCATTTTCATGGTCCAGTCTAATGTTACGAACGGCAGTTCCTTGTTTAGCCACCATACTGGAACCTTTTACTTTTAAATCTTTGATTAAAACGACTGAATCTCCGTGTTCCAAAATTACGCCGTTGCTATCGCGGTGAATTACTTTATTTTCATCGTCTTCACCTTCGCCTGTTGCTTGCGCCCAAGCTAAAGTGTCCTCGTCTAAATACATTTGGTCCAATAATTCTTGAGGCCATCCCGCAGCACGCATGCGGCTTAACATTCTCCACGCTACTACTTGTACCGCGGTATGTTCGCTCCACATGCTGTCATTCAAACATCTCCAATGATTTAAATCTACGTTATCCGGATTTTCGATTTGGTCGATACACGTGCTACAAGCCATAATACTTTCATCAAGTCCACCTTTTTTGGTTGGTAAAACTTGATATACTTTTAAGTTTTCGGTTGCACCACAAAGTTCACATTTCGATCCGCTACGCTTGCTTAATTCTCTTTCTATACTCATTGTTTGATGGCTTTTATTTTTAGGCGAAATTATGGCTTATTGCCTCGTTTCACAAATTTATTTATTACTGTTTATTTGTCAAGTCGAGCGCAGTCGAGACGTATCATTTAGTCTCGACTGCGCTCGACTTGACAAAATCTCTTAAAATTATTTCACTCGCACTGCATCTGGAACCAGCATTTCATATTGCCCTCCATTGCGGATTACATCTCTCACAATGCTGGAACTGATATATGAAGTTCTTGCGGCAGTCAATAAAAAGACAGTTTCTATTTTTGATAAACGGCGATTGGTGTGTGCGATTGCTTTTTCAAATTCGAAATCGGCAGGATTGCGCAAACCACGAAGGATAAAATCGGCTTTTATTTTATGACACAAATCAATAGTTAAACCTTCATAGGTAATCACCGAAACTTTAGGTTCGTTTTTGAATGTTTCTTCGATAAAACGTTTTCTGTCTTCCAGAGAAAACATGTATTTTTTTTCGGCATTGACACCAATAGCGATTACGATTTCATCAAACAACGAAATGCTTCTTTTGATGATGTCCTCATGTCCTAATGTTATTGGGTCAAAAGAACCCGGAAATATAGCTTTTCTCATTTTATAAGATATAATTAAATTGAACTTATGTTTTGTTCAATTAGGTTTTTCGAAGTGTTTGTATTGCTTCGACCCATTCGGATTTTTCACAAACTCTACACTCCGCATTTCCTGGTTTGTGGCTTTCAGTATTTCCGCAAAAGGTGCAGGAATAAATACCTTCTGTTGGAATCGTTTTACTTTTTTGTTTAAATAAAAAAGGTAGAATTGGCAATCCTGGTTGAACTTCATGGTCTTCATAATAGAAAACACTGATTTCACCACTGGTTTCCATAAAGGCATTTTTTACCTGCCCCAAATGCTCTACCGATTTCAATCGGAGTTCTGAAAAAAATTCATCTTGTGCCAAACTTTCCTTTTTGAAAGTTGCAATTGAAAATTTCCCTTCGCTGATAATACATTCGGTTTTGCCTTCTATAAACTCTTCAAACCGTTTACTTTTTCCTGTCAGCCACGTTACTAATCGGTATAAAAGTATAATGACCAGAAATACTGTTATAGGAGGGATTATTCCAACTTCTTCATAAAACATGGGATCTCCCGCTGCAGATCCTAAAGCAATAATGATGACTGTTTCAAAAACAGATAATTGCTTCACGCCACGTTTTCCAGCTACTTTTAATGTCAACAATAAAACTGTAAACATTATGGTAGAACGGAAAATGACCTCTAAAAGAAAGGATTCTGGTAAATCATTGTATAATAATCGGTTCCATTCAAAAATTTCTATCATAATGGAGCGTTAGTTATTTAAAGCCAATTCAATCGAATTGCTAAACAAATCTTCCAATGAAATTCCGGCAGCTTTGGCTTGTTGCGGAATCAAACTTTCGGTTGTTAATCCAGGAATGGTGTTCATTTCCAACATGTGTGGTTCTCCGTTTACCAATATAAATTCGCTTCTCGAGAAACCTTTCATTTTGAGTACCTCGTAAGCGCGTTTGGCTATTTCGCTCACTTTTTGGGTCATTTCATCTGAGATTCTTGCCGGTGTGATTTCTTGTGATTTACCTAAATATTTAGCTTCATAATCGAAGAAATCATTGTCAGAAACGATTTCAGTAATTGGCAAAACGATTACTTTTCCTTTGTAATTGATTACTCCGACAGAAACTTCGGTGCCGTCAAGGAAACTTTCGATGATGATTTCGTTGTCTTCTTTGTAAGCGACTTCTATGGCGATAGGCAATTCATCGATGGTTTTTACTTTGGAAATTCCAAAACTGGATCCCGCTTTATTTGGTTTTACAAAACAAGGCAGACCAACTTTAGCGACAATCTCTTCAGTATTGATAGCATCGCCTTTGTTTAAGTAATAGGAAGTGGCGGTTTTTATGCCGTATGGTTTTAAAACGGATAATAAATCACGTTTGTTGAACGTTAATGCCGCTTGGTAATAATCGCAGGAAGTTTGTGCAATATGCAATAATTCGAAATACGCCTGCATCAATCCGTCTTCACCGGGAGTTCCGTGAATGGCATTGAAAACGCAATCAAAAGTGATTTTATTACCATCAACAGTTACTGAAAAATCATTTTTATCGATAGGAAATTCAGTGTCATTAGCATCAACATAGACCCATTTTTCTTTGAAAATATGGATTCGGAATCCGTTGTATTTCGTTTTGTCTAGAAATTGATATACGACGTTTCCGCTGATAAGTGAGATTTTATACTCGCTGGAATATCCGCCCATGATGATGGCAATGTTTTTCATTTTGTATCGTTTTGATCTTAGTTGTTCGAATAAATAATATGGTGTTTTTAGCACTAGATTCTAGCCCCGATAGTAGTGGAAATCCTTTTTATCAGCCTTTTTGGCGGATAAAAAGATTATAACGAATAGCGGGAAATAGCTCCAAAAAGCATTAAACAAAATTATCATTTTTTTTGAAACGAAATAGCTTTATCTTTGCCACATATAAAAATAAATTTATGAGTTTACGTAAGTATCTTACAAGCCGCGTCTTTTTAGTACAAGTATTAATTGCTCTTGCCATTATTGCTGCTTTGGGCTATTTGTTTATGCATTGGTTGACTTTTACAACAGATCATGGTCATGAAATTGCAGTTCCGAATTTGAGTAAATTGACTGAAGAGCAAGTGGAAGAAAAGCTGGATGAGTTGGATTTAGATTATGTGCTTTTGGATAGTGTGGATTATAGAAGTGATTTCCCGCAATTTAGTGTGGTTGAGCAAGATCCGACGCCAGGTACGAAGGTAAAAGTAGGTAGAAAAATATACATAAAAATAAATACTTCGGGATTTTCATCTGTGCGAATTCCTGATTTGATAGAAAAAACATATCGTGAAGCAGTGCCAACCTTGAAAGCGTTAGGCCTTGAGGAAGGAACGGTTACGTATGTTCCAAATCTTGGAAAAGATATGGTATTGGAAATGCGTTTCAAAGGAAGAAACCTGAAAGTAGGGGACAGAGTCTTGAAATCATCTAAAATTGATTTGGTTTTAGGAGACGGAAAAATGAGTTATGAAGAAGAAGAAAGTGCTGCGGATACTCTGGTTGCACCAATAGAAGAAACACCAGTTGATGAACAATAATATAGATACAATAGATTTAGAAGACGAGTTATTTGAACATTTCAGGTTTGAAGTTCCTAAAGGCCAAACGTCTTTGCGAATTGATAAATACTTGATGAGCCTAATTCAAAATGCAACTCGCAATAAAATACAAACCGCCGCTACCGAAGGGAATATTTTTGTAAACGACGCTACGGTAAAGTCGAATTACAAGGTCAAAGCTAATGATGTGGTTCGTGTTATGTTATCGCATCCTCCTTTTGAAAATAGGGTAGACCCTGAAGATATTCCATTAGATATTGTCTATGAAGATGCTACTCTTTTATTGATTAATAAGCCGCCAGGATTGGTGGTGCATCCCGGTCACGGGAATTATACGGGAACATTAGTGAATGCGTTGGCTTTTCATTTTGAGAATTTACCCATGAACAGCAGTGAACGTCCCGGATTAGTGCATCGAATCGATAAAGACACTTCGGGTTTATTGGTAATTGCCAAAACCGAAGCAGCTATGACGCATCTTGCCAAGCAATTTGAAGCGAAAACTTCTGAAAGAGAGTATGTCGCTTTGGTTTGGGGAAATGTAGCCGAAGAGAACGGAACCATTGAAGGAAACTTAGCAAGACACTTGAAAGATCGCATGCAAATGGCGGTTTTTGCTGATCCCGAAATAGGGAAACCTGCCGTGACGCATTATAAAGTTTTGGAGCGTTTTGGATACGTAACATTGATTTCGTGCCAACTGGAAACCGGAAGAACCCACCAGATTCGGGCACACTTGAAACACATAGGTCATCCGCTTTTTAATGACGAGCGTTATGGCGGTCATTTGATTTTGAAAGGAACTACATTTACGAAATACAAACAGTTTATTGACAACTGTTTCAAAGCTTTACCAAGACAGGCTTTACATGCTAAAACATTAGGGTTTGTACATCCTACAACCAAAGAAATGATGCGTTTTGATACGGAACTGCCGCAGGATTTTCAGGATTGTATTGAGAAATGGAGAGGCTATTCAAAATCCCATGGCACTGATCAAGAACAAGAATAAAAATATGAAAAGCCCCGGATTGGGGCTTTTTTTGTGGGTTTATGTTTGTTTTGCTTATTGTTGTGGGCGTAAAGTCAGAGACATTTGCGCAGCGTATAGAAGGTAATACTTTGCGGAGCAGGAGCCAACCGTTGTTAGTGGCTGACTCTTTCAATCTCATTTTTATCCTTAAGTAATGAAACTAAATTTAAAATTATTCCAGAAATTAAGCTTGAAATTACAAAATATAGATAATATGGATTTGGATCTTCAGTGCCAAAATAGTCGTATGCCAAGAAACAAATAAACAAAGAAGAAAAAACAGTAAATAAAATAGAATAGATAATTTTTAAAGATTTAGTTTTTGTTTTGAAATAAAGAGTTAATGATAATA
The DNA here is from genome assembly GCF_030010385.1 of Flavobacterium algoritolerans. Classification (NCBI taxonomy): domain Bacteria; kingdom Pseudomonadati; phylum Bacteroidota; class Flavobacteriia; order Flavobacteriales; family Flavobacteriaceae; genus Flavobacterium; species Flavobacterium algoritolerans. The sequence goes on along the minus strand of NZ_JASCRZ010000003.1, from coordinate 232,547 downwards.
ATGACAAACTAAAATTTACAATCCCATTTGTTACTTTTGTGTTGTCTAAATCATTTCGGAATAGAATCTCATCTACAATCGCTAAAAGACCACCGTTACCATACATTAGAAATATTTGCATTAACGGAAGTAGAGAACTTAGTATGAAAATCAAACTAATGACTATCGTTAAACGTGTAGATTGTTTCCTCATGATTTTCGTCATAATTTCTTCGCCATTTTTGGTAAGATTGCCACTAACGTTTCCTTGCTAGTATTGGTTTGGGGCTAAATTGAGCCATATTTTCGGATTTGCCTTACATCCAAACACAAAATCATTTTCAAATTAAGCCAATTCCCCAAATCCTTTGTATTAGCTTTTACCAGCCTTTTTTTTATTTTCTTCTGCTTCCTGAATAATTCTATAAATAATTTTGGTAGTCTCTTTTGTGAAGTTATTATCCACGATGCAACCTTCATTTCCCATCTCCATAATTTCACTTGGATTTAAATTGAATATTTGATTGACAAGACTCAACCCATTTTTTGTTTTATGGGCAGCAATATTATTACGAATATTAGATAATACAGATTGATGTTTTTTTCTAATTTGAGCAAACTCACTATTAAGTTCTCGAAGTTTTGGTATAAATTCTTTAAAACTATTTTCATTCATTTCTTTCACAAGTTTATTGCCAAGCAAATCATTCATATCTTGTAGATATTCAATTATTACAAGAGCTAGCATTCTTGCGGCTAAAAGTTTTTCTAATTTTTGATCTGTCAGTGCAATCTGATGCTTGAGAAGCATAATGTCAGAGTTTGCAATAGAACTTATTATGCAAAGATTGAAAAAATTATCGTACCGTTTTATTCCGTGGCTTTTTAACTTTTCAAAAAAAACTTTTAATCCTTCAACATCTTTGATTGTTGATTCTTGTTTTATTAAATCTTCCTTTTTAAGTTCTACTTTTAATTTTTTGAGATCTGTTTTGGGACTTGATTTCTGAAAAATATTCTTGAAATAGTTCATGATTTCTTTTAAAATGGCTAGTAACTCGTTTATATGTCTGACACTGTTAGACAAATACACCCAAAATTCGGTAATTTTATCTGATAACCGTCAGTATTCATTTCTCAAATATAATCAAATTATTCTCACAAATATATCTGTTTCTTAAAACTAAATCCGTCCTGTAAAATCATTTCAGGGAAAACATTACTACTAATTCCAGTATGAAATGTACAACAAGAAATAGAACGGTTGTTAATTAAAAGTTAAACCAATGAATACTATTCAATTTACTGGCACTAAAATTTATTTTTGATATTGATTAACCATTAAAAAACCACTAAATGAAGAAACTTTTCATTTTAACCGCAATCGCTGCAGCGATGCTTGTGCCCACCACCCAATTTGCACAGTCCAAAAAGAAAAAAGATAAAAATGCCGCTGTCGTTCCTCCTCCCGAAAAGAAACCGGAAACCACTATCAAGGAATACAGCAAGGTAATTACTAAAGACGCTGTTTCTGACCAAGGATTGTTTACGGTACATAAAGTAGATAAAAAATATTTCTTCGAAATCCCTAATAAATACTTGGATAAAGACATGCTTTTAGTGAGCCGTTTGTCTAAACTGCCTTCTAATTTAGGTGGCGGATATGTAAATGCTGGCTCTGAAACCAATGAGCAATTGATAGTTTGGCAGCGTTTTCAGGATAAAATCCTTATCAAGTTAAAATCGTTCAGTGCGGTTGCCAATGACAGTTTGCCTATCAGCATTTCGGTGAAATCCAATAATTATGAGCCTACATTATTTGCTTTTGATATCGTTGCCTTCAGCAAAGATTCTGCAAATACGGTGATTGATGTGACTAAATTTTATGGTACCGATGTGAGAGCTATCAGTGGTTTATCGGCAGAAATGAGAGAAACCTACAAAGTCAAAGGAATGGATGATTCCCGCAGTTTTATCAATACGATGAAAAGTTTCCCGATGAACATTGAAGTGATTCAGGATTTCACCTATAACGCTTCTAAACCGCCTGTTCAGGAAGATTCAGAAACGATTAGCATTCAAATGAATCAGTCGATGATTTTATTGCCTGAAAAACCAATGCAACCCCGATTAGCTGATCCACGTGTGGGATGGTTTACGATGAATCAAATCGATTATGGAAGCAACGAATTGAAATCAGATAGCAAAACTTATATCCGTCGTTGGAAATTGGAGCCTAAAGATCCTGTCGCTTACGCAAAAGGCGAACTGGTTGAACCAATAAAACCTATCGTATATTATTTAGATCCTGCTACGCCTGAAAAATTGCGCAAGTACATCAAACAAGGAATTGAAGATTGGCAAAAGCCTTTTGAAACAGCTGGTTTTAAAAATGCAATTATTGCCAAAGACGCGCCAACGAAGGAACAAGATCCTGATTTTAGCCCGGAAGACATCCGTTATTCTGTAATTCGTTATGTGGCTAGCACGACTCGTAATGCCGTTGGACCCAGTGTTTCTGATCCCAGAACGGGAGAAATTATCGAGAGTGATGTAATTTGGTACCACAACCATTTGCGTTCGTACAGAAATCGCTATTTATTAGAAACGGGAGCTGCAAATCCTACAGCAAGAACATTAAATACTAGCGATGAAGAAATGGGAGAAATGATGCGTATGGTTATCGCTCACGAAGTAGGTCATGCTCTTGGTTTTCCTCATAATATGGGTGCAAGTTGCGCTTATGACACTGAAAATTACAGAAATGGTGAGTTTACACAGAAAAACGGAATCGCAGCCAGTTTGATGGATTATGCCCGTTTTAATTACATCGCACAACCTGGAGATAAAAACGTTCGTTTTATACGCCAAATGGGACCTTACGATCATTATGCGACTAATTGGGGATACAGAGTTATTCCAAATGCTACTTCACCAGAGGTTGAAGTGCCAACATTAGACAAATGGATTATGGAAAAAGCCGGAAATCCTATTTATAAATTTGGGAAACAAAGCAGTAGTTTTGACCCGTCTTCACAAACGGAAGATATTGGAAATAATTCAATGAAAGCGGGTACTTACGGACTTAAAAACTTGCAATATGTAGCGGCACATTTACCAGAATGGACGAGTGATGTGACTAATAATTACGAGGATTTAGATGAGTTGTACAAAGAGATGATGGATGTATGGAGCAGATATGTAGGGCATGTGGTGACCAATGTTGGAGGTGTTTATGAAGCTACCAAAAAACCAAACCAAAAAGGAAGTATTTACGATATTGTACCAAAAGCAAAGCAACAAGAAGCCATGCAATGGTTGCAAGCCAATGCTTTTGCATCTCCAACATGGTTGGTAAATGTGAGCACATTAAAAAATATTGATTACTCCGGTTACACAGAGCGTTTTAGGAATTTACAAGCCAGACATTTGAATAGTGTATTGAGTTTTGAGCGCATTGGCCGATTGATGGATGGCGAAATAATGGGTACTGCTAATTATAAAGCGTTGGATTTATTGGGTGATATGCGCAGAGGAATTTGGAAAGAAGCTGGTTTAGGTTCGAATGTGACTATTTACAGAAGAAACTTACAGCGTGCTTATATAGAAAGAATGAGTTACCTGATGAAAGAAGAAATTAAATCAGGTCGTCCTTCTGACTATTATAATGTGGCGCAATCAGATGTGAGAGGATTGGTTAGAGGTGAATTGACAACTTTAAAATCTACTTTATCAGTTGCCAAAACCAAAGCTGTAAATGCAGAAACAAAATACCATTATGAAGATGCGATTAAAAGAATCGACATGATATTAAATCCAAAATAATACTATTTAGTATCCTATTATAGTTAAGAATATGCTTTAGAGCAGAGAAATATTTACGAAATACATAAAGGTACTTTTGCGGAGTTGGGTTTGAATGAAGAAGAAATTGAAATAGTAAAGACCCATATTTCCTGCCAGCTAAGTAAAATGTTGGCTGGCATTTGCTTATTTGTCATTTTTTGTAAATCCTTATTATTTTTGGATTTTATTTTCTGCTTGATCTTTTGAGTTTTGAATAAAATGATTTAGCTCATGAGTAAATTCTTCCAGATTAATAGCAGAAAGTTTTATAAATTCAACTATTTTTTTTAATTCAGTTGGATCAGTTATTGATTCATCAAGTGTATCTGATAGACCCAGAATATTTGCAATAGGTACTCTTACTCTATGTGAAGTCATAAAAAGCATTTCTTTGAGCTGGATTATGTGATTTTTTAGGTTTGTAATATCAGCGACCGCTCCTATCATTCTGAAGGGTTTTCCATTTTGATCGCGGAGTAAATAACCCCTATCTGTAAAATAATAAACTTTTCCTTTATTATCCAAAAAGCGATATTCGCTGGTCCAAAAAATTTCTTTGCTTTCAAAAAAAGCGGTAAGACTTTTCGTAACACTGGCATGGTCATCGGGATGAATGGAATTAGTCCAGCTTGCGAGGTCTAACCATTCCTTCTCTTTTTTAATCCCCAATAAATTGTAGTAGGCATCATTTCTCCAAACAGCACCATCGTTTATCTTCCATTCATAAATGATATCATTAGAAGCACAGGTGGCGAGACTGAAACGTTCATTAGCTTCTCTATTTTCTTTCTTTTCTTCAGCTTCTTTCAGTGAACGAGTTATTTTCGGGGGCAGCGTAAATAATCGGTCTTTTATGGTATAATCGGTAACGCCATTTTTAATCAGTTCTACTGCATTTTCTTCCCCAATAGCGCCAGAAACAATAATAAACGGAATTGAGGGACACTTTTTTTTCTTAATAAGAAAAGCGGTGGCCCCATCAAATGAAGGAAGGTGATAATCGGATAATATTATATCGGGTTTAAAATTATCAAGCGCATTTTCATACGCTTTACGAGTTTCAACAATTTCCGCAGTAAAAATAAATCCAGATTTCTTTAGTTCATGTTGAAGTAAATCGGCATCATTTTTATTATCTTCAAGAATTAATATTTTTAATGGAGTGCTCATATTTGTAGTAGTTTTATTGTGGTGGTTGGTTTAAAATCATCCAGTATAATCCCAAATCACTTACCGCTTTAACGAAATGTTCAAACTCTACGGGCTTGACGACATAACTGTTAACTCCCAAGTTATAGCATTCCTGGATATCTGGATCCTCTTTAGAAGAGGTGAGCATAACAACGGGAATTCTTTTTGTACGCTCGTCTGATTTTATTCTCCTCAATACTTCAATGCCATTTACTTTTGGCATTTTTAAATCTAATACAATTACATTTGGCAAATCACTCATTTTTCGCTCTAAATATTTGCCTTGTGCAAAGATAAAGTCTAGTGCTTCCGCTCCGTCTTTAAGATGGATTAATTCGTTTGCAAGATTATTTTTTTTCAGCGCTCGAATGGTTAATTCGGCATCGTTGATATTGTCCTCGACTAAAAGAATTTGTAAGCTGTTCATGTTGTTTTAGTTTTTATAATGAAAAATAAAATGTTGCTCCATTGTCTACTATTCCTTCTGCCCAAACTTTTCCTCCAAGTTTGGTGATAATCCGTTGAACAATTGCCAGACCCACTCCTGTTCCTTCAAACTCTTCGTCTGTATGCAGGCGCTGGAATACACCAAACAATTTGTCGGAATATTGCATGTCGAAACCTACCCCATTATCGTTTACTGAAAATATAATTTCACCGTTCTGCTCCTCTGAAGAAATTTTTACTATAGGATTTTCTACCTTTGAAGAGTACTTAATCGCATTCGAAACTAGATTGAACATTACCTGATGAAGTAAATTATAATCTGCTTTCACATTGTGGAGACTAGTAGTATTGATTTTGGTATTGTATATTATTGATTTATTTGTTTCATTGATTACACTTTTGATTAATTGATTCATGTCGACTTCTGTTTTTTGCATCTCTTTTCTTCCCAGACGTGAAAAAGCAAGTAGGTCGTCTATGAGAGTACCCATTTTTGTGGCATTGGAAGTTATTGTTGCAAGGATGCGCATTCCTTCCTGATCTAACCTTTGTCCATAATCTTCGTTGAGTATTTGTGCATAACCATTGATAGCGCGGAGTGGGGCACGTAAGTCATGAGAAATCGAATACGAAAAAGACTCTAATTCTTTATTTATTTCAATTAGTTTTTCTTCGGCATTTTTTATTTCTGTTATATCCTGAATAGTGCCAAAAAAACGCGTGGGATTATTATTTTCATCAAAATCCATATTACTTTGAGAAAGGGCATGAATGATTGTTCCGTCTTTTCTTTTTATCCGGTAATCATATGTGTTTCCTTTCAAGGTGGTGAAAACTTCATTTACTTTCTCTTTTACAAAAGCCAAATCATTTGGGTGAATACAAGAAAAATAGGTGTCGGGTGAAGGTATTGTTGTATTTTGGTCAAGACCCAAAATTTTAAAAGCTTCGTCAGACCATGCATCTGTATTGGTAACTAAATTACTATCCCAATTACCCATTTTGGCCAACGCCTGTGCTTCTTTTAGTTTTGCCGTAATAAATTCCAATTCATGTTCTGAATTTTTGCGATCAGTAATATCAATAACAATTCCCATCATTTTGGTTAATTCTCCTTCGTCATTCTTATACGCAAGGCCTTCCGCTGATATCCAACGAATGGTATTATCGTTTACTCTTTTAATGCGGCATTCCAGACTAAACTTGCCATGCGAATATGCTTCTTCGAATCGCTTCTCAACATAATCCCTATCTTCAGGAATTACATGTTTTATAAAAATATTATAGCCCCATTCCGGTAAAAGATTTTCATAACCAAAAATTTGGTCATGTAATAAGGAACGCCAAGCGGTGTCTTTAACTAAATTTAAATCCCACGCCCCTATATGAGCAGAATCTAAAACTACTCTGAATTTTTCCTCACTTTCCGCTAATTGCAGAATATAATTTTCCAATTCTTTATTTGCTACTATCAGTTGCTCTTCCGTTTTTTTTCGGTTGGTGATGTCGCGGGCAACACAATAAAGTTTTTGAGTTGCAGGGTTGGGGGTTGCGTTCCAGTCGAGATAAATATAGCTGCCGTCTTTTTTGCGGTAGCGATTTACAAAATTTATTACCAATGCACCCAGTTTTAATTTTTCATATTCCTGAACTGTAGCGGGAATATCATAGGGATGGATTAATTCAATAAACGGTGTCTCGCAAAATTCTTTTTCAGTGTATCCTAATGTCTTAGTAAAGTTGGCATTAATGAACTCAAAATAACCCTCCATGTTAGCAATACCGCAAAGGTCATGGTTGATGTTAAAGAAATGTCTGTATTCGTTTAATTGTTCTTCTGCCTCTTTTCGTTTCTTGTCAATTGATAAAAGAGTTCCGGAAATCCCAAAAACCACAACCACAAATATTAAAATAGTAATAAATGTAAAAAGTGCTACTCCAAATTCAGTACTATAGTAACCTGCTTGCTGTCCTATCAATCTCAACCAACCCAAAATAAGAGGGGTGAAAATGATAAACGGTAATAACTTTCTTGTGGTAATCCCTGCTATACCATCGTTTGCAAAAATATACATAATGCCTTTTTCAGAATTTGAAAATAACATTCCAACGGACAGCAAGATAAATGCTATTGATGTATGAATAGCCATTTTAGTGAAACTTACTATTCCTCCCTGAAAATCATTTACGGCGTAGGCATATCCGATTAATGTTAATAGTGCGAGAACAAATACTGAAAGACTGAGTAATTGAAACATTTGAAAGGCTTTGTTTTTGTAAAGGAGTAACAAAGATATTCCTGATAAAACAAAACTAATAGCAGTTATAGGTGCCATTCGTCCCGGATGAGATGTTGCTATCGCTGTAGTTTCATCTTTAAATAAGAACTCATCTATTCCATAATTAATTTCAAAGAGGTATTCATTAAAAGTTAGCAGTCCTATAAGAATCAATATCGAAGGAAAAATGATAGAACCTATTTTTTTAAAACTACTTAGTCTTTCTTCATTTAAAATCCATAAAGTAAATCCACTAAATATAAAACATAAAGCGGTGTTTACTTTCATAGAAACAACACTTGGAATAACACTCTTTAATACAGAAATATTGAATAGCCATCCTATTAATACTATTATCCCCAAGGAGGATATCGCGATTGCTAGAATTTTTGATATTAAGCGATACTGTTTATTCATTTTGATTCCTTTTTTTATTATAAAGAATATAAATTATGTTTTGTGATGAAGCTTATATTATTTTATATCTTGCCATTTATTTAAACATATAGAGTAAATACGATAGAATTATTTTTATGTAAGACTATTTTTTTAAAATCGATTTATTCATTTAACATTAGTTTTGATAGATTGATTCTAATTACTACGAATATGTTTATTGTAAACTGCATATTTTACATATTTTGTTTGTAAACTAACAATCGTAATACTGGAAATAGAAATTGTCTCTATTTAAATAACTTTTACAATATTGTTTGCCATCATAGAAATGGCGGCATTTTCCAGGATTAAATATCTAAATGTTAGTTATTTGTATTGCCAATTTAAGAAAATATTTATCTAAAAGTACAAAAAAAATATTTTTTTTAATCTTATTTTAACTCGAAAAGCTTTACAATTTTAAACAAAATAAAGATAAGGGGTAATTCTCAGGAGTATGAGGTGTAGTTTTTTCCTTATCGAACAGGGGTAAAATCAATAAAGACTATTTTATTTTGTCTATTGAAAAGCAGATTATGCTTTGTTCTCCTATTAGTTTCTTTATTAAAATGGCTTTGGTAGTTTTAAGCTAATTGATAAATAAAAGTAGCATCTTATAAATTCTAAAAATGGGTCTTGCGATTGCTATAACGAATTGTAAGTAAATGGGTCATTATAAATGCAATCAAAATTTATCTTTTGGAAATTTATTCCTATTTTGGAAACTCAAAAAAATAGCTTTTTCCAATAAGAAACAGTAAGCCATGAATGAAAGGACCTGGCATGAATTTTAGTGTATTTAGATAAGAATCATAGGTTTTATTGTGATAATTTGTAATTAAAAAGGGAGAAGAATTGGATGTGATGAATAAGTCGTTTATTCTTTTATTGTCCAGAATCGTTTTTTCGTTAAAACTGGAAAAGCTGATTTCTAGTTTTTCCTTTTTTAAATGAATAAGATCAAAAACGGATAAAGGAACAGTTTGATTTATTGGATAAAAAAGAACGGATTTAGAAACATCAATTAAAATCCATTTTCTTAATTCCTTGGAATAGATTTCATTAAAAGCATGTCCGCCTTTAATGCATAGGTCGTCTGACGCTATTTTTAATCCCCATTCCTTTACTTTTAAATCGTTTATAACACAGAAGTTATTATACACTTGAGAAAAATCACTGCAAACGCCACCTTCGCCATTTATCATTTTTCTTAAGGTTGAATCTGATGATTTACCTAATCCAGGACCTCCTTTTGTATAGTTTCTCAACCAAACGGCTATCTGTTTTGCTTTATCAAGATCACTTATTGCCGCTTCTTTCTTCGCAAAAATTAATGAATTTAGTTCAAAATAAATTTCGGGAATTTCAGTAGTCTTGTTTAAGTTATTGTAACAAAAACTTTCAATCCTATCAAAAGTGACTTTTTTAGAAAGTAAACTAAATCGTATTTTGTACAATAAGGGATGTCTTCGGAAATACCAGATTAAAGATCTACTCATTTTTCAATAATTTATCTTGTTAGTAAACAATTAAAATAAAGAAATGCCATTTACAAACAGTTTGCGTTTAATAGTTTGTAAATCAAGTAGGTAGTATCAAATATAAGAAAAAAAAATAATTCAAGAGCATAAAAAAGCCCCAATATGGGACTTTTTTTTTGAAATAAAAAATTCCAATCAGTTCATTATAAATGACTTATTTCATTGGAAAATTAGCTTCGAAAGCCTTAAATCTGCTGTCTAAATCTTTAAGCAATTGCTTTTTTACGGAAGCCTCTTTTATAAAACTGTAATTAATACTGTTGTAAACAAATTGCTTGATATCCGTATACGAAACGTCTTTGTATCTTTTGGCTAACAAAACATATTGCTCAGTCATATTGGTGCGTAAAATCCCCGCATCATCAGTGCTGATTACTATAGGAACGCCAAATTCTTTATACAAGGTAAGCGGGTGACGGCTTTCTTTCACTTTCAAAATGAATTCGTTACTCACTAAGTTAATCTCGATAGGAATGGTTTTCTTCGCCATGTAGCGCAATAAATTATAAGAATCTTTCTCGTACGCCATAGCTACTCCGTGACCAATACGATTTGCTCCTGCGGTATAAACGGCTGCGCCAATGTGCCACGTCAGCTCTTCCGGTTGAACCAATCCAAGAGTCAGCTCGCCGGCATGCATCGTGTATTTTACATTTGGATAACGGGAATGGCAGTATTTAAACATCATCATGTGCAACCAATAATCTTTCATCGAGGTTTCACCATCTTCCGGAGAAACAATGTTAACTCCCGCCATCAGCGGACTTCTATCTGCCGAAATGAATGCGATTACCAGATTTTTAAATAAATCTACGGGTTCCATGAATCGCAATACAAAATTTTGATACCGCATCGTAAATTGTTTATCATCAATTTTAAGGTCTTTGTGAAGCTTAGCTACAAAATTGGTGTTGAACGCTGTGGCATAGGACTCAGCATCTTTTTTCAGGAATGAATTGTATAACGAATCAAGCGACTTAGTAATGGCTTTTTCATCTTTTACCAAAGCCAATTTTCGCAATCTGGAATTGAATTGCGTCAAATCATCGGTAATCATTGTGGTTGGAATCGTAGATAATTGCGTTTCAATATAACTTACATTTTCTGAAATTGCTCTGTTTTTTAGTTCCAATAAACCTTGTCCAAAATTCCCTTTGATAGCCGGTTCAAACTTCATAAAGGATTCAAAAAACAATTTATCTGATGGGTAATCCACATAATTATAATCTTTTACAGACCATTTTTGCATTATTTTTTGTTTGTAAGCGTCTAATGTTCCGTTGCTTTTTAATGTCGAAAATTGTTCCCAGTTTCCGGTTGAAGGTCTTTCTTTTAGAACATCCATCGTTTCGGTATTGAGATAAAAATCATCAGCAATAGCGTGTTGTAATAACGGCTCGGCATAAATAGAACCAGAATAATGGTGGTGTAAATCACCTCCTTTTGGCATTTGGGAAAAGAAAGCGGTTAGTTCTGCTTCGTTGTTTCTAATCTTTTCAAAATAGTCATTTGGTGCTTGAGAATAAGCACTATTCAATACTGTTATAAAAAGGAAAATATATATTAATTTCATGTTTTAAATTTTTATCGAAAGGGTGGTTTGCTAAATCTTTCAATTAATAAGTGAGTATTTTTTAACCAATGTATGAGTTTCAAAATCAATTTATTATAATTTATACTACTTATTTAGGGTACAAAATCATAAATTTTAAGGAACATTTCAAGTAAAGGTAAATTTTGCCAAATTTACGCAATTCCGATTTCTATTTTACACATCGAATAAAAAGTTTTATTTTTGCCACTCTCTGAAAAGGGAGTTTGATTTTTTTTCTCAGTCATACTACTTGGATTTAATCCTATTGCACCAATTTATTGATACAGTTTTGTATTATTTTTATTGACTTCTATCGGTATTTTTATTTTAGAAATTCCAATACCACTATTGACATACCCACTTATCTAAAGCATGAAAAAATATTTTAAATTATTTGATTTTAAGCAAGTTGTTGATTATAAAACAGAAATCTTAGCAGGATTGACCGTCGCCATGACTATGATTCCAGAGTCGCTTTCTTTTGCGATATTGGCTGGATTCCCGCCATTAGTAGGTTTATATGCCGCTTTTATAATGGGGTTGGTTACCGCAATATTGGGAGGAAGACCCGGAATGGTTTCTGGAGGAGCAGGAGCAACCGTGATTGTTTTAATCGCTTTAATGAAATCAAATGGGCTAGAATATGTTTTTGCAGCAGTTGCTTTAGCGGGGATTTTACAAATTTTAGTGGGCGTTTTTAAACTCGGAAAATTCATCCGTTTAGTGCCGCAACCCGTAATGTTTGGATTTGTGAATGGATTAGCGGTTGTTATTTTTATGTCACAATTGGAACAATTCAAAACCATTGTCAACGGACAAAGCGAGTGGCTTTCTGGAAGTCCCATGTTAATTATGCTGAGTTTAGTTGCGTTAACGATAGGAATTGTATTCTTTTTTCCAAAAGTTACCAAAGCAGTTCCAGCGTCATTAGTAGCAATTATTGTGGTTTTTGCATTGGTTTTTTTCTTTGGAATCGAGACCAAAACCGTACGTGATATTGCTTCAGTAAGTGGTGGTTTTCCGCCATTTCACATTCCGAATATTCCAATAAATCTTGAAACGCTGCAAATTATATTTCCGTACGCTTTAATCATGGCTTCCGTTGGATTAACGGAAGGCTTATTGACGTTGAATTTAGTGGACGAAATTACGGAGACAAAAGGAAACGGAAATCGAGAATGCATTGCACAAGGAAGTGCGAATATTTTGAATGGTTTTTTCTTCGGGATGGGCGGTTGTCCTATGATTGCTCAAACTTTAGTGAATCTTTCGGCTGGTTCCAGAGCGCGATTGTCGGGAATTATTGCTGCGTTGACGATACTTGGAATTATTTTATTTGGTGCTCCAATAATTGAGCAATTACCTATGGCGGCTTTGGTTGGCGTGATGATTATGGTGGCAATTGGGACATTTGAATGGGCGAGTTTTAGAATCATCAATAAAATGCCAAAGCACGATATTTTTGTTGGAGTATTGGTGGCATTGATAACTATTGTCTTGCATAATTTGGCTTTAGCCGTTTTAATTGGAGTAATTATTTCTGCTTTGGTTTTTGCTTGGGAAAGTGCCAAAAGAATTCGAGCCAAGAAATATATGGATGAAAAAGGAGTGAAGCATTATGAAATATATGGTCCTTTATTTTTTGGATCGACAACTGTTTTTTTAGAAAAATTTGATGTTGCAAATGACCCAAATGAAGTTATTATTGATTTTAAAGAAAGTAAAATTACCGATATGAGTGCTATTGATGCCGTGAATAAAATTACGGAACGGTATGCCAAGCTCAATAAAACAGTTCATTTACGATATTTAAGTGCCGATTGTAGAACGTTATTAAAAAATGCTGATACCGTAATTGAAGTAAATATTATGGAAGATCCCACTTATAAAATTGCAGCCGATTAGTTTTTAGGATTTGTTGTTATTCCTTTATTTTTTTAGACTTGTTTAAATTATCATTCATTCTTGCTTGAATAATTTTTTTTAAAAGTGATTCAGGAATTGGTTTTTCAGTAGTAAAACGGATGGTACCGCTGGCTAAACTGAAATCTTTTAATTCATCTTTAAATTGTTCAACAGTGGTTGCATTCCAAGGATAAAAACTGCAATGATTTTTGAATGCCGCAAAGCTACATAACATGCCGTGAAATTTATAAGCAGGCATTTTATAACTAATAAATTCTTCTGCTTCTGGAGCTGTTGTTTTAATGATTTTCCGTAAGTTTTCTAAAGTAACTCTTTGTTTTTCGGGTAGGTTAATTAAATAGTTGTCAACAGCATTACCTTTATTATTGTCAGTGAAATCAGTCATAGCTATTTTATTTTCATTCTTAAATTAGTGAACGGATTGATTGGCAAAAATCATTTTTTAGGATTAGATAATTCCCATAATCAACAAAACGGCAAATAGGACAAGCATGAAAGTCACTATATTCTGAATGGTAGTTAGGGTAACTTTTTTTAGTAATTTATTGCCAAAATATGCTCCAATAAATGCCGAAAGTGTTGCTAGAATCAGTAAAGTGTAATCAAATTGAGTTTGATTGTTCAGTATTTGTTTGGAATAAACGGTTAGTCTGGAAATGTCCACTAAACAAGCGATTACTACGCCGGTTGCAATGAAGGATTGTTTGGATAAATTGGCTCTTATCAAAAAAGCAGCTCTCAAAGCACCTTGATTCCCGGAAAGTCCACCAAAAAAACCACTCAAAATTCCTCCTACAGGAAGATATTTCTTGTCAAACTGTAAGTTGGTTAAACTAGGAACGACTTCAAATAGAGAGAAAAACAGCAGCACAATTCCAATAATCAGTTTGATAGGCATAATTTCAAAAGTGTGATTTCCTATTTGATAATCCGTTAGCGGTTGCATATCAGTCAATAAGGAAAGCACATAAGCGCCAAGAAATGCAAAAATAATTGCAGGAATCCCAAAGCGTAAAACAACATCTAGATTAGCGCTTTTACCCAATAAAAACAATTTAAAAAGATTGTTTAGAAAATGTACTATTGCAGTAAGTAAAATAGCCATTTCGATAGGAAAAAATAGTCCAAAGACCGGAACAAGAAGTGTTCCAAGTCCAAATCCGGAAAATAATGTCAAACCGGAACCTATTACTGCAGCAAGACAAATGATGATATATTCCATTTTATTTTAGATTTAAAATAAGAAAGCTATACGAAAGGTTGCGTTTCGTTTTCGGAATAATTTAAATCCGTATGGAAGGTTTCTTTTAGTTTCCAAAGCGCCAAAATTGAAATTACCGATAATAGTGTTCCAACAATCATTGCCGATTTTAAGATGTCGCCTTCAAAAACAGTGTCTCTGAAAAAGCCATAAATGATAATAATCAGTGGCAACGAACCCCGAACAAAATTTGGAACCGTTGTAGTTACTGTTGCACGAATATTTGTTCCAAACTGTTCTGCTGCAATAGTGACAAACAAGACCCAATATCCTACGGAGAAGCCCATAATAAAACAAAGGAGATAAAATGTGGATGCTGAAATTCCAAAAGCATTGAGGAACATAAAAACCATAATCAGATTAAAAGTCAGAAACATGTACATTACTTTTTTTCGACTTTTCAGCCACTGACTTAATAATCCGCTGGCAATATCCCCAAAAACCAATCCGCCATAACACCAAGCGATTGCTTTTCCTGCGGCAATAGTTTCGAAGCCTTGAACGTCTAATGCTTTGGCAAATTCTGGGGAGAAAGTAATCAACACGCCAACTAAAAACCACAACGGAATTCCGATAAGAATACATTGGATGTATTTTGAAAAGCGTTTTTTATCGGTAAATAATGAAAGGAAGTCGCCTTTTTTCTCATCGCTTTCCTGTACTTTTTTGAACATACCCGATTCAGAAATACTGATTCGTAAAAACAATAAAAGAAGACCTAAAACGCCACCAGCGTAATAACACAAACGCCAATCTTGAAAAATCTGATAGACTAAATAAGCAACCACCGCACCCGAAACACCTACAGATGCTACAATCATAGTTCCGTAACCTCGTTTTTCTTTGGGCAAAGATTCTGTTACCAAAGTAATTCCGGCGCCTAATTCACCAGCAAGACCAATTCCCGCTATCAATCTCCAGAACGCATATCCATCAACGGTGGTCACCATTCCGTTAGCAATATTGGCCACCGAATAAATTAAGATAGAACCAAATAAAACAGAAATTCGTCCTTTTTTATCGCCTAATATTCCCCAAAGAATACCGCCAAAAAGCATCCCGAACATTTGCATACTAATCAAAAATTCTCCCTGATTCCTGATGGCATCACCGGTTATTCCTAAATCTTTTAGACTATCAGTACGAACGATTCCAAAAAGCAATAAGTCATAGATGTCAACAAAATAACCCAGTGCGGCCACGATTACGGCTGCGTTCAGAATTCGGACTGGCTTTTGAGTTTCAGGGGATAAAGTAGTACTCATTATTATTTGATTAAAAGTTGCATCAATAGGTCGGTTTGTTCGTCATTTCCTAACGTAAAAACGTGTTTGTCAAATACAACAAATCCATTCTTAGCATAAAATCGAAGTGCTCTGTGATTTTTTTCCCAGACACCCAGCCAAATATATTCAACACCAGTGTGTTGTGCAATCTTTTTTACTTCGTCAAGCAACAGCTGACCAATGTTTTTTCCATGAAAAGTTTGCAAAACATAAATCCGTTGTACTTCTAAAGCATTTTTGTTAATGGTTTCGGTTTGAGCATCACCAAAGTTTATTTTTAAATATCCAACAGCTTCTGTATTCGAATACGCTACATAAAACTGAGAATTTGCATTGTTCAATTCAGCCGTTAATTGTTCCGTATTTAAGCTGTCTTTTATATAATTGGCAATATTTTCGGGTGTATTTACAGCAGCAAAAGTCTCTATAAAAGTTTGGATACTTATCTTTTGGATTGTTTCCAAATCGGATAGTGTTGCTTTTTTAATTTCAATTGGGTTCATAGCTAAAGAAAGGTTGTTTGGTTTATTTACAACTCAAAAATAATTAAATTAGGGAACAATTTTCATTATCTATGGCACTATTAAACAAATCAATTTAAAGATTCTTGATTTCTTGATTTCAATTAGTACTTTTGGGAGAATTAATAAAAAGAACTCGAAAGAGTATTGTGTATGAAAATTGTAATATCGCCAGCCAAGTCTTTAAATTTTGAAAAAGAGTTACCCACTCAATTGCACACCGAACCTTTATTTTTAAAAGAATCGCGACAAGTTCACAAAGTTTTAAAAGAAAAAAAGCCCACTGATTTATCAGATTTAATGAGTATTTCAGATAAACTGGCTGATTTGAACTGGAAGCGAAATCAAGATTGGAAAACACCTTTTACAACTTCAAATGCACGTCCGGCAGTGTATGCTTTTGATGGTGATGTGTACATTGGTTTAGACGCTTATTCGATTCCATCAAAAAAAATAGAGACTTTACAGGATCGTTTGAGAATATTATCCGGTTTGTATGGTTTGCTAAAACCATTAGACTTGATTCAAGCGTATCGACTGGAAATGGGAACCAAATTACCCATTGGCGAAAGCAAAAACCTATATGAATTTTGGAAGCCAACCGTTACTAAAGCATTAAATAAGGAGCTTAAAAAAGGCGAGTTGTTTGTCAATTTGGCGAGTAATGAATATTTTTCGGCAATTGATGTTAAGGCGTTGAAAGTTCCAGTAATTACTCCAGAATTCAAAGATTACAAAAATGGAAAACTTAAAATAATCAGTTTTTTTGCTAAGAAGGCGAGGGGAATGATGGTACGTTATATTATTGATACCAATGCTCAAACGATAGAAGATTTAAAAGGTTTCAATTACGATGGTTATCAATTTGACGCTAATTTATCGGAAGGAAATCATTTGGTTTTTACCCGCTAATATATTTTAAACAAATAAAAAAAACTCCGTTTTCATAATGATAACGGCGTTTTTTTATGTTTTAATATTAATGTATTGCGTCGGCAGGATTGATTTTGTTTTTGCCTTTCTTTATCAAAAGAATAAAAGGGATACAAAATAAAAACAGCGCGCCTAAGTATAAAAAGATGTCCATATAAGAGAGTACAGAGCTTTGTACCATTACTTTGTATTCAATGGCTTTGTAGGCTTTTGCCAAAGCTTCATTCTCAGAATAGCCTTTGGACATGAATCCCATTTTCAGTTGTTGCACCGTTTTTTGTACTTCATAAGAAGTCACATTAAGATGCGAAATAAGATTTACTCGGTGTTCCTGATTGAATCTGGCAATAAAAGTGGTGATGATGGCAATACCAAAAGATCCTCCCAATTGTCGCATCATTCCCGTAAAAGCAGCTCCTTCACCAATACTTTTTCCTTTTAAGGTTGATAAAGAAAGTGTAGAAATAGGAACAAATAACAATCCCAATCCAATTCCTCTTAATATCAACGGCCAATATAAATGTTCTTCTCCAGAATCTGGTGTGATAACTTGTTGCATCCAATACGTAAAAAAGAAAAATAACAAAAATCCAGCAGCTACCATATACGCTTGCGGTACACCACGCTGAATCATTTTACCAATGAATGGCATCATAATCCCAGTCGTAATGGAACTTGGAATTAACAACAAACCGGCATCCAAAGCACTCCAACCTAAAACGGATTGGGTGTAAATAGGAATGATAAAGGTAGAACCATACAATCCGAAACCAAGAATAAAACACATAATGGTTCCTATTCTCAAGTTGGTATCTTTTAAAACCCTTAAGTTGACAATGGGATGTTTATAAGTGAGTTCTCTCCAAATAAAGAGCAATAAACCAAAAACTGAAATAACAGATAACAATACAATCGTACTATTATTGAACCAATCGTCTTGTTGACCGTGTTCCAAAACATATTGTAACGACCCAATAAAAGCCGTTAAGAGAAAGATTCCCCACCAATCGACCTGACTTGCTTTTAGTTTGTCACCATATTTAGGGCTTTTTACAAAAGAAAGCGTCAATAAAGTGGCAATAATTCCGATAGGAATGTTGATGTAAAAGATATAGGGCCATGAAAAATGATCTACAATATAACCTCCCAAAGGCGGACCAAGAGTAGGTCCTACAATAACTCCCATTCCATAAATAGCTTGCGCCATTCCTCTTTTGGCAACAGGATAACTTTCTGTAATTATGGTTTGCGCAGTTACTAATAAAGCGCCACCGCCTAATCCTTGAATGAATCTAAAAGCAACTAATTCCCAAATATTATTGGCATTACCACATAAAAAGGAAGCGACCGTGAATATAATGATGGAAACCGCAAAATAATTCCGACGCCCAAATTGTTGTGACAACCAACTGGTCATAGGAATCACAATCACATTTGCAATAGCATAAGCCGTGATCACCCAAGCCACATCAGTAAGTGACGCACCAAGGCTGCCTCGCATATTGTTTAATGCTACATTTACAATTGTAGTATCTACAATTTCAAGCATAGCACAAAGAACGGCTGTAATGGTAATTATGACTCTTCTAAAGCCATATTCTACTAAATCATCTTCTCCTGTTTGTACCATTTTATACTAAAGTGTAAACTATCATTTTCTTAAAAGTATTGCCGTTTTTGCCATTTTGGAAATCACCAAAAGGGTGAATTTATTTTAAATGTACATCTACATCCACGTTCATTCCCGGGCGAAGTAATTTTATTTTCTCAGGATCATTGGATGTGTTCAAACTTATTTTAACGGGCAATCTTTGGATTGTTTTCACAAAGTTTCCTGTAGCATTATCAGGAGGAAGCAATGAAAAACGAGAACCTGTAGCAGGTGAGAACGAAGTGATGGAACCTTGAAAATCATATCCGGGATACGCATCCACTTTTACCGTAACTTTTTGACCAATTACCATTTTGTTCAATTGCGTTTCTTTGAAATTAGCAATTACCCAAGCTTCTTTGTTGTTGATAATATAAAATAACGATTGTCCTGGTTGCACTAATTGTCCTGGTTGAATGTCAATTTTAGAAACCTGACCATCAATCGCAGCAGTTACAGCGGTGTAAGTCAAATTTAATTTTGCCGCATCAAGTAATGCTTTAGCTCTTTTGATATTGGCAGCAGCCACTTCCGTTTGTTTGTCTGAAACTTTAGATTTAGCTACAATTACTGATTTTTGAAAAGCACTCGCTCTTTGTTGTTGTTGTAAAACGCGTACTTGGCTTTCTGCTTCCAATTTTGCAGCCAGAGCTTGCTCGTATTGTTGTTTTGTAATCGAATGACTTTTGTACAAATTATTATATCTGTTGTAATCACTCGTAATACGATCCAATCTGATTTTTGCCGATTCGATATTCCCACCCGCTGATTGCACATTAGCATCAGAAACTGAAATGTTAGCCAAAGCACTTCCAATATCCGCTTTAGAAACTTCAAAACTGCCTTCAGCGCCAACCATTGCAGCATTAGCTTCTTCAATTTTTAATTGGTAATCTCTTTTATCGATAGTAAAAAGCGTATCGCCTTTCTTTACAAAATCATTGTCTTTGATGTACACTTTATCCACATAACCTGAAACTCTTGGAATAATAGGATTCATGTTTTTTTCAATTTGCGCATCGTCTGTTTCTTCGTGAGCCAAGGAATGCATGTATTTATAAGTTCCGTAAGTTCCACCTAAAACTACCAAAGCCACTAGGATAATAATAAATCTTGTATTTGTTTTTTTCTTTTCCATGGTAGGTATGATTAGTTTTTTGAAATAGTAAAGGTTTGTGATAATTGACCAGTTACCGACAGTAACTCGTAGTATTTTTGAATGGTATTTGCTTGCGCCAATGCTTTATTGATTTTTGAACTTAGTTGCTCCACATCAGCTTCCAGTAAATCATTCGTATCCGAAAGTCCGTTGTCATATTTATCTTTTATGATTCGGTAATTTTCCGAAGATTGTTCTACTGCTTGTCCGTAAACTACATTTTGTTTCAAAGCCAAATCGTAATCTTCAATTGCTTTTTGAACCTGAACTTTAATATAATCTGTTAATATAGCTTCTGAGTTTTGTACTTCAAGGAATTTATTTTCAGCCAGTTTTACCAGTGTTCCGTTTTTAAGAATGGCACTTAAGTCATAGGAAATTCCAACTCCAATATTCATCGCATTTTGTACGGTGATGACATTACTTAAGTCTAATGCGGTATAACCACCAATAATAGCAATTGCAGGATAATAGGAACCTTTAGCAATTTTTATATTCGCTTCACTGGCCTTTCCCTGAAATCGAATGGCTTCTAAATCTTTACGATTTTCTAATGCCGGTAACTCATTTGTTGGGATATTCGTCATTTGGAAATCGGCAAAATCACTTTCACGAATCTCCAGTTTGGTATCTGGATTTAATTTTAAAAGTGTAACCAAATAAAAATTAATGATTTTCAAATTATTATTCGTCTCGTCTAATGATAATTGGATTTTCGAGGCTTGTAATTGTGATTTTAAAAGGTCGTTTTTAGGAATAATTCCGTTTTTTTCTAACTCTATAAAATCGTTTACACGTTGTTGTGCACTTTTTTGATTTTCTTTCAGCAGTTCAATTGTTTTTTGTGCTTTGTACAAACCAGCATAATAATCAATTACGCGCAAAGCGATTTCTTCTTTGGTTTGTGATGCTGTTGCCATTTCAGCTTCATAAAGATTCTCATAAACTTTGATGCTGTTTTGGATTTTAAAACCAGAAAATACAGGAACATTGGCGTTCAACTGTCCAATCATCAATTGATTTACTATAGGAAGCGGTTCTTGTGAACCGGAATTATTTTGATTTATTTTAAAATCTACCGATGCATTTGCCAATCTTTGGTATTGACCCGATAGTTTCAAATCAGGATATTGATTGTTTTTTGTGGATTGCAGCTCGTACTTTTTAGTTTTCACTTTTGTATTTGCCAGAGTAACTTCATTGCTCTTGGTCCAAGCCAAATTAATGGCTTCGTTCAATGTTAAACTTGTTTTTTCTTGTGCTGCTACGGATGAAATTCCAATAAAGAAAATCCCAAAGAGCATGAGTTGACTAACTTTCATATATCAGAAGTGCTTTTATAGTTTGTTGAATGTGCTTTGTCAAATTGGTTTTAATGTAATTGTTGTATAAATCTTCAGTTTTCAAGTTTAATAAATTTTCGAAGAAAGGTTTATTCATGTGAAAATGAAAGAAAGTACCCAAAATTGTAGGTGTGATAAGCGGAATAATAACGTCTTTTCTGAAAATGCCTTTTTTCTGGCCTTCCTCGATAATGGTTTCAAGGGATTTTAAATTTCCTTTTTTTAATTCAGAAAAAGCTTGGAGATTTTGTTCTCTCTTTTTGGAGGTAAATTCGAAGTGTAAAATTCTATATATTCCTCGATTACTATTGATTCTATTGATGTACAGTTCAATCAGTTTATTGATTTTGTCAATAGGTTCTAGATCTTCCTGCAATAAATTTTCTAATTGGTTTTTAAGATCCGAAGTTCTGTAAACAATAAGCGATTCCAATAATCGCTCTTTGGAACCAAAGTAATAGGAAACCATGGCAATGTTGATTTTTGCCACTTTTGCTATGTTTCGGATGGAAGTACCGTCAAATCCTTTCTCTGCAAAAAGTGTTTCTGCAACCTCAAGAATTTGAATTTGTTTGTCGTTAAAATTACTTTTCAATGGAATCTAATTTTTTCAAAAAACAAAACTAAACAAGTGTTTAATTTAAACAACTGTTTAGTTTTTATTTAACATTGTTTTAACATTTTAAATAGAGCCAGAATAAAGTTCATAACAACACTAATCTTCATCCGAAATTGTGAATATCTATTTTAGGAATGCTACTTTTTTTAAGCTCTAAAATCTATCTTTGACATCCTTAAAAAAAAAGAGATGAGCACAATTTGGTATGAATGCAAGGTAAAATATAGAAAAACGGATGAAACTGGAGGACAAAAGATTACGACAGAACCGTATTTGGTAGATGCGTTATCCTACACAGAAGCCGAAAGTAGAATCAATGAAGAAATGTCGGCATATATCAGTGAAGAATTCAAAATCACGAATATAAAAGTGGCCAATTATGCAGAGATTCATCCTTTCGAAAATGCGGATCGTTGGTTTAGATCTAAAGTTTCATTATTGGCGTATGACGAAGAAAGCGGTAAAGAACGCAAGACCAATATGTATTTATTAGTGCAGGCTAATGATGTAAAAGAGGCCTATGATAACACCACTAGTGTAATGAAAGGCACGATGGGCGATTATACCATTCCTGCTATTTCAGAATCTCCTATTATGGATGTTTTTCCTTATTTCAGTGGCGAAGAAGGGGAACTGGAATAATTAGAACGATTCAATGCGCTCAAAGGTTCTAAACCGGAAGCAGCAGTAGAAATTGTGGATCACATGGAATTTGAAACGGCTCCTGAAGAAGAAGCTGTAGTTTAAGAGAAGTTGTTTTCAAAAAAACCACCGCAAATTCGCACAGTATAGAAACAGTTACCAACTATTTTTATCTGCGAATTTGCGGTTTTTTAATTGTAACCCTAAGTTTTTCATAATTTCAATTAGTCCTGTTTCGCTAAGACTTTTTCGTATGCTTTTCTGGGACTTCCTCTAAAATATACTTCGCCACAATACGTATAACCCGAACTTTCAAAAATTTTCATCATGGCGATGTTGTCAAAATTGGTGTCTGCTTTTATGCTGTAAATGTTGTTGTTTACCGCAAATTCTTCTATGCATTTGAGAATCATTTTAGCCAAGCCTTTACCCAAGTACTTCTCCGAAATGGCAACGCGGTGCAGTACTACAAAATCACCATTCGTTAGCCAGTTTCCTTCAATTTTCTCATAAGCAGGTTCGTCATTGATAAGTACGGCACTATAACCGATGATTGTTTCTCCATCAACCAAAACAAATGCTTCTTCTTTTTCAATATCTTTTTGTATGACTTCCGGATTTGGATAGCCGTCTTGCCATTGATTGCTCCCGTCTTCTTTTCTTCGTTGTATAGCTTGTTGTAAAATTTCCCATATTGGAGCTATTTCTGATAGCTCCGCTTTTCTAAAGTGATAATTCATTCTTGTAATTTAAATTTTTTCGGTTAACGAATAGGCTTTAAAAGTACAAAACAAACTTTAAATTTTGTGAATACAAATTATAGGATGTATTTATTTTTTTGAAGAGTATTTTCAATCTCGCTTTTCACATTATATGTTATGAATGCTAGCGCGAGCGTCCCGCTCGTGAACACTAACTAAAAGTAAATAACCTTGCTTTCCGAAGTGTTTGTTGTGTATGCTGCGCAAATGTCTCTGACTTTGCGTAATTTTCGGCATCTGTTTAAATTAGGTAGTATCATAAAAGTCTCTGACTTTTGTACTATTTCATTGCTGATTGTATTTTACAAAAGCATTCGAATCTAAAACATTGATGATTGAATTATCTGCTTTTTCTATTTTTAATAATCCGGAATCATTTATGTAATTGCTTGCGCTGGAATAAATATAGTGTGAAGCCTTTTCAACTAAACCGGCTCTTACTGGATTAAGATGAATGTAATCTAATTTAGACCACATAAATTTATTGCTATAAATCTCTTCTGCATGATTTCCGTATTGCCAAAATTGATAATTTTTGTTTCTTGTATGCTTTTCTGCTGCTAGTTTGAAGCGTTCTAGCATCCATTCTTTTCGGTTTTCTGGTACAGCTTGGATTTTATCCAAAATGTTTTTTGCGGTAAATTTTTTAAAATCTCTTATCAAATCTGATAATTTCCCGTCCTCCGATTGAATAATTAAATGAATGTGATTGCTCATAATAACATAACCATACAAAATCATTCCTTTGTTTTTTATGCAGTAATCCAAAGATTCTATTATACTATCTCTGTAAGTTTGCTTGGTAAAAATATCTATCCAATCGACAACAGTTGCCGTAATATAATATGGTAAAGTTTGGTCCCGAATTATATAGCCTTCTTTCATTTTGACGTATTTTTACTATAAAAATAACGATTTTAATGACTTGTTTGTGTTTTTTTAATTTAAGACGATGAAAGTCAGAGACTTTATGGCGTTTTGTTTTAATGGCAAGTTCCTAAAATTGCGCAAAGTCAGAGACATTTGCGCAGCATTAACGAGAAATTTATTTTTCAGAAGAACACTTTGCGGAGCGGGGGGGTATTTTCAATCTCGATTTTCACATTATATGTTGTGAATGCTAGCGCGAGCGTCCCGCTCGTGAACACTAATTAAGAGTAAATAACTATAAATTTGTAATAGGCACAAGCGGGACGCTCGCGCTAGTTGGTATACTGTTTTATTAGTGTTTAAGAGCGGGACGCTCTTGTAAATATTAATATTTATATCCTAATGATAATGACAATACTTTGTTTTTGATATTTGAGCTACTCATTGGCTCATTATTAATATTTGCTAAGCCAAGATTGTAACGAAAATTAAAAGATAAATTTTTCGATACATCATAAGTGACTCCAAAATTTAAACCTAAATCAACTGATTTAATATAATTTTTTATGTCATATTCTGCTGTAGATGTATTTAATGATGGTAATGCTTTATCTGAACTGTATTTTGCTTTTGCGCTTAATAACAAACCTATTTGTGGCCCAGTCTCAATACTCAGTTTATCTAGAATATAATATTTAGCCATTACAGGCAGATTTAAATAGGATAAGTTCCATTTGCCATCATAGGAATAAAGAAAAACGGAAGAAATATCAAGCACAGGTATTTTCATTTTGTTACCTTGCGTAGAAAATAATAATTCAGGTTGGACTGCAAATTTATTAGTAATTTTTATTTCGCCAAAAACACCTATATTAAAACCAGTTAAAGGTGAGCTGTCAGGAAAGTATCCTGTTAAATTTGCAATATTTAACCCTGCTTTTGCACCAAATTTGATTTTTTGTGCATTAGTCAAGGTAAATACAAATACTATAACTGTAGTTAAAATATATTTTTTCATCTGGTTTTTCATTAATTTAAAATGTAAATAAAAACTATCTGCATAGTTTTATATTGTATCAAATATATAAAAATAATCTTATAAAAAATTAAAATTAAATATTGTTCGACCACAAAAAAACGGCGTTTAAATGAACTTTAAACGCCGTTTAATATTTATATAAAAGAAGTTGTTTTATCGAATCGCTTGTACAAACTCTTCAATTTTTCCGGTTCCGTTTTCGGTTAAATGTGCGATGAAAGCACTACCTATAATCGCGCCTTTGGCAAATTGCGTAGCTTGGTTAAAAGTTTCCTTGTTGTTGATTCCAAAACCAATTACTTGAGGATTTTTTAGATTCATTCCTGCAATGCGTTTGAAATAATCTTCTTGAACACTTCCAAAACCAGTTTGCGACCCCGTAACACTGGCGGAACTTACCATATAAATAAAACCATCAGACACGCTGTCAATAAAATGGATGCGCTCGTCAGAAGTTTGTGGCGTAATCAAGAATATATTTTTCAAGGCATATTTTTCGAAAGTAGCTTTGTATTCATCGGCATAGACATCAACGGGAAGATCAGGAATGATTAATCCGTCAATTCCAATCTCCGCACATTTCTGGCAGAAATTCTCTATTCCGTATTGCAACATTGGGTTGAAATACCCCATAATCACTAAAGGAATAGCAACCGTTTTGCGAATGTCTTTTAATTGGTCAAACAACACTTGTGTGGTCATTCCGTTATGCAACGCTTGGGTTGAACTGGCTTGAATCGTAGGTCCATCAGCCAATGGATCGCTGAAAGGCAATCCAATTTCAATCATGTCCACACCATTTTTTTCTAAATCCTGTATAATTTGTACGGTATCATTTAAGTTAGGATATCCCGCAGAGAAATAGATGGAAAGTATCTTTTTGTCTTCTTGTAATTTTTGATTTATTCTGTTCATTTTAATATAATTTTATTTATTCCTGCTAGGTTTCCATAATCTTGTGGGTATTAATTTTGTATTCAAAATTTGGTTTTAGAAAGCTAGTAGGTTGTTTAAATCGGAACTATTTTTCTGGATTATTAACTTTCAATATAAATCCAGGCCGTTAGTCCAGATTGCAATGTTATTTGAATTTTTTTATACGCATTAGATTCGAATTGATCTGCTTTTATGAGATCTTCGTTGGTTACAGTAAAAGCGATACCATTTATTGCATCCGAAGGATTTTCACTTGGAATGGCTACAAAATAATCTTCCATTCCAAATTCTTCTTCTATTTGAAAATCTTTTAGTTTGTATCCTAAAAGCTTGTCCTCAGTTCCGCTTAATAGTTTATTAAAAACCTGCATCTGAATTTCTTTTGACTGCAATGTACCGTAAGAGAATAGCTGTTCCATAAATAGTGTTTTTCTAGTTATTTGTCTGCGTTAGGGATGGAAGCGGCATCCTTTTTTATGGCTTTTTCTGCCATGAAAAAGATATAGCGGACAGCCCGACCCTTTGGGAACGCCCAAATTATGCTTTTGTTATAGTTTAAAATAATCAATATACGTATTCAAATCTTTGTCGCCGCGACCGGAAAGATTGATGACTACAATATCCTCTGGTTTGAATTTCATTTCGTCCAAAACAGCAAAGGCGTGCGCACTTTCAATGGCGGGAATGAGTCCTTCCATTTGAGATAATTTGATTCCCCATTGCATAGCTTGGTCATCTGTAATGGAAATGAATTGTGCTCTTCCTGTTGCAAATAAATTAGCGTGCATAGGACCTACGCCCGGATAATCTAGTCCTGCCGAGATGGAATAGGGCTCGGTGATTTGGCCATCCGTAGTTTGCATCAACAAGGTTTTACTACCGTGAATAACACCTACTTTCCCTAAGGCAGAAGTTGCGGCACTTTCGCCTGAATCTACACCTAGTCCTGCTGCTTCGACCGCAATAATAGTAACGTCTTCGTTATCTAGAAAATGATAGTACGTCCCGGCAGCATTGCTTCCGCCACCTACGCAAGCAATCACATAATCCGGATTTTCACGACCTTCTTTTTCCAGCAATTGTTCTTTGATTTCCTTTGAAATAACACTTTGGAAACGCGCTACCATATCTGGATAAGGATGCGGTCCTACGACAGATCCAATGATATAATAGGTGTCAATAGGGTTGTTGATCCAATCGCGAATGGCTTCATTAGTAGCATCTTTTAAGGTTTTTGAACCTGACATTGCCGGACGAACTTCGGCACCCAACATTTTCATGCGGGCCACATTGGGCGCCTGACGTTTGATGTCGATTTCTCCCATATAAACGATGCATTCCAATCCCATTAACGCGCAAACTGTAGCTGTTGCAACTCCATGTTGACCAGCACCGGTTTCGGCAATGATTCTTTTTTTGCCCAAACGTTTTGCTAATAAAATTTGCCCAATGGTGTTGTTGACTTTGTGCGCACCAGTGTGACATAAATCTTCTCTTTTTAAGTAGATTTTAGTGTTATACTGTTCTGATAAGCGTTTTGCAAAATAGAGTGGTGTAGGACGACCTACATATTCTTTTAGCAAAGCATCAAATTCAGCTTGGAATTCTGGTTCAGCTGTAATTTTTAAATAATTTTGACGTAATTCTTCCACATTTGGATATAACATTTCAGGAATGAAGGCGCCTCCAAATTCTCCGTAATAGCCTTTTTCGTTAACGTTGTATGACATAATTTTATTTTTTTATTTTGTTATCGGTAGAGATGCACTGCAGTGCGTCTCTACGTATATTTTTACATAATTCTATGTTTTTTAATCCCGGTTCTATTTCAAATTTACTGTTTACATCAATGGCGTAAAGGGGTAAATTGGTTTTTAAAATTTCTTTCACCGCTTCCATTTCCTCCATTCCGATTCCGCCACTCAGGAAAAACGGTTTGCTCGACGGGTACTTTTCTAATACTTTCCAGTCAAATGTGGTTCCGTTTCCGCCTGGTAATTTTCCTTTGGTATCAAAAAGAAAATAATCACAAACGGCTTCAAACGGTTTGAGTACTTCAAAATCAAAAGTGTCATCAACAGAGAATACTTTTATGATTTCAATCTGAGCTTGTTTCAGATTCTCTCTCAAATCCAAACAAAATTCAACCGATTCCTGTCCGTGCAATTGAACGGCTTGCAAATCGTATTTTACTATTTTTTCAAGAATTTCTTCTTGTGTTGCATTTACAAAAACGCCTACTTTTTTAATTGATTTTGGTAAATCTGGAATCACACCATCAAAATATCGAGACGATTTCTCCCAGAAAATAAATCCCATATAATCGGGTAGGAGCGCGCCCACTTCGAGAATATTATCGGGATATTTCATACCGCAGATCTTGAGTTTCATCTTTATAATTTTGATATAAATTCCGTTGCTGCTTTACCGGCATTATCCGTTTTCATAAAGTTTTCTCCAATTAAAAATCCTTTATAACCAAAAGGTTTTAATTCGTTAATAGCTTCTATGGATGAAATTCCGCTTTCAGAAACTTTTACAAAATCATCTGGAATTTGTGCTGCCAATTGCTTGCTGAAATCCAAACTCACTTCGAATGTTTTTAGGTTTCTATTGTTCACACCAATCATGTCTAATGTGGGCATAATCGATTTTTCCAGTTCTTCCTGATTGTGCACTTCCAGTAAAACTTCGAGGCCTAAATTTTTGGCAAATTCAGATAATGATTTGATTTCTTCTCTCGTTAAAACCGCTGCAATTAGTAAAATTAAATCGGCTCCATGGGCTTTTGCTTCTAATATTTGGTATTCATCGACAATGAATTCCTTTCTCAATAATGGAATGTTTACAGTGGCTCTTGCCAAAAGCAAGTCGTCTAATGAACCACCAAAATATTTTCCATCTGTCAAAACCGAAATTCCACAAGCACCAGCATTTTCATATCCTTTAGTAACTTCTTCTACCGTAAAGCTGTAATTGATTTCTGCTTTAGAAGGCGAACGGCGTTTGTGTTCCGCAATAATTCCTGATGTGCTGTTTCTT
The DNA here is from genome assembly GCF_030010385.1 of Flavobacterium algoritolerans. Taxonomy (NCBI): domain Bacteria; kingdom Pseudomonadati; phylum Bacteroidota; class Flavobacteriia; order Flavobacteriales; family Flavobacteriaceae; genus Flavobacterium; species Flavobacterium algoritolerans. The sequence goes on along the minus strand of NZ_JASCRZ010000003.1, from coordinate 203,243 downwards.
AAATTATCACTCAAAGAAATAGTCTTTTTCTCAAAGAAAACAGAAGCTTCCAATTGTGAAACGGGAATGATTGATTTCTTGAGAACGACTTCTCTTTTTTTGTCAACTATGATTTTATCTAAAATATTCATTCTTAATTCTTTGTTTAACGTTTTCTTTGTTTAACGTTTAAAGTTGTTCATTATTTGTAATTATTCATTTTCAGAACTTTAAACCTTAAACTTTAAACTATTTTATTTACTCAATTCTTGTAATGTTTTCAAAGCTACAAGTCCTTTTCCGGATAATAAACTTTCTTTCGCTATTTGAAATCCTTCTAAAGGAGAACATTTTGTAACGGTAGCAATTGCCATTGCAGCATTGGCACAAACCACATTATTCTGGGCTTCATTTCCTTTTCCTGAAATAATATCGGTAAACATTTGAGCCGATTCTTCGATGGTTGTTCCTCCTTCGATTTCGCTTTGCAGCAAAAGACGAACACCAAAATCTTCCGGATGAAGCATTCCTTCCATGGAACTGGTAATTGTTTTTGTAGGACCCGTCAAGGAAACTTCGTCATAACCGTCAAGCGAATGTAGGATAGTGAAATTAGTATTTGTGTTTTGATACAAATACGCATACATTCTGGCCAGTTCTAAGTTGAAAACACCAACCAACTGATTTTGTGGAAATGATGGATTTACCATTGGTCCCAACATATTGAAAAAGGTTTTTACTGCCAATTCTTTTCTAATTGGTCCCACATTTTTCATAGCGGGGTGAAATAATGGCGCGTGTAAAACACAAATTCCTGCTTTGTCCATGCATTTTTCCAAGAAATCAGTATCATTACTGAACTTGATTCCTAGTTTCTCCATTACATTACTTGATCCAGAAATTGAAGATACTCCGTAATTTCCGTGTTTAGCTACTTTTATTCCAGCTCCGGCAGCTACAAATGAAGCCAAAGTTGAGATATTGAAAGTATCTTTTCCATCACCACCGGTTCCGCACAAATCAATAGTATTGTAAGCTGATAAATCAACTCGGATGCACAATTCTAACAAGGCTTCACGAAAACCCGAAAGTTCATCTATGCTTATGCTGCGCATCATATAAACGGTCAGAAAAGAAGCAATTTGGCTCGTGTTGTAACTCCCGTTTGATATATTAACCAATACCTCTTTTGCTTCTGCCGCCGAAAGCATTTCGTGATTGATTAATCTGTTTAATATATTTTTCATTTTTATAATATGTCTTAAAGTTTAAAGTTGAAGGTCTTAAAAGTCTTTCGACATTATGACATTTGACTTTATGACTAATTTTTCACCCAATTTTCTAATATCTTTTTCCCGTTTGGAGTTAAAACACTTTCAGGATGAAATTGTACACCGCGCACATCATACGTTTTGTGGCGTAACGACATTACCTGTCCGTTTTCGTCGAATGAAGTCGCTTCAAGAACATCTGGTAAATTGTTGTCTACCACCCAAGAATGGTAACGACCTACTTCAAACTCACTTCCTAACCCTTCGAATAAAAGCTCATCATTTACTGCTGTTTTTACATTGGTGGCAACACCATGATATACTTTATCTAAGTTTGAAAGCGTTCCTCCATATACTTCGCCTATAGCTTGTTGTCCCAGACATACTCCAAAAATACTTTTGGTAGGCCCATATTTTCGGATTACCTCTTTCAGTAATCCTGCTTCATCCGGAATTCCAGGTCCCGGAGAAAGAAGAATTTTGTCGAAGATTGCTATTTCGTCAATGTCAAATTCATCGTTTCTATAAACGGTTACCTCGCAATCTAAATCTTCCAGATAATGCACTAAATTATAAGTGAAACTATCGTAATTGTCTATGACTAGTATTTTTTTCATTTTTATTATTGAAAAATTAAAAGATTAAAAGATTGAAAAATTCGAGTGTTTCAGCAATCTTTAAATTCTTAAATTATTGAATCTTTAAATTATTTTATATTGTCTCCGCTAAATCCAAAGCTGCATTTAGTGCTCTCAATTTATTGTATACTTCCTGCATTTCGCTTTCTTCATCTGAACTGGCGACAATCCCGGCTCCCGCTTGAGAATGTAATTGGTGATTTTTACTCAGGAAAGTCCGAATCATAATGGCGTGATTAAAATTGCCTTCAAAATCCATAAAACCAATCGCGCCTCCGTAGAAATTTCTATTGGTTTTTTCATACTCTTCAATCAGTTGCATCGCTCGGTGTTTTGGTGCACCGCTTAATGTTCCAGCCGGAAAAGTATCAGCTACAACTTGCATCGTTGTCGCATTTTTATGCAAATGTCCCGTCACTTTTGAAACCAAGTGAATTACGTGCGAGAAAAACTGTACTTCTCTGTATTTCTCTACATTTACATTATGACCGTTTCTGCTTAAATCATTTCGAGCTAAATCGACTAACATCACATGCTCACTATTTTCTTTCTTATCTACTGACAATTCTTTGGCAAGAATAGCATCTTTTTCATCATCACCCGTTCGTTTAAAAGTTCCAGCAATAGGATGAATCTCGGCTTTACGGTTTTTGACAATAATTTGGGCTTCAGGTGAAGAACCAAATATTTTAAAATCCCCGTAATCAAAAAAGAATAAATAAGGAGATGGATTGATGCTTCTCAATGCACGGTAAACATTAAATTCATCGCCTTTAAAGCCTTGGGTAAACCTTCTGGATAAAACTAATTGGAACACATCACCTCTAAAGCAATGCTTTTTGGCTAAAGCCACATTATGTTTGAATTCTTCGTCAGTTAGATTCGAAAAACCTTCTCCTTCTTTAGAGAATTTATAAGAAGCAATATTTCGGGATTGTAATAATTGCTCGATTTCTGAAATGTTATTTTTTCCGTCTAAACTGTGACAGAAAATATATGCTTCATTCTTGAAATGATTGATGGCAATGATGTTTTGGTATACGGCATAATAAACATCGGGAATGGTATTGCTATTTTCTTTTTTAGCGATTGATACTTTTTCGAAATAACGAACAGCATCGTATGAAATATATCCAAAAAGGCCATTATTGATGAATTTAAAATCGTTTTTCTCGGATTTAAACTGACCGGAAAATTCTTGAATTACCGCTGGAATATCAGTAGTAGAATCAATTGTAATTTTATCAAAACTGCCGTCAGGAAAAATTTTATGAATGGTTTCGTTTTCTATTTTTATTGAAGCTATGGGATTACAACAGATATAAGAAAAGCTGTTGTCATTCCCATGATAATCACTACTTTCCAATAGTAAGCTATTGGGGAATTTATCACGAATTTTGAGATAGACGCTTACAGGAGTAATAGTGTCTGCAAGGATTTGTTTGTAATTTGTATTTAGTAAGTACGGTTTCAAAATATAAATTTTTAATATTATTGGATAGCAAATAAATAAAGCATAAAAAAAGGCTTGTCGTGATGACAAGCCTTTTATATTTATAGTTTAATGATACTACAGGAAGCTTTGTTCACGACGATTGACGTAAATTGTTCCACCACCAAGTATTGTTTAAAATTATTTTCATGTTTTATTTCTTGAAACAAATATAGGAAGGTATTTTGGTTTTCCAAATAGAATTAAACAAAAAAATTAATGATTTTTTTATTTTTTTGTGAAATAAACTAATGAGCCCGGTTTATAAAAGATAAAACCCCAACAATTGCTTGTTAGGGTTTTAATATGTTTTTATGAGATGAAATTAGAATTTCAAGTCTACAGCTAAATTGAAATCATCATTGATTGCTTTGTCTCCTAAGCTGTCAAAGAAACTTCCAGAACCATATTTAATATCGTATTTTGTTCTGTCAATTTTTACGTTAGTTGTAGCTGTATTAGCAGTTGTAGTTAAATCAAAAGTAACTGGTTTAGTTATCCCTTTAATTGTTAAATCTCCAGTTACAGTATATGCATTAGGAGTTTTAGTAACTAATTTTTTGAAAACTAAAGTCGCTGTTGCAAATTTATCAGTTCCAAAAAAGTCATCAGCTTTCAAGTGACCTTCTAGTTTTTCTTTACCTTGACCTGCTTTTAAGTCAGTAACTACAATTGAATTCATGTCTACATTGAATGTACCACCAATTAATTTTTTTCCTTTGAAAACTAATGCACCATCTTTAATATTGATAGTACCTTCATGTTGTCCAGTTACTTTTTTTCCAGTCCAGTTGATAGAACTTTTTGTAGCATCAACTTTTTTAGTTTGTGCAGTTACTGATAAAGTAGACAAAACTACTACTAATGCTAATGCGATTGTTTTGAAATTTTTCATGTGTTTGAATTTGAATTTAGATTAATATTAATATATTGAATTAGTTATTTATAATGTAATGAATAAGTCTTCGTTTGATTTTCTAACTTTTTTATAATGTTGCGTTGCGTCTTCATCATGTCTGTAACCTAGAGTAGCGATTAAAGTTGCATTCAATCCTAATTTGTCAAGCCCTAATATTTCATTCACCTGTTCAGGAACAAAACCTTCCATTGGAGTAGCATCAATCTTAAGTTCTGCCGCTACGTTCAATAGATTTCCCAAAGCTAAATAAGTTTGTTTTGCTGTCCAAATATTTTTTTCTTCAGGAGTAAGAGAAGTAATTTTGGATTTCATGAAGTCACCATAACCTGCTAAAGCTTCAATTGGTGTATTTCTGGTAAGGCTTATGTTTTTAATATATTCATCTATAGCTACCTCATCAAGTTTAGTTTCATTTGCAAAAATGATTAAGTGTGATGCTTCTACAATTTGAGATTGTCCCCATGCCGCTGGTTGAAGATTTGCTCTTAATTCTGGATTTTCAACGATAATAACCTTATACGGTTGTAATCCATAAGATGAAGAACTCAAACGAATGGCTTCTTTTAAAGTATTTAAATCTTCTGTAGTTATTTTTTTTGTTGCATCAAATTTCTTTGTTGCATATCTCCAATTTTGATTTTCTAGGAAAGTACTCATAATGTGTTTTATTTATTGATTTCTATATTTTTCTAATAATTGATTTAATTGATCTATTTCTTCAGCATTTAAGTTTTTTGAAAACAACTCTTCGTGTGCAATTACTTTAGGATCTAATTCCTTTAAAACATCCAGCCCTTTTTGTGTAATCAGGACCTCTATTTTTCGTCTGTTTTCTGGACAGACTTTTCGAGTTACAAAATCTTTTAGCAGTAGTTTATCTACCAATCGAGTTGTATTACTTGTCTTGGCTAACATTCGTTCTTGAATTACACACATGTTTGCCGGGTTTCCTTTTTGGCCTCTCAATATGCGCAAAACATTATATTGTTCTCCGGATAGGTCATAAGGCTTTAATAATTCATTAAAATTATCTGTTATCACGTTTTGCGTATACAGAACGTTGAGGATAATTTTTTTCGAATTATCCATCGGTACAGTTGATTTTATTATCTCTTCAATTTTCATATTTGTATATATGTAATTTGTTGGTACAAATGTAACACATTTTTTATTTGTATATACAAGTGTTAGTTATTTTTTTGTTAAATAATTTTTACGAGATGGTTAAGAACTGTTTTGGTACAACATAAAAAATCAGTTTCTAGATTTGGTATAAATAGTTACCAATAATTAAGCCGAATTTTTTCGGTTAACTCTTTTTAAAAGTATAATTTATTTTAATTTTTCAGGCATGATTTTTTCAATAATTGTACACTTTTAAATAGTTGAGAAAAATAAAATTGGGAAGTATAATTAATATTAAATCAATAGTACTGAATGTCTTCGAGTAACTATTATAAATAAAAACCTTTTTTATTTATAATTAAAATTTGTTATATTTAACACTTATTAGAAATTAATAGGTATGAATAAAGACAAACCTTCCTATGACGATTTACTCAGTAAGATTGAATACCAAGAATCAGAAATAAATCGTTTATTAAAAAAAGAACAGTCCGCTAGTAATTTTGATTTCTACCAAAAAGGATCTCAGGATTTAGCTTGTATTGCTGGTTTTGATGGTTTTTTTAAAGAGATTAATCCAGCTTTTATAAAAATATTAGGGTATTCGGAAGAAGAGTTACTAACTAATCCCATTTTAACATTTATTCATCCGGATGATATTGCTAAAACAAGTCAGGAGACAATATTGTTAACTCAATCTCAATCATCGGTTAATTTTGAAAACAGATACGTAAGTAAAAATACTAATGTTGTAACCATACAATGGACAATTACAGTCTCTCCCAAACAAGAATTTGTATATGGAATAGGTAGGGATATTTCAGAAATAAAAAAAAATCAAGAAAATTTAATCTCGAATGAAAAATTATTAAATGAAGCCCAAAAAATCGCCAAGATGGGGAGTTGGGAATTTAATTTATTAACTAAAAAAATGATTTGGTCTAAGGAATTGTATTCGATTTATGAAATTGAAATGAAGCCTGACCAAAATTTGTTTCAAGAATTTTTAAATCTTTTTTCTAAAGATGATGTGGCATTTTTTTTATCTAAAATAGATCAATCTATTTTAGATAAAAAACAATTTGAAGTAGAACAAAGTGTCATATTATCAACTAATAGAAAAAAATGGGTACATGCTATAGTGATTCCATTGATTGATAATAATGGGAACGTTTTTGCATTAAGAGGAAATACACAGGATATCACTCTAAAAAAACAAATTGAGGAATCTGTAAAAGATCAAGAAGCCGCAGTAATAAAACATAAGTTAAAATTAATTGAGGAAGAAAGCAATACTAAATTTAAGAATTATATAGAGAATGCTCCTGATGGAGTTTTTGTGATTGATGGGCAGAGAAACTATATAGAAGTTAATGAAGCTGCAATTCAATTAACAGGTTATTCTGAAGAGGAACTTTTAAAAATGAAATTTGGAGATTTGTCTTTAAATGATCAATTCGAACAGACAATTAATAAATTTGAAGTGCTCCAAACGAAGGGGATTATTAAAGGAGAAATAAAAATTCGTCATAAGAGCGGAAAAGTGATATGGTGTTTTGTTGATGCGGTAAAACTTTCTGAAAACAGATTTCTTGGATTTGTTAAAAATATAACTGAAAAGAAAAATTCAGAGGAGAAGATTGCACAAAGCGAAAGACGCTTCAAAGCCTTATTAGAAAACAATCAAGATATTGTATCCTTAGTAGACGAGAATTTAAATGTTCTTTTTCGAAGTCAATCAGGAAAGAGAATTACAGGTTGGTCTCATGATGAGTTTCAAATAATATCAGCAATCGATTTTGTTCATCCGGACCATCTTGCAAGTGTTCAAAAGTTTATGAAGGATGCGATTTCAAATCCGGGTGTTCCTATCCCTATTTCACTTCAGGTGAAACATAAAAAAGGGCATTATATCTGGATGGAAGGTTTTGTTAATAATTTGTTGCATGATCCAGAAATAGCTGGTATTGTAACAAACATGCGAGACGTTACGGAGACTAAAAAAGCGCAAGAACTGCTCAAAGCCGAAAGAGATAAGTTTTCTAAAATTGCCGAAACTTCGCCTGGATTAATCTATTCCATGCGTCAAAACAAAGATGGCAGCTTATGTTATCCTTATGCCAGTAATGCCATTGAGGAAATCTATGGTTTTACTTTTGAAGATATAGAGAATGATGCCGATAAAATTTTTAATCTCATTCATCCCGAAGATGTAGATTTTGTTATGAAAAGTATTATTAAAACCAAGACAAAATTAATTCCTCTCAAAGGAGAATACCGTTATTTTCATCCAACAAAAGGAATGGTTTGGCATGAAGTAAATTCTTTACCGGTGGTAGAGCCTGAAGGAACAGTAATTTGTCATGGAATTATTACAGATGTTACCGAAAGAATTTTGGCAAAACAGAAAATCCTTAAAGCCAATCGACTTTACTTGTTTATCAGTCAAATAAACCAAATGATTGTTCGCACGACTGATCAAGAAACCTTGTTTAGAGAGGCATGTACCATTGCGGTGGATTTAGGTAAGTTTAGAATGGCTTGGATAGGACTAATAGACGAAAGGACACATGACGTGTTTCCTGTAATGATTGCAGGAGATGATAAAGATTATTTTTCTAAAATTAAAACGATTTCAATAGATGATAAACTGGAAGGAAGCGGTCCAACTGGTCGTGCCACTAGAGAAGGTGAATCGGTTATTTGCAATGATATTGAAAACGATTCTATGATGCGACCTTGGAAGAAAGAAGCATTATTACGCGGATATTTATCATCAATGGCGGTTCCAATAAAAAAATTCGGAAAGGTAATTGGTGCTTTTTCTTTTTATGCGGATGAAAGAGACTTTTTTGATGAAGAGGAAATTGCTTTATTGGAGGAAGCAACCGGAGATGTTGCTTTCGCATTAGAAATTTTTGAGAAAGAAGCTTTGCGCAAAAAAAGCGAAGAAGACATATTTGAAAGTGAGCAAAGATATCATACACTGACTGAAGTTTCTCCTGTAGGAATTTTTCGTACAGATGTAACAGGCTATACAACGTATGTTAATCCATATTGGAGCCGAATTTCCGGATTGTCATTTAAGGAAGCCATAGGTAATGGCTGGTTTACTGCGGTTCATGAAGAAGATAAAAAAACATTATTTGAAGGATGGGAGAATGCATCAAATAATCAAGAAATATCATTATCAGAGTATCGCTTTGTGCGTCCTGACGGTTCTATTGCTTGGGTGATGGGACAAGCAATACCCGAGAAAAATGCAAGAAACGAAATTATAGGGTATATTGGTACAATAACGGATATCACGGAACGTAAAATTGCAGAAGATCTAATTTTAAAAGAAAAACAGCTTTCAGAAACAGTAATTAATAATCTTCCGGGCGTTTTCTATCTCTATGACGAATTTGGGAAATTTGTCAAATGGAACAAAAATTTTGAGGATGTAACAGGGTATGATGAAGGGGATATAGCCCAAATGAGTCCACTTGATTTCTTTGATAAAGAAGAAAAAGAAAAAGTTAGAATAAGAATAAAGACAGTATTAGAAAATAGTTTAAAACGAGTTGAAAATAAATTGCTGGGAATTGAAATTGAGTTTTATACAAAAGTAAAAAATAAAATCCCTTATTATATCAATTCCCTTGCCATCGAATATGAAGGCAAAAAATGTATACTGGGAATGGGCTTAGATTTAACTCAAATTAAAAAAGCAGAAGAAAAAATCAGGATTGCTAATGAACGATTTGAGCGAATTTCAGTTGCTACAAATGATGCCATATCAGAAGTTAATTTGTTGACCGGTCAAAGTTGGAATAATAAAGTTTTTATAGATCTTTTTAATTTTGGAAGTAATGAACCAAGTAATGTGAATAATACCATTATATGGAGATCAAGACTTCATCCAGACGATAAAGAAAGGGTTATAAAAAAACTGGAAGATGTTTATGCAGGAACTTCAAATACTTGGTCAGATGAATTTCGTTTTTTGAAAGGCGATGGCAGTTATGGTAATTTTTATGATCGTGCCAGTATTATTAGGGATGAATCAGGTAAAGCAATTCGATACATAGGCTCGATGCTTGATATTACTGAATTAATCAATGTAAAAGAGCAATTAATAAACAGTGAGGAAAAATACAAAAGCCTAATAGAACAAGCTTCCGATGCTATTTTTATTAATGATGTTTCTGGAAATTTACTCGAAGTAAATGATAGTGCCTGCGTTATGCTAGGATACACTAAGCAGGAATTGTGTACAAAAAACTTAACAGATTTGTATACTAAAGAGGAGCTCGTAGCCAGACCCATAATGTATAAAGAATTGCTAAATGGTGAGCAAACCTTGATTGAACGCAAGATGCTTCACAAGAATCAATCATTTATTTCTGTGGAAATTACGGCTAAAATGATTAGTGACGGGCGTATAGTAGCGATAGTAAGAGATGTCAGTGAACGTAAGAAAATAGACGATGATTTTAAGAAAATGCATAAAAAACTGGAAGCTATACTTGGAGCCATTCCTGATTTGTTGTTTGAAGTAGACCTAAAAGGTCAAATTTTTAACTACCATTCTCGTCGAGATGATTTATTGGCAGTGCCAGCTAATCTATTTCTAGGAAAAAACTTTACTGAGATATTGCCCTCTGATGCCGCGAATTTGTGCCTGTCAGCTATAAGGGAAGCTTCAGAAAAAGGATTTTCAGCAGGAAGACAGTATTCACTACAAATAGAGACCGGTTTGCACTGGTTTGAACTTTCTGTAGCACCTATGCAGGAAAGCATAGATCATGATATACATTTCATTTGTCTTTCCAGAGATATTACCAACGCGAAACAATCTGATTATGCTCTTTTTAAAAGCGAGGAGAGATACCGTGGTTTGTTAAATAATCTAGATGCAGGTATTGTAGTCCATTCATTAGATACTTCAATCATTGTAAACAATCAAAAGGCTTCAGAATTATTAGGTGTAACTGATGATCAAATGAAAGGTATTACCGCCTTCGATCCGTCCTGGAAGTTTTTGAATGAAGACGGCTCTGTAATGCAGTTTGAAAATTATCCAGTAAACCAAATTGTAGCTAATAAGAAAGCAATCAAGAATTTAAAAGTTGGGGTCAATCGTCCTATAAATAAAGATGTTGTATGGCTTTTAATTAATGGATTCCCTGATATTGATGCTAATGGTACTATAAATGAAATTGTAATTAGTTTTATTGATATCACAGAGCAAAAATTGATGGAAATGGAACTTATAAGCGCCAAGGAACAGGCTGAAGGAGCTAATAAAGCCAAAACAGATTTCCTTGCTAACATGAGTCATGAAATACGAACTCCATTAAACGGTATAATTGGTTTTACTCATTTATTAATGAAGTCAGATCTGAAAAAAAATCAGTCAGAGTATATGACTACGGTTAATGAATCAGCGACATCATTGATGGAAATTGTTAACGATGTTTTAGATTTTTCTAAAATTGAATCTGGGAATTTAGAGTTAGATATTGAAGAAGTGAATCTTTTTAAATTGACAAATCAGGTAATTGATTTATTTAAATTTCAAGCAAATCAAAAGAAAATAGATTTAATACTTCACATAGATAAAAACGTTCCACAATATATTCATGCTGATTCTGTAAGGTTGAAGCAAATACTGGTAAATCTTTTAAGTAATGCCATAAAATTCACCAATTTTGGAGAGATAAGATTGGATATTAATGAAATAGAGGTTTCAGATAAAAAATGGTCAACCATAAAGTTTTCTGTAAAAGATACCGGTGTAGGAATAAAAACAGACAATAACGAGAAAATATTCAATTCATTCGTCCAAGAAGACAACTCTACCAATAGAAAATTTGGGGGTACTGGATTAGGGTTAGCTATTTCAAATCAGTTATTAGCCTTAATGGACAGTAAATTGCATTTAATCAGTAAATATGGAGATGGAAGTGATTTCTTTTTTGTGGTAAAATTCAAAAAGGCAAATCATAAAAAAATTGCAGATATATTATTGGCAATGACAATTCAAGCAGAGGTCATTACTCCACTGCATATTTTGAAAGATAATAAAGTTTTAATTGTTGAAGACAACAAGATTAATATGCTTTTAGCCAAAACATTAGTCAAAAGAATTATCACTAATTGTACTATTTTTGAAGCAAAGGATGGTAATGAGGCTGTCGAACTTTATAAAAAAGAACAACCAGATGTGATTTTGATGGATATTCAAATGCCAAATAAAAATGGATATGAAGCAACAGACGAAATTAGGCAATTAAAAAATTCTGAAAGTATTCCAATTATAGCAATAACCGCCGGAATAATGGTTGGTGATAAAGAAAAATGTTTTGAAGCAGGGATGAATGATTACTTGCCTAAGCCAATAATTCAGTTGGATTTAGAAAAAGTATTATACAAATGGCTGACTAAAAGTTAGTTGTATGTTTAAAATTTCATAAAAAAGGTGTTCTATAAAGTTCACCTTTTTTTATGAAATTTAATTTTTTAGAATCTATAAAGGAATATAAATTTTTTCTTTTTTATGGAATGTTTATTTATTTAGTTTTGTGTTTATTTGTAGAAAAAATATTTTTTGCCTATATTTAACATGTTTTACGATTTTTTTTAGTTAATTATTTTAATTAAAAATAATATATTATCAAAAAATATTGAAATGTGTAATTGAGATAAGTGTTAAAATTTAATTTATTTTAAAAAAGAATAAACAATTGTTAAATTAAAAGTGATTTTTAAGTTATATGTAACAAGTTTTCTAATCATTTTTACTTTTGTAAAAATGTAATTTTAAAAAAGAGTAAACCTGCCGCTCAATAATATTCAAAGTTAAAAAAAACAATTATTGAAACAAAAATCCAACTCAACTAATAAAAGATAGAAATTCTAATTTCGAGATGATAAAAAATGATCAAATCAGCCAAGGGGGAGGCAAAATTCTTGATTTGAAACTAAATTCAAGCTTGTCTATTGCCGATAACAGTGATCTTCCAATAGTTGGTATTGGAGCATCAGCAGGCGGCCTTGAGGCATTAGAATTGTTTTTTAAAAATATGCCAAATAACCTCGGCTTGGCATTTGTGGTTATTCAGCATCTAGATCCTACACATGTTGGAATTATGCCTCAGTTGTTGCAAAGAATGACACTAATGAAAGTTTTACAAGCAACTGATTCGCTCAAAGTAAAACAAAACACGGTATATGTAATTCCTCCTAACAAAAGTTTATCAATATTAAACGGAAAACTACATTTGTTTGTACCTATTGAATCTCGTGGGTTGCGTTTGCCAATAGATTTTTTTTTCAGGTCATTAGCATTGGACCGTATGGAGAAAAGTATAGGAATCATTCTTTCTGGAATGGGATCTGACGGAAGCTTAGGACTTAAAGCTATTAAAGAAAAAAACGGAGTTGTACTTGTTCAAGATCCAGCCTCGGCAAAATTTAATAGTATGCCTAGCAATGCAATAGATGCCGTTATAGCAGATGTTGTTGCTCCAGTTGAAGAATTGCCCGCAAAACTAATTAACTTACTCAAATATTTTCCTAAAATAAATACCGATTCAGAAGTACTCACTAAAACGAAAAGTAGTATTGATAAGATTATAATTTTATTGCGCGAGCAAACAGGACATGATTTTTCTTTGTATAAAAAAAACACTTTGATTCGCCGCATCGAAAGGAGGAAAGGAGTACATCAAATCGACAAAGTACAATCCTATGTTCGTTTCTTGCAGGAAAATCCCAAAGAAATCGAGTTGCTTTTTAGAGAATTATTAATAGGTGTAACAAGTTTTTTTAGAGATACTGCTGTTTGGGACAAACTTAAAGAAGATGTTATTCCAAATCTTTTGAAAGAGTTACCAAACGGATATACTATTCGAGTTTGGGTTTCGGCTTGTTCTACCGGGGAAGAAGCGTATTCTCTGGCGATTGTTTTTGAGGAGGCCCTAGAAAAAATAAGAAAGGAAAAAAATATTAAACTCCAGATTTTTGCTACTGACTTAGATGTATTCGCCATTGAGAAAGCTAGAAAAGGTATTTTCCTGTCTAGTATAGTCAAAGAGATTTCTTCGGAACGGATTAGTAAGTTTTTCACTGTTGAAAAATCAGGATATCGCGTGAATACTTCCATCAGAGAACTGATTGTATTTGCACCGCATGATATTATTAAAGATCCTCCTTTTACTAAATTAGATATGTTAACTTGTCGTAACATGTTGATATATATGGAATCTCAATTGCAAAATAAATTAATAACGCTATTTAACTATAGTCTTAATTCTGGTGGTATAATGGTACTTGGAACTGCAGAAACGATAAATAGCAGTATAAATGGATTTGAAGTAATTGATTCTAAATTAAAAATTTTTAAACGTACTTTAAAATCAGTAGCTCCTGAATTTACTAACTTTCCAAGCTCTTTTCCACAAACAAAAAAATTAACTACTGATGCTATGAAAGAAACTAAGGTTGTTGAAAACATACAAACTCTTACAGACCAAATTTTACTTCAACGTTTTTCACCTGCAAGTGTATTAGTTAATAGTAAAGGAGATATTATTTATATTACCGGAAGAACAGGGAAATATTTGGAACCAGTTGCCGGTAAAGCAAACTGGAATGTGCATGCTATGGCACGCGAAGGCTTAATCAATGAATTACCTGGAGCTTTTCGAAAAGCTTCAGAAAGCTTCAGTCCTATAAAAATTGATAATGTCAAAATAGTGGAGGAGGGAAAATTTCATTTTGTAAATTTAACAGTTCAACAAATTGAAAGTCCGGAGGCAATTAAAGGAATGATTCTATTGGTCTTCAATGATGTAGTTGTAGATTCAGAAACAGAAATAGGTTCTCCAAAACAAAAAAAGCAATATGTTTCCGGAAAACAGAAAGAACTCGAAGCCGAATTGATACGATGTAATGAGGATTTAAACAGCTTTCGAGAAGAGATGCAAACTTCTCAGGAAGAATTGAAATCGACTAATGAAGAATTGCAATCCACCAATGAAGAGCTGCAATCTACTAATGAAGAACTAACCACTTCAAAGGAAGAACTACAAAGCTTAAATGAAGAGCTACAAACAGTTAATACTGAACTTCAAAGTAAATTAATTGATTTTGAACAGGCCAATAATGACATGAAAAACCTGCTCAACAGTACTGAAATTGCCACTCTTTTCTTGGATAAGGAATTAAATATTCGAAGATTTACGGATCCGGTAACCAAGATATTTAAATTAAGACCAATTGATACTGGAAGGCCTTTTACAGATTTAGTCTGTGATTTGAATTATCCTGATATGGTAAGCAATGCTCTTGAAGTAATTAAAACATTGACTTCTGTTCAAAAAGAAGTCGTTACAAAAGATGGTGGTAGGTATTATTATGTAAGGATAATGCCGTATCGTACGCTGGACGATCGTATTGATGGAATCGTTATTACTTTTACGGATATCACAACTGCAAAACTTGCCGAAGAATTTCTAAAGATGGAAAATCAATACCGTCGTTTATTTGAATCTGCTAAAGATGGAATTCTAATTCTTGATTTTGAAACAGGAAAAATAATAGACGTAAATCCGTTTTTGGAAGATATTTTAGAGTATTCCCATGAACAATTAATTGAAAAATCTATCTGGGAAATAGGTTCTTTGAAAGATTTTGTAGCCAATAAAGATAAGTTTTCAGAATTGCAAAAAAAAGAGTTTGTCCGTTATGAGAATTTACCGCTGGAGACAGCTAAGGGA
Source organism: Flavobacterium algoritolerans (assembly GCF_030010385.1). Classification (NCBI taxonomy): domain Bacteria; kingdom Pseudomonadati; phylum Bacteroidota; class Flavobacteriia; order Flavobacteriales; family Flavobacteriaceae; genus Flavobacterium; species Flavobacterium algoritolerans. Next base: position 188,052 of record NZ_JASCRZ010000003.1, on the reverse strand, counting down.
AAAAAAATTAATGTTGAGTTTGTAAGCAATGTGTATCTGGTCAATAATAAAAAAGTGATTCAATGCATTATCCGGGATATTTCGGATCGTGTTTTTGTCCAAGATGCATTGGTCAATACTGAAACCAGATACGAACATCTATTTGAATCGGTTAATGATGGTGTTTTATTTGTTGATGCCGAAACCGGGAAAATAAATGCAATCAATCCTTTTTTAGCAGATTTAACAGGCTTTTCAAAAGAAGATTTTATTGGAAAAGAAATCTGGTCAGTTAATTTTTTTAAAGATAATATCCTAAGCAAAGAAAAATTTATAGAATTAAGTCAGAAAAAAATGTTTAGTTCTCGTTACATGAAAATTGAAACGGCAACTAAGAAAAGTATCAATATTGAACTGGTTAGTACGATGTATTTTATTGGTAATCAAAAAAATATTCAAATTTTTATACATGAAATTCTAGTGTAAAAAATGTAATGAGCATATAATTTCCAATTGTAAACAAGAATAAAAGTATTTTTAAAAAAGTAGTACTCATGGAAAATATTAGAAATAAATCAGAAGCTCAAATAATCCTGAGACAGAAAGCAGAGGAATTGCAACAACAAAATCATTCAATAACTGATTCTAAACTTTCAGAAGTGGAAACATTAAAACTGATCCATGAACTAGAAGTGCATCAGATAGAATTGGAGATGCAAAAGGAAGAACTGATTCTTGCGAAAGAAGAAGCCGAAATGGCTATGCAAAAATATACTGAATTGTATGATTTTGCTCCTTCAGGTTATTTTACACTAACAAATTCAGGAAAAATAGCACAACTCAATCTTACCGGTTCCCAATTATTACAAAAAGACAGGTCAAAATTAATAAACAGTCAATTTGGTTTTTTCATTTCAGATGATACAAAGCCAATCTTCAATGAATTCTTAAGTAATGTTTTCCATAGTAATAGAAAAGAATGTTGTGAAGTAAAACTGTTTTTAGAGAATAATTTTACTATAAATGTTTACCTCACAGCAGTGCTTTTTGAAAATAGAAATGAAGCTCTAATTACTGCGGTGGATATTACACAACTCAAATTGACAGAATGTGCTCTGAGAGAAAGCGAAAAACGGTACAGAGAATTATTAAACAATCTTGATGTTGGGATTATCTTGCATGATAAAGACAATTCGATAATTTTTTCTAATCCTAAAGCTTCGGAATTGATAGGGTTAGATAAAGATCAGATGAATGGGAAACAGATTTTTAATCCTGATTGGGAATTTATAAAAGAAAATAACAAGCCTTTGACTCCTGATAACTATCCGGTAAACGAAATTCTGAATACTAGAAAACCTGTAAAGAATTTCATAATTGGAATCAAAAAAAACGAGAGCGATTCCATTCAATGGCTTTTGATAAATGGTTTTCCCGTATTTAATAATTTAGGTGAAATAGCAGAAGTTGTGATCAGTTTTATTGAAATTACGGAGCTAAAAAAATTAGAAATTGAATTGATTATAGCCAGAGATCAAGCAGAAGCAGCGAATAGAGCAAAATCTGGTTTTTTAACTAACATGAGCCATGAGATAAGGACTCCACTAAACGGAATTATTGGTTTTACGGACTTGTTGATGAAAACTAATCTGGATAAAAATCAGGCCGAGTATATGGATACTGTTCATGAATCAGCTATAATATTAATTGAAATTATCAATAATATTTTAGATTTTTCAAAAATTGAATCCGGTAAATTAGAATTAAATATTGAGGAGGTTAATCTTTTTGATCTCGTTCATCATGTAGTCGATATTTTTAAATACCAAGCAGAAACAAACTGTATAGATTTAATAGTAAATATTGATGCAACGGTGCCTAAATATGTTTTAGTTGATTCTGTTCGATTGAAACAGATTCTTGTGAATTTAATTGGTAATGCGATGAAATTTACAAAAGAAGGTTCTGTTGCGTTAAATGTTACTGCAGTTTTTTCAGAAAATGAAAATCAATGTCATTTGAAATTTTTGGTTAAGGATACTGGTATTGGAATAAAAGATGAAAATCATGAAAAAATATTCCAATCCTTCATACAGGAAGATAATACAATTACGCGAAAATTTGGAGGAACAGGTTTAGGATTGGCTATTACAAACCAGCTTTTAGCTCTAATGAACAGTAAGTTAGAACTGAATAGTCATTTTGGCGAAGGAAGTGAGTTTTTCTTCACGGTTCAATTAGAAAAATCAAATCATAAAAATAACTCAAAAGATTTTAATGATTATGCTGAGGTAGAGGAAGAGATTCCATCAATTAAAAATTTATCAAACAAGAAAATATTAATTGTCGAGGATAATAAAATCAACATGCTATTGGTAAAAACATTACTTAAATCAATACTTCCAGGGAGTACAATTTTAGAAGCATCTGATGGTAAAAAAGCAATTAAACTGTATAAAAAAGAGAAACTGGATTTAATTTTAATGGACATTCAAATGCCACATAAAAATGGTTATGAAACTACTGCCGAAATTAAACAGCTAAAGAAATACAATAATATTCCCATAATTGCCTTAACTGCAGGAATAATGTTAGGCGAAAAGGAAAAGTGCTTAGAATCAGGAATGGATGATTATATTTCGAAACCCATTATACGAGCTAACTTAGAAAAGGTGCTTTTTAAATGGTTAAAAAATTAATTTTTTTTATCTAAACCACTGTTTTGGTTTGTACTCAAGTTTTTTTAAACCAAATTTTTTGATAGCATGTTTTTTAAGATGCTCAATCAATTCCTCAACGGAGTCAGTTATAAATAAAAGGCTCATATCCTCGGGACTGATGCTCTCATTTTGTGACATGACTTGAATGTGATGGTACAGTTCTTTATGATATTCGGTATCAAAAATTACTATAGGGAAATTATTAATTATTTTATTTTGAATCAGTGTCAGCGCTTCAAATAATTCGTCCAGCGTGCCTATTCCTCCAGGCATGACAACAAATGCATAGGAATATTTTATTAAAATAACTTTCCTCACAAAAAAGTACGGAATGTAAATCCATTTGTGCAAATAGGGATTTGGTTTCTGTTCAATAGGAAGCACAATATTAGATCCCACTGAATAACCTCCTGCTTCATAGGCGCCTTTATTTGCGGCTTCCATAACTCCTGGACCGCCACCTGTCATTACGGTAAAGCCTAATTTGGCAATTTCGGCACCAATTTTTTCAGCACTTTTGTAATGTTCTGTTTCCGGACCAAATCTGGCTGAACCAAAAACAGTAACACAAGGACCAATAAAATGCATTTTTTGAAAAGCTCTAATGAAGTTGTATTGGACTTTGAAAGTAAAAAAAAGATTTTTTAATCGTGTCAAAGGTCCTCTTACAAATAATGATTCAGATTTTGAAAGTCTGTATTGGCGTGGTTTTTCCATAGTGAGCCTAAGTTAGGAAAAATAACAATTAAATTCTGAAAGTATAAAACAAAACTTAGATGATGCTTTTTTTGAAAAAAAATGTGTTGCCAAAAGTTCAATAATCACTCCCAAAAGTAACTGCTAAGCTGCAAATGCTTTGGGTTATTTATTGCTTTTTTTCCAAAATAGTTTTGATGATTTCCTCTTTGGATACTACACCGGATTGTCTCCATAATTGTTTTCCGTTTTGGAACAAAATCATCGTTGGAACACCTCGAACCTGATACTGACTTGAAATTTGCTGGTTTTTGTCCACATCAATTTTGATGATGGAAACATTATCACCTAAGCTGTCTTTTACTTCTCTCAAAATGGGACTGAGCATTTTGCAAGGTCCACACCATGTGGCAAAAAAGTCTACTAAGACCGGTTTGTCTGAATTGATAATCGTAGCGAAATTATTCATCTTTATTGTATTTATTGTTAGGAATAGTACAACCATTAGAACCACAACCCAAATTAAAAATGACCTGAATGAAGAAAAATAGTCCAAAACCAATGAACATCCACTCTTTTAAAATATAGGCTTGAGCGAATAAAAATAAGGCAAACACCAGACAAACCCAGCGCATAAGATGCCAATTTGTAAATATTAATGCTTTCATTTTTTTCGAAAAAAAGAATTTAATTTTACGGATTTATTTTTTTGATTTTATACTTCTCATCATAAGAAATAACGTCTTGCAATACTTCGATTGCAATTTCATTTTTACTGACAATTAATAATTCAGCAAAGTTACTGCTGATGCTTACATTTAATACACCGTCAATTTTGGTTAACTTTTTTGTGATGGTTTCCATACAGCCATTACAGGTAATTCCTTCAAATTCATATAAATTAACCACTACCTGATTATTCTTTTTTAATTCGAAAAACAATTCAGAATTCGCTCTTGGTGCAATTGAATTTTCAGAAACATCCATTTTCAAAAAGTCAAAAGCAGCTGTAAAAAGCAGTTCATATTCTTCTTTGCTTCCGCCAAAAGGAGGACCGGATTCAAACATTCTATTGAACAATAATCCCGCCAAAATTCCTTCATCAGCCAAAAGTTGATGCATTTTCCAAACGTATTTTTGACGCATTGTTGGAGGCAAAGCACAGAAAAAAGTTTGCTCAAGAACCAAATCATAGTTCCCTTTATGTTCAAAGAAATCACCCAGTATGATTTGAATATTAGGATTGTTTTTGAACTTTTCTCTTAAAACTGCCACAGGTGTTGCCGCAATATCTATAACGGTTAGGTTTGTAAAACCTTGTTCCAAAAGATATTCGGCTTCATAACTGTTTCCACAACCGGGAATCAAAATACTGCAATTTTTATCGGCAATCGTATCTACATATGTTTGTATGGGTGGCGATACTTTGCCTAAATCCCAACCGGTAGTTTTGGCTTCGTATTGCGATTCCCAATAAGATGCGTCTAGTGGTTTATCGCAGGAAACTACACAACATTTTATATCTTCCATAATTTCATTTTTTTTTAATTGCTTTTATTTCAAAACTTTACTTTGGCAAACAAAATCAGTTTTTGGAACAGTCGTTTTTGCAATAGCATTAAAGCCACCTTCAATTTCTGTAAAATTTCTAAAACCGCGAGCTTCCAGTATCGAAGCCGCAATCATACTGCGGTATCCGCCTGCACAATGCAAATAAAAATGTTCTTTTGGATTTATATCTTTTATCCATTCATTTATTACCGCTAAAGGCTTGCTGTAGGCTTCTTCAACATGTTCCGCATAATATTCACTTTCTTTACGGATATCGATTATTTTGCTTTCGCCAATTTTTACTGCTTCAGCAAATTGTTCGGATGTGATTCTATGTACGGTATCAACTTCTTTTCCGGCTTTTGCCCAAGCATTAAAACTACCATCAAGATGGCCAATTAAGTTGTCAAAACCTACACGGCTCAAACGTGTTACTGTTTCTTCCTCTTGACCCAGTTCACAAACAATTAAAATAGGTTGTTTTACATCGGCAATTAAAGCACCTACCCAAGGAGCAAAATCACCATTAATTCCAATGTTTATGGATTGAGGAATAAATCCTTTGGCAAATTCACCGTTTTTTCGAGTATCTAGAATTAAGGCTCCGGTTTCTTCGGCTGCCACTTCAAACTCTACTACAGATAACGCGCGCATTCCTAAATGCAATACGTTTTCAAAACTGTCATATCCTTTTTTATTCATCGCCACATTCATTCCAAAATAGGCTGGAGGAGGCAATAAACCCTCAGTTACTTCTTGTATAAATTCGGCTTCAGTCATATTGGCACGCAACGCATAATTTGTAGCTTTTTGGTCGCCAATAGTGGATACTGTTTCCTTACTCATATTTTTTCCGCAGGCACTTCCCGCACCGTGAGCCGGATAAACAATAACATCATCGGCCAAAGTCATCACTTTTTCTCTTAAAGAATGAAATAAAAGCCCCGCTAATTGCTCTTGTGTCATGTGTGCCGCTTTTTGGGCTAAATCCGGTCTTCCTACATCTCCAATAAATAAAGTGTCTCCAGAGAAAATGGCATGGTCTTTTCCGTTTTCATCAATCAATAAAAAAGTAGAGCTTTCCATGGTATGTCCAGGAGTGTGCAATACTTTTATTTTGATGTTTCCAATGGAGAATTCCTGTTCGTCTTTAGCAGAAATACATTCAAATTCACAAGTTGCATTTGGACCATAAACAATTGGAGCGGCGGTTTCTCTGCTCAAATCAACGTGACCAGAAACAAAATCAGCATGGAAATGGGTTTCGAAAATGTATTTTAATTTTACGCCATCTCTCTCCAATCGGTCCAGATAAGGTTGGGTTTCACGTAGCGGGTCAATAATTGCCGCTTCGCCATTTGAGGTTATATAGTAAGCACCTTGGGCTAAACATCCCGTATATATTTGTTCTATTTGCATGATTGCTTTTTTTAATTTTACAGTACAAATGTACTTCTGTTTTTTAGGATAAACAGTGACAATTGTTACATTCCATTTTTTAATTGAAGAAAAATTCTTTGATAATAATATAAATTCCCATTACTAATACAAACCAACCAAAGATTGGTTTTAGTTTAGCTGCATCTATTTTTTTTGACAGCTTGATGCCAATAATCATTCCTATAAATGCCATACTTGAAATCATCAGTAAAAACAAATAGTCTATAGGTGTGCCAATATATAAATCACCTCCAAAACCGATGCTAGAATTTATAAAGATAATCAATAATGAAGTGCCAACTGCTTGTTTCATTGGTAAATTAGCAAAAAATAATAAGGAAGGAATGATTAAAAATCCACCTCCAGCTCCTAAAAATCCAGTTACAATTCCAATTAAAAATCCAATTAGCCCAAGCTGTGTATAATTTGTTTTTGGAGGATTTATTACTGTTTTTGTTTTACGTATCATAGCTATAGCGGCAGCTATCATGAGTACTGAAAAAACAATCATTATTAGGAAATTTTTTGATACTTGGTAGGAAGCAACGGAAAAAATTGTTGCTGCTATTTTTGGGAAAATGACTTCTCGAATGATTAGGATAGAAAAAACCGAAGGAATAGCAAAATATAATGCCGATTTAATTTTAAGATTTCCCATTTTATAGTGACTGATACAGCCAAATAAAGCGGTGATTCCCACTATAAATAGTGAATAACTGGTAGCAGTTTCTGGATCTATTTTAAATAGATAAACCAGAATAGGAACAGTAAGTATAGATCCTCCACCTCCAATTAATCCTAATGAAAGTCCAATAATAATTGAAGCAAAATAGCCTAAATATTCCATTTTAAAAAAATTTTACTGCAAAGGTTGTTTGTAATTTTTTTACAAACAGTAACATTTATCACATTGAGAAGATTTATTTCAAAAGTTCAATGTTATTACGCTGTAAATTGACCAATCCTCGTTGTTCCATTTTTTTTAACAAACGGGAAATTACTTCTCTTGATGTATTAAGTTCAGATGCGATTTCCTGATGAGACAGTTTTAACTCTTTACAGCCACAAGCATCAGCATGGCGTTTTAAATAAAATTCTAAGCGCTCATCCATTGCTCTGAAGGCCACACTATCAATCACTTCTAAGACTTCTTCAAAACGACTGCGATAAGAACCAATCACAAATTCATACCAACTGCGGTGCTGCATCATCCACTTGTCCATTAATGGAAGCGGAACCATGATTAATTCAACATCTTCAACAATTTTAGCCATTATTTGGCTTTTTTCGTTTTTGGTGGCACAAATCATAGAAATGGCGCAGGCTTGTCCAGGTTGTAAATAATACATAAAAAATTCGCCTCCATTTTCATCTTCGCGGTAAATTTTTATTTTTCCGCTAATTACTAAAACAGTGTTTTTGATGTATTGTCCTGTTCGAATAACTATATCACCTGTCTGGTAGGAATGAATTGTTGCATTAGCTTCGATTTCTTTCACTAATTCATTAGAAAAGGAAGGGAAAAATTTCTTTATAGGGTCAAGCATTTTTAGTCTTTTTTCTATCGTTAGTAGTGTAAAAGTAGTCTAAAAAACTGAAAAAGGGATGGTGATTTTAGCGTTAAAAAAAATGGCAAGACCTTGATTAATTGCATCTTGTTTACTTATTTCCTATGGATTTAATGGGTTGTTTTTAATGAAAATAGAGACTCATTTTATACTTTATTGACAGTTAATGTTTTGCGAAAACGTTTTCTGATAAATATTATCCAATTAACAAATCGTGCGATTATTGTTAGCTAAAATCTTTGTATTTTTACAAAAAACAGCATTATGAATTTAACACAAGAAGATTGGGTTTCTCAATTTGAAACTGACGAGAACGCAGTAATTTTAGACGTGAGAACCGAAGCCGAATTTAACGAAGGAATTATAGCCAATGCCATTAATATTGATATTCATTTGGGACAAGGTTTTATTTCTGAAATTGAAGCGTTAGACAAAACAAAAAATTATTATGTGTATTGTCGCTCCGGAATGCGAAGCGGAAAAGCCTGCGAAATAATGAATGAGCTGGGTTTTGAAAATGCATTTAACTTAGTTGGAGGCATTATAGAATGGGATGGAGAGGTAGTTGCTCCATAAAACACAAAGAGGCAATAGCCTCTTTGTTTATTTAAAATTAAATTAAAAACATAAAATACTTTAGTATGAATGTAATACCAGAAGAATTTCAAATTAGCACCTTGTTAAATCAAGATACGTATTTAGTTGACGGAGAATTAAAAAAATGGACTGGTCAGACCACTCCTGTTTTTTCAACAATTTCATCTACCGAAGAATACGGCCCAACGATTTTAGGTTCAATCCCGTTTATGGGAGAGGCTGAAGCGATAGAAGCAGTAAATGCGGCAAGTGCGGCCTATAATAATGGTCAGGGATTATGGCCTACCATGAAAGTAGCGGATCGTATCAAGTGTATGGAAAATTTTGTTGCTCAAATGAAAACAACCCGTAAAGAAGTTGTTAAATTATTGATGTGGGAAATTGGAAAATCATTGGGTGATTCTGAAAAAGAATTTGACAGAACGGTAGAATACATCTATGATACAATCGACAGTTTAAAAGAATTAAACAGTCGTAGTGCTCATTTTTCTAAAGTGCAAGGAATAAATGCCATGGTTCGTAGAGGACCGCTTGGTGTAGTTCTCTGTCTAGGACCTTATAATTATCCGTTAAATGAGACTTTTTCGTTGTTGATTCCTGCTTTGATTATGGGGAATCCAGTGATTTTTAAACCTGCTAAACACGGTGTTTTATTGATTTCTCCTTTATTGGAAGCTTTCAGAAGCAGTTTTCCAAAAGGAGCCATCAATATTGTATATGGTCGTGGACGTGAAGTGGCTTCGCCAATAATGAAATCCGGAAAAGTAGATATTTTGGCATTGATAGGAAACAGTAAATCAGCGATTGCATTACAAGACCAACATCCAAATAAAAACAGATTGCGTTTGATATTAGGGTTGGAGGCAAAAAACCCTGCGATAATCCTTCCGGATGCTGATTTAGATTTGGCTATCCAAGAATGTATTGCTGGCTCTTTATCGTTCAATGGACAGCGTTGTACGGCTTTGAAAGTATTGTATGTGCATGAGTCTATTGTTGATGAGTTCAACAAACGTTTTGCTGCTAAAGTGGATGCGTTGGTTTTTGGTAATCCGTGGGATGCATCCGTGTTTCTGACGCCTTTGCCAGAAAAAGAGAAACCGGCTTATATTCAGGAACTGATTGATGATGCGACCAGTAAAGGTGCTGCTATAATCAATGAAAAAGGAGGAAAGCATTCTTCTAATTATATTTTTCCGGCAGTTTTATTTCCTATAAATAAAGAAATGCGCGTGTATCACGAAGAGCAATTTGGTCCAGTTGTGCCTATTATTTCTTTCAAAGACATTCAAGAACCTTTGAACGATATGGCCGAATCAAATTACGGGCAACAAGTAAGTTTGTTTGGAAAAGACATTAAAACGATTGCACCGCTTATTGATGCCTTGGTAAATTTAGTGTGTAGAGTAAACTTGAACAGCTCTTGTCAAAGAGGACCGGATGTTTTCCCTTTTACAGGACGAAAAGATTCAGCTGTAGGAACATTGAGTATTCATGATGCTTTGCGTTCGTTTTCAATTAGAACCTTTGTAGCGTCTAAAGACAATGAGTATAATAATGCTATTTTACAGGAATTATTAAGCAGTAAAGAATCTAACTTCATCAATACCGATTATATTTTGTAATCTCTTTTTAATTATAAATTAAAGCCGTCTCGTTTTTTTCGATACGGCTTTTTTGTGGAGTTGAGTTTACTACGAGATTTTTATGTTCAAAAAATTATGTAATACGTCCAAGTATTTTTAAAAAATTATAAATTTTCAATGCTTTACGGGAAACAGTAAAACATTGAAAATGGAATCATTTAGATTTGGTCGTATAGATTAATTTTGGTTAGTTATCTATATTAGCAGAAGTCATTTAATGGCACTAAGCCTTCCGAAATGGGGACTAGTGTCACTTTATGACTGGTATATAAATTATTGAAAAGTAATAAATTTGAATTAAGCAACAAGTTTTATTTAGCTATAATCAGTCTGCAAATCAAATAATAAAACAAAAAAGGTGATCCGTTACCAGACCACCTTTTCGAACAAATTATAAATTCTAATATTAAACTAAGTCGAAACGGTCTAAGTTCATTACTTTAGTCCATGCTGCAATAAAGTCTTTTACAAACTTTTCTTGAGAATCTATACAACCATAAACCTCAGCAATGGCTCTTAATTCTGAGTTAGAACCAAAAATAAGATCTACTCTAGTTCCAACCCACTTTATTGCACCAGTTTTACGATCTGTACCTACAAATGCATCGTCAGATTCCGATACTGCTTTCCAAGTTGTACCTAAATCAAGTAAGTTTACAAAGAAATCATTCGTTAAAGCTTCTGGGCGTTTCGTAAAAACTCCAGTTTGGGAGTGATCAAAATTCGTGTTTAACACACGCATACCACCAACAAGAGCAGTCATTTCTGGTACTGTCAATGTTAATAATTGTGCTTTATCAATAAGTAGTTCTTCTGCTGATACCGTATATTTTGTTTTGACATAATTACGGAACCCATCTGCTTGAGGTTCCAGAACTGCAAATGATTCTACGTCAGTTAGTTCTTGCAAAGCATCAGTTCTACCCGGGGTGAAAGGTACTATTACATCATGATTAGCATTTTTTGCTGCTTGTTCAATTCCTGCGTTACCACCTAAAACTATTAAATCAGCAATTGAAACTTGCTTACCGCCAAAATTAGCGCTGTTGAACTCATTTTTGATATTTTCAAGTTTGTTAAGCACTTTTTCAAGTTGAGATGGGTTGTTTACTTTCCAATCTTTTTGAGGTTCTAAACGAATGCGGGCACCGTTTGCGCCACCACGTTTATCTGAACCACGGAAAGTAGATGCTGATGCCCAAGCAGTAGTTACCAATTCAGATACAGATAATCCTGAAGCCAGAATTTTTGCTTTAAGCGTAGCAATATCTTGGTCATCAATTAAGGGATGTGTAACAGCAGGAACCGGGTCTTGCCAAATTAGTTCTTCAGTAGGAACTTCAGGTCCTAAATACCGAGTTTTTGGACCCATATCTCTGTGCGTTAGTTTGAACCATGCTCTAGCAAATACATCATTAAATTCTGATGGATTCTCTAAGAAACGTCTTGAAATTTTTTCATAGGCAGGGTCAAATCGTAGGGAAAGATCCGTAGTCAACATAAACGGTTGATGTCTTTTTGAAGGATCATGTGCATCTGGAACTAAATCAGCACCTGCGCCGTTTTTTGGTCTCCATTGATGTGCACCTGCTGGACTTTTGGTTAATTCCCATTCAAAACCAAATAAATTTTCGAAATAATTATTACTCCATTTAGATGGAGTAGTAGTCCATGCTCCTTCTAGACCGCTAGTAATTGTGTCTCCAGCATTACCTGTACCAAAACTGTTTTTCCAGCCTAGACTTTGCTCCTCGATACTTGCTGCTGCTGGTTCAGCACTTACATATTTCTCTGGATCTGCAGCACCATGGGTTTTACCTAAAGTGTGACCACCTGCACTTAATGCTACTGTTTCTTCATCATTCATTGCCATACGAGCAAAAGTTTCACGAATATCATGAGCTGCCAATACTGGATCAGGATTTCCATTAGGTCCCTCCGGATTTACATAAATTAATCCCATTTGAACAGCCGCAAGAGGTTGTTCTAATTCACGTTCTCCATTGTAACGGTTGTCTCCTAACCACTCACGTTCAGAACCCCAATAAATATCTTCATTTGGCTCCCATACATCTTCACGTCCACCAGCAAAACCAAAAGTTTTAAAACCTGCAGACTCTAAAGCACAGTTACCAGTTAAAATAAATAAATCAGCCCAAGAAATTTTTCTGCCATATTTTTGTTTTATTGGCCAAAGTAATAAACGTGCTTTGTCTAAGTTAGCATTATCAGGCCAGCTGTTTAGTGGTGCGAAACGTTGTGTGCCAGCTCCTGAACCTCCACGTCCATCTGCAATACGATAGGTTCCTGCACTGTGCCATGCCATTCTAATAAATAATCCTCCATAAAACCCATAGTCTGCTGGCCACCAATCTTGTGAGGTAGTCATTAAATCCAAGATGTCTTGCTTCAAAGCAGCAAAATCTAAAGATTTAAACTCTTCAGCATAATTGAACGTTTCTCCCATTGGGTTTGAGAGTGAAGAGTGTTGGCGTAAAATATTTAATTTTAATTGATTTGGCCACCAATCACGATTCGCAGGAGCAGAACCAGCACCATGCTTAGCAGGAGTTCCAGCACTAGCTCCATGATTGAATGGGCATTTACTTTCACTGTTGAGATTGTAGGACGTTGAACTTGTATTTGTGTTATTTTCCATATTATGATTGATTTTTTATTTACTTGAAGCAAATTTACTAAAAACTATCCGCACCTTATTTTATTTTTAATAGATAAAAACTATAGTTGTAGATAATATTAGTGATTAATAAATGTACTAAAAATATTTAATTAAATGAACATCAGTTCATGAGGATATTATTAAGCCAATATTAAATTAATAAATAAGTGAGAATCGTTGTCTTTAAATTTTTTTATTTTTAATATGGTTATACTTTCTTTTTTAAAATAAGGAATTGATTTCTGGAATAAGTAGGTCTATATTTAGAAATTTACTGATGCTACAAAAATAAATGGTAATTTATTCCCAAACTCAAGCAACGAGTTGGAAGGTAAACAGTAACTTTAGAAAAAAATAAAAATATGAGTTTATTTGAAAATAAAAATAATAGTGACCACAATCCAGTAAACTCGGAGTTTGAAGCTTGGGTTGGAATTTTATATTCTTGTATTTCTGCGGATAATCAAATTAAGGATTCGGAAACAGCATCGTTATCAAGAATATTGCATTCAAAACAGAAATTTATTGGAATTGATATTTCACCTCTTTATGTAAGATCATTTAATTTAAGAACAGAACTGGGACAGTTAAAATATATTTCGGCCTGTTGTGAACTAATAGAAGAAGAAGATAAAGAAACTGTATTTGCTCTTGCATTAGAAGTGTTACTGGCGGATGGAACATTGGAAAAAGAAGAAAAAAACCTAATTGAAGTTTTATCAAATCGATTAAAAATTGATGCTGATATGACCAGTAAAATCATTGAAGTGATTTTTTTGAAGAATAAAGGGAATATTAAAGGGATATAAACGGCAGCAATTCTGATACTGTTACTGCCTAAGCAGATTAAATATATTGTATAACCTATTTATCTTAAATATATTGTGTAATTTAGAGTGTTCAAAATAGGAAACCAAAAATCAATAGTGACTATACATCGCTATTGTCTGTAAAACGCAAGGGCTATCAAAAAGAAACTCAAAATAGCAAAGGAAAACTTTCATGAAAGACTGCATCGGGAACCCTTAATTACACATCCCCGATTGAAGTTTATTCCTAATATCGTTCTCAACCTGATTAGCTTTGCCATTACACTTGCTGTGATAGGAACCTTTTTGTATCTACTACTGAATTATTTGATAATGAAATTTTATCACTTGGATTAAAATGGATTTTAAAATGGATAGAACTCAAATTCGTTTCATTTTGCTAAATCATTTTTTACTATCGATTTAATTGTACTATATTTTGTTTTTCTGGATTCATATTTATTAATGAGGTAGTTTATCTCTAAAATAGCCATATAGCCAAGTCCCCACTACTGCCGATAATAAGGTAACAATCATTACTGTCGCGCCAGTTCCAATCTGGGCAAACAATGGTCCTGGGCAAGCTCCAGTTATGGCCCAACCCAATCCAAAGATAAGCCCGCCGTAGATTTGTCCTTTGTTGAAGGTTTTGTTGTGAAATTCAATTTTTTCCCCATAAATGGTTTTAATATTGAATTTTTTTATCAGCAAAACAGATATTATTCCAACCACAACCGCACTTCCTATGATCCCATACATGTGAAAGGATTGAAAACGGAACATTTCCTGAATGCGGTACCAGCTGATAACTTCGGCTTTGATGAAAACAATTCCAAAAGCTATACCTACGATTACGTATTTTAAATTATGATACCACTTGTGTTCTAATTGACTCTCGTTGACACAAACTGTGTCTAAAGAACGTGTTTTAAAATCTGTATTTTGATCTTTATTTTGCATGTTTGATAGTATTAAATAGAAAGTATTAAAGGTAAAATAATATTTGCCATAATCAATCCGCCTATGAAGAAACAAGAGGTTGCAATCAACGAAGGCAATTGTAAATTAGACAAACCGGAAATAGAATGACCACTGGTACAACCTCCCGCATAACGAGAACCGAAACCAATAAAAAACCCACCTATAACCATCATAAAAAATCCTTTGAGTGTGATTAAATTTTCCCACGAGAAGAGTTGTGCGGGTAACATTCCGTCGATATTTGTAACTCCATAAGAAGCTAATTCTGTTCTTAGAGCATCGTTTATAATAATTGGATTTGGATTTGACAAAAAATTAAAAGCAATTATACCACCCACTACTATTCCGAATACAAAAAACATATTCCAGATTTCTTTTTTCCAATCGTATTTGAAAAATTTAATATTTGCCGGTAAGCACATCGCACAAGTGTGACGTAATGAAGCACTAATTCCAAAAGATTTATTTCCAATAATTAATAATGCCGGTACGGTAAGTCCAACTAATGGCCCCGCTATATACCAAGGCCAAGGTTGTTTGATGAATTCTAAAATTTCCATTTTTGTTGATTTAGTACCGCAAAGATTCAACTTCTAAATGAGTAGTTGTGTTACTTTTGTCACACAACAAAAAAGATTTTAAAAAATCACATTGATTTTATTTTCTAATATAATGATCTAACTTTTCTCGGAACGAATCACTATTCCAATTTGCAGTTCCAATTTTGGCTAAAATTAAATATCCTTGTTTATCAATAAGGTAAGTGGCAGGAATTGTAGTCGAGTCCATTTCTAACGGAGGATTTGTAACCGATTGGTAGATAGGAAGCGTTAAATTTTCTCTGACCATAAATGTATTTGCTTTTTCAAAAGAATCTGTTGTAACAAACAAAAAGACAATTTTGTCATGATAATCAGCATATAATTTTTGTATACTTGGCATTTCGGCAATGCAAGGCGGACACCATGTGGCCCAGAAATTAATGAATATCATTTTTCCTTTATAGTCTTCCAAAGTTACACGCTGCCCGGTAGCATCGACTAATTGCCATTGGTAACTAGACAGCATTTTTTGATCCGTTACTGCAATTGTTTTAGGCGAAAAAACGATTAAGCGGTTTACTTGTATTTTTACAAAAGTGCCCAAAGGACTTAACAGCAACAGGGCAATAAATAGAATAAAAGCAACATTTTGAAGAGTAGATTTTTTAGGTGTTTTCCAGATCATTTTTATTGGTTTTAAATTTTAGTTTAAAAGGATGCACTTTAGTATATTTTGCTTTAGCTCCTAAAAATTTTAGTCCAAATTATTCATTCAATTTTGATGTGTTTAATTTGCGAAATTACGGTTTAATTTTTCTGTTCAAATTTAGCCTTGCAGACTCTCTGTATATTAAACGAAAATGTATGGACTTTAAGTTTCATGGTGGCTTATTCTGGAGGTGAAAATGCGATGTCAGACCTTGGAAATATTAAGATTAGCACCACTCATAGTATTCTAATTGATAATCGCCAATGTGTTTTTTATTTTTAAAAATGGATTTTTTATGCTTGAAATAGTTAAAAGTGCCAAGTAAAAGTATCACGAATGAAATGACAAAAAGTGCTATTTCAATCAGGAAACTATTTTCTACTTTTAATAAATTTCGCAAACTCAATCCTGCAATTAAAAAGTACATTGCCGTTCTCAGGAATGCAAGAAAAGTAGATTGATTCGCTAGCACTGTCCTTTGTAATGCTAATCGTTCTCTTAAAATCAAGTCTTTGTTTATTGCTTTTGTGTCTTTCATATCCTTAAATTTCTTAATAAACGTATACTACAAAGATATAGCATGAATTTAAGGAAGATAGTGACAAATGTTACACAATAAAAAAAGTTGCCATAATTGTAAATTTTTAAAATATAATTTTTGTGTTTTTTGTGGGTTGCACCAGACAACTAATTTTTAAAAATAAAAAAACACCAGCTATTCAACTGGTGCCTCTATCATTAATTAACCAAACTAAAAAAATTAATCAATAACTATAGTGTGTGTTATAAACTCAGTAGCCGTTTTTTTGAATTTTAAATTGTAAGTTCCCACAGTTGTAGATTTGAACTTGTAAACTACAGTTTTGCTTGCTGGAGTCGTTCCACAATCAACTCCTTCGTACTTTGATTCCACTTCAATCGTTTTTGTGTTTGTAGCCGCAGTTTCGATAAACTTGTTGTAAGAACCACAATTATTGTCAACTGAAAAAGTCACAGTTAATGGAACTTCAACATTTATGTCTCCTGTTACGGCGCCCTCAACTTTTGTTACCAATGAGGTTTTAGTAACTGTATTTGGTGTGTTGTCATCATCGCTGCATGATGTAAAAGCTGTTGAAACTAATAGTACAATAACTGCTGCTTGTAATCTGAAATTTTTCATAATTATTAAATTTATTTGTTGCTCTAAGGATGTCAAAGAGAATGAAAGGTTGCTTTTTGCATTCTGTTAAAAAATGCTTTTACAATTATTCAATCATTTATAGTTCTCTGAATGAGTGAACTAAAATAAATATTTTTTTAATTATTTTTTTGCCAAATAGGCTTATTACAATGTTTTTTCTTCTGAAATGGAATAGATGATTTTCAGTTTAAATGCATTGAAACTAAAAAATCCTTCTCATTTTAGTATTAAAAGGAGAAGGATTTTTTGTTCTAAAGTGACTTTTAAAATTTAATTTAGTTTCGATTTTTTATTAAATTTTATTTTAGAAAAAGCTCTTTGGTTATAATATAAATTCCCATTACTAAAACAAACCAACCAAATGCAGGTTTCAGTTTGTCTCCATTAATTTTTTTTGATAATGCTGTGCCAATGAAAATTCCAACAATAGCAAATGTTGAAATGGTAATCAGAAATTGCTAATTGATTCCATTTTCTCCTCCTTCTCCAAAGAAACCAATCAACGATTTGGCAGCTATAATTACCAATGATGTTCCAACTGCTTCTTTCATAGGAAGCTTACTTAATACGACTAATGCCGGTATAATTAAGAAACCGCCGCCGACTCCAACTAATCCTGTAATAACACCAACAATTGCACCTTCGATAAGTATGAGAGGGTAATTGAATTTTTGTTCTTCGGACTTTTCGTCTATTTTTTTTTGATCATGCTATACGAAACAGCAATCATAATTACAGCAAAGAGTAACATCATCAATAGGTTTTTGTAACTATAAATTCTCCAATGGAAAACACTTCTTTTGGGATTGTAGGTACAATAAAAGCTCTCGAGGTAAAAACTGCAATGATTGACGGAATGCCAAAAAAAATGCTGTTTTGATATTTACCAACCCTTTTTTGAAATAGCCCACAGGATTCACAGCACTTGCAAATCCTACAATAAATTAAGGAATAAGTAGTTGCTAAAACGGGTTCGATAGCAAATAAATAGACTAAAACGGGTAGGGTAAGAATACAGCTGCCACCACCGATTAATCCTAATGCAACGCCAATGAGTATTGATGTAAAATAACCGATATATTCCATAAGTAGTAAAATTTTATACTGCAAAGATTGTCAGTTAAAATTCCACGTACAGTAACATTTATTACACAGGAAGTTTTTTCAAAAAACAAATTAGAAAAGAAAAAATATAAGAAGGAAATCTGCAGTAGGAGCAATGCTTTTTATCAGTTATAAAAAAAAACAGCTGCTTGTGATAAGCAGCTGTTTTTATATTGTAGTTGTCCTTTTTTTTAATCAGCAGGTTTTAAATTAAATCATCATAAGTATTTAAAACTGTGCTAAAAATTTTAATGTTTTTGCGTTTTTGAAGTAATTGTTGATCCGGCAGAAGCTATTACCACAAAAACAACCGCTAAAATTTCATTAAAAGTAAGGTATTCTTGTAAAAATATAAAAGCAAAAATTGATGCTGCAGCAGGTTCTAAACTCATCAGAATACTGAAAGTACGTGCAGGAAGTTGTCCGAGTGCTTTCATTTCTAATGTGAAAGGAATTGCACTGGATAATAGCGCGAGTGCTACCCCTAAACCTAAAAGTTGAGGCGTAAGATTACTTAAGCCATTTCCTAGAATTCCAAAAGGGACAATAAGTATAGATGCAAATAACATTCCTATGGTAACTGCGTCTCCACCTTTCATTATTTTTGAAATTTTCCCTCCTAATACGATATAAGCCGCCCAAAGTGCACCAGCCAAAAGAGCAAAAAGCATCCCCCAAATATCTAATCCATTATTTGACCATGGAGCAATTAAGACGATTCCTGCCGCAGCAAGAAGTACCCAGAAAAAATCTATGATGCGTTTTGAACCAAAAACAGCTACTAATAACGGACCTATGAATTCCAGTGTAACAGCAAGTCCAATGGGAATTCTCTCAATGGAAAGATAAAAAATCAAATTCATTGCTCCCAAGGATAAACCATAAGGAATAACCAATTTCCATTGGTCAGCAGTTACTTTTTTTAGGTTTGGTCTGTAAACAGCCAATAATATTAATGCGGAGATGCCAATTCTTAAAGAAGCTGTCCCGGCAGCACCAATAGCAGGAAAAAGACCTTTGGCGATAGCCGCCCCAGATTGTACGCTTATTATTGCTAAAAGTACGGCGGGTAATGGAGGTATGTTGATCTGTTTAAGTTTCATGAAGGGTTGAATATAGGCGGGTAAAACTACAAAATTTATAATTTAAAGTAGGTATTGATGTAAATAATCATTGGACAATAAAACACCAAAAGCAATCAATTGTGGCTACATTTTTACCGTTTATTTCATCAGCTCTTACTTGTCCTAAAATATACTGTCACCACCAATTGTGTTTTTTGTAGCATGTTTTGCAATGCTATGACTAATAAATGAAGCGGGTATTACTCCATCAACAAAAATATTTTTGTCTTTTTTATGCTCCATAAAATTAAATTAATTTCTTTTTTACCAGTTCATTAACCCCGCCTTTTAGTGAATATGCCTTTGCATTTGGCATCACGGACAAATACAATAATACGGCTTTTAAACTTCTCTTTCCAGACTGACAAACAAATACAATCTCTTTATCTAATAAATCATCTAAATTAGAACGTAACGTGGCCAAAGGAATCGATAAATGTGAATAGAAATCTAAACGGGGCTTTTCTATAAGTTCTCGTACATCAACTAAAATAGTGTTTTCCCTAATTTCCAACCATTGTTCAAATTCAATCTCGATGACATTAGTTGGGCTATAGTTGCATAACCATTCATAATCGGTATTTTCAAAGGCTTCTACAGAAGCTGGAATATAGTTGGAAACTTCTGGATTTGGAGTCAAATACATAGTGAAAAACTCCTGATTTAATGCGTTGTATGTCAAGATTCTGTTTGTTAATGGTTTTCCAATGCCAGTTATAAGTTTAATGACTTCTGTAGCTTGTAAAACTCCAATCATACCTGGTAATACTCCTAAAACTCCTGCTTCGGAACAGTTTAAAACTTCATTATTGTTTGGTGGTACAGGAAATAAATCTCTATAATTGACTGTTTTTTCCTTTTCGTTTATTGGAACATTAAATACGGCTACTTGCCCTTCAAATTTTGAAACTGCCCCAAATACTAAGGGTTTGCCAAATAATACACAGGCGTCATTTATCAAATACCTGCTGACAAAATTATCTGTGGCATCAACAATAATATCATAATCCTTGAAATGATTGATACAGTCCTTTTGCGAAAAGCGCAGTTTCCAAGTTTTAATATCAATTGTGTCATTCATCAAAAGGAGTTTTTCTTTGGCAATATCCACTTTAAAACGTCCCACATCTTGTTGTCCAAATAAAATCTGTCGATTTAAATTGGAGTAACTTACTACATCATCATCTGCAATCCCAATTTGCCCAACACCAGCAGCAACTAAATATTGTAAAATAGGACAACCTAAACCACCCGCTCCAATAACTAATACTTTAGCGTTTGAAAGTTTTTCTTGTGCTTCTATTCCAAATTCATTTAGCATTAGTTGACGTTGATATCGCTCCTGTAAATGTTTCATGTTTTGTTTTTTAACCACCAGAAAACGGAGGCATAAAGGCGATACTACTATTTTTTTCTATTGAAATATTGTCTGTTACCATTTGTTTATTTACTGCAATTGCAAATTTCAACGATGATAAAGCAGGGAATTTCTCTAGGATTATTTTTTTTAAGTTGTCAGTAGTGTCGACATAATCAATAACTAATTTTGAGCAACCGGTAATGTCCGTTAATTGTCCAAAAAAAAGCACTTCTATTTTCATAAAATAAAATTAATCAGGTAAGTAATAATTTGATGGAAGCAACTAATAATGCTGTTGCTAAAATATATTTAAGGATCGATTGATTGAACTTCTTAGCACCCAACCAAGCACCCAATATCCCGCCAATAAAGGCTACGGCAACAAAAGCAAGCATGTCGTTTTCAAATTTAACACCCTTAGATAATTGTCCCGCTAAACCGGATACCGAATTGACAAAAATAAATAATGCGCTAATAGCTGCAGTTTGTTTTTGGTTTGACCAATGCAACATTAAAAGTATTGGCGAAAGTAGAATACCTCCTCCAATACCAATCAGGCCGGAAAGAAATCCGATACTGGCACCGATAATAATTGTCAATCCAAGCGTATTTTTTTTTAACTCTGAATCATTCGTATTTGGATACACAAAAAATTTTATAACTGGTATTAAGAGTGTTAATCCCAAAACTTTTTTATAAATATCTCCGTCTAATGATATCATGCCACCTAAAAACGAAAAAGGAATTGAGGCTAAGGCAAAGGGGAGAAAAAGTTTCCATTTGAAATGTCCTTCGCGAAAAAACAGCGTAAACGAGACCAGCGATACAAATAAGTTTAATACCAATGCTGTTGGTTTCATAAAATTTGGATCAAAACTGAAAATAGCCATTAATGCTAAATAACCACTTGCTCCACCATGACCTACGGAGGCATATAAAAATGCAATGATAAACAGTAATAAAAAAAAGGATAATGATAATGTCATTTTGTAATTTTAAAAAGGAAATAAATGTACTTCTATTTCCTGACCTGATTCAATTTTCGATGCGTTTTCTGGAATTATGGCCAGACAATTAGCGTTAGCAAACGAAGAAAGTTTATAGGATTCTTGGCCCGTTTCAAGATAAACTAAATCATTATTATGCGACGCTTTTAAAAAATGTGTCATTCCTGCCTGCTTTTGATATTCCTGCGTAAGTACCATTTTTTTAGTTTGCAATTTTACGTTGCGTTCGGTCATAATTCCAATTGCGGGAAGTACATACTCATAAAAACAGGTTAACACAGAAGCAGGATTTCCAGGAAGTCCAAAAATAACTTTATCTGCTTTTGTTCCAAATAATAATGGTTTACCGGGCTTTTGTTTTATCTTATGAAAAACGGCATTTACGTCACATTTCTCCAATGCATCCATGGTAAAATCATAATCTCCAACACTTACACCGCCCGAAATTAAAACGAGATCATTTACTTCCAATATTTGTGATAAAAGAGTCTGTAATTGATTCAGATTATCCTCAGATCTGTAAATAGTTACATTGTTAATATTCAATTGATTTAATGCAGATTGCAAGGTAAATGAATTGGATTCAAATACTTGACCATATTCTAAATCTTCTCCCGGCAATCGTAATTCATTACCGGTGACTAAAATTCCAACGCTGGGATTAGGATACACTTTGACTTTGGCAATGCCCATACTCGCCAGAAAACCTATAGTAGCCGGTTTTAAAACGGTTCCTTTTTCAAGTGCTTTTGTTCCTTTTTTTATTTCAGACCCAATACTTCTGAGGTTAGTTCCTTTATTTAAATTTTCATCAGTAACAGTTAGTTTCTCTGATTCTACGAATGCCTTTTCTTGCATCAAAACAGTATCAGCAGCTATCGGAACAGCAGCTCCCGTAAAAATCCGGACAGCTTCGCCCTGCTTTAATTCAAAAGTTTGTTTACTCCCAGCTGCAATTTCTCCCACTATTTTATAATCTGAACGATTATTGTCAAAAGCAAAAGCATATCCATCCATGCTGGACTGAGGAAATGCAGGCACATTTTCAGGCGCATAAATGTCTTCTGCCAAAACCAATCCGTTTGCTTTTTCTAATTGCATCACTGCAACTGGTAGCGATTTGACATGATTTGTTATTAATTCCAAAGCGCTGTGTACCGAAATAATTGTTTCCATTTATGCTGAATTTTAATAGGCGTAAGATGCAAATAAAATCAACGAAATGTGCAAGTAATCATGGATTTTATTGGATGTATCAACAAGCATATTTATTCTTTTTCGTTGTGTAAATTTTCATAATCTTCTATTGTGTCAATATCAATAACTCCTTTATCGAAATGTACTGTAGCTACATCCTGTTTTCTTTTTTCGATAATTTTTTTGGCACCAATATCTCCTTCAATCAACATCAGTTCTGGAAAAATCGTTTTGTGAAAAAGGGCAGGAGTTCCCATAATACCGGCATAGGAACAGGCAGAAATTGGCAATCCGGATTTGTCTTGAGCATCAATCAGTTGTTCTATATACTGATTATTTATGTAAGGTTGATCGCCAACAAGTATTATGACGCCATCAACATGAGGATACATTTCATTCATGGCATGAAGCCCTTTTCGTAAAGAACTGGCCATTCCTTCTTCCCAGTTTTCATTAAGTGCAATATCAAGTCCTGGAACATCGAGATGTGCTTGAATCAAATCAGCATTGGCACCTAAAACGGCAATTACAGGATATAATTTTGATTGGCAAGCCATTTTTGAAACCCGTGTTAAGAGCGTCATACCATCAAATTCAAGTAATTGTTTGGGTTTCCCCATGCGACTGCTTGAACCTGCTGCCAAAATAATTATGCCACATTGCTTTATTTTATGATGCATTATAAATTTTGATATCTTCTATTTGAATGTCTAATGAGTCTCTGGAATGTATGACTTCATTTTTCGTTTTTAGCATGCCACCCATTTTCCCAGTCAATACGGCTTGAATTTCCGCTATAATACTTAGTGCAATTTCTTCTGGTGTTTCCGCTCCAATATCTAAACCTGTCGGACCATAAATTGTTGCCACTTTATCGGTATTTAAATGAATGCCTTCATTATGTTGTATTTCTTCCAGCATGCGATGCAACTTCTTTTTTGGTCCCAAAATACCTATGTAAGGAACAGCAGCGGCACATAATGATTTTAACATATAATAATCACACTTGTAACTGTGCGTTACTAAAACAAAAAAAGTACGATTATCATACGCAAGATGTTCTAAGGCAACATCTGGATTAGCCACTAAAATTTGTGAGGCGGTAGGATATCTTTCTTTGTTGGCATGCGTATCTCTTCGGTCTACGATTCTAAAATCCCATCCCAAGACATCTGCAAACTTCATAAGCGGAATGGCATCATTTCCTGCTCCTAATACCACAAGGGAAACTGGTGGATGCAAGAATTCAAAAAAAGCGGTTACTGATACGTCACCTGATCTGTATTGTTTGAAAACAGATTCGCCATTTTGCATGACATCTGTTATGTCTTTTAAAACAACATCTTCAAATTGTTGCAGTGGTATTTTACCGGAAAGTGTTCCATTTTCTTCCAACAGCAAACAAGTGCCATGCTGAACATTTTGATTATTATTCAAATCAAATAAAGTAACCAGAACCGCTTTTTGTCGAACGGCTAATGCTTTACTCAGCAATTGTATTGGGTTTTCTTCTTTTTTAGAATCGATGCTTTCGAATAATACTTGTATAAGACCTTCACATCCTAAATGAATTCCCATTTCTGAATCGTCTTCTTTTGAAGTGTCATAAGTAAAAAGAGTATTTTTTTGCTCAGAAATGGCAAATAAGGCTTTTTTTAAGGCATCACCTTCTAAACAACCGCCGCTTATGGCACCGGTAATTCTTCCGTCATCATTCACTAACATTCTGGCACCAGGTCTTCTATAAGAGGAACCATCTAAATGAACTACGGTTACTAGAGCTGATTTTATATTTTTCTGACTGGCAACGTCATATTTTTTAATAATTTCTTGAAGTTCTTTCATTTGAAAATTAATGGAATTATAAATAAATATTTAGGATAATTTAAGGTCAAAAGGCATCTTTTTAATGCGCTTTCCGCTAATTGAAAATATGGCATTTGCCAATGCTGGTGCAAAAGGAGGTAAGCCGGGTTCACCAACGCCTTTTATTTTTCCGCCATCTGCAAGAATGTGTACTTCAATTTCTGGTGTTTCATGCATTCGTATCATTGGATTATCGTTGAAATTACTTTGCTTTATTTTCCCGTTCTCAATGGTAATTCCTGTTTTTACAGCCGCTGTCAAAGCCATCACGATGGATCCTTCAATTTGATTTTTTACATTATCCGGGTTCACGACTTCTCCCAAGTCAATTACTGCAAAAACTTTATCAATTTTTATAGTATTGTTTTTTGTAACAGATACTTCGACTACATGAGCACACAATCCCGCAAAAAATTCCCATTGCGCAATACCTCTGCCTTTTCCTTTTGGTAGTGGTTTGTCCCAATTGGAAACTTCTTTTAATTTCAATAAAACTCTTTTGGTATCGGAATCTTTGTCTAGCATTTGCAATCTAAAATCCAAAGGGTCTTTTTTGACTTTATACGCTAATTCATCAATAAAACATTCATGGGCAAAAGCGACAGTTGAACTGGTTACGGATCTCCATGCCGCTACAGGCACATGAAAATCAGCATACACATATGAGGTTTTAATATTTGGAATTTGATAAGCCTGTTCTCCAATTCCCTCTATCATAATTGCATCTACTTTTGTTTTATCGAAATTTGGACCTACCGAATCAAAATAAGAAGGGCTTATCACTTTATGTTGAAAGCTAATTAATTCTCCTTCTTTTGAGAAACCACCTTTCAACTGTGAGAAAGTCATAGGGCGTACTGCACTATGTTGTGTGGTATCTTCCCTAGACCAAATTACTTTTACGGGTTGCTCTATTTGCTTTGCAATATTTACGGCTTCAATAACATAATCAGTATACAATCTTCTACCAAATCCGCCTCCAATAAATTTGGAATGTAAAGTGATATTCTCTGGTTTCATTCCAATTTGGCTATGAAGGTCATTTGGTCCTGAACCGGTAATAGCACTTGGAACCTGAGTTGAGGTCCATATGGTTAGCATTTCACCATTTACATGTGCGATACAATTCATCGGCTCAAGCGTATGGTGAGCCACCATAGGAGTTTCATAAAAGGACTCCACTGAATTTCCAGGTTCCGTTTTAACGCTTTCTACATTTCCTATATTTTTATCCAGTACACCAGCTTCTTTAGAAAGGTTTCGCAACTTATTTTCATAGTCGGATAAATTGAAATTTTCATATCCATTTGTATCCCATTCCACTTTCAATACTTTCCTGCCTTGAAGGGCTGACCAGTATGATTTAGCAATAACTGCCACTCCGGAATATTGATATTTTCCAACAGTTGTTTTGGCTTCCACAACTTTAATGACTCCGGGAATTTTTAGGGTTGCATCAGCATCAAAACTTTTTAAAGTACCACCAATTACCGGGGAACGAAATACAGTTGCATATACCATATTGGGAACTTCTACATCAATTCCATACTCTGCTTTTCCGGAAACTTTTAAGGGTACATCTGGTCTTTGAATAGATTTTCCGATAATCTTAAAATCACTTTTGTTTTTAAGTTTCGGTTCTTTAGGAACTTCTAATTTGGAAGCTTCTTCAATTAAATCGCCATAAGAAAGATGTTCCTTTGACAGTTTAGAATGTACACTTCCGTTTTCGGCATAACAAGATTCAATTCCAATTCCCCATTTAACACTGGCTGCCTTGACCAGCATTTCTTTTGCAGCAGCACCAATTTTTCTATACGCATCATAATTTCCTCTGATGGAAGAACTTCCTCCAGCTGCCTGGCCGCCGCCAAATTGTTTCTCGCCACTGGTTTGAACAATCGTTATTGCATCAAGCGAAACTTCTAATTCTTCGGCTATAAGAGCCGGAACAGATTGAAAAGTACCTTGACCCATTTCAGGTTTAGTATTGAAAATTGTTATTTTTCCGTTTTTCTCGATTTTTACAAAAGGAGTAAAATTACTGGGTGCATCTGTAATAAAAGCTGCGTTTGCAAAACCATTAGAAGTAGCTCCTAACCATAATGCAAAACTTGCTTTACCTGTATTTTTAATAAATTGACGTCTTGATACCATTTAGTTAGTATTTAGAATTTATAATTCTCTCTATGCAACGAATTCAAAATGTTACAAATTAATAGGCTTTGTAATCTTTATTGACAGCTTTTTTAGCTTGTTGTATTTCACTTGGCAAAACTGCCTTAGCTTCATTTCCCCATGAATTTCTGACATAGTTTAAAACATCAGCCACTTGTTCATCAGTTAAATCAGTAGCGGGCATTTCTCCATCATAGTTTACACCATTAACTACTATTGGTCCGCGTAATCCAGTTGTAACCACTTTTATCAATCGATTTTTATCTGCAAAATAATCTGATTTTATCAATGTTGGAAAAACACCTTCTATACCATTTCCTTCTTCCATGTGGCAGGATGCACATTGTGTATTATAGACCGATTTACCGCGTACAATACTTGCTTTCAAATCAAAATTCTGATTGAATGATTGCAGCGTTACTGCCAATATTAAAACAACTACTATTGAAAAAACTATTTTCATTTGTTTTGTATTTTTAAAATTAAACTTTTGCTAATTCGAAAGGAAGCTTTCTAATACGTTTTCCTGTCAAATCAAATATTGCATTTATTAAAGCTGGAGCAAATGGAGGTAATCCAGGTTCTCCAACACCTCCGGCATCTGCATCATTTTCCATGATATACACTTCAATAGGTGGAATATCTGTTATACGAGGCATTTTATACGTATTGAAATTATTTTGAACCGTTTTACCATCTTTGAATGTAATTTCATGAATCGTTGCAGCACCTAATGCCATAACAATACTTCCTTCCACTTGTGCTTTGATTATATCTGGATTTACATACCATCCACAATCTATTACTGCCCAAACCTGATCGATTTGAATTTTATTTTCTGCGTTTTTGGAAACTTTCACAATTTGTCCCACGGTACTGCCAAAACATTCCGTTATAGCGACACCATATCCTTTGCTTCTGTTTTTCCATCCTGAAACCTCTTCTAGTTTATCCAGTAATTCCCGACTTCTTTCGTCCTTAAGATAGGTTCTTCTAAAAGTTATTGGATCTTTCGCTGATTCAGCAGCCAACTCATCCATAAAACTTTCATACGCAAAACCATTGGTAGAAGCATAGACAGAACGCCACCACATAGTAGGTATTGGTGTTTCAAAAGGTATATCAACAATACTTAAATTCGAAATGTTGTCTACGTATGGTTTTAAAAATCCTTCCGTGGCACTTCTGTTGGGAATATCTTTTGCTCCGCCTCTCCAATGACTATTGTTCTGACCTGCAATGGAAACTTTAAAAGCACTTATTTCACTATTTGCAACCACACCTTGACAACGGTATGAAACTCCAGGTCTGTATGGACCTTGCGTTGCGTCGTCTTCTCTGGACCAGATAACCTGAACCGGTGCGTTTATTTCTTTAGAAATCATCGTGGCTTCATGTGGGTAATCCATAAAGGCTTTTCTACCAAATCCGCCTCCGAGGAAAGTCATATTCACAATTACTTTTTCCCTTGCAATTCCTAATTCTTTACTGATGTAATCTTGAACCCATTCCGGAGCTTGTATTGGCCCCCATATTTCTATTTTATCTTTTTGATAATGAGCAATACAATTCAGTGGTTCCATACAACTGTGCGATTGATACGGAGTAGTATATACAACATCAATTTTCTTTTCTGCTGATTTTATAATGGTGTTTGAATCTCCTTTTGAAACAAAAGAAAGTCCCTCATCTTTTTGAAGTGCTTCCTCCATTCGACGATAAATATCCTCGGTGTTCAAATGTTCAAATCCGGTATCGTCCCAGTCCACTTTTAAGGCTTTTTTTCCTTTCATAGCTGCCCAAATAGAATCAGCCACAACTGCTACACCTTCTCTGAACGTATTGAAAACACCCATACGAACTACAAAAACTTGTTTTACTCCCGGAATTTTAAGCGCTTCAGTAGCGTCAAAACTTTTTACTTTACCACGAAGTCTGGGGTTTCGTTCCACCATGGCATACAGCATTCCCGGAATCATTTTATCGATACCAAAAACGGCTGTACCATTTGTTTTCAAAGGCGTATCTTGTCTTTGAAGTGGTTTTCTAATTAATTTATATTCGGATGTTTTCTTTAAAACAACATTTTTCGGAATATCAAGTTTTGATGCCTCCAATACTAATTCACCGTAATGTAATTTTTTACCACTTGGTTTATGAATTACATGACCATCTTCTGCATAACATTCCAATTCAGAAACATTCCATTTATTACTGGCTGCTTTTATTAACATTACACGGGCAGTGGCGCTCAGATTCAAAAGGTTTTTATAGGATCCTCTAATACTGGAACTACCTCCTGTAATTTGATTTCCATATTTCACATTATCGCCAGGAGCGAAAACTATGTTTACTTTATCAAGATCTATATGAAGTTCTTCAGCGATTATTTGAGGTATGGATTGATAGACTCCTTGTCCCATTTCGGCTCTGTGACTATAGAGCGTAACTTTGCCTGAAACATCAATGTATATCCATGAATTAAGCTCAATGCCGCTATTCTCAGCATCAAAAGCAGTGATTAATTTAGGTTCTTTAGCATCAGCAGGTAAATAATATCCTAATGTAAGAGCAACTCCTGTTAAACCAGATAGTTTTAAGAATTTTCTTCTTGATATAGTATCTATGTCCATATAAAATATAAGAATAGGTTATTTTAGTACTCTTCTCAAGGCTTGTTTTCTGATGCTTTCTTGATGGCTCGTTTGATACGCGGATAGGTTCCACATCTACAGATATGCCCTTGCATTGCGGCATCAATATCTTCATCATTAGGAGAAGCATTTTTGGATAATAATGCTGCGGCAGCCATGATTTGACCTGATTGACAATACCCACATTGAGGGACTTGCTCTTCTATCCAAGCTTTTTGAACCGGATGCGAGTTATCCTCTGATAATCCTTCTATGGTCGTTATGTTTTTATTTGCAACAGCAGCTACAGGCAAAGAGCAAGAGCGAACCGGCTGACCGTTTAAATGAACTGTGCAAGCACCACATTGCGCGATACCACAACCATATTTAGTTCCTTTTAACCCTACAAAATCTCTGATTGCCCAAAGAAGTGGCATTTGAGGATCTACATCTATTGAATACTCCTTACTATTGATTTTAAGATTAATTATTGCCATATAATATTATTTTTTAAGTAAATGAAAATCAACATATCTGTTAATGCAAGTTAATGAATTTAATAATTTAAAATTTATACAATTCAAATAATATATTACTAAAATCAAAAAATTCAAATTTTGAAAAAAACATTGGTTTTAAACAGAGTAAAAAGATACGTTTTATATAGTTTTTTAAAATTAAAAAGAACGATAATACTAATTAGTACCATCGTTCTCTTTACAATTCTGACTATAGCAGAAGGCTAAAAGTATAGCGTAATTTAGCTTTTTAGCGAAGCCATATCAATTACAAAACGATAACGAACATCACTTTTTAGCATTCTTTCGTAGGCTTCGTTGATATCCTGCATTTTGATTATTTCAATTTCAGATACAATATTATGTTCCCCACAGAAATCAAGCATTTCCTGAGTTTCTGCAATTCCGCCAATTAGGGAACCAGCTACAGATTTCCTTCCCAGAATCATAGGAACAGTATTCAAAATAGGTTCCAAGCCACCCAAATAACCTACCAAAACCAAAGTTCCATTAGTGTTTAAAGTTCCAACATACGGATTAACGTCATGAACATAAGGAACCGTGTCAATGATTAGATCAAATTTTCCATTTACTGCATTCATGTGATTTTCATCAGTTGAAATAACAACAGCATCTGCGCCTAATTCTAATGCGTCTTTTTCTTTATCTGGTGTTCTGGAGAAAAGGGTAACTTCGGCACCCAAACCTTTGGCTAGTTTTATAGCCATATGTCCAAGTCCGCCTAAACCTACAACGGCAACTTTACTGCCTTTTCCAACTTTCCAATGGCGAAGTGGTGACCAAGTGGTTATTCCAGCACATAATAAAGGAGCTGTAGCAGCCAAGTCAAGATTAGCAGGTACTTTTAAAACGAAGGCTTCATCAACCACAATTTTTTCAGAATAGCCACCAAAAGTCATTCCGCCTAAATGTTTGTCTTCTCCATTATAGGTACCAACCCATCCGTTAGAGCAGTATTGTTCTAAATCTTGCTTGCAATTATCGCAAGTCTTACAAGAATCTACTAAACAACCTACAGCAGCAAAATCGCCTACTTTTAGTTTAGTAACTTCATTTCCTACTTTGATCACTTTTCCCACAATTTCATGTCCGGGAATTGCAGGGTAAATGGTGTTCTCCCAATCATTTCTTGCCGTGTGTAAGTCAGAGTGACAAACACCACAAAACAAAATTTCGATTTCAATGTCTTTTGCAGTAGCATTTCTGCGCGGGATATCCATTTGTTTTAAAGGAGCATCGGCTGCTACAGTACCGTAAGCTTTCACATTTGTTGTTGCGTTCATTTTTAAAGTGTTTTATTAAAAAAAAAGTGTTTATAGGTTATAGTTTTTTTGGTTAGTTCATAATAAAATAAATTTAGTAAATAGTTTGATTATTAGTGTAATAAAATTTTTTTGTTTACATAAAATTAAATATTCCTAAATTTTAAAGGGCTTATTTAAGCGTGTTCTCGTTTATAAAATCGGTAATTTTATTATGGATCCATTTTATAAAATGATGAGATTTTAAAATCATAAAAAAAGAGAGAAATAATTGAAATTTCTCTCTTTTAGTTGTGGCATTAAGACTATTTATAAAATCGTGTATACTTATTTATAGAAAGTAGTGATTTAGATTTACTGAATTAATTTATTCTAATATTAATTCACTTAACGCTTCCTTGCTAAAGCCTTTTAGTTGGTCATTTTCTCCTGCTTTTATCTTGCTAACCCAATTTGGGTCTGATAAAAGTGGTCTTCCTACTGCTACAAGGTCAAAATCACCTCTGTCTAAACGTCTGGTTAGTTCATCCAAAGAGGTAGGTTGTGAACTTTCGCCTGTAAAAGCTCCGAAGAAATCTCCAGAAAGCCCAACAGAACCTACTGTAATAGTCGGTTTTCCTGTGATTTTTTTAGCCCATCCGGCAAAATTAAGGTCGTTTTCTTCAAATTCCGGTTCCCAAAAACGGCGTTGTGAACAATGTAAGATATCGACACCAGCATCAATCAAAGGGCTTAGCCAAGCTTCCATCTCTTGAGGTGTTTTTGCTAGTTTAAAGTTGTAATCAGATGGTTTGAACTGAGAGAGTCTCATGATTATGGCAAAATCTTCGCCTACTTGTTTTCTGATTTCTTTAATCACTTCTACAGCAAAACGTGTACGTTCCGCTAAGTTTTTACCACCATAATTATCGGTACGTAGATTTGTGGCATCCCAGAAAAATTGATCAATCAAATAATCATGCGCACCATGAATTTCGATACAATCAAAACCTAATCTTTTGGCATCAGCAGCAGCTTTTCCAAAAGCAATAATGGTATTTTCGATATCATTTGTTGTCATCGTAGTACCATTACTAAAACCAGGTCTGTTTAATCCTGATGGTCCTTCAAAAGGTACTTGCGGAACCCAGCCGGAATGGTGATTGTCCATGATTCCCATGTGCCATATCTGTGGTCCCATTTGGCCTCCAGCGGAATGTACACCATCAATCACTTGTTTCCATCCTGCCAGAGATTGGTCACCATAAAAGTGGGGTACATTGGCATCATTAGATGAGGAAGGTCTGTTAATTACAGTTCCTTCAGATAATATTAAGCCTACTTCACCTTCAGCTCTTTTTTGATAATAAGCTGCGACAGCATCTGTAGGCACTCCATTTGGAGAAAATGAGCGCGTCATAGGCGCCATTACAATTCTATTTTTAAGATTTAGCGTCTTCAATTTGAAGGGCGTAAATAAACTATTTGTATTCATATTATTTTATAGATTAGATTCGATTATTTTGCTTAGTGCTGTAAATGCTTTTTCGTTGCGTTTGTAATAGGTCCATTGTCCAACACGGGTAGAGTCTATAAATCCAGCGCGTTGAAGAATCGATAAATATTCTGAAACGGTTGATTGGGTCAGTCCCGCTTTGGCCTGAATTTGTCCTACACAAACACCGTGTTCAAAACCGGCAGTTAATTGTTCCGGAAAGTTTATTTCAGGTTCTTTTAACCACTCGAGCATTTGTAATCTCGACTTGTTTGATAATGCCTTAAATAGTTCTATGTGATCCATGGTGCAAATGTATCGACTTTTCCCGATATATCAATTTATAGAAAAATATTTAGGATATATTTAAGAGATAGAGGTATAAATTTTTTATCTACATATCCTGTTTACGCAAAAAAAACATCCTTTTTTTTTGGGAGATTCTGTAGTAAAGCACAAATAAAAAAGCTTGTATATACTATTGATGACAGTTTTTTGGGTTGAATAAAAAAATTAATTTGTATAAAGCTGAATAAAATGAAACATTTTATTTTAATGTAATATCAAACCTATGATGAAAGACGATCTTTGAAAACTTAATAGAGCTTATTTATCCAATATGCAATTGCGCTGGAATGAAATAATATATTTGGAAATGGATTCAGTTTCCCTTTGATAGTTTCTTATCCATGTAAAATTAAAGTTGGAAAAACTGATAAAGTAACACGACATTGTGTTGATCTGTTAGGTATGTAATTTTCAGAGGATTTATTGATAGTAGTACAAGATCTTCTGTTGAAAAAATTCTTTTGCGACTATTGTTATAAAGTGTAGCAAAATTAGATCTGGAAATGAGGCTGTTCCTTTAGTGGTTAACAAAAAATAATGCAGTTTAGGTGTGTACAAATAAATAATTTGTATTTTGACACAAAAAATAATAACTATTTATTAGCATGTCACAAAAAATAAAACAATTTACAATTCATGAAGATTGGACAGTAGTACTCTTAGGTTTCCTGATTATCGGGTTATCTCTTTTTATTTTTCTTCCCTCGGTTCCTGTATTCAAGTGGTCAAATGGAGCAGATTTAGGGAATGATGTATTCGATTACGGGAATTTACAAATCATTATGGTGCAGTTTGTGTATCTTATTTCGATTGGGAGTATTGGTGCTTTTTTGACTGGAAAATCAGTAAAAAACTTCTTAAGGGGTTTTCCTGTAGTTTATTTATTAACCGTTATTGCATTGATTATTGCAGGAAACAGCGTAATAAAAGGACTCAATTTAGAGGCTGTAATTTTTAGCTTGATTATCGGTTTGTCTATTGGTAATTTTTTTACGCTTCCAGAATGGTTTAGAGCGGCACTTTCTACAGAAATTTTTGTGAAAATTGGATTGGTATTATTGGGAACTAGCGTAATATTTTCAGATATCCTTAAAGCAGGCTTTTTAGGATTAATACAAGCTTTGATAGTCGTATTATCAGTTTGGTACTTTGCTTTTTGGTTGTGTAAAAAACTAAAAGTAGATGATGAGTTGACCATGATGATATCCAGTGCAGTTTCTATTTGTGGAGTTTCGGCTGCTATTGCCACATCGGGAGCGATTAAAGGAGACTCAAAAAAGCTTTCGTATGTAATCTCTATGGTTTTGGTAACTGCCATTCCGATGATGATTTTTATGCCTATAATTGCTAAGTACTTTAATTTCCCCGAAGAAGTTACCGGGGCATGGTTAGGAGGTAGTATTGATACTTCTGGAGCTGTAGTAGCTTCGGGTTCACTGGTAGGAGAAACGGCTTTAAAAATTAGTACTATTGTTAAGTTTTCTCAGAATGTATTATTGGGTTTAGCCGCTTTTGCTATTTCAGTTTATTGGACATACAGACAGAATGCCGCTGATGGTAGCACTGTGACTAAACCAACTTTAAAAGTGATTTGGGAACGTTTTCCAAAATTTGTTATAGGCTTTATCGCAGCTTCATTACTTTTTTCTTTTTTGCTTACATCTGACGCTCGAGATGAGGTCAAAGACGGATTAAAGAATTTACAAGGGATTTGGTTTGCTTTAGCGTTTACCAGTATTGGTTTAGAAACCAATTTTAAAGATCTTTTCAGTAAAAACAGTAAAAAACCGCTTTACGCTTTCTTAATTGCACAGCTGTTCAATATTATTATTACACTTATTATTGCCTTTCTTTTGTTTGGCAAATGATAGTTTGATTATCATAGATAGTTCTAAAAAAATCCATTTTACAAACTGTAGAATGGATTTTTTATTTTGTGGAGTCACTGAGATCAAAATCGAACAGCTTTATTAGATCTGGTTTTCATAGTTTATCGATGAACATTTTAAGTTGAGTCTATCATAAAGGAAAACTACGAAGAAAGTAATCACATGTTTGCGATTTAGTAATCTTGGGGAAAGCAATGGCTCAATTGAGGCACAAGAATTATCTACTCATCAATGGATTTCTTTTAATAGTGTTTTTTAAAAGAACTTCAATCGTTTTCGCTTTGTTTTACTTGTTAAACATAATTAAAATTGTTTTTTTCTTTCATTACTTTCATTACTTTTGGCCTCCAAATGAGAGTAACTGTATTTTTTTTATACCTGTTTTTCTATCTGCAAAGCGGAGGAAATTATGTTCATGCTGCTTCGCATGACAGCGATATTTACAGCTCATTAATTTCCAAACTTGTACAAGCGAATCAAGTAAAATTTGCTAAGACTGGTTCGAGCAGTATAATTATTAATGCTGACGGTTTTGATTTAGAAGAGGAATGCTCCAACAGCGATTCTCTTAAAAACAAAAATTTAAACAAAAATTTTACTGAAAAATTTGGCATTTCAAAAGTTTGGTATCAGACATTTTCTTGTCAGTCTATCATAAACTATTGTAATAAGAATTTTAAAATCTTCGCGCCATTTTGTGGCCAGTCATATCCTATTTATATTATTCAGCAGGTATTAAGAATTTGATTAATACTGAAATCAGTTACTAAATTTATGAGATTGCTTACTTTATGAACGCTTTAGGCTTTCATTTACGGTATGGCAGTTCCAATATTTTTTGGAAACTGATGACTTTTTATGTCTAAGGAATTCCCAATTCCAAGTATTTAATCGCTTAATTTCCATTTTATATCATGAATAAAATACTCGCGTTCACGGGCTTGATTGCCTTGTTGTGCCTAACAAGTTGTACAACAAAAAAAGAAGAAAAAGAAGAAGAGACAAAATTTATTGTTACCAATCCCATAAAAATTGATACTTCGTTTACCAAACAATATGTTTCACAAATTCGTTCCGTACGTAACATTGAAGTTCGAGCGCAGGAAAAAGGATATTTACAAAACATCTATGTAGATGAAGGTCAATATGTAAAAGCAGGTCAGCTACTATTTAGAATTATGCCGGGAATGTATCAGGCAGAATTGCTAAAAGCACAAGCAGAAGCTAAAGGCGCTGAGATTGAATTACAAAATGCCAAAAACCTTGCCGACAAAAATATAGTTTCCAGAAACGAGCAGTCTTTGGCTCAAGCCAAATTAGAGCAGGCAAGAGCAGAAGTGGCTTTGGCGAAACTTCATTTATCATTCACTGAAATCAGAGCGCCATTTGCCGGAACTATTGATCGCATTCCTTTAAAATTAGGGAGTCTGATTGATGAAGGGGAACTGTTAACCAGTCTTTCAGATAACAGTCAAATGTTTGCCTATTTTAATGTTTCAGAACCGGAGTACTTAGAATATCAAAGCAATGTAAAAGATCGTGCAACTAATAAAGTAGGTCTGCTATTGGCTAATAACCAAGTGTTTCAATTTAAAGGAAATGTCGAGGTTATTGAAAGTGAATTTAATAATGAAACAGGAAATATAGCCTTCAGAGCACGATTCCCAAACTCAAACAAATTACTGAAACACGGAGAAACAGGATTGGTTCAAATGAATGTTCCGCTTAAAAATGCTATTGTAATTCCGCAAAAAGCTACGTATGAAATTCAGGATAAAAAATATGTTTTTTTAGTAAATAAAAACAATGTGCTGGAATCAAAGGAAATTATTATTACTGGTGAAATCCCCGATTTGTATGTTGTTTCCAGTGGAATTACTGAAAATGACAAGATTTTACTGGAAGGTATTCAGAAAGTTAAAGACGATGAAAAGATAAAGTATGATTTTGTAAAATCGAAAGACGTCATCGCTCATTTGCGATTAAAAACGGAATAGGTTTATAATTTTCAATTTGGTTTAACCATAAAAAAATAAATATAATGTTTAATAAATTTATTCAAAGACCAGTTTTGTCGATAGTAATATCGCTCATAATTGTCTTTTTGGGAGTCTTGGCGGTAACCAATTTGCCGGTGACTCAATTCCCTTCCATTTCGCCACCAAGGGTAAACGTAATAGCAGATTATCCGGGATCAAATGGAGAACTGATGATCAAGTCCGTAATCATACCATTAGAAAAGGCACTCAATGGAGTTCCTGGAATGAAATACATGACTTCAGATGCGGGTAACGACGGAGAAGCAAGTATTCAAATAATTTTTAATTTGGGTACCGACCCGAATCAAGCAGCGATAAATGTTCAAAACCGTGTAGCCTCTGTAGTCAATAAATTACCGCCATTAGTGGTAAGAGAAGGAGTGAAAATTACGCGTGAAGAATCGAGTATGCTGATGTATGTGAATCTTTACAGTACGGATAAGAATACGGATCAGAAGTTTTTGTACAACTTTGCCGAGATTAATATTCTCTCTGAATTAAAAAGGGTAAATGGAGTAGGATTTGCAGATGTTTTGGGTAATCGGGAATATGCGATGAGAATTTGGCTTAAGCCAGACAGAATGTTAGCCTATAAAATTTCTGCAGAGGAAATTATGGAAGCCTTAGCCAATCAAAGTCTAGAAGCGTCACCAGGTAAAACAGGTGAAAGTTCAGGTAAAAGATCGCAAGCATTTGAATATGTACTAAAATATTCGGGCCGATTTACAAGTAAAGAACAATATGGAAATGTAGTGCTCAGATCAAATCCTGACGGCGAAATTTTACGATTAAAAGATGTTGCCAATATTGAGTTTGGAAGTTCGATGTATGATATTTATTCGAACTTAAACGGAAAACCTTCTGCTGCAATTGTTTTGAAACAATCCTACGGAAGTAATGCCAGTCAGGTTATTAAAGATGTAAAATTAAAATTAGCTGAAATCAAGAAAAATTCTTTTCCAAAAGGAATGGATTATGAAATCAGTTATGATGTATCTAAATTTCTGGATCCTTCTATCGAAAAAGTAATTCATACTTTGGTCGAAGCCTTTATTTTAGTGGGTTTGGTAGTATTTCTTTTCTTGGGCGATTGGAGGTCAACTATTATACCGGCCATTGCTGTGCCTGTTTCCCTTATTGGAACCTTTATGTTCATGCAATTATTCGGGATTACACTAAATCTTATTACTTTATTTGCATTAGTATTAGCCATTGGAGTCGTCGTCGATGATGCCATTGTGGTTATCGAAGCCGTCCACGCCAAGATGGAGGAAGACCATCTCTCGCCACTAAAAGCTACAAAAAAAGCGATGCATGAAATAGCAGGAGCAATTATAGCGATTACATTCTTGATGGCGGCGGTATTTATTCCGGTGGCATTCATGTCTGGGCCTGTAGGGATTTTTTATCGTCAATTCTCGATTACAATGGCAACAGCTATTATTCTTTCGGGTATTGTGGCATTAACGCTTACACCGGCACTTTGTGCAATGATGTTGAAAAGCAATCATGGTAAACCTAGAAAGAGAACGCCAGTAAACCGCTTCTTAGATGGTTTTAATTCGAAGTTCAACAGTACTGCTCAAAAGTATGAAAGCGTTTTAAGTCGCATTGTAAACAGAAGAACCATAACTTTTATTGCGCTTATCGGTTTCTGTGCAGGAACTTGGTTCATTAGCAGTACTGTTCCTTCAGGATTTATTCCTAATGAAGATCAAGGAATGTTTTATGCGATCATCCAAACGCCTCCCGGTTCCTCATTAGAAAGAACGGATAATATTGCTGAAAAATTACAGAAAATTGCCGAAACCATCGACGGTGTGCAATCGGTATCTGCTTTGGCTGGATATGAAATTCTTACGGAAGGTACGGGTGCCAATGCCGGAACTTGTTTGATTAATCTTAAAGAATGGAGCGAGCGAAAGCATTCTGTACAAGAAATCATGAGCGAATTAGAAGAGAAAACTAAAGATATTCCGGGTGCCAATATTGAGTTTTTCCAACCGCCGGCTGTGCCAGGATATGGAGCCGCAGGAGGTTTTGAACTTCGTCTGTTGGACAAAGCTGGGTCAGGGGATTACAAGAAAATGGAAAGCGTTAATAATGATTTCGTTAAGGAATTGAATAAGCGTCCAGAATTAGCATCTGTATTTAGTTTTTACAGTGCCAGTTTTCCTCAGTATATGATGAAAGTCGACAATGATTTGGCACAGCAGAAAGGGGTTTCCATTGAAAACGCCATGAATACTTTATCAACATTGGTGGGTAGTAACTATGAAATCAGTTTTATCAAATACGGGTTTAATTACAAAGTCATAGTACAGGCCGCTCCTGAATACCGTGCTTTACCTGAAGATATTTTGAAATTATATGTGAAAAACAATAGGGACGAAATGGTGCCTTTCTCCGCTTTTATGAAGTTGGAAAAAGTATATGGACTATCAGAAATCACCCGACATAACATGTATAATTCTTCTGAGATTAGTGGATCAGCAGCACCAGGTTACAGTAGTGGAGCCGCCATTAAAGCTGTACAAGAAGTAGCAGAGTCAAAATTACCTCGAGGTTTTGGTATTGATTGGGCGGGTATTTCTGCTGATGAGGTTTCACAAGGAAATCAAGCCATTTGGATTTTCCTAATCTGTTTAGGTTTTGTCTATCTTGTTTTAGCAGCACAGTACGAAAGTTTCATTCTTCCGTTGTCAGTAATACTTTCTTTACCGGCAGGAATTTTTGGAGCCTTTCTTTTATTGAAGTTGACAGGCTTGGAGAACAATATCTACGCTCAGGTAGCCATGGTAATGCTGATAGGTTTATTGGGTAAAAATGCAGTTTTGATTGTCGAATTTGCAATTCAAAGGCACGCTTCCGGAAGAACGGTACTTCAAGCCGCAATGGAGGGTGCTAAAGCCAGATTCCGTCCTATATTGATGACCTCTTTTGCATTTATAGCAGGTTTGATTCCACTTGTATTTGCTACTGGACCCGGTAAAATTGGTAATCGAACTATTGGTACAGCGGCAGCAGGAGGAATGCTTATAGGAACTATTTGCGGGGTATTTGTCATCCCAGGACTATATTATGTTTTTGGTAGAATTGCTGAAAAATATAAACTCGTAAAAAATGAAAAAGAGAATCCATTAACCGAAGAATTTGATGATAATCATGCCTAAAATAAAGAATTATAAATATATTGTCCCGCTGGCTATTTGTCTAACGGTGGCAAGTTGTACTCCGGCTTTAGCTCCTTTGGTTGAAACCAAAGCAGTTCCAGAATTTTTCAACAAGAGTACGGATACTACCAATATAGCTGCGACACCTTGGCAAACCTATTTTAAAGACCCGAATTTGATAAACCTGATTGAAATTGCTTTAAAAAACAATCAGGAATTACAGATTACTTTGCAGGAAATTGAAATTGCTAAAAACGATATTCGTTTACGAAAAGGGGCTCTTTTACCAAAAGTGGGTATTGGAGCAGGAGCAGGAATTGAAAAAGTAGGGAGATATACCAGCCAAGGCGCCGGAGATGCTTCAACTGAAATAAGACCAGGCTTAGAAATGCCAGAACCATTGGGCGATTTGAAAATAGCAGCTTATGCCAATTGGGAAGTTGATATTTGGAAAAAATTGCGCAATTCTAAAAAAGCTGCTGTAAGTCGATATTTATCAACTGTTGAAGGGAAGAATTTTGTGATAACTAATCTTATTGCTGAGGTTGCTGATTCGTATTACGAATTGCTGGCTTTGGATAGCCAATTGGATATTGTAAAACAGAATATTGCCTTGCAAAGCACCGCTTTGGAAATTGTGAAATTTCAGAAAGAAGCCGCTAGATCAACTGAATTGGCTGTTCAGAAATTTCAGGCTGAGGTAATGGCTTCCAAAAGTATGGAGTTTGAGATTCTTCAGAATATAAATGAAACGGAGAATAAAATCAGTTTCTTGTTAGGGCAATACCCGCAGGAAATAAAGAGAGATAAATCTAATTTTATTAGTTTGTTGCCTCCGGTAATTCATTCTGGGATTCCAGCTCAATTGTTAGCGAACAGACCCGATATCAAACAAGCCGAAATGGAATTGGAAGCAGCAAAACTAGATGTAAAAGTAGCTCGTGCTGAGTTTTATCCTTCATTAGATATTACAGCAAAGGTAGGCGCAAATGCTTTTAAGTCATCGTACTTGTTTACATTGCCAGAATCATTATTGTATTCATTTGTGGGAGATTTTGCAGCACCATTGATCAACCGAAATGCAATAAAAGCGGAGTATAAATCTGCGAATTCCAGACAAATTCAGGCTTTGTACAACTATGAGCGTGCAATTCTTAAAGCGTATCTCGAGGTTTCCAGCCAGCTTTCTAAAATTAATAATTTGGAAAAAAGTTACCAACTGAAAGCACAACAAGTAGATGCTTTGAGCCGTTCGATTGCTGTAGCAGGTGATTTATTTAAGTCTGCCAGAGTAGATTATTTTGAAGTTTTGATGACCCAACGCGATGCTTTGGAATCCAAGCTCGAACTTATTGAGACTAAAAAAGAGCAACTCAATGCTGTAGTTCATGTTTACAGGGATTTAGGTGGCGGTTGGAAATAAATTAATTTGAGTTTCTAAAAAACAGTACGTTACGAATCAAATATAAAAAACATTTTTAGACAGTAGTAAGCACAAGTTTACTACTGTTTTTTTGTTTTATAAGAACAGATTTAAATTTGGTTTTGATTCTGCTATTATTGTTAAGTCTTGATTTTGCTGAAATTTAGACATAAAAAAACCTTGTAATTCAATTGATTACAAGGTTTTCTGTGGAGTCGATGGGACTACAATCGAACATCTAATTCCTATATTAACTTTTTTTGACAGCTTAAAACTGTAATGTAATCATTTGATTTTAAGTGATTTGATTTTTTTTTTAATTCAATGATTATTTTTTAGGTTCAAAATATTTACCTAACTTTTTTTAATAATTCTAAGTTTTTTAAAGATAAAAAGTTGACGCTAAAAGAGACATTAGAGTTCGACTGTCGAACTCTTTTAAAGACTAGAGTAAAAAACAAGAAAAATTAGGTACTATAACTTGTATTGCAAATATTACCTTTACTTGACAAGTCATAAACTAATTTATACACTATTTAAAGAAACTGGCTATGTGGAAAGTTATTAAAGTTAAATTCTATTTCTTAAATTTACTTAATTATTTTTAGAGAATGATACCGACAATATAGGTCATGAATTTATATACTTAATTGTCATGACATTGGGACGGTAATTAAGTATTATAATTAATAGTGATTACCCGACTGGTAAATTAGTGGCGTCAAGAGTAGGTGAATAATTAGGTTGGTATGCACTGCTTTGGTTTTCGTCATGACTACATCCAACAGTAATACTGGATAGAAGTGTTAAGACGAAAACTAATTTTTTTTATTCACGAACATTTGGAAGTAAAATTTGGGTTATTTATAAAATTTAAAACTATCAATATCCTTATTAAAATCTTAGGATATTGATAGTTTTAAATTTAATTATAAGGTTAGTAATCAAAACGTTTAAAAGCTTCAATAGCTTCATATTCAGCAAGTCCTAAATCGTCATAAATCTTTGCGGTATTTTTGTTGCGATCTTCGGCTCTAACCCAAAATTCTCTGGAGTCGTTTCCTTGAAACATCACTCTGTCTTTTTGGGATTGGTGGTACAAAATAGCATGTCTTTTTAGCAAAACTTCATCAGGACTTAAGGGAACGGCCATATCTATTTCATGGATATCCCATTCATGCCAAGCACCTCTGTACAACCATAACCAACAATCATTCATGTAAGGTTTTGATTTGAGTTGTTTCATGGCGGCAAATATGGCATTCAAGCAAACTTCATGGGTACCGTGTGGATCTGCCAAATCACCAGCAGCAAAAACCTGATGCGGTTTTATTTTTGCAATAATGGCAGAAACTATGGCAACATCTTCAGGGCCTAATGGGTTTTTCTTTACTCGGCCCGTTTCATAAAAAGGAAGGTCTAAAAAGTGCGTGTTTTCATCTTTTAAGCCAATGTATCTTGTTGCAGCATACGATTCACGACGTCTGATTAATCCTTTTAATTTTCGAACGTCAAGAGAATCAATTTGATTTTCAGTTTTGTTGTTAATGAAATTGATTACCGCAGGAAAATCAATATTACAATCGGTTTCTCCAATAAAATCATTGCAAACTTCAGCAAATTTCAATGCTTCATCATCCGTAACAGCAATATTTCCAGAAGTTTGATACACTACATGAACATCATGACCTTGTTTTATCAATTTAGAAAAAGTGCCTCCCATAGAAATCACGTCATCATCCGGATGCGGACTAAAAAGGATGATTCTTTTTTTTGCAGGATTGGCTCTTTCGGGTCTGTGGGAATCATCCGTATCGGGTTTTCCTCCCGGCCATCCAGTTATCGTGTGCTGCAATACATTGAACATATTAATATTCAAATCATATGCTGAGCCTTCTTGCGCCAAAAGATCCGACATTCCGTTGTTGTTGTAATCCCTGTCGGTTAGTTTTAATATCGATTGTTTTGTCTCTTGGCAAAGCCAAACAATGGCTTTATTTTTTAATTCTGATGTCCAAATGCATTCTCCTACCAACCAAGGGGTTTCAAATCTGGTTAATTCGGAAGCTGCCGATTGGTCTAAAACAAAAGTAGTATTGGTATGATTTTGCAAAAATGTAGCAGGAACTTCGGAACTTATTTCTCCTTGAATGGTTCTCTTTATGATGGAAGCCTTATTTTGGCCCCAAGCCATTAATACAATTCTTTTGGATCTCAAAATGGTAGAAACTCCCATCGTAATCGCTCTTTTAGGGACGTTATCGATACCATTAAAATCTGACGATGCATCTATTCTTGTGATATGATCCAAAGTAATGATTCGGGTTCCTGAATTGATGTGGGAACCCGGTTCATTGAACCCAACGTGTCCCGTACGGCCGATACCCAATAATTGGAAATCAAGTCCTCCGGCATTTTTAATTTTCATTTCGTAATCAACACAATATTGATTCAGTTCATCAATCACTACCGTTCCGTCGGGGACATTTATATTTTCCGGTTTAATATCGATATGATTAAAAAGATGCTGATGCATAAAATAATGATAACTTTGGTTGTTTTCTTTTGTCATTGGATAGTATTCATCCAAATTAAAAGTGACCACATTACTAAAGCTAAGTCCTTCTTCTTTATACATTCGTACCAATTCTTCATAGACCTTTATAGGAGAAGAACCAGTAGCCAAACCAAGTACACACGGTTTATTTTCGGCTTGTTTGGATCTAATTAATGCCGCTATTTCTTGTGCAACAATTTTTGAAGCTTCAACCGAATTTTTGAAAATTTCGTTATGAATTTTTTCAAATCTCGTTTCTTCAAATTTACCGGCACTTTTATAACTGATGTCAGGTTTAATTTCTAAAACACTTTTCATTTTAATTTTTTATTTGAGTTAGTTGTGTAGTTGTTTTTTTAATATTGATTGTTTAAATCGGATTATAAATTAGGGTTTCTATTCTTGACAAATTATCATTGAAAGTGACAAAACTTGCCGGAAATCCGGGTTTTATTTTACCCAATTGATGTTCCATATTAATAGCGGCTGCTACTCGGCAAGTCGCCATTTTAATCGCTTCATCAGCCGATACGTTCAAATGATTGAAAGCATTCTGAACCGCTTCTTTCATCGAAATACTGGCACCGGCTAGATTACCTTCTTCATTTCTGTAAAAACCATTGTCTAGAT
This sequence comes from Flavobacterium algoritolerans, assembly GCF_030010385.1. NCBI lineage: Bacteria > Pseudomonadati > Bacteroidota > Flavobacteriia > Flavobacteriales > Flavobacteriaceae > Flavobacterium > Flavobacterium algoritolerans. Next base: position 143,148 of record NZ_JASCRZ010000003.1, on the reverse strand, counting down.
GGGCATCAAAATTTTCCCATTTGAAATTGGCAACTTTGCGTCCTAAAAAAGCAGCATCACTAATTAAAAAGAATTTGTCTTTCTTTAGTTTGTATGCTAATCTAGCAGCAGCATAATCGCAATGTGCACCATCTAAAATAACAGGTGCATAAACAGATTTATTTTCGAATGTTGCACCAACTAAACCGGGTTCCCGATGCCCAAATTGAGTCATCGCATTAAACAAATGGGTAACCAATTTGATCCCTTTAGAAAAGTAATATTGTGCTTCTTTGTAGGTCATCGTCGAATGTCCCGCCGAAATGACGATGTCGCTTTCTAATAGCATATCCAATTGCTCGTCAGTAAAACATTCCGGAGCAATTGTCATTACTTTTATCACCTCTTTACCATAACGGATAATTTCTTCTAATTCGGCATTAGTAGGTTTACGAACCTGATTAATGCTATGTGCGCCACGTTTTAAAGGATTCAAAAAAGGACCTTCCAGATGCATTCCTAGTACTCCGTTATTGTATTTTGCCTTATAATTGCGAATGGCTTCAATTCCTTGAAGAATGGTTTCTTTAGAAGAAGATATCAGGCATGGCAGTACATGAGTGGTACCATATTTCAAACTAGTTTCATAAATATCTTGAATGGTTTCTTCTGTTGGAGTTTGGCTAAAATAAAGTTGCTCTCCACCATTTATTTGGATGTCTAGGAAACCAGCAGAAATGTGTTCTCCTTTCAAATCAATTAGAGGAATAGAATTGGGAATTTCTTTTTGGACAGAAATAATTATTCCATTTTCTATAATAATGACATCATTATTTATTTCATCGCCAGTATGTACAATTCCGTTAACAATGGCTTGTTTCATTTTTTATAATTTAAATGTGTTTAACCTATTCCTGTTTAAAAAATACAATCCAACAGGCTTATTTTTTTATTGTTTTTTTATTGATTGTTGTTTTTGAGTCGCTTACCTGCAAGATATAAATACCTTGAGCTTGATCTCCCAGAGAAAATATTGTCTCTAGGTCAGTATTATCTATTGTAGCTTTACGAATTATTGCACCTGTTAAATTAAATATTTTAACGGTAACTGGTTCTTTGGTATTATTAACTTTAACCTTTAATAAATCATTGGTTGGATTGGGTTCTAAATCGATACTTAGTTCCTTACCTGATATTGAATTTTTATTAGAGGGAATTGAAATACCAGAACGCTTTGCGGTTTGAGATGAAGAAAAAGATGTATTAGGAACAAATGTATCTGCTCCATTTGTTAACCAATTTAAGCTGAATCGGGCAAAATACATTTGATAAGTTGAACTTTCACCGTTTTCATAATAGATTCCTAATGTTCCGTCAGGCAAAACCGTTAGACTAGAATATGCCGATGCTCCAGGAAAAATTGTTTTTCTGATTGGCCAAGTAGCTCCTTCATCGGTACTCATTAACACAGAAACATTGGTCCTATTTGCTGCAAAAGGAATCGTATGCAGCAAACGGTTTTTATCAAATCCATCTAAAGTTGAGGTATAGCGAATAAAATCCCCATCGCAATTAGGATCGGTAATATTAGCCTGATTGTAGGCTGTACCCCAAGAAACACCTTTGTTGGTTGATACATTAAATCTGCGTGTTCCCGAATTACGGATGCTCATCATCAGATTTCCATTATTCAATTCGACAATTTTGGCTTCATCGCCTCCTGTTTCAGCAATTCCTGTTGATGGAGTCCAAGTAATACCACCATCAGTACTTGAAATCATGTAATTATTGATTCCGCCACTTGATTCTCTGACACAAATGGCAGCAACGATACGACCATCTCTTAATTGATGCGCTCTACCTGATGCTACAAATACGCCTAACCAATTTTGAGTGATAGCATTACTGCAACCAGCGCCATAAATTTGATTCGTTATATCTACTGGTGCGCCCCAAGTGATTCCATTATCAGTACTTCTGCAATATTTTATTTTAATTGGATTTGTTGGTGTCGAAGCAAAGAAACCTAAATCGGCAGCAAGTAAACAAATTAAATTACCAGTTGCTTTATCCATAACCAATGCCGCATCTCCGACTCCGGTAGGTGCACCAAAATTGGCAATGGTCACAGGTTCTGACCATGTTTTTCCATTATCTGTGCTGCGGCGGGCTACCGGGTCGATTTTTGCTGCTAAATCTCCCGCACCATTCCATCTTTTGTCCGTTACGGTTACCAATGAACCATCGGCCGCAGTTATGATTGCAGGGATACGATAGTTTGAGGATCCGGCATCTCCCGGAGTAAATAAAAGGGTATTAGCTAATAGGATAACGCGGTTACCTGCAACAGTGTTGGCAGCGGTATTATAAGTTATAGTATTTGCAACTATCGATTCACAACTGGCATCCAATAGATTTCCTTCAGTTGCTCCGGAAGCTACATCATAAGTAATCCAAAAATAATTATCTCCGGACACTAGTGCTTGGCTTCCATTAACGGTTAGGTTACCGACTGCAGGTGCTGTAGTTCCAAATAACGTAGCAGTAGCAGTATTAAAAACGGAATCAGTTCCACTTGAATATATTTTAATAGTGCTAACATCAGCACTATTTGTCGTACCATTCATAGTGAATTTTAGTGCGCTTACAGTAAGTGGATTGATCGTTCCGTTGGCAGCGACTTTTACAGCAACAATACGTTGATTAATATCTCCCATACCCGTTGGAAGTTCCGTTTGAATTAAGGATACGGTATTAATTTGCATGGTATTTGTTTGAGCGATTACTGATGCTCCGCCGTTTAGCGTACCGGGATGGCTGTGGCCAGAAATATCTGGAATAGTAACTCCGCTTACATTTTCAAAATCCCATGCTGCTAATAAATTAGCTTCGGTACCAGTAACAATTGCTGTTTTATCTGTAAGTACTTCTGCAGCTGTCATTGCTTTCCTCCAAAAACGGATATCGTCAATTTGAATATTCATAAAGGATGCAAAATTGCTTAGCGTTCCAAACAATAAATTACCAGTATTAGAAACAGTATTTATACCACCAATATTTGAGGTAGTTTTGGTTTGTTGTAAAGCACCATCCACATAAATTTTACAACTCGTAGTGGCCACATCAATAACCATTGCCAGATGATGCCAGATGCTATTAGATACATTTGATGTACCATAAGGTGGTCCGGCAGCGCCCCCACTTGTTGTTAGATTAACTCCAAATTGCCCGCCGCCAGCTAATGAATTATTGATAAATTCATAACCAATACCCGAACCGCCTGGTCGCTTACTCAAGATTCTTTTAGAGAAATCGGCTGTTTTAATTCTACAGGTAACGGTTAAACTTTGTCCCATTGCCAAATTAAAATCGGCATGATTTACAACAGACATATAATCATTTACCCCATCCAAAGATAAAATCATCGGAAAAGCATTTGAAACTGTTGGAGACCCAAAAAGAGTTCCTGCATGATTATTACCGGAAACATCAGGAACAGTGCTGCCACTTATGTTTTCAAAATCCCAAGCAGCGAGTAGGTTAGTGGTTGGTCCATTTATTACTGCAGTCATGTCTGCCATTAATTCTGTTGGAGTCATTGCTTTGTCCCAAACTCGTATAGCATCAATTTGTCCAGCCCATTTGTAACTGTTATTTGTGTCAGATGTAGCTCCAACAACAAAGTTCAACGCATTGGAGAAATCCGAAGTAATGGATGTAAAGGTTTTTCCTGTATTTGCTAAAACACCGTCTACATAACCATATACTGTTCTGTTACTGGAAGCATCTAATACCAATGCTATATGGTGCCAAGTCCCATCAGCAATTGAATTTGCAGAATAACCTGCTGTACTAATATTATTTGGTATACCCATACCTTGCATATTTATGGCAAATTTGCCGGCATTTGAACCATTACCGGTCCAAAACTCATATCCATTACCTGATGAACCATTTCTTTTAGCAAAAATACGTGGGGTACCAGTTGTAGTGGTAGTTTTTATCCAACAGGTAATTGTTTTATTTTGGCTTGTGCCAAAGTTTAAATCGGCATGATCAGCAACCGTCATATACGTACTAGTTCCATTAAGGTTTAAGACCTTACCACTTTGTGCTTTTAGGCTATTAGCGTATAAACACATAAAAAACAAACAAAAAGAAAGTAATAAATTTTTCATATTTTTTAAGATTTGGTTAAAATTGGTTAGTAAAGCATAAGATTGTAATCCGGAACGGTTTTGTTAAACGAGCTGACAGCGATAGCCGAAATCAAATTTAACTGTCTTCTAAATACTCATTAAGTAGTTGTAAACAATACCATTCCTGTCTTGGCAAATGAAACGGTCCTTTGAACATATTTCCTTTTGCCGTTTGGGCAATGGTTCCGTCTTTATGTAAATAACCAAACCATTCTCCGTTTGCGGTATCATGGAATTTACTGTACCCATAATCATGCACCATTTTGTGCCAAGCAGCATATTTTTGATTACCAGTCATGGTGTAGGCTAAAAGTGTTGCGATAATCACTTCGTTTTGTGGCCACCAGAATTTCATATCCTGCCAGTATTCCTGTACTGGTTTGTCATATACATCTCGGAAATAGAGGACACCGCCATGTTCTTTATCCCATCCGCGTTCCCACATATAATCCAGCATTTTACATCCCAATTCGATTAAATGAGGATCATTGTTGCGGTATTTTGCTTCATGCAAAATAAACCAAGCACCTTCAATAGCGTGTCCAGGATTTAAGGTTCGGCCATCAATGTGATCGATAATAGAACCATCTGGTGCTACTTGTTCCATCACGCATTTGATATCGTCTTTTACAAAATAGGTTTCAATTTCTGCAATCCATTTGCTAATCCATTCATCACAACGCGGATCTCCAATATTTTCTCGTAACTGTTGCGCTGTATTTATTAGAATCATAGGTGTGCCAATTCCTTTTGACGGTCGGGTGGCGGTGAATTTAGGTTCTAATAAATCGGGATTAGTAGAGTATTCAATACATTTTCCGAATAAAAATCGCGCTTTTTCAGCTACTGTTTCATCTCCGCTAGCTTTGGCGTAAGCTGACATGGCAATAACCGCAAAGGTTTCCGAAAAGAAATAACGGCGTTTGCGTATGGGTTGCCCATCTCGTGTTACGTGAAAAAACATCTGTCCATCAGTATCAAAGCAATGGTTGTTCAAAAAATCAATTCCTGTTTTTGAACCTTCCAGCCATTCTTGTTTTGGCTCAACTGTATTGTAAAGTGTTGCCAATAACCAAGCAGCACGCCCTTGTATCCAGACGGCTTTATCATCATCTATTAAACTTCCGTCTTGATCACGCATTAATAAATAACCTCCAAAATCGGTATCAATAGAGCGCGGAAACCAAAAGGGAACGGTGTCATTTAACAATTGATTCTGATAAAAGTTTCTGAGGTTTTGAAGATCTATTTTTGAATAACTCATTTTCTTTACTATATGTTATGTAACTACTATATTTTATTTTGTACTAGGGTTAATTTGGACGTCATTTAGTCAAACACATTTGACTGTATGTGATTATCTGCCTTACGGAATCTCTTTTAATTTTTGGTAATTGCATGGAGTTCAAGTTTAAAAGTGGAACTGGGTAAACCAGCTTCATTCACTAAATTAGCTGTGCTAAAAGGCTTGCATGCATATAAAACAGTTTTTATTTTTTCTCCTTTCGGGATAGTAATTTGTACTTGATTTTTTACAATTGCGGCTTTACTTTGAAAGTGAATTCCTTTGTCATTTACCAATTCAAAACCAATTAACTCCTTTTTGTCTGCCGTAGTTAATTGTTTTGCAAATGCAAACGAAACTAGAATAGTGTCGCCTTTTTGTATGGCTTTCAAAGCGGAAGGACCATTCGCAATTACAGCTTTTCCATAGGTGTAGCGCAAGGCCAAAAGCGCCAAACGATCTGCAACTTCTTTTTTCTTAATTGGATGGACATTTAAAGCATCTCCATAATCCATACTTATTGCCATTCCGCTGTTTAGAATCTTATTTTGCAATCTGTTTTGCATATCTCTGAAGGCTGGCCAAGTTGGTCGCTCAATACTTGCTAATTGAACATAATAGAAGGGTAGGTTAGCGTCCCAAGCTTTACGCCAACTTTCTACTAATTTTGGCATGAGATGTTCATATAATTCAACGTTGTGTGCATTGCTTTCGCCTTGGTACCAAATCACACCTTTTATCGGGAATTTTGTAAAAGTTTCCACTCCAGCTTCAAAATTATAGGAAGGATCATACGGATGGCGTTGTTTTACATTTGTTGCATTTTTCAAATTCACATTAGCACGTTCTCTAACCCATGGCATGATGAAATCCGATTTGCGCCAGTTGGTTAATACATCAACTACTTTGTCGTCATATTCTAAGGTATTTCTGTCTATCCAAGATTCTATCGGTGATCCGCCAACGGCAACTTGAATTAAACCCACGGGTACATTTTCTTCGTGAGCGATGTTTTTACCAAAGTAATAGGCAATGGCCGAGAAATCTTTGGCACTTATTGAATCACATACTGACCAACTTCCGGAAAAGAATTCCAGCTGATTGGTTTTAACCAAAGTGATTGAATCCCAAGCTGTTTCATCAGTCTCCCGGATTGCTTTGGCATTGAATAACCGAATAGTAGAATTTGCGATTGCCTTTTTTACTTCTGCTGCACCATTTTCTGAATTTTGAAGTTGAAATGCCATATTCGACTGTCCTGAACAAAACCAAACATCTCCAATTAAAATATTCTTTAAAATAATGTTTGTTTTCTTAGATTTGACAGTCATTTCATACGGTCCGCCTTGTTTTATTGCGGGAAAAGTAATTTTCCATTTTCCATATTTGTCGGCAATGACGTTCTTTTTTTGTTGTTTAAAAGTCACTTCAATTGTATCACCTCCATTAGCCGTTCCATAAACTGGAATGGGTTGATTACGTTGCAAAACCATATTGTTAGTGAAAACAGCAGCTAATTTTAATCTTCCATAATTTTGAGTGATGTTTTCATAAACGGTTTTGGCCAGAATAGTTGCTCCTTCTTTCGTTGGGTGTAAAGCATCGGGAAAAAGATCGGGACGATGGTATAATTTTTCATGTAAGTCAATTAAACCCACTTGATTTGCTTTTGCAATGTTGGGTATATGAGATTGAATTTGCCAAAACCAATCTCTGGTTCCCGATTTAAATCGAGGATGCTCATTAAATATGGGTGTCAATCGACAGATGTAAATTTTGACTGCCGGATTTTGTTTTTTTAAAGTGTCTATCAACCAAGTGTAATCGGCATCAAATTCTTCTTTGTAATTAGGCCAATTTCTAGGATCTGTATCATTTAAACCCAAATGAATAATAGCGATATCTGGTCTGTATGCAATGGCATCTGCACATTCTGTTGTATTGGAATATGGCTTACTTCCTTTTTTCAAAAGTGTTGCTCCACTATGCCCAAAATTTTTCACTTCATATTGTCTGCCCATCAAGATTTGAAGCTGCGAAGGATAGGATTCATTGGTAGCATCAGACAGAAGATAACCTGCTGTAACAGAATCCCCAATGCAAGCTACTTTGAGTATTGCTTTTTGTGCAATTGACTCAAAATGAGTGACTATTGAAATCAAAAAGACCACTAAAAATAGATTCCTTTTCATTGTATTTATGTTTTTATTTTTTCAAAAATCATTAAAAATGGGCATAAATTATCCGCAAGGCGGAACAGAAGGCTCCGCCTTAACAGATAAAAACCAAAACCAACTTAAAACAAATTTTTGAACTTAGTAAACGATACTAGTGTATTTTAGGCATCGACAAAATCATTCACTTTTGGACGCAGAAAACTGACTTGGACTACTAATGCAATTGCAACAACTCCCGCCATCAAAGCAAAGCCGTAACCTAAAGTCCCGCTATCCGATGATTTGCCTAATAATGAAGTTACTAATGCACCACAACCAACTCCGGTCATATTAAGGACACCATAGGCCGTTCCCCGGTATTTTGAAGAAACAAATTGACATATAATGGGCATATTATTGGCATCAAACATTCCGTAACCGATACCGAAACAAAGTACAGCACCTACAACATTGAATAATGAATCTCCAAAACCAATTAACAATAATGCAGGAATCGTTAAACTCAAACCAATCGCACTGGTATAAACCCTGCCTTTTATATTTTTTTGTACCCATTTGTCTGATAGAATACCTCCGAAAATCACTCCCAATAATGATGAAAAGGATATGGCGATAGTTGCTAAAGGTCCCGCCTGTTCCATAGGGATTGCTAAGTTTTCTGAAAATAGGGTAGGCAGCCAGTTTTTTGTAGCCCAGCCCGGTAAACTGATTATGGCAAAATAGAATAAGATAACCCAGAAAGAGATGTTCGTGAAAAGCAGTGCTAAACCTTTAAACAGTGAACTTTTTTCACTTGTTGTTATCAAATCTAAATCAATAGGTTTTATTTCAGTAGCTTTTTTCTCTTTTAATAAGAATACCAAAACGAAAGCATAGACAACACCAACGATTCCAAAATAATGAAAAGTAGTATGCCAAGAATAGGTAGCTGCGATGGTAGCTCCAAAACCTCCTAATGCAGAACCCACATAAAGTCCAGTCATGTGAATACCAATAGCCAGCGATCTTGTTTTTTGCTGATGATAATCGGCTATTAGTGATAAACCTGCTGGAATATAAAGGGCTTCGCTCACTCCCATAAGCGCTCTTAACCAATATACCTGATTGTAAGTTGTAGCATATCCCATTGCATAAGTGACCGCTGACCACACAAATAAACTGCCTACAATCAACCATTTTCGGTTTAATTTGTCAGCAATAATTCCGGAAATAGGACTCATTAAAGCATAAATCCAAAGAAATATAGCCATTAGACGTCCAAAATTTTCACCGGATACTAATTCAGGGATGTCGGCTTCCATAGACGGACGCATTGTGGCCAACATTTGTCTGTCCATATAGTTTAACAATGCTACCAGCCAGAGTAAACCAACTACAATCCAAGGATAATGCTTTGTATTTTTCATATTTTATTTTTTTTAGTTTTACTCTTCTTTTTCAACATTAAAAAGCAGCTAAAACCAATTTTTTGTGTCGTTATTTTATTGTTCCTAACATAACATCAGGAGTACGAATGCCTGGTTTTACTTCCCCATTTGATAAAACAATGTCGTCATTCCAGAGTGTGGCTGTTGTAGTTACATGAGCAAGAAAGGGCAGTTCACCAATGGTTGACCATGAATCTGTAAGGGTGTTGTATACCAAAATTCCTTTATAAAAACCATCATGATTTGTATTCAACTTATTCTTCTCTACGGATAGTTTTGCTTTTTCTTCCGGAGAATCAGTTTTTGCAATTTGGGACAAATAGGTTTCGATTTTATGAAAAGTTTCACCATTATCACCACCAACAATTACGATTGAATGATTGCCTACAGCAACACCTGCACCTGCGGAAAAGTTGGTTGTGTTTTTTCCATCGGATATGTTTGCACGACTTTCCCAGATTTGTTTTTTAATGTTAAAAACAAAAGTAGTATTGTGTAAATCACTGATCCCCGTAGGTGTTTTAGTTCTTCCACCAATCACATAAATATTGATTCCGTTTTTGTCTTTTTGAACTACCGTAACTGAATTTGCCAGAGCGATAGGTAATTTCGGAAGTGTTTTCCATTCCGGATTTTTGCTATTTAGATCAAGGCTTAAAAAATCATTAGAAGATTTAGTCGCTTCATCACCACCAATGGCATAAACTACATTGCCAATATGTGTTAAGCCAATATTTGTAATAGCTACCGGAAAATTAGGTAGCGATTTTATTTCAACCTCATTTTTAGATGCATTCCATTTTAAGATAAAAGCTTTATTCGAAAGTCCATTTTCATTTTCGCCCCCTACATATACCACGCCTAAGTCGGTTGAAGTTGAACCGCAATAGGCGATAGGTTCGGATAATACACTCGAAACTTTTTTGTTCCAAACATACGTATTATCACATTTCTGTAATACATGAATTTCTTTTGAATAGTGTTTTTTTCCACCTTCCCAAGGCATTTTATCTTGGAAATTAGCACCTCCTGAAACAATTAAAACATCGTTAGTAATACCATTAATTGCACCTGCAAAGCCCAATGATATAGTTCCATCAGCATTTTGTAGATGTGCTCCTTTTTTCCATTCAATATGGTTTACAGCTTTTTTTTGAGAAAGGGCATCTGTTGTCAACATAATAAGTAAGCAAAGGATTAGAGAAGAAAAATAGTTATTCATAGTATTTATTTTAAAATAAAACGAACGAAGTTATTTCGATTTGAAATCTTCAAAATTGAGACTTTCGACATCTTTTTTGAATAATTCAAATTGGTCAGGGCTCATATTTTTTACAGGCAATCTAAATTCACCTAAATTTAGTCCTACTACTTTCATATAGGCTTTACCTACTGAAATACCGCCATATTTGCCCAATAAACGAATCATGTTGATTGATTTTTGCTGTAAAGCACGAGCTGTAACCAAATCATTTGCATTAAAAGCCGCAATTAAATCATAGTATAAAGGAGCCGCATAATTGAAAGTGCTTCCTACAGCACCTTTGGCACCTAATACTAATGCAGATAACATATTCTCATCTCGTCCCCAAAGCATATCAAATTTGCCATTTTCATAACTCATACAACTTTGGAAATCCATGAAATCTTCGTGTGTATATTTTATGCCAGCAAAATTTGGAAGTTTCCCGTCTAAGGCCTGCACTAAATCAAACATTGGTAAGTTTACACCTGTCAATACTGGAATGTGGTAGTAATAGAAAGGCATATTAGGAACACTTTTCCCAACTTCGATACAGGCTTGCGCCAACATATCTACATTAGCTGGTTTGAAATAAAATGGAGCCGTTAGTGAAACAGCATACAATCCTATTTCATACGCATGTTTTGCTAGGTCAATGCAATCCGTAAGGCATGTTCCTCCTAAGAATACCATTACTTTAAAGTCGGCATCATGGTTAGAACAATCTGCCCAAGCTTGAGCAACCGTTTTCTTCTCTTGTAAGGTAATAGAAACGCCTTCTCCTGTAGAGCCATTAATAAAAGCACCCGTTATTCCGTTTCGTTTTAGAAAAGTATAGTAAGCCGGAATTAGGCTAACATCTAATTTTCCATTGCTGTTAAAGGGTGTAAAAGGAGCTGAAATAAGCCCTTGTAAATGTTCAATTTTCATGAGGTATTTTTTTAAATTGTCTTTTATTTATGTTGTTTAAATAGACCGGGAACTTAAATATTCCCGGCTTATTATTTAAACTATACTTCTTAAATCCAGTTTTTACTATGGATTCTGAGTGATTTTAGGATTAAAGTTAATGGTATTTTGAGATATTGGAAACAATATCTTTTTACCGGCCATAGAAGGCACAAGATTCGTTTTATTGAAACGAACTAAATCCCACCATGCTTTACCTTCAAAAGCTAATTCTTTTAGACGTTCATTCAAAATAACATCGTCATTAGCAGTTTGAGAGCCATTTGTAAATGAGGAAGAAGCATCGGCTCTTTGCATCACTTGATTCATTTCATTAGTTGGATCCTGACCTAAAGCATTTTTAATTTCTGCTTTCATCAACAAGATGTCAGCCCAACGGTAAATAATGATATCGCTAACAAATCTTCTGGTAGCACCGTCAACAGTTCCGTTGTACTTTACTAAACCTGTTACTGCCGGAGTGGCTCCATTGTATAGAGTTAAATAAGTAGCAGTTTTTCGGGTATCCGTATTATTGAAATTGAAACGGGTAATATCTGGTTGTACTCTAGAAATACCTGCATTACCAGTACCAACACCCAAAGTTCCAAAAGTTGCCGTCGCCGTTGCTGCCGTTAGCGGTGCAAAGTCACTTGGTCCAACAAACATGAAAGAATTCCAATTGTCAGATAGCGCAGACGGTACATCCGCCAAAGAATATCGAACCGCAAAAAGCACTTCGGCATTTCCTTTATTGGTGTAACCAAATACGTCTTTGAAATTTGGTAATAAAGATGGTGCAGTAGGAATAGCATTAATTGCAGCCAAAGCCGTGTTTAAATCAGTACTTCCACCACCTAATTGTTTTGCTGTCCATAAATTCACATCCGCTTTTAAAGCGTAAGTAGAAGCTAAAGAGAGCTGGGTCTTATTGTTTGTTGCATCAGGATAATTAGCGATGGCTGATTCAATATCAGACTTAATGAATGCAAAAGTTTCTTCAATTGTATTGCGCGAAACAATATATTCGGATTGATTCGTGTTTTCTGTTGGTGTAGTTACTATTGGCACACCACCCCAAGAACGAGCCATGATGAAATAAGCCAAAGCACGCATCGAATACGCTTGCGCGATATATCTCTTTTGCTCATTTACAGTTGTTGGACTAAATTGAATAGTCGGAACATATTTCAAAACCAAATTCGCCTGATGAATTACGGTATACAAACCAGCCCAATCCACATCAATATTTTGTGCAGTTAAGTTGTTATTGTAATAATTTGCCAAACTGAGAGGTGATTGAACACCGCTTGTTATTTCAGCACTTCTTGCTCCTCCCAAAAGATAATAATTTTGTTGGGTTTGGGTTCTAAAATTGAAGTACATACCATTTACACCTGCTTTCGCATCATCTTCTGTTTTCCAAAAACTGGCAGAAGTAATTACGCTTTCAGATTGTAAGTTTAAATCGTCTTCACACGAACTGAATAGTGAAAGTCCTGTAAAAAGTATAGAGTATAAAAGAATTTTCTTTTTCATGATATTTATTATTAAAAATTACAAACCAATGTTTAAACCAAGGATGAAGTTTTTTGGAACAGGATAAGTACCTTTTGCTCCAGCATCATTTAATCCAAGGCTTGACCCGCCATCAATTCCTTGTACTTCTGGGCTTAAACCGCTATATTTAGTAAAATAATGTAAATTACTTCCTGTTAGATACACACGTACCGATGCTAATTTAACTTTGTCAATTATTGATTTAGGAATTGTATAGCTCACTGTAATTTCTCTTATACATAGATAATCCCCACTTTCGTAGTAACGGCTATTTCCTTGAAACATATTAGTATTATAACCTGCACCACTTGCTTCAGAACGGAATAAGTTGTTTTGGTTTGTTTGATCAGCCCAACGGTAACGAGGTACATTAGTAATATCACCTTCATTTTGCCAAGATTGTAAACTTTCGGACAATAAACCGTAATTTCCTTGAAATTGACCTACAAAACGCGCTCTGGCTTCATTGTAAATCGTAGCTCCTAAAGAGTAATCAGTTCTTACGGTCAATGAAAGTCCTTTGTAATTGACATCAAAATTAAATCCTCCAACAAATTTAGGGAACATATTACCCATGTAAGTTCTGTCACGACTGTCAATTATACCATTGTTATCTGTATCTTCAAATACAGCATCTCCAGCAAATTTCTTACCGGTTGGGTTTCCGCCTGCAGCAGCAGTTTTAGTTACATAATTGTCATGTGTCGTTAAGTTATAAGCATCTGCTTCTGCTTGTGTAGAAAGAATGTATAGTTGTTTATGAGCATAAAAATCTCCAATTTTTTGACCTTCTTGTAAACCCCCAACATACTTATATGTTCCGCTGGCTGCATCCCAGATTTCTGTTCCACCAATTCTATTGTTTAAATTTCCATTGAAAGGAAGTTTCTCAATTACATTTGTATTGTGCGAAACATTAGCACCAACATTAATTTTTAAATCATTTTGATTGTAGACATTTGCATTCAATTCTAATTCAAAACCTTTGCTTCTTAATCCGCCTAAGTTTGTTAGTACTGTAGAGAAACCGCTATTAGAAGGAAGCGTTAGATTCGTCAATAAATCAGAGGTCAATTTATTATAAAAATCTCCAATTACTCTAATTCTGTCATTATGAAGGCCTAAATCAAAACCTCCATTTATAGTTTGTGATTGTTCCCATTTTAAACCTGGATTTGCAATTTGAGAGTTTACAATTGCAGATTGACCATTGTAACTATTAGCGAAACCATTTGTTGTACCGGAGTATAATCCTCCAGATTGAAAATCACCTAAAGTACCTAAGTTACCATTTACCCCATAACTTCCACGAAGTTTGAAAGAGGAAACAACTTCTGGCATTACTTTCCAAAACGTCTCTTCGTGTGCATTCCAACCTGCAGATAATCCAGGAAAAAAGCCATATTTATTATCGGGACCTAAACTGGAAGAACCATCATAACGAAAAGAGGCTGTTGCAAAATACCTGCTTTTGTAATCATAATTTACACGTCCAAAAACACTGTTTAATACTAATCTTGTATTATTGCTGTATACAGAAACTGGTATTGGAGATGAATCTAATGTTTGCGCAAGATCCGAAGGACTTCCTTTTCCGGAAGCATTAAATGTTTTTATAGTTCTGTCGAATTTAGAAACACCTAATTTTGCCTGAAAATCACCTGTGTTTTCTAAAGATTTAGCATAACTAAATACCCCTTCGTATTGAATTTGTGCAATTTGATTGCTTAATCGGGTTGCAGTTCGAGTATTATCTACTAAACCATTACTTCCACTTAAAAAAGCTTGTTGAAAAGTATTATTATTTTCATTTTCATTATATAATGACAATGAAGGTGTAAAAGTTAAATCATTAGTGATTTTTAAATCACCATCGACACTCATTTGCAATTTATTATTTTCATTAATCCCTTTCACTTTACCCATCTGATATAATGGATTTCCATTAATATTATTCTGGCCTGGAGCCAAAGTCCCATCTTCCAAGTATAATTTTGTAGTTGGGGAATTTCCTAAATATCTGTTGAAAACAACACTATTGGCAACAACTTGATTATTACTTGATTTTGAATATAAAACGCGACCATTTATTGTAAAGTTATCCGCTAATTTTAAAGAAGCATTTAACTTACTAGTAAAACGTTGGTAGCCTGTAAATATCGTGATACCGTCTCCTTTTAAGTAGCCTAAACTCAAATCAAAAACTCCGGCATCTCCACCGCCACTAAAGCCTAAAGTGTGATTTTGTGTAATTGCATTTTGAAATAAAACATCATTCCAATTCGTGCTTTTGTACATAATAGTATTGTTAGCATTAAGCGGGTCTGTCATTTCCTGCCAACCTTTAGCTTGTAAACCTTGAATAGTGTTTGCATCCAAATTTGATTTTAATAATGTAGCGAATGGTGTGTTGTTCAATAAATTATTTCCAGTACCTGCAGGAGTAGCACCTGTTAGTTGCCCAAGTCTTGCAATACCTGTCGTTGTTGAAAGTCCAGCGATTTCGGCAGCATTATATAACCCTAAACGTTGTAATCTAATGTAGTCTCCACCATCTAGAAAATCATATTTTTTGCCTACTTGACTATTTTGAGTAGAAACATTATAAGTGATTTTGGTTTTACCAGCTTTACCAGTTGAAGTTGTAATAATAATTACACCATTAGAAGCACGAGCTCCATAGATTGAAGTTGCAGCGGCATCTTTTAAAACCTGTAATGAAGCGATATCAGCAGAGTTGATATCATCAATTTGGGTACGAATAACTCCATCAACAATATACAAAGGAGTTGCTCCTGATGGATTATCAATTGAAGTACCTCCACGAACTATAATGTTAGATGCTTTACCAGGTTGTCCTGACGCTGTGCGTACTACTAAACCAGTTACATTTCCCTGTAATGATTGTGTTACGTTTGAATAAGGAACATTCTCTAAAACTTTTTTGTCTAATTTAGAAACTGAGGTACTTAACGTTTTTCTGTTCTGTGACCCATATCCCACAACAATAACTTCATTCATTTGTTGTCCTACCTCCTTTAGTACAATGTTTAGCAGTTCATTTCCAATGGCTACTTCTTGTTCTTGAAGACCTATGTATGAAACAACAATTGTTGTAGTATTGTCTGGAACTTCAAATGCAAAATTTCCATCAAAATCTGTCTGTGTTGAAATAGTAGTGCCTTTAGCAATAATATTTACTCCAGGTAAAGATTCTCCTTTTTCATTAGTTACCCTTCCTGTAATTTTCTTTTGAAATAGGTCTAATGTGTTTGCATCTTTTGTAACAATACCGTTTTTCTCTAAAGAAATAACCGTTTTTGTGGATACCGTAGCAGATGCTTGTACGGTAAAAGCTACTAGAAATAAGGATGTTAATTTCATAGCTTTCCCTAGGTTAGGGGTAAGCCAATAATTTTTCGGCTTGCTTTTTGGTAATAAATACATACTTTTGTAATGGTTAGGTTAATAATAATTTTCCTTCTTGGTTTATTTATTTGTTTTCCAACCACTGTTCTTTTTGTGAAGAACCAGCCAGCAATGTTTAGAGCATATGCTGGCTTTTTTTATGGATAACAAATGAATATTTTGTAAAAAAGGGTATTCCCAATTTTGGTTGTTTTTTATTTTAGCAATCTAAAAACTGTTCTTTTTATTTTAAGAATATGAATTATGGCTTAGTTTTGAAGAATCATTACCAATAGAAAAAATCATATAAATAGAAACATTACAGTCAAAAATACGTGTTGAGATTAATAATTTTAAAATATAAAATCTCTTTTTTTGTAATAGTAATTTTGAACGGATTTTTCGCTTGAACTATTGTATCTTATTGACAATCTGTAGTGTATAATTTATAAGATAAAGTAAAAGAACAATTTAAAAATAGAATTTCCCCGTGTTATTTATTATCACGGTGTAAATATATAAATAAATTTAATAAATACAATATACTTATTAAATTATTTTAATAATTAAAATTTTGAAGTAATCTTTAATTATTTATTAATGGGGATAACATCTTTTCTTTTATAACACAACAAGCTCCAATGACGCCTGCACGACGACCTAAAGTCGATTTTTTAAGTTTCATATCACGGTTAACTAAACCTAGTGAATATTTTTTTAATGCAGATTGAATTGGTAGTAGTGTGTAATCCCCTAATTGAGCGAAATCCCCACCAATTACTAATAAATCAGGATTAAAGATATTGAGTAGAATAGACAAATAACGTCCCATTTTCTCACTTTGCTTGGTCACCAAATCAACACATAGCGTATCTTCTAAAGTTAAAGCTCCCGAAATAATTGCATGATGCTGTAAAGCCAAAGCATTATCATCAAGAACTACTTTTGATTCTTTGCCTTCCTTTAAAGCAGCCTTAAATTGATTTACGAGTGACCAACCTGAAATTTCAGTCTCTAAACATCCGAGTTTACCACACTGGCACATAATACCATTATCAAAGATAGTACTGTGTCCAAATTCTCCAGAATAACCAGACTTACCATAATAAAGTTTTCCGTCGGTAATCATTCCTATAGCAACACCCCAACTATAATTAAGAAATATGATATTCTGTTCATCATCAACAACTCCTTCAGAATATTCCCCAAAAGTCATTGCTCTGGTATCATTTTCTAAATGAACGGGCAAATCTAATTGCTCAGAAATGATTTCTGTCAAAGGTCTGTTTTCACTAAAGAAATAATTATAGCTAAATCCCTCCATTGAATTTATTCGACCTGAAAAATTGATACATGCTCCCACAATCATACTTTTTTCTACAGAACTGTCTTCAACGAATGAATTAATTAGAGTACAAAATTCCAATAAAGATTCTTGAGTATTTTGTAAACCAAACGAAGTACCTAATTCAATACTGACAAATTCGTTTTTAATGTTTTGTAAGCCTATGGACATATTGGCAATACTCACTTCGACCCCTAAAAAGTAAGCGCAAGTTGGATTAATACTATAGAGAGAAGGTCGTCTTCCGCCACTATTGGTGATTTTCCCAAGATCTACCACATAGCCTTCTAGCAATAATTCGTTAACGGCTTTAGTTACCGTTGGAACACTAGATTGTAGTTCAGAACTTAATTCTGCTATAGTAGCATTACCGGCAGACAATAATCGTTTTACGATTGCTTGTCTTAGCATATGCCACTTTTGTCCAGAAAGGCTTTTGTCTTTACTACTGTCTAATAAATCTTTTAAACTCATTATTGTTACTTTTAAAAAAATTCAATGGGATTCATTTACAAACTTACTATAATTTTTTTTACACAATGATTTAAATCTTTTTTTATCATCAGAAAGTTGAATAATGAAAAAGTTGAAAAGATCAGACCGAATTCATTCACATTTATAATAGATTGGTCCCATTACAAAACAAAAATTAATATATAATACTAATAAAAGAAAATGATTAATAATGTAAGGAACCAACGGTAATACAGGCTGTAAAATAAGACACGAATTATCTTGATTGGTTGGAAAAGTCACGCAACTATTTCTATGTTCCACCTAAATTAAAAAATTAATTAAGTAATTTTTTTTCATATTGTAAAGATTATTAATACATTATATAATTTACAAAAAGAAATTTTGAATTTCGATAATAAAAAGAGGGAATGGATAATAATAGATGGAAAAATTTTTATTCGACTTACTTTTTTGTATTCCATTTACTTTTTTTAACAAAAATTTTCATTTCATTTCTCCTTTTTTTTTAATTGTAGTATCGCGAGATATGAATTATGTGCTTAATATAAGCCAATGCATTGCACTATTTTTACACTATTTTGGTATTACTACATTAAAATGAAGGTTGGTACCTTCTTACAACAATAATTGAAGATTATTGACATCTTTCAATGCATTTCTGGTGAAAATATATCTTTTAATAAATAAATTGAGAAACCTCTACTTTTTGCCATATTGAATTTTGATTACTTTAATTGTACTTAAACAATAAAATAAATGATAGTATTTAATTCATAGCTTCCTTTTGGAAAACAGTAATTCCTAAAATTTCATTAATGCTTCAAAACTTATCAATTAGCTTACATAAATAAGCAGTTATAAATACCTGTTCGAAGATAAATATTTAGATACTGTTTTAATCAAATAAGTGTTAATCTAAAAATCATTATTCTTTAATGATCAATTTAAATTGAATTAAAAACTTTAATATAAGTTTTCCAATTTAATTTAATTTATTGGTCTTACTATGAAACAAAAATCTAATAGGTCACAAAAAAGTGATGGAAGTAAAAAAAAGAGTAAAGCAAAGGAAAAACGTGCTGCTATAGTTGATTGTTTTGTCCGAGTTATTGTGGGAAAGAAATTTGAAGAATTCTATGAAAAAAATAAGGATAGTGGAAGGGAGTTATAAATTTTGATCGAACACCAATTTTCAGGTTTATTAAAGTGCTTATTTTAAAATGTTTAGGTTGTTTGATTCCTGCGGAATTACTATGTTTTTTTAGTATATTTAAGGAATTTGTCTTGATTTTTGAATTACTAAATTAGTAAGTATTTAATTTTTAGTTACTTAAAAAAAATAAAAAAGGAAAGGTGTTCGACACCTTCCCTTTGTGGAGTCGCCGGGAATCGAACCCGGGTCCAAACAAGCAACTAAAAAGCTTTCTACGCGTTTATTTCCTGATTAGGTTTTCGATAGTGTGCTAGGCCAGAAACAGCCACACAATACTTATCTTCTTAATTTCGAAATCCACCCGAAGCTTATGGAAATCTAGGTTTATTTTTACGGTTCCCCTAAATTGACCGCCACAAACCAAGGCTTTCAAGGAGAATCCAGCTTTCCTATCTGATAGGAACGTGGCTTAATCGTACTATAATTCGGATTATGCAGCTAAAGCGTAGTTATTTTCGCCGTGTAAAATTGTAAGATCTTATATTTACGAGCAAGGTCTCAATGCTCGACGTGCTTACTTCTCAATTCGACTCGCTGTCAAAACCAGTCGACCCCTTTTTTATTTCAAAATCCAACATTTGAATTTTGAGTTTGCAAATGTACACTTTTAAACTTGAATTAGTAGTGCTAAACTCCCAACTCTATTTCAAAAATCATTCCTTTTTTTATTCGTCTTTTAATTTGAACGGGTAGTCCCCAAATAAAACGGCTAACTTCCTAACATCATATGTTTTTCGGGTAAATTTATTGGATAACGCAATAATGGTAACGCTTTCTTTTCTCAAGGTAATGTAAGAGGAAGTGTTGCCATGCCACCAACCGTTATGAAAATAAAAGTTTTGTCCGGTCTCCCAATTGACCATTCTAATGCCTAAACCATAGTTTTTAGTGCCTTTGCGTTCATTACTGTATCCTTTATATACTAGACTTAACAATTTTGGTGTTAGGAAAGCTGAACTGTTTCTGGCTCTGTCAAATTTTAATAAATCACGAGGTGTAGAGTAGATATTCTTATCTCCATAAATCGCATCTAAGTAGTCCTTTCCAATTTCGACTTTATTGCCTTTGTAAGAAGTAACGGCGGTGTCTTTATCTCTTTCATAATCAAAAACATAGGTGTTTTTCATGCCTAATGGTTCAAAAATGATTTGTTTCATGGCATCTTTGTAAGGAAGTTTTGTGATTTTTTCAATTATTAATGCCAACATGGCATAATTAGTATTGCAATAACTAAAACGAGTATCGGTTTTGAATTCTAAACCAATATCCTTTGTTGCCATGATTGTCAGGATATCTTGATTGGTAAGTATGTTGTGCCTATCCCAGATAGTTTTGTCACGATCCGTAAAATAAGCATAATTACGCATTCCACTTCTGTGATTCAACAAGGTTTGTATCGTAACATCAGGATACGGAAACTCTTTCAAGATAGTATTCACCTTTTGATCTAAGTCAAGTCTTTTTGCATTTATTAGTTTTAAAATAGCCGTTGCCGTAATTACTTTACTCACAGACGCTATGTGGAGCGGAGTAGATTTAGTAATTAATGTTTTATCTCTAAAATTGGAGTAGCCTTCATATTTTTCATAAATAATTTGACCATTTTTAGCAACCAGAAAACTTCCGTTTGCACTATTGTTGGGCCAGTTTTTTTTATAAAAAGAGTCAATGGAAATCTTTTTTGAATTGATGTATTCGGCAGTTAATTTTGTCTCAGGTTTGCGTAACGGCTTCATCTTAGGTAATGTACTCTTTGGGAGTTGAGCATCACTTAATTCTATTTTCTTTTTCTCCTTATTGCAAGAGCTTAAAACCAAAAAGAGGAGGAATATATGTAGTATATTTGTTTTTTTTATAAAATTCATTTCTGTAGTGCTAGAAAGGCAAATATATAGAATCAATGTCTTTTCAGACGTTGTTTTTTTGAAACCTTAACACTATTTTATCAGTATCAAAGTAGAGCAATTTTTGTATTATTTTGTACATCAGCTTATAGTAGTTTCTTGCTGGTTTTTTTTATGAAAAAAATAAATTGAATTTCGTTTAAATTGTTATATTTGTAACAAATAAACCAAATAAAGTTATAATAAAAACAAATCAAAAGCATAAAAAAATATGAAATTCGGAATTTTAAAAGAAAGAAAAAACCCGCCTGACAGAAGAGTTATTTTCTCACCTGATGAATTGGCCAGATTAAAACAGCTGTATCAAGGTGCTTCTATAAAAGTAGAAAGTTCCGATATTCGGGTTTTTACGGATGAACAATATAAAAATTTAGGAATTGAAGTAACCAATGATATCAGTGATTGTGATGTTTTATTTGGGGTGAAAGAAGTTCCGGTAGAAAATTTGATTCCTAATAAAGCATATTTCTTTTTTTCGCATACCATAAAAAAGCAACCTTACAATAGAAAATTATTACAAGCCGTTTTAGAAAAAAACATTGATTTATACGACCATGAAACCATTGTAAATCCTCATAATCACAGGCTAATTGGTTTTGGACGTTATGCTGGAATTGTGGGTGCGTACAATAGTATAAGAGCTTTTGGAATAAAATTCGAGTTATTTAAATTGCCAAAAGCGGAAACACTTTCCGGTAAAGAAGCCTTAATCGCACATTTAAAACGATTGGTTTTACCTCCATTAAAATTTGTGGTTACTGGAACAGGAAAAGTAGGGAATGGGGCAAAAGAGATTCTGGACGCCATAAAAATAAAAGAAGTTTCAGTTGAAAATTATTTAACAAAAAACTATACACAACCCGTTTATACTCAGATTGATGTATTAGAATACAACAAACGTAAAGACGGACAAGTGTTGGATTTTACTGATTTTTATGATAATCCACTAGAATACGTTTCTGATTTTGAACGATTTACTAAAGTCTCGGATATTTATATTACAGGACATTTTCATGCCAATGAAGCTCCAGTAATCTTGACCCGTGATATGCTTCAGTCTAATGATTGTAAAATTAAGATTGTTGCCGATGTTTCCTGTGATGTTAATGGTCCAATAGCCTGCACGCTCAGATCATCAACAATTGCGGAACCACTATACGGATATTTACCAAGTGAAGATAAGGAAGTAGATGTTTTTCATCCGGCTGCAATTGTGGTAATGGCAGTAGATAATTTACCTTGTGAATTGCCAAAAGATGCCAGTGAAGGATTTGGAGAAATGTTTATGGAGCATGTAATTCCTGCGTTTTTCAATGGAGATAAAGATGGAATCTTACAAAGAGCCAAAATAACTGAAAACGGAAAACTGACTCCAAGATTTAGTTATTTACAAGATTATGTCGACGGGAAATAAATACCGTTTCTTTAAAAAATAGATAGACCTGCAATGTAAAGTTGCAGGTTTTTTTATGGAAATTTTCTTGGTTAAAAAATTGCTTCTTTTTGAAATATTATAAATCAATTAACACCTCAAAATTTAATGAGTTTGTGTAATTGCCTAATTTTGTTCAAAATCTGAAATTTATAATGACTAAAAATATTCCAATTTCCCTACTTGAATTAGCGATAATTACCGAAAATAGCAATGCAAGCGAAACATTACAAAAAACAAAAGCACTGGCACAACTGGTTGACAGTTTAGATTACAACCGTTTTTGGTTAGCCGAACATCATAATATGGCGCACGTAGCGAGTACTGCTACGGTAGTTTTGATTGGTTATATTGCCAGTCAAACCCAGAATATCCGTGTAGGTTCCGGTGGTATTATGTTGCCCAATCATGCCCCGTTAATTATTGCGGAACAATTTGGTACACTTGAAACACTATATCCCAATCGGATTGATTTAGGATTAGGAAGAGCACCAGGAACGGATGGTTTAACCGCACAAGCGATTCGGAAAGATTTCTTCGAACAATCGCAGCGATTTCCTCAAAATGTTGCCGCACTACAGGAATTTTTTTCGGAGGATAATGCTACTGCAAAAGTGCGTGCTTTTCCTGCAGAAGGAACTAATGTTCCCATTTGGATTTTAGGTTCCAGTATGGATAGTGCTGCTTTGGCTGCTGCCAATGGATTACCGTATGCCTTTGCAGGACATTTTGCGCCAAAACAAATGTATCAGGCATTTCAATTTTACCGAGATAACTTTGAGCCTTCAAAATATTTAGACCAACCCAAAACAATGGCTTGTGTAAACGCAATAGCTGCAGATACAGATGAAGAAGCGGAAAAATTATCCACGAGTTTAACTCAAATGTTTCTGAATTTGATTCGGAATGATAGAAAGCCGTTACAACCGCCAGTTGATTCGCTTGATGGAATTATGCGTGAAGAAGAACATTTTCATGTAAACCAAATGACTGCTTGTTCGTTTGTAGGAAGCAAAGAAAAATTAGTTACCGAATTGAAGCAATTTATTGAATATACGCAAATTGATGAATTGATGATTACGAGTCCGATTTTTAATCATGAAGATAAATTGAAAAGCATTCGAATCATGAAAGAAGTAATGGATACAATTAATAAGAAATAGAATTTCGGATGTTTTTTTAAACTAAAATTAACTTATATTTTGATAAATTTAAACCATATAAGTCATGTAAGTTCATCTAAGAAGCTCAATTATTTAAAATAGATTAAATTAAAAACCCTACAATGTAAGTTGCAGGGTTTTTAATTTATAACTCATTAATAATTAACAATTCATCATTAATTATTTAAGGCTTCCAACCATATCTTCCGGTTTAACCCAAGCATCAAAATCTTCCGGAGTTACATATCCCAAACGAACCGCTTCTTCTTTAAGCGTTGTCCCGTTTCTGTGTGCAGTTTGAGCAATTTCAGCTGATTTGTAGTACCCAATTTTAGTATTCAAAGCCGTAACTAACATCAACGAATTGTCAACCAATTCTTTGATACGTTTGTAGTTAGGTTCAATACCTTGTGCGCAATGTTCGTCAAAAGACATACAAGCATCACCTAATAAACGGGCCGATTGTAAGAAGTTTGCAGCCATCAATGGTTTGAAAACGTTCAATTCATAATGACCTTGCATTCCACCAACAGAGATTGCAACATCATTCCCCATAACTTGTGCGCAAACCATAGTCAATGCTTCACACTGTGTTGGGTTTACTTTTCCTGGCATAATAGAAGATCCTGGCTCATTTTCCGGAATAAGGATTTCTCCAATTCCTGAACGAGGTCCAGATGCTAACATACGCACATCATTGGCAATTTTATTCAATGAAACCGCCAGTTGTTTTAACGCACCGTGTGTTTCTACGATAGCATCGTGTGCTGCCAGCGCTTCAAATTTGTTTTCGGCAGTTACGAACGGATGTCCTGTAAATTCAGCAATATATTCCGCTACTTTTACGTCATATCCTTCTGGAGTATTTAATCCTGTTCCTACTGCAGTTCCTCCTAAAGCTACTTCTGATAAGTGTGCCAAAGTATTTTTAACCGCTTTCAAACCGTAGTTCAATTGCGCTACATATCCTGAAATTTCCTGTCCTAATGTAAGTGGCGTAGCATCCATTAAATGTGTACGACCTATTTTAACCACATTATTGAATTCAACCGCTTTGGCATGAAGTGTATCTCTTAATTTTTCAACACCGGGAATCGTAACTTCTACAACTGCTTTATAAGCTGCAATGTGCATTCCTGTAGGGAAAGTATCATTTGAAGATTGTGATTTATTTACATCGTCATTGGCTTTGATGAATTGTTCGCCTTCGCCAATATTGAATCCTTTTAATACTTGCGCACGATTTGCAACTACTTCATTTACGTTCATGTTACTTTGTGTACCTGAACCAGTTTGCCAAATCACCAATGGGAATTCGTTATCTAATTTTCCAGCTAGAATTTCATCACAAACAGCACCAATGGCATCGCGTTTTTCGATTGGCAAAACACCTAAATCACAATTGGCGTAAGCCGCTGCTTTTTTAAGATAAGCAAAACCTTCAATAATTTCTTTTGGCATGGAAGCCGATGGACCTATTTTGAAGTTGTTTCTTGAACGTTCTGTTTGTGCGCCCCAATATTTATCAGCTGGAACCTGCACTTCACCCATGGTGTCTTTTTCTATTCTGAATTTCATTTCTTGTTATTTAAAAATAATTATGTCGTTTAATACGTTTTAGCCCCGATGATCCCGAAGCTTCGGGAGAAATCCTTTTCTTTTTGCTGCCAAAAAGAAAAGATTAGAGTGAACAGCGGGAAACAGCTCCAAATTCTGAGCTCAAAAATACGGATAATTCCTTTTTTATAAAAATTGATTGGTAGTTTTTATGTTTTTTTATTGGTACGAAAAGGAATTAAACTTACATTTGTGGCTACATTCAAAAATTCCGGAAAACATGTTTGAATTTTCACAGTACTTAGGCTTTTTACTTTTCTTAACCATTCTTACTATAGGATTTTGGTTAATGTTTTTTCTTGTAGGTTTCGTTCAATATTGGATTGGTGGAGCTTTATGGGAAAGATATAAAGAAAGAAAAGCGAAGAAAGAACAATCAGTTTAAACTTTTTGTTAAATAAAAAAAGGACTCATTTTATGGGCCCTTTTTTTTATGCGTTATACTCAGCTATTTTACTTTTTGTCTAAAAAGAAAAAGGACCCGTTTTCACGAGTCCTTATTTTTTTATCCTTGAAAATCACCTTCATTTTCATTTTGATTTCGCTTAGGTTGTTGTTCTCTTTCGTTTTTCTGTTTGTTAAAACGATACGTGAACGATAAGCTAAACTGTCTTTCTCTCCATTGCATTTCGCTGTACGAACTTACAATTCCTGGAAGATTACTTTCCATGATTCTTTTTCTGGAATTGAATACATCACTTACGTTGAATGAAAGTGTTCCTTTGTCTTTTAATACGTCTTTACTGAATGCTATGTTTGCTGCAAAAATCCCTAAGCTTCTTCCTTGTGCATTATTTTGTGGACCATTATAGGTTGCATTAGTCTGCCAGTCGATTTTGTATGGCAATGTGATTTTTGAAGTTAGTCTTGTTGACCAAGATGTTGCTACGTTATCAAAATTTTGTACAATTTCATTATTGTTAAAATCTGTATAGGTAAAATCTCCTTGCGTTTCGTTTCTGAAGAAATTGAAGTTACTGTTTAATTTCCACCATTTGTATGGAGAATAGTTTAATGTAAATTCAAATCCTGTTCTATATTCAGTTGCCAAGTTGATAGGAGAACTGATTAAGATTGGTGTTCCGTTAACGAAATCTCCTGATTCTCTTCTTGCAAATTGAAAAACATCTGTTGTTTTATTTACATATAAGGAAGTATTGAAGGTTAATTTTTCCCATCTTTTGATGTAACCAAAATCAATAGCATCTGAAAACGCAGGATCTAAATCTGGATTTCCAACAAAAATATTGATGTTACTCGACAAGTTGCTGAACGGATTCAACATTCTTCCTCTAGGTCTTTGAATTCTTCGGCTATAGCTTAAAGAAGCGCTGCTTTTGTCTGATATTTCATAAGTGAAGAAAGCACTTGGAAAAAAGTTGTTGTATTTTTTAGTGTTGAAATCATTGGTCGCTAATTGATTGATTTCAATATTGGAATCCTCAAAACGCAATCCGAAAAGGGCTGAGAATTTATTAATTTTTACACCATATTGAGTGTAAAGCGCATTAACTTTCTCCTTGTATTCTAATGTATTTGTGAAGTTGTTATTGATTACTCCATCATTTTCTACTCTGTAATCAGTAAGTAATTCTGAGAAATCACCACGGTATCCTGCTTCAAACTGGCTTCCTTTTCCAATAGGTAAAACATAATCCATTTGAAGTAAATTTCTGCTTTGAGTTTGATTGTTGATAGTGTTATCAAATTTTATCACACTTGTATTTGTAGCAGTGTCTGTAATTAGCGCATCGTTGATGTCATCATTAGTAGAAAAGGAACCGTCAATGGTTAATTTATGACCGTTTTTTTTAAATTTCTTAGTGAAGTTTGTTGCAAACTCTACGTTTTCACTGTCGCTATTTTCTAAATTGATACGATTACGGGTATAGTCATAATTAAATCCTGAATCATAATTATTTTGGAAAACGTTATCAACGTTGATACCGTTGCTTTTTCTATAGTTAAAGGTATTAGTCCAAGAAAGGCTTTCACTTAAATACCATTCCATTCCAAAATTACCATTATACCCTTTATTATCTCTTTCGTTTTCTCTAGTTTCATTTACATAATTTCGAGTAGAATTATCAGCATTTAAATATCTTGAATCTGTAAATGCATTTCCGGGATTACTACGATCATTGTATCCTTGAGTAGTAAAAAGATTAAAGTTTTTTGATTTATAGTTTAAGGTACCGCTTAAACCGTATGTTTCAGGATATCCGGTTGAAGCTATAAAAGTTCCGTTCAAACCTTGATTTTTACCTTTTTTCAAGATAATATTCAATAAACCACCACCACCTTCGGCATCATATCGTGCAGATGGATTGGTAATAACTTCTACTTTGTCAATCGCATCGGCTGGAATTAATCGCAATGCCTCAGCAATATTAATAGCATTTGAAGGCTTGCCATCAATAAGAACCCTTACATTTTCATTTCCACGAAGACTTACATTTCCTTCAACATCAACAGCAACAGAAGGGATATTGTCTAAAACATCACTAACAGTTCCTCCTTTTACCATAAGGTCATTCCCTACGTTGTATACTTTTTTGTCTAATTTTATTTCAACAGTTGTTTTTTCAGAACGAATAACAACTTCATTCAATTGATTCGCATCCTCATCTAAACTGATTAAACCTAAACTCGTACTTTTTTGAAGGTTCTTTTGTTTAATTTCGTTTATTTTAAAAGATATAAATTCAATTTTTATATCATAAACACCCGGTTTAACTTCAATTTCAAATTCCCCATTTGGATTTGTAATTCCACCAGCAACTGGTTTTGGATTGTTTGGAATTAAAAAAGTAATTGTAGCGTATTCAAGAGGTTGTTTACTTATTTTTTCAATTACCTTACCTGTTATTTTAATTTTTGGAACTGCAGGACCTTGTTGAGCTTGTGGAGCTTGAGCAAAACTGAACAGGGTCGTAAAAAAGAGAACAAGAATTAAAACGGATTTCATTTTTTTCATTTTTTAAAAACTTTGGTTACAAACTTTAGATTGCAAAAGTAGGATTTGGTTTAATACTACAAATCACAAAAAAATGTTAATTAAAACAACCGGGTTTTTATAAAATAAAAGAGGCCACTTTTTCTAAATCACGTCCTATAATAGCCGAGTTTCCATCGATTACAATTGGTCTTTCAATTAGAATTGGATGCGTTATCATGGCTTGAATAATTTGTTCATCATTCAATTTTTGATCTTTAAAATTTTCTATCCAAATTTTTTCTTTTTGGCGGACTAATTCAATGGGTTTTATGTTTAATTTTTGAATAATAGCTGACAACTCTTCAAATGAAGGTGGGTTTGTCAAATAATTGATGATTTCAAACTCTTTTTTTGAGTTCTCAATAAATGCGAGGCAATTTCTGGATTTTCCACAGCGTGAATTATGGTATATTTGTATCATAGTTAATACTATTGGGTTATTATAAATGGGTATTTCAAGGATTAGTATTGATGTAACAAAAATAGCATTTGCTAAACTAATTAAGTATAAAAATAAAACGAAAATTATATGTTTATAGAACAGGGAATAAAATCAGAGAATCATTTTTGGAAATATATTTTAGGTTCAATAATAATAATTTGCGCTTCATTTGTGGGTCAGTTGCCACTTTTAATAGGGATATTGTATGAAACAATTTTCAATGGAAAACCTTATCCAACAGATAATGAATCGGTAATGCGTTTTTTTGACTCAAATCTGACTTTATTTTTAATACTGATTTCGTTCGTTTTTATTATGCTAGGTATAGTGTTGGTAATTCGTAATTTACATGGACAAACGATGCTTTCTGTAACAACATCAAGAGCTAAAATAGATTGGAAAAGAGTTGGATTTTCTTTTATGATTTGGTCCGTTTTTACAATTGTATCCACTTTGCTATTCTATTTTTCTAATCCCAACGATTTTGTAATCAATTTTAAACCAGTGCCATTTGCAATTTTAGTCGTAATTGGTGTAGTGCTAATTCCTATTCAAACCAGTTCTGAAGAATATATTTTTAGAGGATACTTAATGCAGGGATTTGCTAATCTTGCCAAGAATAAATGGTTTCCCTTATTGATGACTTCGGTTATCTTTGGAGGAATGCATATTTTTAATCCTGAAGTAGCTAAAATAGGGCATATAGTACTTGTATATTATATAGGAACTGGGCTTTTACTGGGAATTATTACATTGATGGATGAAGGAATGGAGCTGGCTTTAGGATTTCATGCTGCCAATAATTTAGTAGGTGCTTTACTTGTTACTTCTGATTGGTCTGCATTTCAAACCAATTCTGTTTTTAAAGATATTTCGGAACCTTCAGCCGGATTAGATGTTATACTGCCGGTGGTTCTTATTTACCCAATACTTTTATTTATCTTTAGTAAAAAATACAATTGGACCAATTGGAAAGAAAAACTAACTGGAAATATTTAATCATTAAAACTGTTCAATAATTTAAAATAAACCTATCATGATTGATACAATAACATATCATAATGTCCACAACCTCTTTAAGTTAAACGGGTTTCATCTGAATCGAAATGATTTATGCAGAGTAGCGTACAGTTTTATAAAAGAAGGAGACGAATTCGAGAAATCAGTGGGAGATTTTGTACTCGATTGGTTTGATAACAAATCGTATATAGAAATGAATACTTCCGGGACTACCGGAACTCCAAAATTGATTCGTGTCGATAAACAAGCGATGGTCAATTCAGCAATTGCTACGGGTGATTTTTTCGATTTAAAACCTGGAGACAAAGTATTACATTGCTTACCTACTAAATATATTGCAGGAAAAATGATGTTTGTGAGGGGTTTTATTCTGGGTCTTGATGTTGATTTTGTTGCGCCAAGTTCTCATCCTATGTTGCAAAACGATACCAAATATGATTTTGTAGCGATGGTTCCTTTACAAGCTCAAAACTCTTTATCAGAGTTGAAGAATGTAAAAAAGATGATTGTTGGTGGTGCAAAAATGAACAATACTCTTGAAAAAGGACTTTCTAAATTGAAAACAGAAGTGTATGAAACCTACGGTATGACGGAAACGATCACTCATATTGCAGCTAAGAAAATAGGAGAGGAGACTTTTTCAATTTTGCCAAATATTAAAATTAGCCAAGATGATAGAAATTGTCTGGTGATTGATGCTTTAAAAATTTCTAATGAATCTATTGTCACAAATGATTTAGTGGAACTTGTAGGCGAAAATCAATTTCTTTTTTTAGGTCGTATTGATAATGTAATAAACAGCGGTGGAATCAAATTGATTCCTGAAAAAATTGAAGATAAGTTATCGGATAAAATTAACTCAAGATTTTTTGTAACCGGAAAACAAGATGCTGTTTTAGGTGAAAAATTAGTTATTGTTATTGAAGGGGAACAACAAATATTGGACGACAGTATTTTTGATGGTTTAGACAAATATGAAAAACCAAAAGAAGTTTTTTATGTTTCTAAATTTTCTGAAACCGAAAACGGGAAGATAAAACGCAAAGAAATTATAGAAAGTATTTAAATTGTTTTAATAAAAAAGCTTCCGTTACTTTTGGAAGCTTTTTTATTTAATTATTGCTCCATTTTAAAGTAATAATCAGCTGAATTTTTCCCACTTCCGTAGAATAAGAAAAAGATACAAATTCCTAATATCAGTAATGCCAAAAGTAAATTTTGGGAATGCATTTCTCCCATAAAATTTACTACGATAGCACCTATTAATATAGGAAGTTGTGCTATTATTGCCCATCTTGTCAATAAACCAAATGCAATCATTATGCCGCCAACCATGTGCGCCGGAGCAATATAATGAACGAGAAACATTCCACCGCCAATTCTGTCAATTGGAGATATCAGATCATTTAAATATTGGATATTCGTTATAAAAGAGATTCCTTTCATAAACAAAAATACTCCAAGTGCTATTCGTACCAAATCCACGGTTAAATAAGTGTGCGTATTCGCCCATTTGTTTAAATTTTTGACGCTGTTCATAATACTATAGTTTTAAAAATGTAGTACTAAGTTACTGATTTTTAATTGAATAATTTATAATTGTTAAAGAAAACTAAACTTTGAATGTTTTCTTCGTTCAAAAGAATTGTACGGTAGCTTTTGCAAATAAATTACTAATAATGGTGTCTTAATTTATAAGTATAGCGAGAGTAGAGAAGTTAAATTTTAAAAAGGATTGAGTAATTTTTAATAATTTGAAATACTTTCATTTACTTTAGGAACAGGTAATTTATTCGCAAACCAAGGCTGTTTTCTGCATGGCCAAGAGCTAAAAATTGAGTGAAATTAAGAGATAAACTGATTTTGTCTTTATTAGAACCAATGTCAAATGATTTTCCAAAATACAGACCTGAACACAATCCAAATTGTTGGTCACTGGCATATTCAGATACAAAACCCAATCCAATTTTACTATCTTCATCAGAAAGTGCATATCCTAAACCGGTTTCGACTCCCAAAAAATAATTTGAATTTAAATTAAACTGAACATTTGGTTTAATACTGAATAAACTAAAATTACTATGTAAAGCTCTTTCTGTCAATGTGCTTTCGGGAGTCAGTATTCGACTGCCTTTTTTAATGAATCTATAATCATAATCAAATCGGATTCCGAGTTCTAATTTTCTAGAAATTATTTTTCCAGCTCTGGCATTTATGCCTAGAGCAAGTCTATGACTTCGATACATTTGTATGTGTACAGGCAGCGATGCGTTGATTCCTGTTTCGAGATAAAAAGGTTTCTTATCCTTTGACAAAATAGTATTTTCGGTTTTATTTTGTGCATATATAAACTGCCCCACTAACAATAAAAGTGTTGTTAGTAAAACAAAAATCTTTTTCATTTCTTTTAATTTTAGATAATTAAATGAATTAGGTTAAGATTTTTTAGGGCATTATAACTGCTTTTAGGAACCATTAATATGGTTCCTAAAAGCAGTTATAAATATACAAAATATAAGTTTAAGTAACTGTAAATGAGTGGTTAAACTTGAATTACTCCTAAGTTAAATTTTTTCTCAATAGGCGAGTGGTTTGCCGCTTCAATACCCATAGAAATCCAGGTTCTGGTGTCTAAAGGATCGATGATTGCATCAGTCCATAATCGTGATGCTGCATAATAAGGCGAAACCTGTTCGTCATATCTAGCTTTGATTTTATCAAACAATTCTTTCTCTTTGGTTTCGTCAACCAGTTCGCCTTTTGCTTTAAGCGAAGAAGCTTCAATTTGTGCCAATACTTTCGCAGCTTGCGTTCCGCCCATAACGGCTAGTTCAGCACTAGGCCAAGCAAAAATTAATCTTGGGTCATACGCTTTTCCACACATGGCATAATTTCCGGCTCCATAGGAATTTCCTACGATAACCGTGAATTTTGGTACAACTGAATTGGATACAGCATTCACCATTTTGGCACCGTCTTTAATAATTCCGCCATGTTCAGATTTTGATCCAACCATAAAACCGGTAACATCTTGAACGAATACCAAAGGAATTTTCTTTTGGTTGCAATTAGCGATAAAACGGGTTGCTTTATCAGCGCTATCAGAGTAAATTACGCCTCCAAACTGCATCTCACCATTTTTGGTTTTTACTACTTTTCGTTGGTTGGCAACAATTCCAACTGCCCAACCGTCAATTCTGGCATAACCGGTAATAATGGTTTGACCATAACCGTCTTTATAGGCTTCAAACTCGGAATTATCAACCAGACGATTGATGATTTCCATCATATCGTACTGTTCATTTCGGGCTTTTGGTAAAACACCGTAAATTTCTTTTTCGTCTAATGCGGGTTTTTCTGATTTAATTCGGCTATAACCAGCTTTATCAAAATCGCCTATTTTGTCAACAATATTTTTTATTTTATCTAATGCGTCTTTGTCATCCTTTGCTTTGTAATCTGTAACGCCCGAAATTTCACAATGTGTAGTTGCTCCGCCTAACGTTTCGTTATCGATGCTTTCGCCAATGGCAGCTTTTACTAAATAACTTCCGGCTAAGAAAATACTTCCTGTTTTATCCACAATCATCGCTTCATCGCTCATAATTGGTAAATAAGCACCACCAGCAACACAACTTCCCATTACAGCTGCAATTTGGGTAATTCCCATGCTGCTCATTTGAGCATTATTTCTAAAAATGCGACCAAAATGCTCTTTATCCGGGAAAATCTCATCTTGCAAAGGCAAATAAACGCCTGCACTATCCACTAAATAGATGATTGGCAATCTGTTTTCCATTGCAATTTCTTGCGCACGCAGATTTTTCTTTGCAGTTATGGGAAACCAAGCACCTGCTTTTACAGTCGCATCATTAGCTACAACAATACATTGTTTTCCTTTGATATATCCTATTTTCACAACAACTCCACCAGAGGGACAGCCACCATGTTCTGCATACATTCCTTCACCAACAAACGCCCCAATTTCTATGCATTTTGCTTTTGGATCCAATAAATAATCAATACGCTCGCGTGCTGTCATTTTGCCTTCGCCATGTAATTTTTGGATACGTTTTTCACCACCTCCTAATTTGACTACGCTTAATTTTTGTCGCAATGCTGAAAGTAAAAGTTTATTGTGGTCTTCGTTTTTGTTGAAGTTCAAATCCATGATGAAATAGTGTTAAAAAAATTTTGTGCTAAAATACAAAATCCAACTAAATAAATTTTATTATTTTAATTGGATTTTGATGAAAATCGAATATATGTTTACTATTAAAACAAAAAAACAGAAGTTTATCTCTGTTTTTTTATGAATTTAATAAAAAAGTAAGTGTTTATTTTTTTGACTCATTAACTAGTCTTTTCAAAATTGCCCATTGTTTTAATGCATCACGAGCTTCAA
The DNA here is from genome assembly GCF_030010385.1 of Flavobacterium algoritolerans. Lineage (NCBI taxonomy): Bacteria > Pseudomonadati > Bacteroidota > Flavobacteriia > Flavobacteriales > Flavobacteriaceae > Flavobacterium > Flavobacterium algoritolerans. Next base: position 108,906 of record NZ_JASCRZ010000003.1, on the reverse strand, counting down.
CAGCTGGATATCCTAACATGGTTTTCCCTGCTGGAATATCTCCTGTAACACCGGAACCTGCACCAACAATGGCACCATCGCCAATAGTGGTGTGGTCTTTTATAGAAGCGCTTCCGCCAATGATTACACCATTTCCTAATGTTACTGATCCTGCAAGTCCACTGTTTCCAGCCATAATACAGAATTTGCCCAATTTACTATTGTGACCTATTTGAACTAAATTATCAATTTTGCAACCATCTCCTAAAACCGTTGAACTGAATTTTCCTCTATCAACACACGAGTTAGCACCAATTTCTACACTGTTACCAATAATAACATTTCCAATTTGTGGAATTTTCACCAAACCTCTTTGTGGATCAGGACGAAAACCAAAACCATCGGCACCAATTGTTGCATTGGGATGCAAAATACAATCATTCCCAATATGACAGCGTTCTCTAATAACTGTTCCTGACCAAATCACGGTGTTTTTTCCTATTGTACATTCGTCAAGTATAGTCACATTTGGATAAATAGTTGCATTGTCTCCAACTATAACTTTAGGTCCTATATAACATCCTGCACCAATTCGGGCACCATTACAAATAGTTGCAGTTGAATCAATTACTGCTGTTGGGTGAATGTCAATTGTAAATATTGGTGTTGGAGGTGCAAAAAGTTCCAATACCTGAGACATTGCTAAATCAGCATTTTTTACTTTTATGAAAGCCCTGTCTTCTCCGGGTTCTATAGATATATCTTCGTTGACAACCGCTACACAAGCCTTGGATGCAGACCAAAATTTTTCGTATTTTTTGTTTCCAATAAATGAAATTTCAGATTCATTAGCGGCTTCAAGTTGTTCAGGCGCAGTAATACTTTGAAAAGTATTCCCGACTATTTCTCCTTTTAGAATCTCATTTATTTCTTGAATTGTGTAGGATTTCATTAAGTATATATTGGATTTGGTTGTTTAATAATTATCAAATAAAAGAATTTAGGGTTAAAATTCCTAATCTTAATAAATTCTTTAACAAGATAAAAAAGTGTTATTTATATAAGTAATAAAAATAAATTCACAACAAAAGGGAGTCTTAAAAAATTAATTTTGTTGTCTAATGTATGCTTGTACCTGATGAAATCATTTCAAATAAAATTTTCAGTTTTTATACTTTTCTTTTCTGGTTTTTCTGCAAATGCACAAATTCAGGCTTTATTTAACAGTAAAACACAACTCCGGGATTTGACTGAACGCTGGGAATTAGACACCACTTCTGTTAGAGGGACATTTTTGTTGACTCCTTATAAACCGATGTATGTTTTGCCGGTTCGATGGACAAATAATCCAAATGAACAACCTATTTCAGGAAATGTAGATCCTGATTATGTTGCTCCTGATGGAGTTGATTATAATAATATAGAAGCTAAATTCCAATTGAGTTTCAAGACCAAAGTATTGCAGGGAATTTTCTGGGGACACGGCGATTTATGGGTTGCTTATACACAAATATCACATTGGCAAATCTATAATAATGATCTTTCAAGACCCTTTAGAGAAGTGAATTACGAGCCGGAACTTATTTTGAATGTTCCTGTTAAATTTAATTTTTTGGGTTTTAAAGCCCGAATGGTAGGAGTGGCTTTCAATCACCAGTCTAACGGGAAGAGCGAACCTTTTTCAAGAAGTTGGAACAGAGTTATTCTTCATGCAGGATTAGAAAGTAAAAATTGGACAATTTATCTTAGGCCTTGGTTTTGTCTGCCTGCAGAGAAAGATGATAATCCGGATATTTCAGAATATGTTGGACGTGGTGATATAAATGTGATTTATACCAAAAATGGTAATATATTTTCTTTTATTGGCAGCCATAATCTAAATTTTAATTCAAAAACAAGAGGGAATTCATCCTTTTCCTGGTCGTATCCCATAAAAGATAATCTTAAGGGATACTTGCTAATCTCTCATGGATATGGTGAAACGCTGATTGATTATAATAATTTACAAACTACTATTGGAGTAGGGGTTTCCTTGATAGAATGGCTTTAAATTTTAAAGGAGCAATTCTTAAAAATATCGTGAAAAATCTATAGAACGGTAATTGGTATACCAAATTTCACACGTGTTTCTTTACCATCTATTTTACCTGGAGTCCATCTTGGGCCATTAACTAATAATCGTATAGCTGACAAATCCATCTCTTTATTGATACTTTTTACAACTTCGAAGTGGTTTAAAGTTCCGTCTAATTCAACATAAAATCCAATTCTTATTTCCCCTCTACCACTGTTTGGAGATTTAAAATTATTTGCTACATAATCATAAAAAGCTTTCATTCCTCCTGGGAATTCAGGTTTTACGTAGTAAGGAAAAAACGCTATTTCAGTTCCGTTTTCATCAAAACATTTTCCATTAACAAATTCTCCATTTTTAAAATTTTCGGTACGTTTTACTTGACCGTTTTCAAAATATCGAGTTTGAACGCCTTCTTGTTTGCCTTTAATATATATTGCCAGCATTTGTTTAGTGCCATTTTTATACCACTTTTCAGATGTGCCGTTTAAAATTCGTCTTTTGTAATTTGAAAAATGATCTTTGGTAAAAAGAGAATTATTGAGGTAGTAAGTTGTTCGCAATGTTCCTTCTGGACTCTCTTCATAAATAGTATAATAAATCGCATTATCTGCAGAAGGTAATTCTTTGAAATCTTCTGTAAAATATACTTTTTTCTGTGCATAAAAAGTTATGGAGGATAACAAAACGAATAATACAAGTAATTTTTTCATGGTAACGTGATGATTTTTGAACAAAAGTAACAAAAAAATCCTACAATATAGCTTTAGCTTACTGTAGGATTAAATTTAATAGTAGAATATTTTTACTCTTCTTTTTGTCCCATCATCATGAGATATGCTTTAAGGAATTCATCGATTTCTCCATTCATTACGCCTTCAACATTGCTGGTTTCATGGCCGGTTCGAACATCTTTGACTAATTTATAGGGTTGCATCACGTAATTTCTGATTTGTGAACCCCATTCTATTTTCATTTTCCCGGCTTCAATATCAGCGCGTTGTGCCTGTTTCTTTTTTAACTCAATTTCGTACAATTGAGAACGTAACATTTGCATCGCGCGTTGTCTGTTATCTTGTTGTGATCGTGTTTCAGAACATTGTATTTGAATTCCGGTTGGTTTGTGAAACAATTGTACTTTAGTTTCTACTTTATTTACATTTTGTCCTCCCGCACCACTGGATCGCGAAGTGGTAATTTCGATATCGGCAGGATTAATGTCAATTTCGATACTATCATCTACAAGCGGATACACATAAACGGATGCAAACGACGTATGACGCTTGGCATTACTGTCAAACGGTGATATTCGAACCAATCGATGTACGCCGTTTTCGCCTTTCAAATAGCCAAAGGAATAATCGCCTTCAAATTCGAGTGTTACGGTTTTTATTCCAGCTGCTTCACCTTTCTGGAAATTCAGTTCTTTGATTTTATAGCCGTATTTTTCGCCCCACATCATGTACATACGCATTTGCATTTCGGCCCAATCACAACTTTCGGTTCCACCGGCACCAGCAGTTATTTGCACAACAGCACTCAACGTATCACCTTCATCCGAAAGCATATTTTTGAATTCGATTGCTTCAATATGAGCTTGAGTGGCGTTGTAATGTTCGTCTAATTCTTCTCCGGTAAGTTCTCCTTCTCTGTAAAAATCATAGGCGAGTTGCAATTCATCCGTCATTTCGACAGCTTTATTGTAATCTTCAATCCATTTTTTCTTGTTTCTAAGATTTTTTACAATGAGTTCCGCTTCTTTTGCATTGTTCCAAAAGTCGGGAGCAAAAGTTTTCTCTTCTTCATTAGAAATCTCAATTAGCTTGGCATCAACGTCAAAGATACCTCCTCAACGCACCAAGGCGCTCCACAATACCTTTAATTTGTTCGGTAGTTGTCATAAAATTATATTAATTTGATAGGTCTGTTTTCAATATTTACAAAAAATTCCGTTGTGTAATATATTTAGTTTAGTTTTAACTGAACTAGTTTGAATTAACAAACGGTATTATGTAAATTTGTGGCACAAAAATAGAAAAATTTTACGAAGGGACAATTCGAGAATTGCCCGTACTGATAATAAAAAAATATGGAAATAAATTTAATTAGCGATACCATCACAAAGCCTTCCAACGAAATGTTGCAATATATGTTCAAAGCAGTTGTAGGTGATGATGTTTACAAACAAGATCCAACAGTTATTGAATTAGAAGCAAAAGTCGCAGCGATGTTTGGTATGGAGGCAGGACTTTTCTTCCCTTCAGGAACAATGGCCAATCAAGCAGCGATAAAATTGCATACACAGCCCGGCGAACAATTAATAGCGGATAAATACGCGCACGTTTATCATTATGAAGGTGGTGGAGTTTCTTTTAACAGCGGAGTTTCTTGCTGTTTATTAGACGGAAACCGCGGAATGATAACTGCCGAACAAGTAGCGGGAGCAATTAATGACCCTGAATTTTATCACAGTCCTTTAACGAGTTTAGTTTGTGTGGAAAACACAACCAATAAAGGTGGAGGCGCTTGTTACGAACTAGAAGACTTGCAAAGAATAAAACAGGTTTGCGATGCCAATAATTTGAAATTCCACATGGATGGCGCCCGAATTTGGAATGCATTGGTAGCCAAAAAGCAAGATCCAAAAGCATTTGGAAAATTATTCGATACTATTTCGGTTTGTTTATCCAAAGGATTGGGAGCACCAATTGGTTCTGTTTTATTGGCTGATAAAGCGACTATTCACAGAGCGTTGCGTGTTCGAAAAATATTTGGTGGCGGAATGCGTCAAGTAGGATATTTGGCAGCAGCCGGAATTTATGCTTTGGATAACAATATAGAACGCCTTGCTGAAGATCATCGTAGAGCTAAAGAAATTGCAGAAGTATTGAAAAAGTTAAGCTGGGTCGCTTCTGTAGAGCCAGTTGAGACTAATATTTTGATTTTTTCATTGGTACCAAATTGTAACGAGAAGAATCTAATTGAAGTTTTAAAACAAAAAAACATTTCAATCAGCTCGATGGGACATGGAAAATTGAGAATTGTAACGCATCTTGATTATAGAGAAGTGATGCATACTTATGTTTTGGAAACACTCCAAAAATTAGTATAATTCTGTTTGTAAAATTTGTTTAAAGTTTAAGGTTTAACGTTTTTATAGCGATGAAAAAACAGTAAACCTTAAACTTTAAACTTTTTTATTTAAAAAGATTATCCATTCCTGGAATCATTGGCATATCCATTTTTGCAACAGCATCAAGTTCAGCTTCATTTACTTTAGTAGCTTTTTCGATAGCTTTGTTTAGTACCAAAATCATATAATCTTCTAATTGTTCTTTGTCTTCCAGCAAAGAATCGTCAATAGTAATTGATTTAATGGAGCGATTGGCAGTTAGTGTCACTTTCAATAAACCATCGGTACTTTGCTCATCTATCAGGACTGTGTCTAAACGTTTTTTAGTGTCTTCTATCTTTTGTTGGGTTTCTTTAAGTTTGCCCATCATTCCCATTAAATCCATGTTTTAATTTTTTTAAATTAATTGAATCACAAAATTAGTATATTGCATAGTCATATTCAACAAAATATTCATGAAAAATAGACTCATCATAACTTCTCTTTGTGTTATTTTTGTAACTTCATTTACTAATACAAAAGCACAACAAATGTTAAAAAAAAGTCCAATTCCAGTAGCTAAAATAATTCCTAAATCATTAGAAAAACATAATGAGACAAGAATTGATAATTACTTCTGGTTAAATGACAGAGAAAATCCCGAAGTTATTGATTACCTGAATAAGGAAAACACATATTATGATGCAATGACTGCTCATACTAAAGATTTTCAAAAAGAATTGTTTGAGGAAATGAAAGGAAGAATTAAGGAAGATGATCAGTCAGTTCCTTATTTATACAACGGCTATTACTACATTACCCGTTTTGAAAAAGGGCAGGATTATCCCATTTATTCGAGAAAAAAAGGAAGTCTTTCTGCCAATGAAGAAATTTTATTCAACTGCAATGATTTGGCCAAAGGGCATTCGTACTTTCAATTAGGAGGTTTGAGTGTGAGTCCGGACAATAAATTTGCAAGTTTTGGAATAGACATTGTTGGAAGAAGAATTTACACCATACAGATAAAAAATCTTGAAACGGGAGAAATTCTTTCGGACAAAATCGAAAATGCTACAGGGAACTCAGTTTGGGCAAACGATAATAAAACCATTTTTTATACCAGACAAGACAAAGTTACCTTGCGTTCTGATAAAGTTTTTAAGCATAAATTAGCCACAGATGCTGCTGCAGATGTATTAGTTTTTAATGAAAAAGACGATACGTTCAATGTTTCTGTAGGTAAAGAAAAGTCCAAAAAATATATTGTTATAGGTTCAGGAAGTACACTAACTACTGAATATAGAATACTTAATTCTGATAATCCAGATGGAGAATTTGTTGTTTTTCAACCAAGAGTTCGTGGTTTAGAGTACAGTATTTCTCATTTTGGAGATTCTTTTTATATTCTTACCAATAATGATAAGGCGACAAATTTCAAGTTGATGAAAACGCCTGAAAACGCTACTGCAAAAGAAAATTGGAAAGATGTAATTGCCCATAGAAAAGAGGTTTTACTGGAAGATATCGAGATTTTTAGCAACTATTTGGTTGTTGAAGAACGTTCTAAGGGATTGAATCATATTCGAATAATGCCTTGGAGTGGAGCAGGAGAGTATTACTTGCCTTTTGGAAGTGAAACGTACAATGCTTACACGACCACAAATGTTGATTTTGACACGGATATCTTGCGTTACAGCTATCAATCATTAGCAACGCCATCTTCGGTTATTGATTTCAACATGAAAACCAAAGAGAAAGAAATCAAGAAAGAGCAAGAAGTTCTTGGAGGCAAATTTGATAAAAATAATTACATCGAAGAACGTGTTTGGGCCACTGCTACTGATGGAACTAAAGTGCCTATTTCTTTGGTATACCGAAAAGGATTAAAGAAAGACGGTAACAATCCTTTATTGCTTTATGCATATGGCTCTTATGGAGTTACAATGGATACTTACTTTTCATCGACACGCTTGTCTATTCTGGACAGAGGATTTGTATTTGCTATAGCACACATTCGCGGTGGAGAAGATTTAGGTAGACAATGGTATGAAGACGGAAAATTATTGAAAAAGAAAAATACATTCACTGATTTTATCGATTGCTCTAAGTTTTTAATTCAGGAAAAATATACGTCACCTAAACATTTATATGCCGAAGGCGGTTCAGCAGGAGGATTATTAATGGGAGCAGTAGTAAATATGGCACCTGAATTATACAACGGAGTGATTGCTCAAGTTCCTTTTGTGGATGTAATTACCACGATGCTTGATGATACTATTCCGCTTACAACTGGAGAATATGACGAATGGGGAAATCCAAATGTTAAAAAATATTACGATTATATGTTGTCTTATTCACCTTATGATAATGTAAAGGCTCAAAAATATCCTAATATGTTTGTTTCTACTGGACTTCATGACTCTCAAGTGCAATATTGGGAGCCTGCAAAGTGGGTTGCAAAGCTACGAACTCAAAAAACAAATGACACTGTTTTATATCTTAATACAAATATGGATGCCGGTCACGGAGGTGCTTCAGGGCGTTTTGAAGCCCTAAAGGAATTAGCAAAAGAATATAGTTTTCTATTAGATTTAGAAGAAATTAAAAACTAATTAGATTTTTTTGTTAAATTTGTAACATTCGTGTTTAGTGAAAGATTGCCACGACTAACTATTTTTTTATGAAAAAAGAAATAACTGCTTATAATAATGTCTTAGAATTAATAGGTAATACTCCACTTATTAAGCTAAATAAAGTTACTGAAAATTTAGAAGGAAATTTTTACGCTAAAGTAGAAGCTTTTAATCCGGGACATTCTTCAAAAGATAGAATAGCATTATACATAATTGAAGAAGCTGAAAGGAGAGGTATTTTATCTCCTGGTGATACCATAATTGAAACAACTTCCGGTAATACGGGTTTTAGTTTAGCAATGGTCAGTATTATAAAAGGCTACAACTGTATTCTTGCTGTTAGTTCTAAATCATCTAAAGATAAAATTGACATGCTTCGCAGCTTAGGTGCTAAAGTATATGTTTGTCCGGCGCATGTTTCTGCTGATGATGAACGTTCTTATTATAACGTCGCTAAACGTTTGCATGAAGAAACGAAAGGTTCAATTTATATTAATCAGTATTTTAATGAGTTGAATGTTGATGCGCATTATAAGTCTACCGGTCCGGAGATTTGGAAACAAACTAGCGGAGCAATTACACACTTAATTGCTTGTAGTGGAACAGGCGGAACTATTTCAGGTACTGCAAAATATTTAAAAGAACAAAATCCTACTATTAGAATTCTTGGAGTGGATGCTTTTGGGTCTGTATTGAAAAAATATCATGAAACTAGAGAATTTGATAATGAGGAAATTTATCCATATAGAATAGAAGGTCTAGGAAAAAATTTAATTCCATCTGCAACTGATTTTGATATTATTGATAAGTTCATGAAAGTTACCGATGAGGAAAGCGCTCATGCTGCACGAGAAATTACCAGAAAAGAAGGTTTATTTGTTGGATATACTTCAGGAGCAGTGATGCAAGCGATTAGACAATATGCAGAAGAAGGTGAATTTGACGCTAGTAGTAATGTAATAGCAATTTTCCCGGATCATGGTTCTCGTTATATGAGTAAAGTATTTAGCGATGATTGGATGAACGAACAAGGTTTCTTTGACAGCATCAACGAAGAAGAAGTTCAAAAAATAGAATTTATAAAATAAATTTAATATTCAATAAAAAAGTCCCATTTGCTGAGGTAAATGGGACTTTTTTATTGAATATTAAATTTGAATACTTTTTATTTAATCCAATAATTCAGAATTATTAAGTATCAATTCAATTTTTTTAATAGTGATTGTGATCTGACTCATTTGTAATTCTATATTTCTAAAAAAGAGACTAATATCTCTATTGACCCAACTTTCAGAAATAACTCTTGCGCCTAAACTAATTCTTAAAATAGCACTTTCAATTTCTGTAGTATATTTTACATTAACTGCTTGACCAATATGACATTTTTGGGCAGCAAGTCGAATGATTTCTAAAGAAGAACCTTCAAACTGATCAGATAAATCAGAATTTAATAAAGTATATAATTTTTTTACTTTATCAACAGATAAGACCTCATTGTTTTTAAAAATAAAAAAAGGAAAAATGGTACGAATATTTCTTATTCCAAATTCTTTACTGCTGTAAATCTTAGTTTTTGTTTCATCCCCGTAAATAGGCTGTAAAAAAGTGGCCTCTTTTATGGAGTCGTCCACAAAATTACAAAACATCTCAATACCCATATTTCGATATAAAATAGGTGTTTTGTAATACCTGTCCATTTCAACCACCGCAGCATTCCAGCGCATATAGGAACCATAGTTATAGCCTTCAGATAATTCATTGGAACAAAACCAGGAAGTCGGCCAATCAGAACGATTATAATATTGGTTTAATCCTTTGGGTAATGTGTTTTTTACAGATTGAATTAATTTATTGACATTTTTAGGTAAAATTAATGCACCGCAATATGGAGGACCAGTAAAGAATTTACTCCCCGTTATGGTGACAATATAGCCTCTATTTAAATAATTTTGTATGTCTTTTGGATCTAATCTTAGCTGTGAACCATCTACAATTATTTGAATTGATAAATCTTCAAGTGTATTTAGTTTTTTAATAAATTCGTCGCTGGGAGATTGATATCCTAATTTTGATTGGTCCATAGTATGTAATACTATATGTCTGCCTTCATTTCTGGTCTTAACAACGGCATCAAATACTTCCTGATCTAATTGATTAGACGTTTTTAATGCGCCATTTTGATCTCTAAAAGGGATTTGTATTAAATCAACATCTCTAAAACCTTCAATTTTAGTGTCTTTTTTAATTGGATAATTTAAAGCTGTAGTGTTTTCAAAATGACACCCTTTTAAGGCCGCAGCTACACCGCTACCAGTTTCGTCAGAGGCCACCAAAATATGTGTAATTTCTTTGTCAGAAATAATTTGTGTTATGGCTGCTATTTGGAGTGAAGAATCAGTACCTGATGGTGAAAAAATTATTTCGCTTTCCTCATTTAATTTAAAGATATGTCTAAGATTATTTTTTAGCAATTCAGAAAACTCGATTGTAGTATTTTGAAAACCTTTCTTAAGACTATTTCTAATCAATATACTTCTCACTTTATCTGTTTTATCAAAAGCAAAATTAGAAACACTTGACGCCGTCGACGAAGCAAAGGTAAATGCATCAGGTCTTGGGAATGGACGGCATCCGTATTTGTTTAGCAAATGAATCTCATCGATATTCAATCGAAGATCACCACCAGACATCAACATGTATTCTGTCGGTTTTGCAAGATTTTCGACAATTGGTTTCCAAGATTCTTTGAGTTCAGTGTTTGAATTTTTTAAACCATGAAAAGATTGAAGCTCGTCGTTTATTAATGAAGATTCAGTATTTAAAGAGGCATCATTTTTAATTAAGTTAATTAGAATATAATCAAGATTTTCTAATTTTTCCTTATCATCTTTCGGTAATAAATTATAAAAAATTCGAATCACTTCGAGAGCTGCAATATCACATAAAACAACATCTTTTTTCTCGGCATTCAATGCTTTGTACCATAGCTGCCATTCGATTCCATATCTTAAATAGACTAACGCTAAAATGGGTTTGTCTAAAAATGAGGAACCAATTATAATTGATTTGTTGGGTACAATTTTAAAAACAGTAGGCTCACTGGTTGAAGTGATAATATTGATGTTATTTATCTTTGGTACGGTATTGAATCTTTTTAAAATGCGCACTAAATAGTTCACATTTTCTTTTTCAAATAAACTGGTTCTTTTATATTGATTTTCAATTAGAATGTTGTTTGTCATAGATGTTGTAATTTAAAACGTTCTTTAGAACGATACTCTGTATTTGGAAATTTAGATTGCTAACTAAACTCATTCAATCAGGGACTATATTTTTGTAGAAGATCATAACAAAAAATAATTGTGCTCCTAACGGTTTGATGTTTCGCTTGTTTTTAAGGCGTAGCATTTCGCAAAAGTCAGCAAATATAAGAAACTTGGTAGCAGTATAAAAGATATTAAATAATACTCGTTTGCTAAATCTTCTATTTTTAGATAAAGTCAATAATTTAAACGGTATTTAGAAAATAATTTGGAGGCAAATGTCTTTTAAAAACTTATTTAGATATTACTGATTTATTGCTTGAAAATTTCAGAAAAAGGTAAAATTCTTAGGGAAGCATATAATTCCAAGAAACTATTTGGTTTGTTTTAAAACTATGTTTTCAGCCGATTTTAATAAATAACTCAAAGAATACTTTAAAGGATAAATCACAGAGGTAATATTGTTAGTTCATAAATTGTGAAACAAAAAAACTCTAGCCAAAGCTAGAGTTTAAAGTATAATTGTATCAAAATCTATTCCTCTTCCATAGTATGATATACGTTCATCACATCATCATCCTCCTCTAATTTTTCAATTAGTTTTTCTACATCAGCGACTTCAGCTTCTATAAGTTTTTTGGTGATTTGAGGGATTCTTTCAAATCCGGAAGAAAGAATTTCAAGTCCTCTATTTTCTAATTCTTTTTGAATGGTTCCAAAACTGCCAAAAGGAGCATATATTAAAATACCATCGTCATCTTCAAAAATCTCTTCAGCACCAAAATCGATTAATTCTAATTCTAATTCTTCAGGGTCGATTCCGTTTGCCGGAATTCTGAAATTACACGTGTGATCAAACATAAATTCAACAGAACCTTGAGTTCCCATAGTTCCATTGCATTTGTTAAAATAACTTCTAACATTAGCAACAGTTCTGTTATTATTATCTGTAGCTGTTTCAACTAGAATTGCAATTCCATGAGGCGCATATCCTTCAAATAAAACTTCTTTATAGTTGGCGGTGTCTTTATCAGTAGCTTTTTTAATGGCACGTTCTACATTTTCTTTTGGCATATTTACTGCCTTTGAATTCTGGATTACGGCTCTTAATCTTGAATTGGCTTCAGGATTTGGTCCGCCTTCCTTTACGGCCATTACAATATCTTTACCAATTCTGGTAAATGCTTTGGCCATTGCTGACCAACGTTTCATTTTTCTACCTTTTCTAAACTCAAACGCTCTTCCCATTTCTATTTTTTATTTTGAACTGCAAAAATACAGTTATTAGTTATTTTTTCAAAAATTTTTATTAATCAATTGGCACGTGCTTTGAAATAAAAGTATCACCGGTTACATTCCAAAAATTGATTGTATTTGCACGCTCTGAATTGAATTTATTATTGTTAGCATTATAATTACCAACTTCTTTATTCAACTCGTTTACCAATTTATTGAAATTATCCACTTCTTCCTTTGATCTGGAAGCGACTGATTTGTTATCCATTATTTTTTTAGTCTTTTGAAATTTCTGATTGAGCATCATAAAAGCAACTACTTTAGGACTAAATTCTAACGCTTCTTTTTTACTGAATTCCAATACTTTTTTGGTAGCATTTACCAGTATTAAATCATTATTGTAGGCTTTAAATGTTTTTAGTTTATCCAAACCCTCATTCGAATATTGTTCTAATGCATTACTGTTTTGTTGAATAGCATTCAAATTGTTTTCAGCAATAGCATTCATCAAAAGAGATTCTGTGAAATTTACTTTGAAAAAAATCAGAAATAATTGGGTATGATTTTCAAAAACTTCATTGGAGATTTTCATTTTTTTACCCAATTCACTTTTATCTTCTCCAATTTGGATGCCATATTTAGTTGCAAATATTTTTTGGTTGGCATTCAATTTATCCACTTCTTCATTGATTTTAGTATTGACCAAGTCTCTTGCCAAAATAAAAGCTTCCATAAAATCATAGGATTGTTCCGCCACTTCCTGCATGTTTATGATTTTTTCATATTCCTGATTGATTTGTTTTTCAGAAATTGATAAATAAGCTAGTAGTTGGTCTTTATATTCAACATCACCTTTATACCCATCTTTTAAAGCTTCTATTTTTTTAGTGGCATTTTGGATACTTTTTACCAATGTTTTACGCGTTACATCAATTCTTCGGGCATTTTTACTATGTGCAACTGCCGAAGTGTATTTCCATGTTGTTCGAGAAATAGCATCAGTTTCTTTGCCAATGTAATTCAAATAGTCAACAGGAGTTTTGAATTCTTGCGCATTAGAAAAGGTAATTATAATTAAAAAGAGGAACAAAGTAAAGGTTAGTTTCATTTTTTTTGGTTGGTTATTTATTTAAATTCTTATAATCGTTTATTATAGCAATTGCTTCTTCTAAATAAGGATTGTTTTTTACCTCTTTGATTTTATAGCGATTAATATCTTGTTGAAAAACATCAAATTTTAATTGCTCCAAATCAAAGGAATTATTCGAAATGGTACTGTTACTTTCGCTTTCCACAATTTTTTTGACTTTTTTCCAAAGCGAATCAATTTCATGAATATCATTGAATACATCTTTAAAAACTAAGCGAGTCGGTTTTTTGGGATTGTTATAAAGTGCATTTATCTGCTTGTTGGCCAAACTAATTTCATTGAAACGAGAGGCATTTTTCACTCTTGAATTACTTAATTCGACTATTTTGGGGAAATAGGTTTTTGAAAACGGATTAAATCTTGCTTTTGTGGTAATCATATCATATTTCAAAGCAGTTTTAAAACTAATTTCTCGCTGAATGATGCTGTCAAATAAAACTGGTACAGCAATATCTGGAACAATCCCTTTTATCTGGTGGCTGTCACCGGTAATTCTGTAGAATTTTTCAATAGTTAGTTTTACAAAACCCTGTTGATTGTTTTCGTCCAATGGTAGAATAGTTTGCATGGAAGCCTTGCCTAACGATGTACTGCCAATGATGATTGCCCGGTTATAATCCTGCATTGAGGCCGCAAAAAATTCGCTTGCCGATGCTGAATTTCCGTTGATTAATAGCACAATTGGACCATTGTATGCGCTGCCACGATTCCCGTCTTTTAAAATGGTTTGCTTATTTTTATTATTTACCAAAACAGATACTGGACCAATATCTAAAAACATTCCGGCTAATTTAATGGCTTCTTCCATTGATCCACCGCCATTGTCTTGAAGATCGATTACTAAACCTTCAACATTGTCTTTTTGAAGTTTCACAATTTCTTTGGCAACATCATCAGCGCAACCTTGAATAGAATATCCATCGAAATTAGAATAAAAACTAGGAATATTGATGTACCCAATTTTAGTTTCCGCTTCGGCAATATAACTGAAAACAGCATTTTCAGTGGCTTTCATTACTTGCTTTCTCAGGCGTACAGATTGTACTGTTCCATTTTTTTTCTGAATGGTCAACTCAATTTCTATATTCGAATCAGAAAAAATTAATTCTCCAATTTTTTCTATGGAAGAACAGGAAACAGAATATGCATCTCCTTTGGTATTAGATACTTTCAGGATTACATCGTCTTTTTCAAACTTATCCGTTTTGGCCGCTGGACCACCGGGGACAATTTCTTCGATGATAATTTCTTCTTTTTCATTAAATCCAATATTTAATCCCAATGAAAGATTACTCGTTGATAAACCCGACATAAAACTGGATTTAGCATCCATTGAAAAATAATTGGAATGAGGATCAAAATAGGTGCAAAAAATATTCAAAAAATTATTTTGAAGGTCATTTTCTAATCTGTTAGTGTCTCCAAGAATACTATTTACTTTGCATAAGTTGGTGTCAAATATTTTTGCTTTAGAAGTTTTTTCGAGCTTTGAAAAATTCTGCGTCAGTGAATCTAAATTCGAACTCAATTTAGAAATGTCTTCCAGAATATCATACTTAATTCTCTTTCTCCAAACTCTTTCGATATCCGTTAAAACCAAATCAAAAGGGAAGTTTTTCTTCGAAAATTTAACGGAGTCATTCGTATTGTAATCAAAAGTCTCCTGTTGTATCTTTTCTAAAATTTTCTTTTTTCGGACTAAAGCCAATTTATAAACAGCAACAAAATCACTCATAAAAGAACAATTATTCTGTAAGATATAATTGTCCAGTTGAAGTCTATGCTCACATAGTTTTTGATATTCAATCTTGGTAAACAAGTTTCGGTTAGAGTCCAAAACATCCAAAAAACTATCAAAAACAAAAACCGATAAACTGTCGTCTACCGGTTTTGGTTGGTAATGTTCACGTTGTATTAACGCATTTATTTTAGAAAGTGTTTCACAAGTTTTTGCATCATTTTGACCCAAAAGTGAAAATGTAGTCAGCAACAATACAAGTGAAAGTTTCTTCATTTATTATTATTTCTTGTAAAAAGGTAATTTCACCACTTTTGCAGGAACATCATTTTTACGGATTCTTATAAAAATGTCACTTTCCAAAGCACTATTTTCAACAGTTACATAACCCAAACCAATTCCTTTGTTCATGGATGGAGACATTGTTCCCGAAGTTACAATTCCGATTACTTTTCCTGAAGCATCCACAATTTCGTAATCATGTCTTGGCACTGCACGTTCTTGCATTTCAAAAGCGACTAATTTTTTAGTAACTCCGGCTTCTTTTTGTTTTTTTAGATTTTCTGAATTCGTGAATTCTTTAGTGAACTTCGTAATCCATCCCAAACCAGCTTCCAGTGGTGAAGTCGTATCGTTGATGTCATTTCCGTACAAACAGAAACCCATTTCTAATCGCAATGTATCACGAGCCGCAAGACCAATTGGCTTGATGCCAAAAGGGGCACCCGCTTCAAAAACTTTATTCCAAATTTGTTCTACTTCTGAATTTTTACAATAAATCTCAAAACCTCCAGAACCCGTATATCCTGTGGCCGAAATAATTACGTTTTCGATACCGGCAAAATCACCCACTTCAAAATGGTAATACGGAATCGCAGATAAATCCTTTGACGATAATGATTGCATCGCTTCAACCGCTTTTGGTCCTTGAATCGCCAATAATGAATAATCATCAGATAGGTTTCTCATCTCTACACCCAAATCATTATGAGCCGAAATCCAATCCCAATCCTTGTCAATATTCGAAGCATTTACCACTAATAAATATTGCTCGTCTTTCATTTTATAAACAATCAAATCGTCTACAATTCCACCGTCATTGTTCGGTAAACAAGAATATTGTGCTCTTCCTATTGTCAAAGTTGAAGCATCATTCGAAGTCACTTTTTGAATTAAAGCCAATGCATTTGGACCCGTAAGCAAGAATTCGCCCATGTGAGAAACGTCAAAAACACCCACGGCATTACGTACCGTTTCATGTTCTGCATTCACACCTTCATATAAAATAGGCATATTGTATCCGGCAAACGGAAGCATTTTTGCTCCCAAACTCTCGTGTATGTGCGTAAGCGCAGTATTTTTCATTGTGTTTTAATATAAAATTTGAAGTCGCTAATTTATTGATTTTATTTCGGGTGACAAAGGCGGAGCGAAGCAAAGTTTAAAGTTTCAAACGTTTTCGGAATAATTCGTGCTGTAGGATTTATAGTCATTTTTTTAGGAGCTAATTCCTGCTATTCGCTCTATCTTTAATTAAAGCTTCCAGCCTTCAAAAGGCTAGAAGCTTTAATTAAAGGATGCCGCTGCTATCAGGGCTAGGGAATTTCGATTCAATTAACGAATTTGTTTCCTATTAAATTCGTAATTTTAAACAAACAAATTTCAATGACGAATCCCATTTACATCAACCAAAAAGAAATCCAGAAACGATACAAACAGCCAGGTAAGCATACTCACAAAGGAATTCAGGGACATGCTTTAATCATTGGCGGAAGTTATGGAAAAATAGGAGCAGTAAGTTTGTCTGCCAAAGCTTGTTTGAAAACCGGTTGCGGATTAGTCACCGTTTTTATTCCGAAATGTGGCTACACAATTCTGCAAACCGCCATTCCCGAAGTTATGGTTCTTACAGATATTCAAGAGGAAAAAATTTCTAATATCACTTTCGAAATTGCACCACAAGCTATAGGAATTGGTCCCGGTTTAGGTCAGAAAATAGAAACTCAAAAGGCATTGCATCAGTTTTTAAAAACGAATAAAACGTCTTTAGTAATCGATGCCGATGCGTTGAATATTTTATCCCAAAACAAAGAATGGCTTTCTTTAGTGCCGCCCAAAACCATCCTAACACCACATCCCAAAGAACTGGAACGATTGATAGGAAAATGGTATTCCGAAGAAGAAAAAATCAATAACACAATCTCTTTTTCAAAACAACACCAAGTAATAATCGTAATGAAAGGCGCACCAACCCAAATCATAGATGGAGAAACTGTTTATGAAAATACTACTGGAAATGCCGCTTTGGCAACCGCAGGAAGTGGCGATGTTTTAACGGGAATGATTACCAGTTTATTGGCACAATCTTACGAACCCATTAGTGCAGCAATTCTTGGAGTGTATCTTCACGGATTAACTGCCGATATTGCATTACCCGAAACCGGATATCAATCTTTTATCGCTTCAGATGTTATTGCAAATATTGGGAAAGCCTTTTTGAGTATTACAGTATAAAAAAAGCCCTTACTAAAGGGCTTTCGGAATTATAGTTGCAAACTGTTTAATAAATCAATCAGTTTGATATCTGAGGGTCTGGGAGCGTCGAAATTTACAATATTTCCATTTGGATCAATAAGAATGAATCTGGGAATTTCCTTGATACCATATCCTTTAATAAATTCGGAATTGAAGTCCATATCTGCTAATAATTGAATTCCTCCCAATTGTTTTGTGTTTACCAGATTGCTCCATTTTTGTCGGTCTTTAATGTTATCAACTGAAATGCTAACAAACTGAATATTTTTACCTTGGTATTGTTCTTCCACTTTTTTCAAGGATGGTACTTCCTTAAGACAAGGACCACACCACGTTGCCCAAACATCAATGTAAACATATTTTCCTTTTAGACTTTCTAAAGATGTTCTTCCTCCTTTTTGGTTTTCGTAATCAAATTGTGGAGATGCTTTATACGATTGTGTCGCTATTATATTATTATAAATTGAAGTAAGACTTTCTTTTAATTTTTGATTATTTGTGTTTGAAAGATATTCTTGGTATATTTTTTCATAATTGGCATAATCAACATTTACGTCATAAATGGAATTCTGAATTATTAAATTTTTAAGGTTTTGACTTTTAATAGCTTTAATACCATTGATTTTAGCAATAATAAAATCAATATCAGTTCCGTCAAATTTTATATTATTAAAGAATTTCAACACAGCTAATTTTTGATACTCACGGGAAAATAAAAAATCAGCATCATTATCTAAATCTATTTTTTTATCAAATTTTGGAAATTTATCTGAAACTTGAAATCCTTTTAAGTGAGCATAGAAATTATGATAATTTTCATAAAACAAGAAGTGTTTTTGCTCTAAATAATTAATATTAGCAACCTCTTTTTCTTTGAAATAGTCATTAGTAAATTTAGTTTTATTGTACAAGGCTGAAATAGAAGTTTTAATTTCATTTACTTTATTCAGGAACTCCATTTCATCTAATTTATACAATTCTTCATCTGAAATTTGAGAGATTATATTTGATTTTTTAGCTATATATTCATTCTCAACACTTCGTATGCCTTTATATTTTATACTTGCATTAAAGACTTTATCATCAGCTATCAGCATTAGTTTTGTCTCTTTTGACAAATAGATTGGTAGGCTGTTTTTGCTAGTTTCAAGGGTGTAAATTCCATCATAAGCTATGCTTATGTTCTCCGAAAAACTACCATCAGCATTTAATTTGATTTCTTTTTCAAATGATTGTCCTTTAATACTGATTGTCCCATTCTCTGTATTTGTAATTTTTCCCGAAATTGTTATTAGCTCTTTTGAAGTTGTAAACGAGGCTAAAACTATAATTAGCAATAGATAAATAGTTTTTTTCATATTTGGTTATTTATAAAGTAATTCAAATATAAACTATTTCTTATAAAAATTATTGCTTAATTTTCAGATTATAAAATAAAAGATATTGTTTGTTATTATAAATTTTGACGCAAATATTGGGAAAGCTTTTTTGAGTTTAGAAAAATTGGAGTAAATAGCGCTCACAAATGAATTTTATCCTACTTATTTGTAAGTTTGTATCCAAGCAAAATTGCTTTATCCAATTCGATTATGGAAAAAACACCCCATCTTAGAACCGTAAATGTTACGCGATACATCACTCCTTTGCGGGAAGGCGGTTCTTTACCTGCGCTCGCTGAAGCCGATGATGATTTTAAATATGTATTGAAATTCAAAGGTGCCGGACACGGTGTAAAAGCCTTGATTGCCGAATTAATCGGAGGAGAAATTTCCCGTGTTTTAAACCTAAAAATGCCAGAACTCGTTTTCGCAAATCTCGACGAAGCCTTTGGGCGTTCCGAAGGCGATGAAGAAATTCAAGATTTACTTCAAGGCAGTCAAGGACTTAATTTGGCGTTGCATTATTTATCGGGAGCCATAAATTTTGATCCTGTTGTCACTTTGGTTGATCCAAAATTAGCGTCCCAAATTGTTTGGTTAGATGCTTTTATCACCAATGTCGACAGAACGTTTAGAAACACCAACATGTTGATTTGGCATAAGGAATTGTGGTTGATCGATCACGGTGCCAGTCTTTATTTTCATCATTCGTGGACCAATTGGGAAAAGCATGCACAAAGCCCTTTTGCATTGATAAAAGACCATGTATTGTTGCCTCAGGCTTCCTTGTTGCCAGAAACTGATGTGATATTCAAAAAAATATTGACAGACGATGTATTACAAAATATTGTGAATCTGATTCCGGAGGATTGGTTGCAATGGGAAGATACCGATGAAACTCCGGAAGCCATTCGAGAAGTCTATTTCCAGTTTTTATCCATACGTTTGAATCATTCCGAAATTTTTATAAACGAAGCACAAAATGCAAGAGAAGCACTTATATGAGTATGCCGTAATCCGGGTTGTGCCAAGGGTAGAACGCGAAGAATTCCTCAATGTGGGTATTATTCTCTTTTGTAAAAAAGCGAAGTTTATAAAAGTGCTTTGCTCGATGAACGAAGCCAAATTGCAACTATTTTCAGCCGATTTAGATTTGGAACAATTGCATTTAAATTTACAGGCATTCGAGAAAGTGGCGCATGGCGAAAAATCAGGAGGACCAATAGGACAATTTGATATTCCATCACGTTTCCGGTGGTTAACAGCACTTCGCAGTTCAGCTATTCAAACCTCAAGACCGCATCCGGGATTGTGTGATGATTTGGAACAAACAACGCAACGCTTGTTTGAAGAAATGGTATTGTAAATAAATTTGAAAAGGAAAAACTGTTGGAAAGTCATTTCGCAAACAAAATACTTTTTTATAGTCAACATTAGAACATTAAAAATTAAGAAATGCTATTCAGGTGACGTGCAAGATGCATGCCCATACTAAAGCAAGCCTGAAGAAGATAGCCGCCGGTGGGTGCATCCCAGTCCAGCATTTCGCCAATACAATAATGACTTTTCTTGTTTTTAAATTGAAAATTTTCATCCACAGCATTCAGTTGAATACCGCCTGTTGTGGATATTGCATCGTTCAATAGGGCAGAGCCGGTGATTTCGATACTCAGTTTTTTAATGTTTTGTGCTAATAATTCCCGATTTAGGTAGGTTTCTTTCGAAAGGTATTTTTTCAAAAGACCAATCTGCGCAGCACTCAATTTAACTTCTTTTTGTAGTGTTTCGCTCGTCTTTTTAAAAGTTGATTTTCTAATCTTTTCGAGCAAATCATCATACCGTAACGTTGGTTTCATATCCAGAAAAATTGTTGCCTTGTATTGGCTTTCCAATTCCTTTCTAATCTGTGGACTCAGGGCATAAATCGCATTCCCTTCTAAACCGAAACGTGTGATTACCGCTTCGCCTTTTTGTCTTTTATTCAAACAGCTTATGGCTATATTTTTAAGCGGACTGCCTTCATGTTCCAAAATAAAATCTTCCGGCCAGTTCACACGATACGCACAATTGGATGATTGAAAAGGAACAATAGCAATATCTTGCTTTTCGAACAAGTCAAGCCAAGTGCCATCTGAACCGGTTACTTTCCAGCTCCCACCGCCCAAGGCAAAAATGGTATAATCTGATTGTATTGCTGTATCCGTATTGAAAATAATGGCATCGTCGCTGGTCCAACCTTTCCAAGTATGTTGGTATTGAATAGCAACACCTTGTTTAGTCAAAACATCAAGTATTGCGTTGAGCACAGTTATGGGTTTGATGCCACTTTCAGGATATATGCGTTTGCTGCTGCCGATGTAGGTTGGAATACCGATAGAATGAATCCATTTCCGAAAATCGTCGTTGTCAAAATCAAGGAGTGCTTTTTCCAGAAAATGGGGTGGCGTATAGCGCGCAATCAATTCAGCTATTGGTTCCGAATGGGTAAGGTTAAATCCTCCTTTTCCCGCTACCAGAAATTTCCTTCCTAGTGTTTTATTTTTCTCGTAGATGGTAACGGTAAATTTCTTGCAATCCAGCAATGCAGCGAGTATAAGTGCTGCGGGTCCTCCTCCAATAATTGAAACTGATTTCTTCACGCTGCAAAAATACGGTTTGTTTTACCCATTAACCTTGATATGAGGTTTTATATTAGCTATTGTATTAGTAAGGCAAAAAAAAGGCTGTCCAAAATCATTTTGAACAGCCTTTTTTATAAAAATAATACTAAACCTAATATTTCGCCGATTCTCCGGCTTTAGGCAAGGATTGTTTTATAAATTGTCTAATATCTTCGTTGGCAGTTTCCAAATCTACTTTTCTTAAGTACATCATGTGACCGCTTCTATATCCTTTCCAAGACATTCTGTCTTTTAGCCTTCCGCTTGGGTCCATTTGCCACATGTTGTATTTGGAGTTGAAATAATCGCAGGCTCCGTCATAATACCCAGACTGAACCATAACATGCAAATATGGATTTTGTGCCATGGCTTGACGCAGGTTTTCTCCGGTTTTATCATTGGAATCATCCCAAGGTCTCACAGAACCAAACATATTGTATTTAAAATCGGTTTTGTAGTTTAGATTATTACGCAAGTACATATTGATGGCAGGAGTAAAGGAGTGGAGCCACGAAGTAAGTTCGGCATTAAAATCAGGTCCGTCACCAGCCGCTTTACGGTCAATTCCTTTGTAGCGGGAATCTAATCTTCCAACGGTAAAACCTTGATCGCGCAATAATTCTTTCCAGAAATAATCATACGGTACGTCTAAATTATTTTGCAAAACCACTTTTTCCGAAAGTCCGGAATATCGTGCTATTTTAGCGGCCATTTCTTTTCTTTTTTGTTCGTCTAATGCGCCTCCTTTGCTCATTGCGGGTAGCAGCTCATTGATGGTGAAGTCTTCCACTTCTGGTAACATGGCGGTTAAATCTTTGTTCTGTAAATCAGAAGGCAGCATTTTGTGATACCAAGCCGTAGCAGCAAAATAAGGCAGTTTTAGTGCGGCTTCAGAAGCTACTCCGCGAGTGATTCCCAATTCAGTTGGCGATACTAGAATAACACCGTTCAGATACATCCACTCGCTGTTTTGCAATTCTAGCGCCAATCCCGAAACGCGTGTGGTACCGTAGCTTTCACCAATCAAATATTTTGGCGAAGCCCAACGATTGGTTCTGGATACAAATCCATTTATCCAATCGGCGAGGTATTTAATGTCGGCATTTACACCAAAGAATTTAGTAGTTGGTATTTCTTTGCTCGTTGCTCTTGAATACGCGGTATTGACCGGATTTACAAAAACAATATCGGCAACATCCAAGATCGAATATGGATTTTCCTTGATTCCATAAGGCTGTAACGGATAGCCTTCGTCATCAATATTGATTAAACTTGGACCCGTATAGGCAATCTGCATCCATACCGAAGCCGAACCTGGACCTCCATTAAATGAGATAACCAAAGGACGTGCGGCACGATCCTTTACATCGGAGCGTTCGTAATACGTATAAAATAAACCGGCTATAGCTTTTCCGTCTTCATCCCAAACCGGCATCGTACCAGTGGTGGCTTTGTAAGGCACTTTTTGACCTTTGATAGTTGTAGTATGTTCCGTCACCACTTGCGAATCCGGATTGAAAGTAAGATTTGCGGCTGAACTTTCTTCTTTTGGCGCGGTAGGAGTTGTGGGTGTTTTTGAAGGCTGGGCATGCAAAGCGGTAAAAAATCCAACGAAGAGCAAGGATAGTACTGTTTTTTTCATAAAAGAGATTGGTTTGGGGTATTTCAATACCGTTTTTCGGATATAATTTTGACAGCACTAATATATTGCTTTTTAATAGAGTGACAAAAAGCAGCATAGTAATTTCCAAACCATGAAACCTTATTTGGGCGTAACCCCAAAGCACAAAATTCTCTTTTCCATTCCCACAACTACGCTTTGGGGTCGGGCTTTTGGCTCTATCTTTATTTTTTTAAAGAAAAAAAATAAAGGATGCCGCCGCAATCCCTTACGCGAGCCGCCCGACAATAGATAGAATCTTTGGTAATCGCTAGATTTTATTTTCTTGAAATAAAGCTTCCAATTGTTCCAAACAAGCCGTAATACCTTGTTCAAAGCCCATTTCAATCATGGTTTCAATCTCTTTTTCATTAGAATAAAACATTTTGAATTCAACCAAAGTACCGGATTCTGTTGTCGTAAAAACAATAGTTCCTGTAGCAACCGGCAACGAAGTGTTTACAGTTCCCTCTTCGTCACAAAAACTATCTTTAATTTCAAAACTTAAATGTGGTGTTATGGCTGTATAATCCATTCGTCCCCAATGTTTTTCATTTTCGGGACCCACCATTGCGTACAACCAATAACCGCCAACAGAAAAGTCCATCGATTTGGTTTCGGCTTTCCAAGGTTTTGGTGCCCACCATTGTTCCAATAATTCACTTTCAGTATACGCACGCCAGACTTTTTCAAGTGGCGCAGTGAATGTTCTGGAAACCAGAATTGTTTTTTCTTCTAAATCTTTTACAACAAGTGTTTTGCTATTAGTTGCCATTTTATTTCGATTTAAGATTGATTATTACTAGTTCTAAATAAATATCTAATTCCTATACAATGCGAATTAAGTCTCGAAAGCTCTTTTTGTGCCGTTAGGCACTATATCTTGGTAAAAAATTATCCAATACTTTTCTCCAAGACAATAAATTCCAATGGCTGTTCCGAAATCGGAATATGAACATCGCTTGCCGGAAATGGTTCTCTTGCTCCCGTATCCACATAACCGTTGCGTTTGTACCAAGCAATTAATTCTTCCCGAACAGCTATTACTGTCATTACAATTTTTGGTAGTCCCATTGCCGAAGCATGAATTTCAGCTTGTTGCAATAATTTTTTTCCAACGCCACTATTTTGCAATTCTGGCGAAACCGTCAGCATTCCTAAATACAATTGTTGCTCTTTTTCAACCAACAATACGCAACCTATAATCTGGTCATTCTCTGTAAATTTCAGAATCGTATTTTTTGGGTTTTGAATCGTTTCTATTAGTTCTTTTTCAGTGGTTCTGAGTCCTTCTAAAATGTTCGCTTCAGTGGTCCATCCTTTTTTAGAAGATTCGCCGCGATAGGCTGAATTAATTAATGTATTTAATAAGGAAACGTCTTCTATTGTTGCTTTTGTAATCATGGAAAATACTTCTATTCTAGGGTTATTGCTTTATGTTTTTCAAAGGTAGAAAAAAGGGATTAATCACTCGTTTTTTTTAATAAAATAATTATATAATATTGATAATCAGTATGTTTAACTATTAAGCAAGAATTTTTTTTTACCTTTGAGAAAAGAAACTGTACAACAATTTAATACATACAATTATGAAAAATTTAAATATTTTTTGGGTAATACTGATGGCTTGTGTACTAAACATAGCGCCTGTATTGGGGCAATCAACCGCTAAAAAGAATAAAATTATTGCTGACAGCAAAACAGCAAAAGCGGAGTTCATTAAAAGTGACCCGTTGATGAAAGCACTTTTTGATAAAGCCTACGGTTATGTTATTTTCCCTAATGTTGGAAAGGGAGGAATCGGTGTTGGAGGAGCAGCCGGTAACGGCGTGGTCTATGAGCAGAACAAGCGAATAGGAATGGCAAAATTAACGCAATTGAGCATAGGATTTCAGGCTGGCGGACAAGCCTATCGGGAGGTGATATTTTTTGAAACAAAAAACGAAATGAATCGGTTTAAAGAAAGCCGATTCGAGTTTTCCGCACAAGCCTCAGCGGTAGCCGTAACTGAAGGCGCTTCGGCGAATGTAAAATATACCGATGGCGTGATGGTGTTCACCATGCAAAAGGGCGGACTCATGTACGAGGCATCGATTGGCGGACAGAAGTTTAAGTTTAATAACTTGTAACGTTCTTTTTATAAATGTAAGTTTATTTGTCATTCTGACGAAGGCGGAATCTTTGTTTGTTGCTAATGCTTGTTGAGATTACTCCTTCGTCAGAATGATAAATAATGTAGATTATTCCTTAACGTAAAGAGAATACATATTTAATAACGGAGGATTACTGTGAAATGTCTAAATTTAAAAATCGGTATTCATTAGGTGAATAACCAACTTGTTGCTTAAACAAGCGTGTAAAATGTTGAGGATATTTGTAACCTAATTCATAGGCTATTTCGCTTACCGATTTCCCAGTGTCAAACAACAGCTCTTTAGCTGTCTCAATTATTTTTAAATGGATATATTCCAAAGCCGATTTACCAGTTTCTTTTTTGATAAGGTCTCCAAAATAGTTTGCAGATAAATTCAATTCGTTGGCAAAAAATGCCACCGTAGCTATACCAATTGCTTGCGGGTTTTCAGATTGAAAATAATCATTTAACAATATGTCAAATTTTTCTACAACACCAGTATTAGCATGCTCACGAGTAATAAATTGGCGGTCGTAAAAACGAGTGCAATAGTCCAGAAACAATTCAATATTTGATACCAATATTTTTTTACTATGCTTGTCTATCGATTGTTTGAGTTCAAAAACTATTTTCTTGAAACATTCCTGTATCAATTTTTTTTCTTGTTTTGAAAGGTGCAAGGCTTCGTGTACATCATAGGAGAAAAACTGGTATTCTCTAATATGTTGTCCTAATGAAGTTCCTTTTATCAAATCAGGATGAAATAAAAGGGCATAACCAGTTGGCTGATAGTTTTCGCCATCTTCTATAATGCTCACTATTTGATGTGGGGCAATAAACACTAAAGTTCCCTGCTGATAATCATAACTATTTCGTCCATATTTTATTTCGCAATTGGTGTCCTCTTTTAGAAAAATGGAATAGAAGCCGAAGCTTACTGCTTCTGCCGATTCTCTTTCTCTTTTCTGAGGTTCTACATTTGAAAAATCAATAAAACTAACCAAAGGATGTAATGTTTCAATATCGATCTTATCATTATACTCACTTATTGTTGCTATGTGGGCTATTAGCTTCATATTGTTCTAATTATCTAGTACAAATTTATTAAAACTATTGGATGTGTCGGCTATGGTTGCATCTATTCTGTAATAATGGTATGTCATTCTGTAATACGGGTAATAATTTTTGGATAAAGTGCCAGTAGCTTTGCACTTCAAGAAATAAGAATTAATTAGTATAACAATCAAAACAAAATCAAGATGAAAAAAATTATTTTAGCATTCGCTTTAATGACTCTTTGTTTATCAGTAAACGCACAAAAAATGAACAACGATAACAAAAAAATTGCAGCAATTGAAGACAGAATTGCCCTCAAAAACATAGTAGATACATTTTCAGTTTTAGCTGATGTAAAAGATGTGAAAAACCAAGTATTGCTTTTCACTGAAAATGCCGAAGTTTCTTCTGTAAATAATGGTCAGACTGGCACAACTTTTATAGGAAGAAAACAAATAGGCGAAGCATTTGCTGGTTTTCTCAATCTTTTTGATGTGGTGTATCACATAAACGGACAGCAAACTGTTACTTTAAATGGGAATAAGGCTTCGGGGATTTCATACTGTCAAGTAGTATTAATTGGAACTGAAAATAATAAAAAAATGAAAACCACAATGGGCGTAATCTACCATGATGAGTATGTTAAAGAAAACGGTCATTGGTTAATCAATAAAAGACAATCTAATTTTACATGGACAGAAAAAACAGAAATGAAACCTTAAAAAGACGTTATGTAAAATATTAAAACGGTCTGATATAAAAAAGCTACATCTTTTAGGAATGTAGCTTTTTCTGTTTTTTGTTGTACTGCCTCATTGTTGTGGACAGGGATAGCATTTCCGCGCTATCGAAATAAATCATTTCTTTTTCGTCTCAAATAAAATGTATTTTTTGAATACATATTTCCAAGGCATAAAAAGTATTGGGATAATAATTCCGGTGAACATATACGCCATTCCTTCGGCTGGTGAACCTTTGAGCGTCCCGGCCGACCATAAAGGATAAGCAACAACAATAAGCCAAAGTCCTTTGTAAAAAATCATAAAAAGCATAATGGGTAACATACGCAACGTATGGAACACCCCTAAAAGCGCCAGCGTTGAGTAAGCTGCCCAAGTGCACCAAGCAACAGCTCTTGTAGGATCCCATTCCCCTTCATGGGTAAGAATAACGGTCCAGGAATCTGTGGCAACAAAAACAAACATTAACGCGAAGAACAGCCGCATCACATAAATATTGATTCTGCGTACGCCTTCGTAGTTTTCGTAGTCTGGAAAAAAAATATTTTTGATACTGAACTTTGATTGCTTTAACTGCGGTGGTATTTGCTCTGTTGTGTTCATTGTTTTTTTTGTTTGGTTTTTATTGTAGTGCCAAGGTATAAAATAAGCTACATCCTTTTAGGTCAGTAGCTTATTTTGTTTTTTTTTATGTCTGAGCGTTCTGGGTATGGAAAATATTTTCATCTATCTAACAGAGAGAAATTGTGTATATTGAATCATAATATCTTATTTCCTCTTGTTAATGGTCACGAGCGGGACTCTCGTGCTAGCGGGGACTTCGCACAGTTGGTTGCTGACTGTAATATTCTAAATATTTAAATTCATTTTTTTCCATTGCAAATTTTTTTGAGGCGAAATATACTCGTATTTATAGACCATGCCTAACATATTTGTGCTGGTAATTTTCCAAAATCTTGAAGTAATTTCTTTTATTTCTTCATTTTCACCATATTGTGCAATAAGTATAATAAAACAAGCTGAAATGGAATTTAGAAGTGTATTTAAAGAAGCTTTCTCAAAGTTATATTCATTATCATGTTTAATTTTATTGTAACATTCATACCAGGAAAGAGAAGCGGTAGGCTTTTCTTCGCTCCAATCTTGAAAAGGTCTAAACTCAGGTAGTTCAGGATATTTTGTAAATTTTACTGAGTATGATTTGAGGAACAATTCGTCTTTCAGTTTTACGTAATCTTTAGTCGTATAATTTCCCGCTATACTTTTAATATTGTTTTCACGTAATATACCTGATATTTGCGATTCAAATTCAGTACAAGTCAATAATATTAGATTTCGAGTTTCGAATCCAAATGAATTCAAATTCTTTGTACAGGGGTGAATAGTTCTTAAAATTCTATTTAGCATTTCAATTAGAGTTTTTAGTTGCTCAACTGAATTTATCAAATGGACTTTGTCATGAGGTAGTTCAAGTCTAGTTTTATTCTTATCCCGAAATGCTTCCTGTAATTCTTTTGCTATTCCACGATTGTCAGAAGTCCACTCTAATATGTGGAATTCATTTTCATAAGCTGTATGAGTTGGTTTGAAAATTCTAGGAAAATAATATCCGACTTTTGCATTGACTTTTATTGATTCTAGTTGAAAATCAGTCTTCAGGATTGATTTATCACAACATGGATAATAGTTAGTTGCTATGATAGCTTCGCAGATGTCATCAGCTGAGTCAATTTTATATTCTAAATCCGGTTGACCTAAATTTCTTATGACATTCTCTTTTCTCTCCCAAATACCTAGAAAACATTTATTTGATTTAATGTCAATAGAAATTTCATAAACTCCATTCATATTTATTTAAGATAAATTATTTAAAAAATTAAATGCATTTTTTAATTCGCATTTAGATATTATAGTAGACAACTCGTTTATTTCAGCCATATAATCGTTTCAGTCCAGCCAATATTGTCATGAGTAAAGCTTTTTACTCAATCAAACTTAAAGATTTCGCTCAAAATAAACTAATCCAATCTTAAAATAAATATTAGGAATTCTTTCCATAAAAAAAACCGACTAAAAATCACTTCTCAGTCGGTTTGTATTTAAAAAATTATATTTAATTTTTACGCCAAAAACGCTTTCAATTCCTCGTACGTTTTAATTTTTGTACTCACTTTTTCTTTTCCTAAAACGCTTTCAATTTGTGCAGGAATAGGAAGTTTTACGTTTAATGTTGGTTCAACCGTATCCAGAAACTTAATTGGATGCGCGGTTTCTAAGAAAATACCAATCGCATTTGGGTGGTTTTGTAATTCTTTTTTCAATCCGAGATAACCAACAGCTCCGTGAGGTTCTGCAATATAACCGTCGGTATTGTAAATTGTTTTCATGGCTTCTAAAGTTTCTGCATCAGAGAATGTAAATGAAGAAAAATCGTTTTTGAATTGCTCTAAATCGTTTTGGTACATTTCCTGAATTCGGATAAAATTACTTGGATTCCCAACATCCATCGCATTCGAAATCGTCGCTTTGGATGGTTTTGGATCGTAAACTCCGTTTTCTAAAAATCTTGGAACTGTATCGTTCACATTCGTAGCCGCTACAAAATGTTCAACAGGCAATCCCATTTTTTTAGCAATGATACCCGCGCAAATATTTCCAAAATTCCCGCTTGGACAAGAGAAAACTAATGGTTTGTTTTGTTTCTTTAATGCTTTATACGCAAAGAAGAAATAAAACATTTGTGGCAACCAGCGCGCAATATTTATCGAATTTGCCGAAGTCAGGTTTTTATGTTTTAAACTTTCGTCAAGAAAAGCTTTTTTGACCATATCCTGACAATCATCAAAAACGCCGTCTACTTCAAGCGCTTTAATATTTTGTCCTAAAGTGGTCAATTGTCGTTCCTGAATATCGCTCACTTTTCCGGATGGATACAGGATAATCACTTCAACGCCTGTTACGCCAAGGAAACCATTGGCCACAGCGCCACCAGTATCACCGGAAGTTGCTACAAGAACCGTGTTTTTACTGTCTTTGTTGTCTTTATTGAAGTAACCCAAACAACGCGACATGAATCGCGCGCCTACGTCCTTAAAAGCCATCGTTGGACCATGAAACAATTCAAGGGAATAAATGCCTTTTTCGACTTCGACCACAGGGAAATCAAAACATAAGGTTTCGGCAATGATTTGTTTTAAAGTGTCTGCGGGAATTTCGTCGCCCACAAATTGTTGAATCGCTTGAAAAGCAATTTCTTCGTTGCTTAAATTTTCGATTGTATCAAAAAAATCTTGTGGTAATGGCGTAATGCTTTCAGGAAAATACAATCCTTTATCAGTTGCTAATCCTTGTATTACGGCTTCTTGAAAAGAAACTTTGGGTGCGTTATGGTTTAAACTGTAATATTTCATTATGATTTTTGATTGAAGATTAACGATTTTTGATTTTTTTTCGCAACATAAGTTACATCTGAAATGCTACGCCAGTTCGCTGACGCTCGGGTCAAAAATCGTTAGTCATAATTCTTAAATTATTTTTATCCCTTCATCATTTACTTTAGAAACGTGAATTTCATAAGGTAAATTCATGGCGTCGTAGACAGCACTCATGGCTTTGGCGATTTTATTAGCGGTTGCTTCCCCTTTGCTTAAAGCAAAAATAGAAGGACCTGAACCCGAAATCCCGGAACCTAAAGCTCCGTTTTCGTACGCTGTTTTTTTGATTAAATCAAATCCCGGAATCAAAACACTTCGCAACGGTTCTACGATTTCGTCGTGAAGTGAACGGCCTATTAACTCATAATCTTTGGTGTACAATCCAGCGACTAATCCGCCAACATTTCCCCATTGCGTAATAGCACTTTTTAAGGAAACAGTTTGTTTCAATACCGAACGCGCATCCGAAGTTTTCAACTCAATTTGAGGATGAACTACAGTAGCGTACAATTCCGACGGACTTTCAATTTTGATAATATCCAACGGATTTGAACTTCGCACCAACGTAAATCCACCTAAAAGGGCAGGAGCAACGTTATCGGCATGAGCATTTCCACTGGCTAATTTTTCGCCTTGCATGGCAAATAAAACTAATTCTTTGCGTGTAAATGGACGTCCCAATAATTCATTGATTCCAAAAACAGCACCGGCTGAACTTGCGGCACTGCTTCCAATGCCACTTCCGGCTTTGATGTGTTTGTAGATTTCGATTTCGAATCCGAATTCGGTTTCAATGGCTTCCAACATCGCCAAAGCCGCAACTCCCGCAACATTTTTTTCGGTTTCCAAAGGCAAGTCGGCGCCCACAATTTTAGTGATGCGAATCCCTTTTATATCTGATTTTCGAATAATCATTTCGTCCCCCGCAGTTTCTAAACAAAGCCCAAGGACATCAAATCCACAGGAAAGATTGGCGATTGTGGCGGGGCAAAATATTTTTATTTCATTCATAATTTTTTGTTTCAGGTTTAAAGTTTCAGGTTTAAAGTTGTTGCTAGTTGTAGAACTTGAAACTTTAAACAAAGAAAACTTTAAACTATTTCTTATACGTTTCCAATTCTAATCACATCAGCAAATATTCCTGAAGCAGTAACTGCAGCTCCGGCACCGGCTCCTTTTATCAATAAAGGTTGGTCTACATAACGGTCCGTGAAAAACAATACGATATTGTCTTTTCCTTCCAGATTATAAAAAGGATGGTCTTTCGGGATAAAACGCAATCCAACATTTGCTTTCCCGTTTTCAAATTGCGCTACGTATTTCAATCGAGAATCTTTGCTCAACGCTTCTTTATAAATAGTTTCAAAATGAGCTGCGTGTTCTATTAAAGATTTGAAAAAAGCTTCGTTATTCGTAGTGTCCAAACATTCTGCAGGCATGAAAGATTCATTGACAATCTCGTCAATTTCCATTTTATAACCGCTTTCTCGTATCAAAATTAATATCTTTCTGGCAACGTCAATTCCGCTCAAATCAATTTTTGGATCCGGTTCTGTAAACCCTTGTACACCAGCTTCTTTAACGACATCATGAAAAGTGTTATTTTCATTGAAATTATTAAAAATAAAGTTCAAACTTCCCGATAAAACGGCTTGAATTTTATTCACTTTGTCTCCTGAAGCAATCAGATTTTTTACGGTATCAATGATTGGTAATCCAGCTCCAACATTGGTTTCAAATAGAAACGGAGCATTGAACTGTCGGGATAATTTTTTTAGTTTTTTATAATTATCGTACTCTGATGCACAGGCGATTTTGTTACAAGTCACTACGGCAATATTGCGTTTTAAATACTGCTCATACGTTTTAGATACGCTTTCGTTTGCAGTAATATCAACAAAAATACTATTGCGTAAATTGAGCTCTTTTACAGTATAAAGAAACTTTTCTTTATTTGCTTCTTCGCCATTTTCTAAAGCAGATTGCCAATTTTTTAAGGAGATTCCGTCCTCGTCAAAATGCATTTTTCTGGAATTAGATAAAGCAATAACGCGTACATTTATTTTCAGATTGTCTTTCAGGAATTTATTTTGTTGGTAAATCTGTTCGATGAATTTCTCTCCCACATTTCCAACACCCATTACAAATAGGTTTAACTGTTTGGTATTTTCTTCGAAAAAGTTTTCATGCAGCGAATTCAATGCTTTTTTCACATCTCTTTCGTTGATTACTGCCGAAATATTTCTTTCGGAAGCACCTTGGGCAATCGCTCTGATG
This sequence comes from Flavobacterium algoritolerans, assembly GCF_030010385.1. Taxonomy (NCBI): domain Bacteria; kingdom Pseudomonadati; phylum Bacteroidota; class Flavobacteriia; order Flavobacteriales; family Flavobacteriaceae; genus Flavobacterium; species Flavobacterium algoritolerans. The sequence continues at coordinate 75,846 of NZ_JASCRZ010000003.1, read as the reverse complement.
TTTACGTTGTTTTTACCCAAAGTGCTAAACATTCGACCGCTTAAACCTTGATGATTTTTCATGTTTTCACCAACCAAAGCAATGATGCATAAGTTTTTTTCAACGATACAAGGATCGATTTTGTTTTGTAAAATTTCCACTTCAAAAGCGCGGTTGATAGCATCTTCTGCCACATCAGCATCTGAGTTTAGAATTCCGATACAAATAGAATGTTCCGATGAAGCTTGCGTAATGAAAATCACATTGATATTTTCATGTGACAATACCTCAAAAAGTCTTTTGGAAGAACCGGTAACACCAATCATTCCTGGTCCTTCAAGCGTAATCAAAGTGATATTATCGATATGGCTAATTCCTTTTACAGGATTAGTATGATCCATTTCCTGATTTGAAATATAAGTTCCTTCGGCTTCCGGCTCGAAAGTATTTTTGATAAGAATTGGAATATTCTTTCTCAACACGGGTTGAATAGTTGGCGGATATAAAACTTTGGCACCAAAATGAGACAATTCCATCGCTTCCTGATAGGAAATGAAGGCGATAGGTTGGGCTTGTTTTACAATTTTTGGATTGGCAGTATACATTCCGTTAACGTCTGTCCAAATTTCCAAGTCAGTTGCGTTTAATGCTCCGGCGAGAATAGCGGCAGTATAATCAGAACCGCCACGACCTAAAGTAGTATTGATACCGTCCATTGATGCGGCAATAAATCCGGGCATTACAACCACTTGATTTTCATTCGAATCAAAAAATTCAGCAATTAATTGATTTGAAACTTCAAAGTTTACTGTGGCTTTTCCAAAATGATTGTCGGTTTTTATTAGTTCACGACTGTCTTTATAACTGCTGTTTTTTAGATTTTGTTTTAATGCTTCGGCAATAATATAAGAAGACAATAATTCCCCAAAACTTAAAATAGTATCTGAAGTTCTAGGAGATAATTCCCCCAAAAGATAGCAACCATCCAACAGAGTTTCAAGATGATTGACGATTCTTTTTATATGACTTAACAAGCTGCTTTGCTCGCTTACAGGAATAAGTTCTTTTAAAGCGTCTAAATGTTTTTTCTCTAAATCGGCAAGGATTTCTTTAAAGCTTTCGTCGCCGGCTGCTGCTTTTTGAGAAGCAAGTTGAAGCAAATCGGTAATTTTGCTAAATGCAGAAACTACAACAATTAATTTTTCTTCTTTAGCTTTATTGATAATGATATCTAAAACCAGTTTTATATTTTGTGCATTGGCAACCGAAGTTCCACCAAATTTTAATACTTTCATTTTTGTTTATTTTATGTAAAAAATGCAAATGTTTCTTATATACCCAAGAACTTTCTTTCTTTAGAAAAAAAAATATAATAATAGGATTATATGTAAAATGTATACCCCTAAGGGGTAGTTGTTGTAGTAAATGTAACAGAAGAAGCAACCCAAAGTTGAGTTGTAATCGAAGAGTGATATGTTGTTCTGTTGTTTATCATTTGATTTTTCAAAAGTACAGTTTTTTATAAAAATGAAAACCTTTAATTACGTTTTTGCGAATATTTTAATATTTCAATTTCATTCAAGGGAATATTGAACATTGTTTAGTTTTCAAGGTCTATGTTGAAGCTATTCGTATTTTTATCGAAAAAATTAAATGAATTGGAATTGGTTTTATAGCTTTATAGAAATAATTAATTCCTGCAATAAAGCCGTTTTGAGTAGCTTTAGGAACTATTCTTGAAATTTATTGTAGCACTCATACTAAATCTAGTGCTTTATGTCTCACGTTTTAAGTCAATTAATTTGTAACTTTTTATGCATAAAACTTAAGGTTAGTTTGGTTTTAGGTTTGAATTTTAAATTATCGTCAATAAATGTTGTTTATTAATATAGATTTATTGAATTTTACCCTTTAATTAGAAAGTAAAAATGGACAATACACATTATATAAGTACACAATTACTCAGTTTTGAAACATTAGAAGAAATTATTTCTCATGGTAAATTAGTGGCATTGTCTGAAGAAGCCAAAGTTAATATTCAAAAATGCAGGGAATATTTAGATAAAAAAATGGCTTCTCATTCAGATCCTATTTATGGTATAAATACAGGATTTGGCTCGCTTTGTAATGTAAAAATATCAAATGAGAACTTATCAAAGCTACAAGAAAACTTAGTGAAATCACATTCTTGCGGAACGGGTGAGGAAGTGCCAACTGAAATTGTAAAATTGATGTTGTTGCTTAAAATCCAGTCGTTGAGTTATGGACACTCCGGAATTCAATTGCAAACAGTGGAACGATTGATTGCATTTTATAATAATGATATTCTTCCTGTAATTTATACGCAAGGTTCTCTTGGAGCCTCGGGAGATTTAGCTCCTTTGGCGCATTTATCGTTACCTTTATTAGGTGAAGGCGATGTGTATTTTGAAGGGAAAAAAGTCCATTCCAGTGAAGTTTTGAAACATTTTGATTGGAAACCAATTGTATTGCAATCTAAAGAAGGATTGGCATTATTGAACGGAACCCAATTCATGAGTGCTTATGGAGCGCATATTTTGATGAAAGTCAGTAAATTTTCTTATTTGGCAGATTTGATTGGAACAATTTCACTGGAAGCTTTTGATGGAAGAATAGAACCTTTTCATGAATTGATTCATTTTATCAGACCACATAAAGGGCAAATTATAACCGCAAATCGTATAAAAGGATTTTTGGAAGGAAGCGAAATTATTGAACAAGTAAAAGCACATGTTCAAGATCCGTATTCCTTTAGATGTATACCACAAGTCCACGGTGCATCAAAAGATGCGTTTGATTATGTAAAGAAAGTTTTTAAAACAGAAATCAATTCGGTGACAGATAATCCAAATATATTTATCGAAAGCGACCAAATCATTTCTGGAGGTAATTTTCATGGACAACCATTAGCATTAGCGTTAGATTTTATGGCAATTGCCTTGGCTGAATTAGGAAGTATTTCAGAACGAAGATCCTATCAGTTGATTTCTGGTTTGCGTAACCTTCCTGCATTTTTAGTAGATAATCCAGGATTAAATTCCGGTTTGATGATTCCACAATATACAGCGGCCAGTATTGCCAGTCAAAACAAGCAATTGGCAACTCCTGCCAGTATTGATAGTATTGTTTCGAGTAATGGACAAGAAGATCATGTAAGTATGGGAGCAAATGCTGCTACGAAAGCGTTACGTGTTTTAGATAATTTAGAGCGAATTTTAGCAATCGAACTAATGAATGCTTCGCAAGCTATTGAATACAGACGACCGTTGTTATCCAGTGATTTTATTGAAATGTTTTTAAGTGCATATCGAGAGGAAGTTCCATTGATTAAAGAAGACCGAATTTTGCATTATGACATTGAGAATACGGTTTCTTTTTTAAATACTTTTCAAATAGAAAATGATTTGTTAATATTAACTTAACATTAAGGTTAAATAATGCAGTAATTTTGCCGAACTAAATTTTAATGAAATGAACATAAATAATTTTTTCCAATTTTTGGTTCCTAAAGACAAAAAGTTCTTTCCTCTTTTTGAGGAAGCTTCTAGTAATTTAATTGAAATTGCTACAAATTTGCACGAAGCTGTAAATCTTCCTTTGAAGGAACGTGAGGTTCTTTTTCAAAAAATAGATGCTTTAGAGCAAAAAGGAGAAGATATTACTCGTCAAACAAATTTAGAGTTGAGTAGAAATTTTATTACTCCATTTGATAGAGAAGACATACATTCATTGATTACCTCAATTGATAACGTAGCGGATAACCTTCACGGTGCAGCAAGTAGAATGAGATTGTATCAAGTAGATAAAATCACAAAATCTATCAGAAAGTTGACTGAAATCAATCTTGAAGCTTGCCAAAACATTGATGTTGCAGTAAGAGAATTAAGAGATTTGAAAAAAATAAAGAATATTACTGATGCATGCGTTAGAATTAACAAGTTAGAAAATAAATCAGATAATGTTTATGATAAAGCAGTTCTTGATTTATTCGAAAACGAAACTGATGCAAAAAACATTATCAAGTACAAAGAAGTATTGTCAGTTTTAGAAACGGCTGCTGATAAATGTAAAAGTGTAGCTAGTGTTTTAGAATCAATTTCTGTAAAACATTCTTAATTCAATCAGTTATATTCTGAAATTATAATTATGGAATTTACTCTACTTATAGTTATTATAGTCCTGGCTTTAATATTTGATTACATCAACGGTTTTCATGATGCTGCGAATGCTATAGCGACTGTTGTTGCCACAAAAGTATTAACTCCTTTTCAAGCAGTTGTTTGGGCGGCATTCTTTAACTTTTTGGCGTATTGGGTTTTTGGTTTTGGTGTAGCAGATACTGTTGCTAAAACCGCCAATACCATGGATATCAACTTAGTTGTAATACTTGCTGGTGTAATAGCGGCTATTATTTGGAATTTATTTACTTGGTGGCAAGGAATTCCTTCCAGTTCCTCTCACACCCTAATTGGTGGTTTTGCCGGAGCAGCAATAGCTCATGCAGGTTTTGGTGTGGTTTCTTGGTATAAAGCAGGAAAAGATGGTGGTATGCCTTCAGGAGTTTTAATCATTGTTGCCTTTATTATATTGGCACCATTGTTAGGAGCTTTAATTTCTTACTTGATGTCGATATGGCTTCTTAATGCCTCTAAAAAAAGCATTTACCCAAAGATTTTTACCGCTTCTTTAATGATATTGACAGTTTGGTTTGTAGAAAGCCAAATGATTTATTACGATCAAATTGAAAAACCTCGTTTCGATTCTCCTTTTTGGAGTGTTGCGTTTGAATCCCACAATATCAAATGGTTTTTAGTCGCTTTTATAATCTTGTCAATAAGCACATTCTGTTTAATATTCAGTAGTTTAAATTTAAACCAAGCTACGGCATGGCTAAAAAAAATGCAATTACTGTCATCTGCAGCCTTTAGTTTAGGACATGGTGGAAATGACTCCCAAAAAGTAATGGGTATCATTGCAGCAGCGGTTGCAGTTTATATTCACACTAGTGGTGTAGCTCAAGAATCGTTACCAGCTTGGTTAGATGTTGTGTTGCCAAATGATGAAGGTGCATTTAAAATGCCGGCTTGGATTCCTTTAGCTTGTTATTCTGCTATTGCAGCCGGAACGTTAAGTGGAGGATGGAAAATTGTGAAAACAATGGGTTCGAAAATTACAAAAGTGACTTCCTTTGAAGGTGTTGCCGCAGAAACTGCCGGAGCATTGACATTATATTTTACAGAGCATTTTAAAGTGCCTGTAAGTACAACGCATACTATTACTGGATCTATCATTGGAGTTGGACTTACTAAAAGAGTTTCTGCAGTACGATGGGGAATGACTGTTAGCTTATTATGGGCTTGGGTTTTAACCATTCCAATTTCAGCAATATTAGCAGCAATCATTTACTATATCTTTAGTATTTTTATTTAATGCTAAAATAACAATCATAAAAAAACCATTCGTTGACGAATGGTTTTTTTATGCTCTAAAAATTAAATTTTTTAAAACAGTAGATCTTGTATTTCCTTCGTTTTATCAAATACGCTTTTCGCGAAAGGACATAATGGTAAAATTTTGAGATTATTTTCCCGTGCATATTGTACGGCTTCCATCACCATTTTTTTACCTACACTTTATCCTGCAAAATCAGGATTTACTTCGGTGTGGTTAATAATAAATTTATCGGTTCCTGCCCAGGTATACGTCATTCTTCCGGCTTCGATGTCATTATCAACGGCTCTAAAGTAGCCGTTTTTTGTTTCGTTTATTTGTTCAATTGTCATGTGTTTCTAATTTAATACTGTTGTTATTTCGATTGGGTTGCTTAAAATTTTGTGTATCGGACATTTATCGGCAATGTTTACTAATCGGGCTTTTTGATCAGTGTCTAGATCCCCGAATAATTGAATGTTACGAATTATTTTGAATTTATTTTCCACGGAATCACTTTTAAAAGTGACTTCAACTTTTACATCGGTTAAATTCCAACCTTTTCTATTGGCATACATACGCAAAGTGATACAGGTACAAGCTGCTAATGAAGAAGCGAGTAATTCTTTTGGCGCAAAGCCTAAATCTTTTCCTCCGCTACTTTCAGGTTCATCAGAAATGATGAAATTAGTTTCTGATTGTATTTCTGTTTTATAAAGTTCAGTGCCGATACTTGCTGTTATTTTACCCATATTATTGTCTTTTATTTTGTTCTGGAAGTGGAACAAATTCAGTTTCACCAGGAACTTTATCAAAGGTTTGTGCCAACCATTTTTCTTTCGCTTTTTCAATCAATTCTTTGGTTGAAGCAACAAAATTCCAATAGATAATTCGTTCTTCGGGAAAAGGATCTCCACCAAAAATATAAATAGTGGTGTTTTCTGCCATATCGAAGGTGCAGAGTTTACTGTCTTTGGCAATCAAAATTTGCTTTGGACCAAAAACATTTCCTTCACTTTCAATACTGCCCTCTAGAATGTACAAAGCGCTTTCGCCAAATAAATGCTCGCCTATAGTCACTGTTTGACGCGAAGTGCTTTTTAGTTCTAATAAATACAGCGGACTGTAAACTGGAACGGGTGATTTCTTGCCAAGTACTTCGCCAGCTATAAGTTTAAAAGCAATATTATCCGTTTTCCATTCTGGAATTTGATTTTCAGGAACGTGAAAAAACGAAGGTTCCATTTCCTCTAATTCCTTCGGCAATGCTACCCAAATTTGAAGTCCGTGCAACATTTTGTTTGAACTACGCAAATAGTCAGGTGTTCGTTCTGAGTGTACGATACCTTTTCCAGCGGTCATCCAATTGATTTGCCCAGGTTTGATTTCCATTTCAGTTCCCAAACTGTCTTTGTGCATAATACTTCCTTCAAACAAATACGTCAAAGTGGAAAGTCCAATGTGTGGATGTGGCGGAACATCTAAATTTTCGTAATCGCTCATGCAGGTAGGTCCCATGTGATCGATGAATGCAAGTGGTCCAACCATTCTTTTTTCTCGAAAGGGAAGTAATCGCCCAACCATAAAGTTACCAATATTGCTTGGGCGTTCTTCTATTATCAGTTTTATGTTTGACATTTTTAGGGATTTTAAAATATAAAAATAAGGAAATTATTCTTCTAAATAACCGAATTTACCCATATTCACATCATTGAATGCTTGCATGATTTCGGCTTGGGTATTCATTACAAATGGTCCGTGTGCTGCAATTGGTTCATTGATAGGTTCACCGCTTAAAATCAAAACGATGGCATTTTCAGTAGCTTCAATGGTAAATTCTTCTCCTTCATTTTCAAATAATACAAAATGGTCCACAGGAACATTTTCGCTGTCATTCACTTTTATGCTTCCTTCAATTACCAATAAACCGGTGTTGTAATTTGCCGGAAAATGAAAAGATGCTTTTGCTCCTTTATTTAATTTGGCATTCTGTAAATGTACAGGTGTAAAAGTAGAAGCTGAACCTTTCAAATTTTCATATTCACCAGCTATAACTTCAATCACGCCACCTTTTCCAGGAAGTTCCAATTTATTGATTTGGTCGTTTGTAATCCCTTGGTATTTTGGTGTTGACATTTTGTCTTTTGCCGGAAGGTTGACCCAAAGTTGTACCATTTGAAAATCACCACCATTTTTGCTAAATTCTTCTTCATGGTATTCTTTGTGTAAAATTCCCGAAGCGGCTGTCATCCATTGTACATCTCCTTCTCCAATAATGCCACTGTTTCCAGAACTGTCATGATGCGCTACTTTTCCCTTATAAGCAATCGTAACGGTTTCAAAACCTCTGTGTGGATGAACACTTACGCCTCTGGGTTGGTCTGTAGGCGGAAAATAAAATTTTGAATTATAATCCATCATGATAAATGGACTCATTCTTTTCATATCTAAATGATATCCACTTGGGATAAAATTGTGTACTCTAAATCCGTCACCTACCATGTGTGGTGGAGGTGGAGCCAATACTAATTCAATATTTTTTGTTTTCATTGCGATGTCTTATTTTAATTATAGTACAAATTTACTATGGATTAAAATCAGATGCATTGATGTAGGATAAGAAATGATTTTAGAAGAACTAATACGGCTTAAAATTTCTTTTAGCTAATTCCTTGCGAACTCTGCTCAAAGTTTCAGGCGTAATGCCTAAATAGGAAGCAATCATCCATTGTGGAATACGCAAAGTAAGACTTGGGTAAATGGTTATGAAATCTAAATAGCGTTGTTCAGCAGTTGCTCCCAATAATAAGTTCACTCGTTTTTGAAGTTGTCGAATGTGATTGTGTAACGCAGTATTGTCCTGCTCCCGAAAAGAAACGCTGATTTCTGCAGCGGCATTAATGAAGTTTTTATCGATAAACACAATTTCAGTATCCTCAATGGCATCAATAAACAATTCAGAAGGTTCATGGAAATAAGAACTGCTTCTGTCCGAAATAATCCAATTCTCAGCCGCAAACTGAATGATATGTTCTTTTCCGGTTTCGTCTATGGTATAGGAACGCAATAATCCTTTGGATACAAAAAAAGAATGATGACAAATATCTCCCTGATGGAGCAGAATGGTTCCTTTTTCTACTTTTTTAGATTGCAACGTATCTGTAATCGAAAGAAACTGATCGTCCGTTAAATTTGTTTTAGATTGAAAGTATATTTTGAAAGAATCGAGCATAATTGTTTCAGGACTTTATGGGTGCAATTTGGTTGTTTTAAACTCCTTTAATTATTTTTTGAGTTGTTTAGGTTTAATTTATTCCTCCTAAATTTTTATGAATGCGTCTGCGTTTATAATGGGTTTGCCTAAGATTATTGTCACCGGATATAATGCTAATATTTCCGTCAATTTCTAACATAGCCAGTTTTACATCTTTGAAATATTCGACACCATGTTCGCGCATGGCTTCTTTTAATTCATCAGAAGAAATATTTAATTTGCTTAATGCTTTAAAATCCAGATTTCCGTTATGGATTAGAATTTCGGGTTTTTCCTGCATGAAATCGCCAAACTTCTTGTATCTGTACATCAACTTCTTTAAAATAAAATTGATGGTAAACAACATAGTTGCTGCAGCTATTCCGCCATAAAGGCTGGTGTTGCTGCCAACCATAGCATTTTGGACGGAGTTGCTTATGAGCAATATCAATATCACGTCGGCAGTGTTCAGTTGAGACAATTCTTTCTTGCCAAAAAGACGCAAGGCAATAACCATGAAAAAATAAACGGCTGTACTTCGAAGAATTATATCAAGATATTCGTTCATTTTTTTGGTTTAAAGTAAAAGTTCAAAATTTATCTGCAGACAGAAAACTATTTCAGTTTAAAATTTTTCTCAATTGCTTTTATCATTTCACCTGCAATGTCTTTGTTGGTAGCGCCTTCAATTCCTTCCAATCCTGGGGATGAATTTACTTCTAATAATAAAGGCCCTTTTGAAGAACGAATAATATCAACACCTGCCACTTTCAGGTCCATTGCTTTAGTTGCTTTTATGGCAATTTTCTTTTCTTCTGCGGTTACTTTTATGATTGATGCAGTTCCTCCAAGATGAATGTTAGCTCTAAATTCACCAGGCATCGCTTCACGCTGAATGGCAGCAACAACTTTTCCGTCAATTACAAAACAACGAATGTCTTTTCCATTGGCTTCTTTGATGAATTCTTGGACTAATATATTTGCATTTAAGCTTTTGAAAGCATTGATAACACTTTCGGCAGCTTTTTTTGTTTCCGCCAGTACAACTCCTTTTCCTTGTGTTCCCTCTAGTAATTTGACTATTAAAGGAGAGCCTCCGACCATTTTTATCAAATCATCGGTATCCAATGGAGAATTTGCAAAACCAGTAGTAGGAATTTCTACACCGTGATTCAACAGTAATTGCAAAGAATATAATTTGTCACGCGATTGCGTAATGGCGTTAGATGAATTTAAGCAATATACTTTTAAGGCTTCAAATTGTCTGGTCAAAGCGCAACCGTAAAAAGTAATGCTTGGTCTGATTCTAGGTATAATAGCATCAAATTGATTTAATATTTTACCACCACGATAATGAATTTCAGGTGTTTTTGCATCCAGTTTCATGTAACATTCCTTGATATTCAGAAAGTGCATTTCGTGACCACGCATTTCTCCTGCTTCCATAATACGCTTGTTGCTGTACAATTCAGGATTACTGGCTAAAAGTCCTATGCGTAAACCAGAGCTCGCTTTCTCAGAATTTTTATATAATTCTTTTAAGATGTCAGAAGTAGGTTGTCCCAAAAGATATTTCTGTTCCGGATCAACAAGAACTCTTCCGCTCATGGCTTCTCTACCTAAAAGCATTCGGAATCCCATTGAATCCCTATTGGTCAATGTCATTTCAATAGGCCATTTTGAACTCCCTATTTGAAGATTTGTTTGAATAACATAGCGTTGTTCTCTAAAACCACTGGAACTTTTAACGATGCGTTTATCGATCAATGGTGCTTCACAATGAATCACCGTTTTTAGATTATTTTGTATCGGGTTGATGTCAAATTTTACCCAGTTGCTTTCATTTTTGATAAATGGAGCAATGTTTATAGCATGTAAAGCGGATGTTTTCGCTCCCGAATCTACTCGGGCTTTAATAGTAGGAATTCCTAATTCTGGAAAAGAACACCATTCTTCACTACCTAAAATAACTTTGTTATCTGACATAAATTAATTTTGTTTAACCTTTTTTATAAAGACCAAATGTAAATATTTGTTTTCAAAAAAAGTATGTTTACTGTAAAGAATAAACCCGTTATGTTATAAAAACGTAACGGGTTTATTTTGCTATAATTGTTCGCTAAATTTAAGGATTTGTAGGTTCCCCAGCTTTATGAATTTGCACTGTTAACTCTTGTGAGCCATCTTCAATATCCATAAAAATCTCATCTCCTGAAGTAATTTTCGAAGTGATGATTTCTTCTGCAAGGGCATCTTCAACATACTTTTGAATGGCTCTTTTTAATGGTCTAGCGCCAAATTGTTTATCAAAACCTTTCTCTGCTATAAATGCTTTTGCTCTGTCAGAAAGATTCAATTGATATCCTAATTCAGCAACACGAGCAAATAATTTTTTCAATTCGATTTCGATAATTAAATCGATATCATGTTTTTCTAAAGCATTGAAAACAATTACATCGTCAATTCTATTAAGGAATTCAGGAGCAAAAGTTTTTTTCAATGCATTTTCGATGATGCTTTTTGAATTATCGTCAGCCTGAGCCACTTTGGCAGCAGTTCCAAAACCAACACCTTGTCCAAAATCTTTTAATTGTCTGGCTCCAACATTGGAAGTCATGATAATTATAGTGTTCTTGAAATCAATTTTTCGACCTAAACTGTCTGTCAAATAACCATCATCTAAAACTTGCAATAACATATTGAAAACATCAGGATGCGCTTTTTCTATCTCATCCAATAATACAACACAATATGGTTTTCTCCTTACTTTCTCTGTCAATTGACCACCTTCTTCGTATCCTACATATCCCGGAGGCGCTCCAACTAAACGGGAGATTGCAAATTTTTCCATGTATTCACTCATGTCAATACGAATCAACGCATCTTCAGAATCGAATAATTCTTTAGCCAATACTTTGGCTAATTGGGTTTTACCTACGCCAGTTTGCCCTAAGAAAATAAAAGAACCAATTGGACGATTCGGATCTTTTAATCCGGCACGATTTCTTTGGATGGAACGAGCAATTTTCATTACTGCTTCTCTTTGTCCAATTACCTTACCTTCAATTAGTTCTGGAAGTTTAGCTAGTTTGTTACTTTCAGTCTGTGCAATACGGTTAACAGGTATTCCACTCATCATAGAAACTACATCAGCCACATTGTCTTCAGTAACTTCAATTCGGTTATTCTTAGCATCTTCTTCCCATTGTTCTTGGGCAATAGCTAAGTCTTTTTCGATACGTTTTTCGTCATCACGAAGTTTAGCAGCCTCTTCGTATTTTTGTTTTTTAACTACAACATTCTTCAATTCACGTACATCTTCTAATTGACGTTCCAAGTCTAAAATTTGTTTTGGAACTTCAATATTGGTAATGTGAACTCTAGAACCTGCTTCATCTAATGCATCAATGGCTTTGTCCGGTAAAAAACGTTCAGACATATATCTATCTGTTAGTTTTACACACGCCTCGATTGCTTCTTGTGTGTAGGTAACATTATGATGGTCTTCGTATTTGTTTTTGATGTTATTCAAAATGGTAATTGTTTCAGAAACTGATGTAGGTTCCACAATTATCTTTTGAAAACGTCTTTCTAATGCGCCGTCTTTTTCTATATATTGTCTGTATTCGTCTAATGTTGTTGCACCAATACATTGAATCTCTCCACGAGCTAATGCTGGTTTGAACATATTAGAAGCATCCAGTGAACCAGTTGCGCCACCAGCACCTACAATAGTGTGAATTTCATCTATGAAAAGAATGATATCGTCATTTTTTTCTAACTCATTCATCACTGCTTTCATGCGCTCTTCAAACTGTCCGCGGTATTTTGTACCTGCAACAAGACTAGCTAAATCTAAAGTAACGACACGTTTATTGAATAAAGTACGCGATACTTTTTTCTGAATAATTCGCAACGCTAAACCTTCGGCAATAGCTGATTTCCCCACTCCAGGTTCTCCTATAAGCAATGGATTGTTCTTTTTACGACGGCTCAAAATTTGCGAAACACGTTCGATTTCTTTTTCACGTCCCACAACAGGATCTAGTTTTCCTTCTTCGGCCATTTCAGTTAAATCCCTTCCAAAATTATCTAAAACTGGTGTTTTAGATTTTTTATTTGATTTATTGGCTGGATTGTTGAAAGTTCCTTCTTTTAGACTGTCATCTTGTCCTGAATCGTCATTATATGATTCGTTTCGTGGCAAATTTTCTATAAAATCTTCTTCGTTTGGAGTCATGTTTAGATATTGTTCTTTAGCTATGTCATAATCAATTTTTAATTTATTCAATAGCTTGGTTGTTGGATCGTTTTCATTTCTTAAAATACACAACAATAAATGTGCTGTGCTGATAGACGAGCTTTGAAAAACTTTTGCTTCAAGAAAAGTGGTTTTCAATGCGCGTTCTGCTTGGCGTGTCAAGTGTAAGTTTTTCTTTTCAACATTTACTTCCAGGCTTGGACTTGCAGGACTTAAGATCTCTACTTTTCTGCGTAAGTGGTCCAAATCAACAGATAGGTTGTTCAATATTTGAATTGCTTTTCCGTTACCGTCTCTTAAGATACCCAGCATTAAGTGCTCAGTTCCTATAAAGTCATGACCTAGTCGCAAAGCTTCTTCTTTGCTGTAAGTAATAACGTCTTTTACTCTTGGTGAAAAATTATCATCCATAATATATATTTGATATCGTAAATTTAGTGAATTAGTAATTGAAAAACAAAAACCATTCCTATAAGAAGTGGTGTCAGCTAATAGACAAAAATAAAAATAATATTAAAGTTAAAATTCACTTAATTTATTAACTAAAACGGCAGTAAAATTTGTTAATAAATCATTGAAATAACTAGTGTGAAATAGGTCTAAAAATTTCAAAAAGGCGTATATTGGCACGTTTTGAAACTAATATAATTTTTTAATATAACAACTTATGTCTGAAGGAGAAAAGTTAATTCCTATTAACATAGAAGATGAAATGAAATCAGCTTACATCGATTATTCGATGTCAGTAATTGTATCAAGAGCGCTTCCAGATGTTAGAGATGGCTTGAAACCAGTACATCGAAGAGTATTATTTGGAATGCATGATTTAGGAGTTAACTCCAGATCTGCCCATAAAAAATCAGCAAGAATTGTCGGGGAAGTTCTTGGAAAATACCACCCACACGGAGATACATCTGTTTATGATGCGATGGTTCGTATGGCACAAGAATGGAGTATGCGTTATTTATTGATTGATGGCCAAGGTAACTTTGGTTCTGTAGATGGCGATAGTCCTGCAGCTATGCGTTATACGGAGGCTAGAATGCGGAAGATTTCGGAAGAAATTTTGGCAGATATCGATAAAGAAACAGTTGATTTTAAATTAAATTTTGATGATACATTAGAAGAACCAACAGTTATGCCAACTCGTGTTCCTACCTTATTAATTAATGGGGCAACAGGAATCGCAGTAGGTATGGCTACTAATATGCCACCTCACAACTTAACTGAGGTAATCAACGGTACGTTGGCTTTCATGGATAATAATGATATTGAAGTTGATGAGTTGATGAATCATATTAAAGCCCCGGATTTTCCTACCGGAGGTATAATATATGGATATGAAGGCGTTCGTGAAGCATTCAAAACCGGTAGAGGACGTATTGTAATGCGTGCTAAAGTTGGTTTTGAAGAAGTGGATGGCAGAGAATGTATTATCGTTACCGAAATACCTTATCAAGTCAATAAAGCTGATATGATCAAACGTACGGCTGATTTGGTTAATGATAAAAAAATTGATGGAATTGCGAATATCCGTGATGAGTCAGATAGAAATGGGATGCGTATCGTTTATATTTTAAAACGTGATGCGACACCAAACGTAGTTTTAAATACACTTTATAAATTTACGCAGTTACAATCTTCTTTTAGTGTAAACAATATCGCAATTGTAAAAGGACGTCCACAAATGTTGAATCTGAAAGATTTGATTCATTATTTTATCGAACACCGTCATGATGTAGTGATTCGTAGAACGCAATTTGAATTGAAAAAAGCGGAAGCAAGAGCGCATATATTAGAAGGGCTGATTATCGCTTCGGATAATATTGATGAAGTGATTGCTTTAATCAAAGCTTCAAAAAGTACGGAAGAAGCAAGAGAGAAATTAATCGAAAGGTTCAATTTATCAGATATTCAATCTCGTGCCATTGTAGAAATGCGTTTGCGACAATTAACTGGTCTTGAGCAAGATAAATTAAGAACTGAATACGAAGAAATCATGAAGTTAATCGAGCATTTGAAAGCTTTATTAGCGGATGTAAACTTAAGAATTGCTTTGATTAAAGAGGAACTAACGGAAATTCGTGATAAATACGGAGATGAGCGTCGTTCTGTAATTGAATATTCAGGTGGTGATGTAAGTATTGAGGATTTAATTGCCGATGAAAATGTAGTAATTACAATTTCTCATGCAGGTTACATTAAACGTACTAATCTTACGGAATACAAAACTCAGAATAGAGGAGGAGTTGGACAAAAAAGTGCTGGAACAAGAGATCAAGATTTCTTAGAGCACATGTTTGTGGCAACAAATCACCAATACATGATGTTCTTTACCCAAAAAGGAAAATGTTTCTGGATGCGTGTTTATGAAATACCGGAAGGTAGTAAAACAGCTAAAGGTAGAGCAATCCAAAACTTGGTAAATATTGAAAGCGACGATAAAGTAAAAGCGTTTATCTGTACTCAAGATTTAAAAGACAAGGATTATATCAATAGCCATAACCTTATTATGGTAACCAAAAAAGGTCAGGTTAAGAAAACATCTTTAGAGAAATATTCTAAACCTAGAGTTAATGGTGTTGCTGCAATTACTATTAAAGAAGGCGATGAATTATTGGAAGCGAAATTAACTAACGGAGAAAGTCAAATTATTTTGGCTGTGAAATCCGGTAAATTAGTTCGTTTCGAAGAAACAAAAACCCGTCCTATGGGAAGAACAGCTTCTGGAGTTCGTGGAATAACGCTTAAAGATGATACTGACGAAGTAATTGGCATGGTTACTGTAAATGACATGAACAGCGAAATTCTAGTTGTTGCTGAAAATGGTTATGGAAAACGTTCAAGCCTAGATGAGTATAGAATCACAAACCGTGGTGGTAAAGGAGTTAAAACTTTAAATATTACTGAGAAAACAGGAAAACTGATTTCGATAAACGCCGTTACTGATGCTGATGATTTAATGATTATCAACAAATCAGGATTGACTATCAGAATGGCTGTTGAAGATTTGAGAGTTATGGGACGTGCTACGCAAGGAGTGAAGTTGATTAACATCAAAGGAAACGATTCGATTGCCGCAGTTACAAAAGTTATGAAAGACGATGTGGCTGAAGTGGTAGTAGATGAAGAAGGTAATGTTATCGAAACGGAAGCCATTGAAAGAGTTAAACCAGTTTTAGAAGTTCTTGAAGACGAAGGTACGGAAGAGGATGACGACGAAGACGATTCTGAAGAAGAAGAAGTTGAAGACGAGGCTGAAGGTGACGACGAAGATGACGAAGCATAAATAAAAATTAGAAAACCAAGAATAATTATTAAACAAAAATAGAATATTATGAAAAGTAAATATGTATTACTAGCATCAGCATTATTGATATCAGTAGCTACTTTTGCTCAAAAAGATCAAATTAAAGCCGCAGAAAAAGCGTTGAAAGCTGGTAAGTCTCAAGAAGCAGTAACGATCTTGAATGAAGCTGAATATTTAGTAGTGAATGCTCCAGATGCTGAAAAAGCACAATTTTTCTTTGTAAAAGGGAATTCTTTATTAGATTTAGCCAACAAGAATGTTGATACTAATACCAATCTTTCGCTTGCAGCAAAAGCATACCAAGATTTAATTGCTGCTGAGAAAACTTCTGGGAAAGTAAAATTTTCAACTCAAGCTGCAGCTTCAATTACTGATATTAAATTCAAATTGATTAACGGTGCAATTGCTGATTCAAAAGTGGATAAGCATGCTGATAGTGCTAAAAAATTATATGACGCTTATTTGTTAGATAAAAAAGACACCATCAATTTATATTACGCAGCTTCTACGTATGTAAACGCTAAAGATTATGATGCAGCGCTTAAGTTGTATGATGATTTGAAAAATTTAAATTATTCAGGAAAAGGAACCAGCTATTTTGCAGTTAACAAATTAACTAGTCAAGAAGACTTTTTTACGACACTTCAAGAAAGAGACAGAATGGTGAAGTTAGGAACGCATGAAAAGCCAAGAACTGAAGTTATTCCTTCAAAAAGAGGTGAGATATATAAAAACATGGCTTTGATTTTAGTTGAAAAAGGTAAAACTGAAGAAGCTAAAAAAGCAATCTCTGAAGCGAGAATAGCAAACCCTGAAGATACTTCATTGACTTTAACAGAAGCTAATCTTTATTTGGAAACAAAAGATTTCGATATGTACAAAAAATTAATCGCTGAAGTATTGGAAAAAAATCCAAATGATGCTGATTTGATTTTTAACTTGGGAGTATTAAGTGCAAATGCTAAAAATGTTGCAGATGCTGAAAAATATTACAAGAGAGTTATAGAAATTAACCCAAAATATATTAATGGGTATATTAATTTGGCTGCTTTGAAATTAGAAAATGAGAAAGCGATCATTGACGAAATGAACAAGCTTGGAACGTCTACTAAGGATATGAAGCGTTATGATGAATTGAAAAAGAAAAGAGAAGAGCTTTTTAAAGGAACAATTCCTTATCTTGAAAAAGCGGTTGAACTAGATCCTAAAAATACAGATGTTTCTAAAACTCTTTTAGGTGTTTACAGTGCATTAGAAATGACTGCAGAATACAAAGCGTTAAAAGCTAAAATGTAAAATAATTTTTCAAATAAAAAAGCCTGTCTAATTTTAGACAGGCTTTTTTTTTATACTATTTTTTTGATGACTCTTAATTTGTGAGTATGCTTATTTGTCTCAGCATTAAATATTCCTAAATGATCTATGCGATCAATTCGTACTTTTCCACTGGCGTGAATGATGTAATTATCGGCCATTATAATTCCTACATGAATAATGTTGCCTTCTTCATTATCAAAAAATGCTAAGTCTCCAGGTTCGCTTTCTTCGATAAAACTTAATGCTTCTCCTTGTGTTGATTGTTGAGAGGCATCTCGCAATAATTTGTATCCGTTGAGTTTGTATACCATTTGGGTAAAACCCGAGCAATCAATACCAAAAGGAGTTTTTCCTCCCCAAAGGTAAGGAGCATTCAAATACATAAAAGCAGTATTTATTAAGCTCTCTTTGCTTTTTTCTCCACTGGTTTTAGTTCCTTCAAAATCAAAATTCGAAATATTTATCTCATTATGATGTATAAAAGATAAAGAGGAACCAAGCGGAATGGGTATCAATAAATTATTTGGTGCGGTAATATATTCTATTAAATCAGCATTTAAAATGATAGCTTCAGAAGATAGTTGATTAAAACTGGCTTCGGAAATCAGTTGTAATTGTTTAGAATCTATCCAACCTTCGTAATCATCATATTGCATTCTGATTTTGGACCATTGTCTCAATTGCTCTAAAATTTCAAAATGTTCACCAAATAAAACTTGAGAAACGATTTCGCTTCTGTCACTGGGTTCAAAGCGAAGTGGGATTATGGCTAGATTACAAATTCCGAACATTTAGGTTCTTTTATGAGTTAAGAATTAAGAGTTATAGACTTGAAAAACCTATAACTCTTAATCTATAATTATTTAAGCTCTTTCAATAACAATTGCTGAAGCACCGCCACCGCCATTACAAATTGCTGCAGCACCAATTTTAGCATTGTTCTGTTCTAAAACATTTAATAACGTAACAATGATTCTAACTCCTGAACAACCAAGAGGATGTCCTAAAGATACAGCACCACCATTTACATTTACTTTGTTGTCTTCTAATCCAAGAATTTGTGAATTGGCCAAACCTACAACGGCAAATGCTTCATTAAATTCAAAATAATCTACATCATTAATCGTTATTCCAGCTTTTTCCAATGCTTTAGGAATTGCTTTTGCAGGACTTGTAGTAAACCATTTAGGTTCTTGAGCGGCATCAGCATATCCGTTGATGTAAGCCAAAGGTTTTAGCCCTAAAGCGATTGCTTTTTCCTCACTCATTAATATTACTGCTGCCGCTCCATCGTTTATTGTTGATGCATTAGCTGCAGTTACAGTTCCATCTTTTGTGAAAACGGCATTCAATGATGGTATTTTATCTAATTTCACGTTCGTGAATTCTTCATCTTTAGAAACGATGATAGGATCTCCTTTTCTTTGTGGAACCGGAACCGGAACAACTTCATTATCAAATTTTCCTGAATCCCATGCTTTTGCACTACGCTCATACGATTGAATTGCGTAGTTATCTTGATCTTCTCTTGTAATATTATATTCTGAAGCACATAAGTCAGCACACACTCCCATAGCGCTGTTATCATAAGCATCAGTAAGCCCGTCTTTCTGCATTCCGTCAATCATGGTTGCAGGGCCAAATTTAGTTCCATTTCTTAAATTCATATAATGTGGAATCAAACTCATGTTTTCCATTCCACCGGCAACTACAATTTCGGCATCACCGCATTGAATAGCTTGTGCGCCTAACATAACTGCTTTCATTCCTGAAGCACATACTTTATTTATTGTGGTGCAGGCAACTGAATCTGGTAAACCGGCAAATAGTGCAGCTTGTCTTGCGGGAGCTTGTCCTACACCGGCTTGAACTACATTGCCCATGAATACTTCATCAATTAAATTTGGATCTAACTTTATTTTATCTAAAGCACCTTTAATAGCAATTGCTCCTAATTTTGGAGCAGTAACTGTAGATAATCCCCCCATAAAACTTCCGATAGGTGTCCTAACGGCAGAAACGATAACAACTCTTTTGTTCATGACTTTTTTATAATGTTGGTTTATGTAGCAAATTTAATCTTTTTTAAACAATTTCAAATTTTGATTTTGCCATTATCTTTTTTTAAATTAATTTCTATTCTATATATTTGATTGTGAAGTGTTTTTGTAAAAATGATAAAAAATATTAAAAAAAAGGTCATAAATAGTTGTGAGAAACGTAAAGATGTCTTAAATTTGCAACCGCAAAACAGGACACGTTTCTTTGAGCTTGGAGGGGTGCCAGAGTGGTAATGGAGCAGTTTGCTAAACTGTCATCGAGTAATCGGTGCCAGGGTTCGAGTCCCTGTCCCTCCGCTTTTTAATTTGCTTTTCGGGGTGTAGCGTAGCTCGGTTATCGCGCCTGCTTTGGGAGCAGGAGGCCGCAGGTTCGAATCCTGCCACCCCGACTAATTTTACTCTGTTTATTACTACAGAGCACCTGCCTTCTAAGCAGGAGGTCAAAATAATAAATGGAGGCATAGCTCAGCTGGATAGAGCACCTGCCTTCTAAGCAGGCGGTCGAAGGTTCGAATCCTTCTGCCTTCACATACTGGGACAAATCAGATTTTTGCTGATTTGTCCCTTTTTTTTTACTGTCTAAATCCTTGTATAGCAACAACATAAGTCTTAGTCCTTCATTGATTCTAGTGGTTCGAACTTGATTATTTTCAAAAGTGAGTTTTTCAGGAAATATCGAACCAATTATCTTTCTTTTACTGGTAGCAGATCCCTCTTCATATAATTTCCCAAGTTGTGAAATTTGGCTTATAGCCTTATTTAAAAGAGGTCCCACATTAGTAACGTTACTATTTTTGGTGGTTAGCATCGATTCAAGTCTGTTTATTCTTTCACTGGTCTCAATTTTTATTTTGCGATAATCATCTGCATCTAAATCACCTGCAATTAATAAATTTCTTGCTTTGGTCAATCTTATATTTGTCTCTTCAAGTTCTTTTGTCAATTGATTACTATCGCTTCGCAGGTATTTAGTTTTATTTTGAAATACAGATGTTATTGCTTGTTTATATAACTCTAGAAAAGGTAGTGGTCTAACATATTTTTGTATTTCTTCTGCAATTCTTTCATTTACTATAGGGGCTTTTTCACGAAATGTGCACCCTAAAGTACAATGATAATAGTAGTAATATTTGTATCGTCCCTTAGAGGCACTTCCTGTTAGTAATCTTCCACATTTCGGACATATTAGATAACCTCTTAACGGAATCTCTGGATCTACTGTAACAGTAGTTCTTTTCTTTTTCGTACGACCATCAAGTACATCTTGAACTTCATAAAATAAGGATTCTGGTATTAGTGGCTCATGTTGTCCTTGAGCTAAGTAACTTTCTTCATCCTTATATTTAGGAATGAATACCTTTCCATAGTAGATAGGATTTCTTAGCGCAATCCAAAAACTATTTTTATAAGAATTTAAGCCTTTTGCATTAGCTAATCTCCAAATTTGTTGTGTATTTATTTGACCCTTTGCCAGTTCTTCAAATACCCATCGCATAATAGTCGCTTCATCTTCTTTAATAGCGATACTTTTTTTCCCCTCTTCATTAATTTTATTTTTATATCCTAAAGGGGCTCTTCCCATAACACGTCCTTCTTTTTTAGCCCTACGCATTCCGTTAAATATATTCATAGATCGTCGGTCATTTTCTACTTCTGGAGCTGCAAGGTAAAAGGCAAGCATCATTTTATTTTCGGGAATAGATAGATCTAAAGGCTGTTCTACAGCCTGAGGTTCTACACCTAAATTTCTGAGAGTATTTATCATTTGATAAGAATCTCCTGCATTTCGACTAAATCTGTCCCATTTTGTGAAAAGTACTAAATCTGATTGTCCTCTGCGAGTACGAAGTTCTATCAATAGTTTTTTCCATGATGGACGGTTAAATGTTTTTGCCGAATGATCTTCAGTAATCACATTACGTACCTGAAGCGAATTCGATTCACAATATTTGCGTAAACGTTCTTCTTGATCGCGTTGCGAATATCCTTTCTCTGCCTGTTCATCTGTACTTACCCGGATATATAAATCTGCAATTTTCATGATTTTTAGATTGATTAGTTAAGCTTATTTACTCGTCACTTGTGTGTTGGTAAATATACTTTTTTTTGTTGATCTAAATATGTATCAACCACTATTTCAGATATTTCGTATAGAAAATTCAAAATGATTTTGGCTTGTTCTACATCTATATCAATACCATCTTTTCTTAATAATACCATCGCCTTTTGTGGTGTTATTCTACCAATATCTTCTTCACTCATCATGCACCTCCTTCTTTTGATAGCAAAAGCCCGCGAACGGGCTTTACTGATTTTTACTTTCATTGATTCAATTGCTTATATATAGAAATAAATCGCGCTCCTTTGGTTTCTGTTTCGGGTTGGCACATACTTAATATAGCCATACTCATTTAGTTCATGCATACATTTATGGTATGTTTTTGGAGAAGAAATCATTGCTATTTCCATAATTTCATAACTGTATAACTGAATTGGATTAATAAAGCCTCTATCCGCCCTGAATTGAAGCAATGCAGCATAGATACCAATATGCGTGATGCTAATACGGCAATCTTTCTTTATCGCCTTAAAGAAATCGGATAAAGGTTTTAGTGTTTCCATTAAGTGCTAGTTTATTAATTTTAAGCAGAGTTTGTTTATCAACCTTTTTGCTACATGGAATTAGACTGGCTTTTCCTTTTTTTCTTAGCTTCCTTTGGTACTTCTGGCCCATCGTCGTCAACACTAAGGCTTTGCTTTTTACTATCCTGTTTAACCGAAGCTTTTTCGACTTCGGACTGCTTTTCCTCTTTGGAATGACGGTTGTCAATTCGTTGCATATTACCGTCATACACATTGAGAGTTTTAAATTGTGGACTGGCCTCAATATATTGTTTGACCTCATTGCCTTCTTTTAGGAAAGTAGCGGATTGCAGATTTCCTTTTTTCATGGAATCCATCAGATCCTCTTTATACTTAGAATTTTCCAGTTCCTTTATTGGATGTTTAGCCAATGTTGCCTCAAGATCATAACCGTAATTTTGATGGTATTGGTTTAACTTAAAGTTTCCATTAGTATCAGCTTGTTTAAAATCCATCTGCACCCAAGCGTTGTATATTTCTCCTTCTTTATTGGTAAGGTCTTTGTTTACGGATCTTCCCTCCATAAGATTAAAAGCCTCTTTCATTGTAATGTTACTGCCTTTATTGATATAGAAGGTTTGTACCAGAGCTTCCTTGGAATTCTCCTTTTGTAATTCCACCTTGTAGGAATTAAAAAAATACATATCGCTTTGATCGGATTTTTTAAAATTCAAAGTAGCCATAGCAGTATTGTTGCCGTATTGTGCATTGTGGCTTAAGGTGAAATTTGGTTCCTCTTTTTGCAAATTTGCTTTTAATTCACTTTCCAGTCCTTCACCGAAACCGGTATACTTAACCTGGTCTTTTAAGTATTCAAAATTTTTCTCGTTCATGACTAAATTCTTTAAATGATTAATAATTTATAGTTTGGGTAACACGGTCACCTTTGCTAGTTTCTTGTTTTTCACATGTAGTTCCACATGTCTGCCACCATTTTTTTCCATTAGCTGGATGGCTAGGTATTTTTTTTCCGGAATTGTAAATTTTGCAAGAGCAAATACAAATGTGTTTTCCGCTTCCTCGTCAATTTTAGCTACATTATTTAGAATGTAGATTGGTGTAATTTCGATTTCCTGTGAAGCAGTTCGTTTCACTTTTTTAGTATCACGAATAAAAAATCGAAGCTGGTCAACATCATAATTAATTTTAGAATTGTTGGTCACTTTTATCCTGTAATACATGACATCATCACGAATAAAAATTCCGCTGAGTTGAAAATCAATATCATAGTTCCTTTCCTTTTCACCTCGTACTTTTTTCTTATCGTAAAAAGCTAATTTGGAATACTCTTGAACATCCTCTTCGTTTCTAGTTTCAGACGAAAAATAAATTTCCTGACCTTCCGGTTTGATCTTATGCACGGTGAGATTCAATTGTGGCGAGTTCTCATCATAGTTTAGCACAAAAGAATATAATTTACCATCGGCAGTGACCACCGTAAGGTTGGTCTGAGAAAAACCTTTTTGGGCTGCCTTAATCATCAGCATATTTTCAAGACCTTTCGCTTTCTGCACTAGTATATCCTGACTTCCCCTATCAACACTTTTAATAGCATAAGGAAATACGATATTGGTCGTTTTTGAATAGGCTATTGTTAAAGAATCAGGCTCAATTTTAGATAAACGGTTTTTGTCTGTTTGTTGTGCAAATGCACTGATGGTAAGAAGTAGTAGAAACCCCATCACCAATAGATTAAAATTTTTCATAGTTAATAATTTTTAGTTTTTAATTGAATCTTTTTGTTTCTGATTTTCATCACGAAGCAGCACCATATAGCCCGCCTTTACAACCACTTTGACTAGTTTTACTTTTTTACCGAGAAGGCTTTTAGCGGCCTCAATTCCAGCTCCCGCCGCCTGCGCTCCCCAAGAATCATCAAGGCTTGCAACACCGAGCGTTTGCATAGAACGGTCAGCAGATGCTTTGGCCACATCACGGTTGATGGCGCCTGGAATATAGATCCCACTGAGTCCATCTATATCATATACAGACAAGTCAACAGGAAATAGGGAGTTGTTGTATCTTAGGCTGTTTATGGTAATTGCCAGTCTTTCTCCTTTTAGAGAAGCTGTGCCAAAAATAAAATTGTCCTTTGGAATTTTTATTCCATTTATAAAAACATCAGTAGAAAGTCGCAACTTAACTGTTGAACCATTTACTATAGTCTGGGTTTCATGGATGACAGCTTCTACGGAATTTTGTGCATAGTCAGGACTTTCCGGTTCATCTAAAGAATAGAATCCATTGTGTCCGGATTGTCCAGGAGAGGCAGTAGTATTGACGGGAGCACTTTGCAAGGAAGAAATATTGTCTTCATGCGTTCTAGTAGCAATGGCAAATACCTGTCCTCGTTGTTGTTTCGAGGCTTTTCTCAATTTCTCCTGCATCCTGTCAGGATGTTGAATATTAAGGATGTTTTCCAACATTCCGCTGAGCTGTTGCAGTTCAGGATCATGATCATCAATTTTACCGTTCATGGAATGCATCATTTGTTCGAGCCTGTCAACATCATTGGAATGCATCGAAGTTTCATTTGATTTTGCATATTTATCAAAATCCCGATTTTGTGCTGGAGGAGGTGCAGGCGTATTTATCGCCTTCTGCAATGCTTCCAATTTTTTACGTACTTTTTCTTCTTTCGGGTCACGATGCACCGATGTATTTAAACCTGTATTTCCTTTTCTAGAAGTAACGTCACTGAGACCTTCTGTAGAATCAATCTGAAATGATTGGCTCAAATAATTGGGGTCTTTTTTGATGAGTTCATCAAGCTTTATAGAGTCAAGGGCAGCCTGATCATAATAATTCATCTTATCCAATGGGAGTCCTTCTTTCAGATTCGCGTCCGGTAGCTTTATATTAAAACCCTTTTTTTCTACTGCTAGGGAATTTACAGCCTCCATTTTTCCACCATCCAATGCCCAGAACATAATGGTTACAAACGGGAGAACCAGTAGCGGTAATACAACTAGCAGCTTGCGCTGTCTTAACATTTTTAATGATTTTGTTTTTTGTTCCATGATATTAATTTTTAAATTGTGAGTGATAATAATGTTCTACTATGATGATACTGTCCAGAAGTCCGGGGCGATAGTGCAGAATACTGTCATGCCGTTTTTTCCCTGTGGGACTGCGGCTCAGGCTATCCATATACCTGTGAAAGCGAACAATTTTTTCAAATTCGGTTGTATTGATGGCAACATTTAGCTGGATGGATTTTTCTTTAAATGGTACCGCATTGATTGGTCTGGTAATCGGGGTTATAGTTATGCTTTTAGTTGTATTTCCTGAAAAGCTATTCACAATCAGGTAAATGCTACAACCGCCTGTAAACACTGTAAAACAGAACAGGAGAATAATCCAACTTTTACGTGATAAATGTGCTGTCTTACGCTCTAACCAGTTGGCACATTTATATTGTAACCGTAGATTCGCTTCATCAAACCTTTGTAATAAACTGATCCTGAAACTATAAGCCTCAGCAGGACAATTTTTAGTGTTTTTTTTTAAAAGTGAATTTCATGATTTGTAGTTTTATTATTTTCTGTTTTCGGTACTTAAATCACGATTCTCGATTGTGTTCCACCGTTCGATCAAAAATCCATGTGGATTGTTATCACTACGCGATACATTGCGAAGATTGCCTTCCGTTATCAAGTTTCGATGTGCAATGCTGGTAGTTCTGGTAATATTTTGAATAGCATAACAGCGGAATTGATAGGGATAGGTATTGATGTCAATTGTTATGCTGTCCACCTGTATGGTCTGGCTGATATTACCTGATATGATACCAGAGTAATACCCATTTTCCTTTAAATCATCGTATATCCGTTTGGCACTGTCATCAGCAAGATAAAGTGCCTTGGTTACGTTACTTTTGATTACTTTATCGTCCGGATCAAGGGTAAAGAATAACTTATGAAAGGTCTTTACATGATCTCGTGCTTCAACGGGTATATTATCTTTCCTGTCCGAAGCATAGGCTTCCAGCGCTTTTCCATTAGCCAGTATATAGACCTTATCCTGCATTTGCGATACTAAACTGAAACTCTTGTAAAGGGCGAAGCAGCAGATTACGATACAACCAGCTACCACTAACATGGTAAAGCCGCGAACATGCCGAAAGGCGGTGTCAATATTTTTCATTTTGCTAAACATGATATTTTCTTTTTAAGGATTATGAATTGCCTTTTAACTTATCGCCCATGTAGCTGTCCTTATCCTTGAAGTAAGGAGCCGAAGCACCTGAACCAGACATACTTTGGGACATGCGTCCAGCGGCATTGCCCATCGCATCAACTACCATTCCTGCACCAGCAGATGCGGTGTTAACCGCTGAATTTGTGGAGTTGCTGAAGATACTGGTCACTTTTTGACCTAAAGCCCCGCCACCGCCTGCGTGAACAATGTAATTAGCAACTGAGGGAACAGTAAAATAGCCCACAATGCCGATAATCATAAATACCAGATACGCTATATCCGTCCTGCTAAAGAAGGTATCCCCATAATCATTGGCCTGTGCTATGTCAATCTTTAACATGTTCTCCTGTATCTTGCCGATGATACTGCCAAAAATATTGGCGACAGGAAGCCATAAGTAGATATTGATGTAGCGTGCCAGCCAGACGGTCAGCGTATGTTGGAAACCATCGAAGACCGATATACCGAAAACGAGCGGTCCTAAAACAGATAGCACTACTAATTGAAAAGTCCGAAGCGTATCAATACAAAGCGAGGCGGCTTCAAAAAGCATGCGTAATACTTCGCTCATCCATTCTTTTACAGAGTTGCGAAAATTATAAGATGCCTTGGACATGGCAAACTTGATGTCATTCCCAATGCTGGAAAATGCTCCTTCCCCTTGAGGATCGGCATCATCATGAGTATACTTGTACCATCGGTCACGATCACCGCTTCCATCAGCCCCAATATACATCTGCCAAGGATCGGTACTTTTTAGCGCATTTTCTTTTTGTTGAAGTAATACTTCAATAGCTTTGTTCGATCCCTCTACCATTGCGGCAGTTGCTGTAACGGTAGGTTTCATCACGCCATTGATCATGTACAAAACCGAAGGAAAAATCATAATGCAGAATCCGATAACAAATGGACGGAAAAGGGGATAAAAGTCTATCGGTTCCGCACTGGCGATATGCCTCCAAACCCTGGAGGCAATATACCAGATGGCCGCAAAGCCAGCGATTCCCTGTCCAACTCCCAAAAGGTTGCTACATAAAGGCATCATCTCGTCATACAATTGTTCCAATACACCATGCAGACTGTTCATATCGTCTGCCATCCCTTGTGCCTGGCTCTTAAAAGGCAATGCTATTCCTAGGATAGCAAATAATGCCCCCTTATTTATCTTTACCATGTTAGTGAGTATTTAGTTATTTACCTTGTAGATGCTACGCATCGCATTCACATCATTACGCTCTTTTGCACGCTGTATCGCCAGTACTGAAGTGTTGTTGTTGAAGCTTCGCAGAAACAAAAGCTTATCCTGCATATCAGCATAAATTTTATCAATAGCTACCAGTCGTTCATCATCGGACATTCGCATTCTGTTAGCGGTAATGACAGAGGTGAGCTCGTCAATATTTCTAAGGCTCTGCTTAAAAAGATTATTGTAGACCTTTTCGAGATAGGCAATCTCATCGGGATTGAAATTCCCACTGTTTTTGAAACGGTTAAACGCAGCCTTGTATTCCTTTACCAAAAGCACCTGATAGTTGACGATATCACCAACACGTCTGTAATTTCGAATCGTTGGACTTACCTGCATGAGTGCATCAAGGAATGTTTCATGAAGGCTAAAATTTCCCTGAGATATTTTTTTTACCGTATTATAACCGCCATTAAGAATTTCATAGCCCTTTTTCATATCCTTGAGAATCTGCCTGAATTGGGCAAGCTTTTCTATGTTTAAAATCAATTGCTGCATTTCCTGTGCTTGGGCTATTACCTTCGACGGTAACAATAAACCGACAAGCACAATTCCTATAATTAGTGTTTTTTTCATGGTAAATCGGTGTTAATGCCACGCAAGGCACGGCTAGTTTTTACCTCTTTAGTATCCTTAGTCCTTGAGAGGGACATCAATCTGGTTTGATTACTGAAACTCTCACAAAAAGTGTGGTTTTCCAGCATGTTCTGATAGATTGCATCGATTCGTTTCATTCGCTCATCATCTTTCATTTCGAGCTGCCCGTCTGTTACAATTGTGATGAGTTCCTCTAAATTGTCGTCACAATTTTCAATTAGACGATCGAATACCCGTTTAATATAATCCACTTCATCCCCGTGGAATAAATCATCTTGTTGGATTTGTCCGTAAATGGTACCGTAACTTTTTATAATCTTTACCTGAAGGGATATAATTTCAGCAACCCTTGCATACTTTTTTATTTTCGGGTTAACTGTTTTGAGCGAATTGAAATAATCAGTTTGAAGATTAAATTCTCCACGTTTGAAATCTCCTATGGTATTGAGTCCTTTTTTAGCAACGGAATACCCTTTTTGGGCATAGCCTATGTAGATTTGAAGGGCTGCGATTTGTTTCAGGAGTACTTCTGCTTGTTTTGCTTGCCCATAAATATTTCCATTTAAGAATCCTGCAAAGAGCAGGAATAAAACTATTTTTCTCATGATTTTAAGGTTTTAAGAATGGAATTCCGTAAAATTTCTTAACAGCATCCACGTCATTTTTTGTTTTCGCTCTCTGCAAGCTTAAGAGTACATTTTGCCTATTGAACAACATAAGATCATCGTAGTTGGCATCAATATGATCCGCTGCGGCATTGATGATTTGAAGTCTTTTGGCATCGCTCATCTGTGTGCTAAATGAATCAAGGATTAAAAAGATCTGGTCAATATTTTTCATGCTTTCATTCAATATGCCTGAGTATACTTTTTGCATATAGACCAATTCGTCCACATTAAAATGATTGTCTTGCTGGAACAGGTTCCAAGCCCTTTCGTACTCATCCACAAGACGTACCTGCTTTTGTGTGATGTCCCTAATACGCTGGTAATAGGTAATGATTGATTTGACCTTCATCAGTTCATCATAGTAATTTTTGTACAGGTCTTTTTGCTTCTTTGTCCAATCAGAAATCTCATCAAGTTTAATTTTGGATAAGGTGTTTTCTAATTTCTTCTGCGCATTTTGTAGCCAGATCGTTTTGTTTTGCAGTTTTTGTATCCTAAGGTCAATCGCCTTAATAACTTTCTTTATCGCCTCCTTAATCAATGCGATTGGAATGACAACAACTGTTTCCGCCGGCCGTACCGGAGTGCCCACTAGTAACAGACAGAACAGGAAAATCATAATTTTCTTTTTTGCTTTCATAATGTTATAATTTAGTTTCCATTTCTCATATCGATTGCCAGTGCTGCAATTCCCTTTCTGATATCACCGTCAAATCTCTTGGTATAGGCTTGCACTTTTACTTTTTCGGTTTCTTCGGTGGTGTAGGCGAGGTATTCTTCAAGGGATACTTCAGTGCGGTATACTTTAGATTGCATTCCACCCAAGGAAATAAATACTTCTTTGTATTTTTTATCGGGATCATTGGCTTTGTTTACCGAAAGCACCAGTGCTTTTTCCTTTTCTGTAAGTCCAAGCAGTTCCTGGATTTGCTCGAACTTATTTTGGTATTTGCTCTGATCTAGCAATATTTTACAATCGCTATTATTGATGATGGCCTGCTTCACTACAGGGGATGAAATGATATCTTCCACTTCTTGAGTTACTACAATAGCTTCTCCAAAAAACTTTCTTACTGTCTTAAATAAATACTTTATATATTCTGCCATACCTTCCTTAGCAATAGTCTTCCAAGCTTCTTCAATAAGAATCATTTTACGAATGCCTTTTAGCTTGCGCATCTTACTGATGAATACTTCCATAATGATAATGGTCACTACAGGGAAAAGTATCGGATGATCCTTGATATTATCCAACTCAAAAACGATAAAGCGTTCTTTTAATAGTTCCAGATTTTCGGTAGCATTGAGCAGGTAATCAAATTCGCCTCCCTGATAATAAGGACGAAGTACATACAGAAAATTATTCACGTCAAAATCCTTTTCCTTCACCTTGTCTCCTTCCAATATTTTTACAAAATCGCCTTTCAAAAAATCGTAAAAAGTATTGAAGCAAGGAAACAAATCGAGATTGGCATCGAGTTTTTCATAGTAGAGTTGCAATGCATTGGATAATGCCACATATTCACTTCTGTTGAATGTTTCATTGTCCTTTTTCCATAGAGCCAACAGTAATGTTTTGATACTTTCTTTTTTCTCTGTATCCAAATTATCGCCCTCACTGATATAGAATGGATTGAATCGGATTGGATTTTTTTCATCATAGGTAAAATAATAACCACCAACCATATCGCACAATCCTTTGTAACTATGTCCAACATCGACAAGAACAATATGGGTTCCCTGCTCATAGTAGCTTCTGACCATATGGTTGGTAAAAAAAGACTTTCCGCTACCCGAAGGGCCCAGTATAAATTTGTTTCGATTGGTACAGATACCCATATTAATAGGCTCGTCACTGATGTCCACATGAACTGGTTTCCCCGTCAAACGGTCTCCCAGGCGGATTCCAATTGGACTAAGGGAAGAACGATAACCCGTTTCTAAATTCAGAAAGCAGGTGGCTTGTTCTGCGAACGTATCAAAGGTGTCATTCATTGGAAAGTCTGCCGAGTTTCCTGGAATGCCCGCCCAAAAAATTTGTGCAGCACCTACAGTTTCCTGTTTAGCGGCCGCATCCATTTGTGCCAGCGCAGAAGAGACTTTGTTTTTCAGGTCTTTCAGCTCTTCTTTATCGTCAGTCCAAACCAATACATTAAAATGGGCTTTGACAGGCAATCGTTGCTGGCTAATAGCTTCATTAAGAAAATCATTGGTGGCATCACGTGCAATCAGGTTCTCCCTGCTGTACGCCGATAAGGATTGTAATCGCAATCTTTTGCTTTCTAGTTTTTGCAACGTTTTTTGGAAATCCTCTATGAAAATATACTGGTTGTAAATATGATTACAGGAAAGCAATTGACCCAGCGTTGAGGCAAATCCAATACTAAACTTGGTCTTATCCGTGGAATACCGGTCATAATTAATTCTGGAACCGCAAAGTGCAGGCAAGTCAGCTGCATCACCCAGTGTATAAATTTGGCAATGTTTGTCGCCAACCTGTAGGCCATCATTGAAAGCGATATCTTTGAAGACAAAAGAATTATCTTTTTCAGAAAGAAAACAGTACCGTTCTATAATCCCAATCTTTCTGCTGTGGCTTCGCAGTTCATCATTGCCAAGGCGTGTCAATTTTACAAAACCACTGTCTTCTAAGATTCTTGCAAATTGTCCGGTACTGTCAATAAATTCCTGACGTAGTTGCGCTTTTAATGTTTCTTCCGGAACTATTGAACTCCTAAGTAAATTAGAAAACAAAGAACTTGATGTTTTTCTTCCTGCCGGTTTTTTGGTCAGGAAAATGTAGCACGAATGATCCAGAAAGGGACGTTCATTAAAAAAACGCTCACTGCTACGGGTCAAGAAACTATTATCCTCATTGGTAAAGTCCGGTTGAAACTTGCTGTCGATAAACCAATCCTGTTTATGGAATACACTGAACTTAGGAAGTAATTTTATTGCCTTAAGCAAAGTTTGGTGGAATGCTTCATATTCCTGATCCGACAAGGTAAATATCTCAGGCAGCTCTGCCTTGAATACTACGGTCACGTCACCCTGTTTGGACAGGATGCAGTCATGCTCAACATCCATAATCGGTAAAATATCATCTATCATCTTTTCCATCTTCATTTTTATTACCTGTTAGTAATTTTAACAAAATACTATTTTTGCATTTTGAAAATTTTCCTGCTTTGGAACTTGATCGCTTTAGGAACCTGTCGTTTTGCTAAAGCTTTCATCATACCATGTTCGCCGTATTTCTGGCTCATCTTGTATATTTTTAAAACCCATAGCGCCCCTGAAACGCCAATAATCCCTACACAGACTATTGAGGGCAATCCTGCAATGTATATTGCAGCAAACAGAATCATAAGAACAATGACACCTCCACCCAAATACCATATGTATTGTGCTTTTAACCCTTTAAATTCAATACTTTGGTTAATTCCTTTGTTGATTTGATATACACTATTTGTCATGGTATTTGTTTTAAAATTTCATCCTGTTACTTCGTCTCATTTCGGCAAAGGATTGTTGTTGCCATTTATCGTTGTCACTTTCTACAGTTGAAAAACGCTCTGATTTTTCTGTACGCTCCTCACTGCTCTCTATAGGTAACTGAATCACTGAGACCTCATTAGATTCTGCTGTTTCTCCATTGATACTGGCATCTTGCGGATTATCTTGCTTTAATTGGTTCTCTTGAATTTTCAATGCTATTTCCCTTTCAAGACCAGATAGTTCACTTTTCATTTGTTGCAATTCATGCTCCTTGCTAAAGGGTTTTGCAGTTAATTGTTGTAATTCTGGTAACTGATTTTCAATATCATTCAGGGATTTTTGGTACTTTTCCTTGAGGTGCTCTACCCGGTCAATTGCATTTAGGAAATGACGCACTGCCAATTTTGGATTGTCCACATTAGGAGTTCCTCCATTGAAAGTATATTTAATGCCTTCATCCGAACGTTGCGCATAAAAGCTGTTGGAGTAGCGGTATTGGTACAGGCCATCACTCTGGTAGGCTTCGCGTTCCCTTTTTATGTACAGTCCAAAATCATACAGCTTACCAATTTGTTTCGCTTCGCTTTCTCCATCTGGAGGTTTCCAATTTTTATAGAGATCAATAATCTGCTTACCGATACTTTCGGAATCTTGCGTTTTAAAATCATGCAATTGTATGGGATTTGCCCTTGTCCCATCACTTTCGTACTTCGGGTTCTTTTTGTAAAAGACATTATCGACAGTAAGCTTACCCAATGTTTTGGATGTGACCACTTTTTCTTCCAGCAGATATTCAATCTGATACTTGGTCCTCGAAATTTCCTTGTAATGTGCTTTTTTAAGGCTTTCCATCACAGCTACTTTTTTTTCGAGTTTTGATTTTTCTAATAAAGAGGTATCACCCGACAATACTGCGATATATTCCGAAAAGTTCATTCCGCTTTTCTCATCCATAGAACCTTCATCAATTGACCTGACATTCAGTTCACAGTTTTTCATCTGGCTGATGAAAGTCTGTTTGTTCTTCAATAGATTGAATTTGTAATTATCCAGCGACTGCTCCGTAGCATATATAAAATTCTTCACTTTATTCTCGTAATGTTGTTTGGCAACTTCATTTCCCTGTCTGCCTCCTCGTCCATTACGTTGCCCTAAATCCGATGGTCTCCAAGGAATATCCAAATGATGCATCGCCACAACACGTTTTTGCACATTTAGTCCAGTCCCTGCTTTTTCGGTGCTCCCCAAAAGAACACGTATTTCGCCGGTGTTCATTTTGTGAAATAGTTGTGCCTTTTTTTTATCCGTCCAGTCGTGGATATAGGTAATTTCATGGGCTGGTATATTAAAATCCGTAACTAGTTTTTCTTTAAGGGCATCGTACATATTGAAAGCGTCTGGCTTGGGTGTTCCGATATCCGAAAAAACAATCTGAGTACCTTTATGTTTGGTTGAATCATTATAAATTTCAGCCACATTTCGAGCACAGGTATTGACTTTATTGTTGGGATGATCGCCATACCCTTCATCTATCAAGCGCATATCGGCAGCCATCTTTTTAGCGTAATTCGTTGCAATTAGCATCCTTCCTCTAGCTTCCTCCTTGCTAAGGGGTGCTCTTCCAATAAGTGTCGCATCACCCGTTTTTGCAAACTGCATTAACTGTGTAATGAACTCACTTTGTTCAGGTGTTGGGCTGATATTGACAAGCTGTTCATCAATTTCCGGTTTGTCCAGATCAATATGCCTAGCCGTTTTATAGTCCGTAATTTCATTATAGAACAATGCCAATTCCGGGACTTTAATAAAATGACGGAAACGCTCTTTGGCGATGATTTCATTGGTAACAGAAAATTCAAAATCAGTTGTTTTTCTTGCAAAAACTGATGCCCATCCATCAAAGTTTTCAATATGCTGACGTTCCATTTCTTTCGGGCGCAGGTATTTAAAAAGCAGATACATCTCCGTTAGGCTGTTGGAGATAGGTGTGCCGGAAAGAAAGGTCACACACAAATCCGAATCAAATTTTTCCTGAAGCGAACGGACAGCAAAAAGCATATTAAGCGCTTTTTGACTTCCTTGCATATTTCCAATGCCTGCTACACGGTCATGACGGGTCGTAAAGGTCAGATTCTTGAACTTGTGCGATTCATCCACAAACAAATGGTCAATGCCCATTTCCTTGAAATTGATACCACTATCTTTCTTTTCTTCAATATCGTTTAATAAACCTTTGAGCTTACCATCCAGGTTATTTTTGCGTATTTCAAGCCCTTTGAGTATTTTCTTGGAAATATCACCTCCCAAATCTTTTGCTGTATCCAAATCACGTTCCACATTATCGAGTTCATTTTGGAATATCTCTTTTTGGATTTCAGGTGATTGCGGTATTTTTCCAAACTGGTCGTGTGTCAAAATGATGCAATCCCAATTGTTATTTTTGATTTCATGGAACAGCCTTACTCTTTTGGCTGGTGTAAAATCATTTTCACCCGGAGCTAAAATTCGGGCATTGGGATAGGCCTTGCGATAGGTCGTTGCAATTTGATCTACATTTGCATGTAGCGCCAGTATTGCTGGTTTGTGTATGATTCCTAAGCGCTTCATTTCATTGGCTGCAACAATCATGGTAAGTGTTTTACCGAGTCCAACCTCATGGTCAATTAAAGCACCTCGGTTTTGAATAATACGCCATGCGGCGTTTTTCTGCGAACTATACAAATCCTCAATTTCAAGAGCTTTTTTATCCAACCCCGGAAAGCTGAGATGACTTCCGTCATACTCGCGTAACACATAACAGTTGAATGTTTCGTTATACAGGTTTTCCAATTCCTTCTTATCGCTCTGTGGCAATTCCTGAAGCCATTCAATAAAGCCATTACGGATGTTCTCAATTTTTTGATGTGCCAATTGTATGGCTTCATTGTCAGGTAACCGTATTGGTTTACCTCCAGGTCCGTCTATTTCATAGGTGAAAAATGGAGTGGTATTTTCCAGCGCATGTTCCAATATCGTATAGCCATAGGTTGTTCTTCCACTTTTGGGCGTTACCGCAAATTCCCTGTCAATTTTGGTATTATGTCCCGTACTGACCTTAAAGGTATCCAGTGATGGGAAGTAATTAATTTCAGTTGACTGTTCAAACAATTGCCTGGCAAAATTCTCATAGTAATTGATAGGTATCCATCGTTCACCAAGGTTAAAGTCGAGTAATTCAAAAAGTATGCGCTCTGGCTGTACCTTTTCCAGTGCCTGCATTCCTTTATAATATTGGATATTTTCAGGATATTGCTGTACCGCCTGTTTAGCCTGTTGCAACTTTTTCACAACATTACCACTTAGATACAGGTCTGAAGTCTCCCAATCCTGACGGATAGGGTTTAGATAAATATGATGGTTCAAGCTTTCTATCGCCTCATTTTCTTCAAGTCCAGTTGCAGCGGTTATAAATCCTAAATCTACATTTCCTTTTTCGTTCAGGCTTCGTGCAAGTGCCTCTATTGGATCATCCGTAAAGTACCGTTCTTGTTGTTTTACTATGGACTCGCTCAAAATATCGGACTTCACATACCGTTCGCCTTCCTTGCGTTCCAGCGAAGAAAGTACCGTGAACCCAAAAGCCGAATCCTGCATAATTAACCTGCGATTCTCAGCACTGTTAAGAATGCCATAGTGAGAAACAAATTTTGTGTAATGCATGTCCAGATTTTTTCGCACTTCATCACTGGCGGCTTCATCTGATTGTTCTTTTTCAAACAGTTCCAAGTAATTATCCCTAATAACAATATAGGAATCGTAAAATTTCAGATTCCCTTGCAACAGTAATGGCTGGAAAAAAGCCTGTTTATGTTCGTTATTTATATCATTGATCGTTCCAATTGCTTCTCCTAGCCGAACCAGTGTTCCTTCTTTATAGAAGGATTTGAAGGCGGTAACTTCTTCATAAAGCTGTCTTTCAAGGTTAAAAGCGGATTCAAGGGTTTTATCTCCTTCATAAACATACCCATGCTCATATTGTTGAAGGATATTGGATAAAGCCAATAGTTCATGTGGTAATAATCCGCCATTCATCCAATTGGCTGAAAAACCATCAATTTCCTTTACATTGGAATATAACTTATACAGATATCGATTGGCCCTAATCTGTTTGGCGGTGATAAGCACGACATTTTCATGAGAGGGATTATCTGTTGTGCGGATGGTGCTTAATATTCTTGCTGTTTTTTTGTCAATTACCGTTTCATCCAATGGATTGATGTAATCCATCGCACGATTGATATTCTCCGCTGGCACGGTGTCAAACAATCCTAGCTGAACAGAAATTCCGCTTGCCTTGCTTTCCGGCATTGTCAAGTAGGTAAATTTTTGTCCTAGTACTTCGGGTTGCTGAACAATACTCGCTTGTTGTGCCTGTTCAAAACGTTCCTTGTTAAAATTCTCTTTTAATCCATCAGTGATTGTTTGGGCAAGCCTGTCTTCAATTGAATTGATATCGCCACTTTGCCATACCCTTTGATGTGCTTGTCCATATTGGTTTTTACCAGCTTGTACTTCATTCCCAATTAGTAGTTCCGGTCGATGGTACAGGTATTTATTAATACTGTATTTTCCAAACTCGTTTTCCATACCAACAGTTTGCAACAGGTCAGTTTCATTGTCAGATAACGTTTCCTTGTACTCGTTTTTTTGCACAATAAGCAAATGATTAGGAGCTTCCGTATTACCTGTTTCCTTCATCAGGTTATCAGGCATAACAGCCAGACTCACAAAATCTGCATTTTGAAAAAGGTATTCACGTACAGTCTGATTCGAAGAACTATTCAAAAAACCATCCGTAGTGATATACGCCATTAAGCCGCCATCCGCTAGTTTGTCCAGTCCTTTTGCAAAAAAATAATTGTGGATTTTCCCTGAAATTGCTTTATCAGGATAAGCCTGGTCATAAACTGAAAAATTGCCAAAAGGAATATTGCTGACCACAAGATCATAGCTGCCATTATCATTTGTTGGGGTTTCCTCCAATCCTGTAATATTCGTGGTAGTGTTTGTTACCAGCGTACTGTTTAATGCCGAAAGCACTAGTCCGCTAAGCTTATCTTTTTCAACAGCGGTAATTTGTTCCAACTTCGGGAATACTTTTTCTGCTTCTGTGATAAAAATCCCTGAACCCGCCGATGGTTCGTATAATCTTTTAGGAGCAATGCCTTGTCTTTTTAAAGTATTGTACAATGTTCTGGGAACAATTTCTGGTGTATAAAAGGCAGTAAGTACACTATTGCGAAGCGATGAAACAACCGTATTGTATTCATTTTCAGAGTAGTGTGCCTGCAACAATTCATGTAGGCGCATCATCTCTGGATACAGCTTCAGGTCTTCTATAGTTGCTCCGGACTTTAACCAGTCTTCGGTAGTGCCATATGGATATAACACAGCCTTGATACCTCCAAAGCCAGCATACTCCTTTAGTGCTGCTACAACATCTTCTGTCAAGACATCGTCTTGCTGCCATTGCATTGCAAAGATTATCGCCTTAATATTGGCATTTAGTTTTTGGGATAGATTGTAAGCCATAATCACTTATTTTCATACTGTGCAATTCCATAAATAGCTCAACTTAGATAGTCAGCAATCTGACCAATAAGGGCATTCCTCAAAGTAGGATCTTCTTCATTTTCATTTGTAAAACCAATAGTTTCAAAAACTTCCTTACAGCTTTCCATAAGATTGATTACCTCATAAGTGAGGATGCCTGATTCATGAAAAGTGGTATAGGTTTTCTCAAACTCCTCAGCCAATAGGGAGCGGATATATATAAATCGTGAAGGCTTCAGATCTTCGGTAAGTA
This sequence comes from Flavobacterium algoritolerans, assembly GCF_030010385.1. Lineage (NCBI taxonomy): Bacteria > Pseudomonadati > Bacteroidota > Flavobacteriia > Flavobacteriales > Flavobacteriaceae > Flavobacterium > Flavobacterium algoritolerans. The sequence continues at coordinate 37,518 of NZ_JASCRZ010000003.1, read as the reverse complement.
TATTGAGGCAAATTTCTTCTATGATATATTGGGGTGTACCTTCAGATAACATATCCTCCAATATGGATTTTACACCATTTACTTTTTCATTGAGATAACCCAATACATTGTACTCTTCCTGTAGCGTAAACATCAGGTCGGGATTGTTATGGATAATATAAAACCATAACTTTTCTTTCAGTATATCTTCCATAGCGATTTGTTTTAAATACCAAAGAAGGATTTAATTACTGTGGCAACTACAACCAGAAAAACACAACTGCCAAACCATGCCGCAGCAACTTTACCTGTATCAGGGTCGCCTGCATTCCATTTTTGATATACTTTGACAGCACCTATTAAACCCAATAGCGCACCAATAGCGTACATTAATTCCGTGCCCGCATCGAAATAACTTCGAACCTGTTGGTTGGCTTCATTGATTCCTGCTAATCCGTCTTGAGCATAGATCTGATAATTAATTGCCAGCAATACAAGGACAGTTGCAGTAATAGTTAATTTTTGTCGAGTAAATATTTTAAAATTCCAGTTGCACTTTTTCATGACACATTATTTTAAAGTTCAAATAATTAGATAAAAAAACGAAGGGGTTGCCACTGTCGCAATTCCACTTTCCTGTTACATAAGCCATACCGCGCCGGGACGGACAGGGGCATTTCCTTCGCTATATTGTTTTAGTCTTTTTCATCCCACAATCCTTCCGCCTCTGTCTGAGTTAAAGTGATGGATTCGAGTTTTTCACATTCTGAGACAATCAGCTCGCTTACTGAGGAACGAAATGGAGAATCTTTTACAGATGGATACTCCCTAAGAATTGATTTGATGTAGTCCAGAAATTCCTGTTTATGAAATTTTCTTTTGGCAGCATCTGCGATAACGTTTTTCAATCGTTCTACCAGACTATCTACGTCTTGAAAAGTAGTATCAAACTCTCCAAATGAAGATTGGGTTGAAGTCACTTCAGGTGAATTCTGATAGTTTAATTCAGATTGGGGTTCTTGGTAATTTGTGTTTCCTAATCTGTGGAATTGAAGTTTCCGTTTTCCTGTCACGATTTCTTTGATGTCATCAAAATAAAATCGCAATCCAACAAATAAATACCAACTTGCCAATAGCAGGACAACTACAACTATATAATTGCCCCATGAAATGTTTGTAAACATACTTTCTTCATTTTATCGTTCTACATTAGTTCTTTGCAATCCGTTTAATGGAAAGTTTTCCAAATCCGGATGTTCGTCATTACAGGGCAAAGAAACGATAGACAAGAAATCGTCACAAGTCCAACTTTTTGTTGTACCCCGAGTTGTACCCCTTGGACCCTCAGTAAAATCAGGGATAAAAAGATAAAAAAAATGCAAAAAAATAAAAAAGCCTCCACAATGGGAGGCCAATTTGATGATGAAATAAATTATTTTAGGATAGTTATTCCTATTCTAAAATGATGAAAATTCAATTTCCGACTTTTTATCCATTAGTTGCCAACCATCATCGGTTCGTATAAAATACACTTCATAATTCAGCGTGTCTCGCAAGCCATTTTTAACAGCAACAGCAAAAACATTCTTTCTTCGAACTGTATTGTAAGTCACTATGGCCTTATTATCAGAACTCATAATCCTTATTTCTTTAATCGCTCCAAACTCTTCATCTGCTACTTTTACACGTTGAATTTTATATCTTTTATCATCTTTGGATGTAGGCAGTAAGTAAGGTTTTGCAGCATCGGTAAAACTCACGAAAGAGGTTGTGTCACCAAATTTCTTGCTTTGAAGCACTTTTACAAATCCTTTTTCTACCAATCCCGATTTAAAAATGGTGTAAGCGTGTACAGGATCATTGCAGAAAATATTATGGTCTACAATAGTAGGATAATGATTTTTTTCTAGAATAATGGCAGTAGCCAATTTCTCATCTAGCTTTTTAGGTTGGCAGCCTGTGATTATCAGAATCACTGTGGTCAAAATGTAGGGTAGCTTTTTCATGTTTTTAAATTTTAAATTATTAATATTTAGTTAATATTCTTTAATCTGTTTAATCATGCGTTCCAATGTTTCAATTACTATTTCCTTATCCCTTTCTTCGGCAACGTAAGCTTTGCTACGCATAGCATCATAAGAGAGGTTTACTTTATTTGGAGTGGATAGAAAAGGAACAATTGTTTTAAATAAATGATTCATTGATTTTGAAATAAGAATTTTTAATTCATTGGATGCCCTAAGTATTAGAGCTGTCTGATCCGTTGAAAGTTTGCATAAAATTTTGCCGGAAGGAGAGTCTGTTACATAGGGTTCATTTATCTTTTTTTCAATAATTTGAAAGGGCGCACTTAAATAGTTTGAAAATCTTGATTCTACAAAAGTTATTAATTCATTCAAACAAGAAATTAAAGTAGCTGTAACCTCTTTTAGATTATCTCTGTGTAAATCGTTGCTACTATTTATTTCTGTGATTTTATTTAAAAGAAATAGCAATGACGAATAATAATTACCAACTAAAATTTTAATCTGTTTCTCCTTAGTAAGCGAAAAAACCTGTACTGTAAACTGTGACTGGATAAAAAATGTTTGCTCAGTCGCTTTTTCAATAATCGCTCTTGATTGAATTAGAGTAATCATAGTAAGATCCGTTTTATTGGGATTAAGGGTTGAAGTAACCGTTAAATCCAGCCACTCTAAAAGATAGGTTTGAGTCATGTTTTTTACTTTTACTTAGTAAATCTTTCTCTCGATCGTAGATCGACAGTACTCTAAATCAATGCTTATAGAACATTTCTAACCCGATCAAAACACGTATTACATAGTATTCAATGGAAATTTAATCTTAAACGATATTCAGAAGGAGACAGGGAGGTATGTCTTTTAAAAAAAGTACTAAAAAAAGAAGAATTGCTGAATTGCAATTCTTCTGTAATATATAAAATAGTTAAATGGTTGTTTTGAAGCAAAATTTTTGCTTCAAGAATAATGGCCTGCTCAATAAATTGCTTCGCAGTTTTTTCGGTAACTTGTTTGACAGTTTTGCTAAGATGGTCTGTCGTGACCAGTAAAGTATCCGCATAGAATTTTACACTATGTTGTTTTCTGCAATTCATTTCTAAAATCGTAATAAATTGCATGACCAGTTTTTCCTTTTTTGTGTGTTTTACTGATATATGCCAAGAGGATCTGTGATACATTCCTGCTAATTCATACAGTAACAGATTAAAAGTAAAAAGGATTGTCTCATTTTTAAAAATATGGATACTGGAACGCAGTACTTTACTATTAAGTAATTTAAACAGATCAATAAGTAATACCACATCTTTGTTCTTGAGAAAGATTTTGGAAGATAATTTGGTAATAAAAAATTCAAAATATCCAATATGAGGTCTCCTAATACTATTCTCAAAAGCAAACTCTGGTGTGAATGATAGCAGGCAAATTTGCAATTGGTCGCTCATAATCAAAATTTCATATGAACTTCGCATCGGAACCACTAACAGCTCATTTTCGAAGATAGTAACTTCTCTATTATTTATTTGTATAGAAAAAGAACCCGAATTTACGATCAGAATAGAAAAACGATCCAACATAAGTAGCTCACTAAAAGCTATTTTAGATGTAAAGCTTTCAAAAATGTAGACTTGCAAACCTAAATGGCGATATTTTGAATTTTTACTTACCAAAACAATACTCTTTTATAGAATTATAATTGCAATCGGTTAAATTGACTTTACTTTGGTTTAAGTGGCTTGAGCGTTTACTTAGATAGTAATCTGGCCATCAATGAGACTGAAACAAAAAGTAAATTTGACATACCGCTCACAAAAAATAAGTAGGCGAGATTCCGTGGGTTACTACTTTTTATCTCGCCATTTGTGAGGTAGTCAATCATTTCATCGTAGGATAATAGGTCTACGATGAAATAAAGACTAACGAGATTGAAGAGAATCAAAAACACGCTAAACGTGTATATTATTTCCTTTTCAATGAGTAGGATACGGTGCATTATCACTCCGTTATAAGATTATTTATCATAATCCCTGCTACAAGTGACCTGATTACTGCGGTAGATGAATTATCGATGGCACCACTAAGTCCTCCAACACGATGACCAACAGAGGAGTCCCAATCTTCATCTTTACGCGGCGGATCATAATAGAGTGAATACCGGACTATGGATGAAGTGGTGAGGATAATTCTCTTATCCTCGTTGTTAAATTCAGGATTAGTCATCACGGATGATTCATATGAAATTATGGATTGATAAATTTCCTCGTAGGAATTGTTTTTCCATAAAAGCACATCGTTCATAAAACTGGAAAGACTACCTTTTGCTACATTTGTCATTGTAGAATTTGCAATAGCTTCATCTAGTTTAGCCTGAGGATTATTTACGATCTCTTGTATTACATCAAGATTAATGGACAGATTTGTTCCTAAGTTTAAGAGCATTAAATCATTATTCTCAGCTGCGATGGCTTCGACTTGTTGGCTGATTTGTGCTATTGTATTGTACTGATAATTACCTGTCAAATAAATATCAAGGATGTCATTATGTAACTTACCCGCAAAGTCATATATGTTTGCTGGGTTTTCTGGGGTCAAGTTTTGCACCAAACGAGCTGATTTTTCTGATTTCTTGCTGCTAACCTTGCCATTAATACTTTCAGTATTATCAATAGAGTCAGTGGTACAAGAGACGATTAGTAATGATAAAATCACTAATCCTAATGAAATATTTTTCATGATTAAAATGTGTTAAATGTGTCCAACTATTTTTGTAGTCAGTTCATTTCACCCGGGTAAGCAGAACTTTAATTTAGCACGATGCTAAATGTTTTTGCTTTTGAATTCGAGGCAAATCTAGAAGTCGAATTTCAACCCCGCAACACATGATGTATGGATTTTCATAATTTATGGTATGGATTTTCTGAAAATCCATACCCTTTTTTTGACGAAAATTTACTCATTATTAATTGTTTATATTGTATTTGATGCAATTTCCAGAAAAATATCCCGTTATATTTTTATCAGCCTATCATTTGCTTTCAAAAATATTTTTGTAAATAAAATAGTACCCCATTTTTAATTTAACCTATGATTAAAAAGTATCTACTAATCTTATCTCTTTGTTTAGGAGATCAAGTTTGCGCGCAGGAAATCTATTTTAAAATTCCTGATACGATTCGAAATAAGGATTATGATTATCTCTTTGAAAGGATAAAGGAATCAGAAAATGATCCTGTTAAAGAGTCTCTTTACCTTCAATCCTTTTTATCGAAAGCTAAATCAGAAAAAAATTCGCAGGAGATCGTAAATGGCTATAAAAATTATCTTCGTCGCTCACCAGAAAATTTAAAACTGGTGTATGCTGACAGTATGATCTATACAGCGAAGAAATCGATGGACAATGCTTTGATAGGCTCAGCCTATCTATCAAAGGGAATCGTATACTATGCCCAGAAAAAGCATAATTATGCTTTAGATAATTATCTTATCGCAAATAATTTTATTTCTAAAACCAATGACAAGTATTTGATATATAAGACGAAATACAATATTGCACACATTAAGTATTATCTTGGATTTTATGATGAGGCGATTTCTTTGTTTAGGGAATGCATCGATTATTTTAAAAAAGGTGATTCCAGAGGCTATTTAAATTCTCTTCATTCACTTGGTTTGTGTTATAATCGCATTGGCAATTATGGGTTATGTACGGAAACAAACGAGAAGGGCATTGCGGAAGGGCGAAGACTCAATAATGATGAAATGGAGGGGTACTTCAATTACTCGGAAGGAATTAATCAGTATTTTCGTAGCAATTATGCCGCAGCTATTAAAAAAATAACCTATTCGCTACCAATCATACTTAAAAACAAGGATTTCGCAAATGAAGCTGTTGGGTATTTTTATATCGGAAAAAGTTATTGGGATCTTAAGAATCCCCAAATGGCGATAGCCTATTTCAAAAAAGTAGATGTCATTTTTAATGATAAAGGATACATTCGTCCTGATCTTCGCAATAATTATGAATTATTAATCAGCTACTTTAAATCCAAAAGCAATCCGGATCGTCAACTTTATTATATTGAAAAACTACTTAAAGTGGACAGCATCTTAAACAGTAGATACAGATATGTATCTGGAAGAATCCACAAAGAATACGACACTAAAGAATTGCTGGCACAGAAGAAAAAAGCCGAAAACTTATTAGATAAAAGAAAGTATAACGATTTCATTTTTACAAGTGTAATAGTCTTTTTATTCTTATCTGTATTATTTCTTATCTATAGACATATTAGAAACAAGAGGGTCTATAGGCAAAGATTTGATGAATTGATGAAAAAAAGTGAAGTCGCCACTAAACTTGAATCCAAAAACATAGCCAATGGAATAGAAGACATAAATCAAGACACGGTAGCAGCAGTCTTAAAGCAATTGGAGAAATTTGAAAAGGATAAAAAATTTCTGGAAAAAGATTTAACTTTGACAAAGCTTGCAGTAGCCTTTGATTCAAACACAAGGTATATTTCCAAAATAATATCCCACTACCGAGATAAAAAATTTGTTGATTATCTCAATGACCTAAAAGTAGATTATTTGATTATTTTATTGAAAGAAGATAAGATGATGAGAAATTATACAAATAAAGCACTAGCAGAAGAAATTGGGTTTAGTAGCACACAACGTTTTGCTACTGCTTTTTTTTCAAGAGCCAAGATGCCAACATCATACTTTATTGAGGAACTTTTAAAAGAGCAATAAATTATAATTGAAATCATTGGGATTACAGGTTTTAATTACAATTTATTAGGGTATGATTCATACATATGTTTTTTTGTTTAGGTTTCATACCTTCCCTACCAACTGCAAAATAAAATCACCCATTGCCACATTGATTTTTTCCAAAGCTTCTTCAGCAGTAAACCATGCTGCTTTGTCAATTTCCGGAAAACTTTTTAATGTTCCAGACTTTGGTGGCCATTCAATTTCAAAAGTATTGCTTTCTACAGCATCTGTATCAATATCCTTTTCCAATGCCCAAGCATAAACTACTTTGCCAGATTTTAATTTTACAGGAACAAGCTCGATAAAATCTCCATCTAATCGAGTTCCTGTTTCTTCCTCAAATTCACGTATGGCTGCATCAAATGCATTTTCTCCATCGTTGAATTCTCCTTTTGGTATTGACCAGTGTCCTATATCTTTGTTTTTCCAGAACGGACCACCGGGATGCACAAGCAAGACAAACAATTGCTTATTGACTCTTTTATATAAAAGTATACCCCAGCACTTTTCTTTAACTTCATTTTTCGAATCCTGTAATACTGTCGTTTTTACTGTTATATTTAGTTTTGTAAAACCAATTAGCGATTAGACTATTTTTTTTGTTCTAACAACAACCAGAACCAACTTGTATTGGTGGACATTTTACAGTTCCGTAACTGCAATATACACAACAATCTCCTTCTAATGGTCGTAATCTTGTTTTACATTTTTCACATTCATAGAAAAATTCGCACGCATTTGTCGGCATCATTTCTGCTTTCTTATGTCCACAATTTGGGCAAGTAATAGTCGATTTTAATTCAACAGTTTTTTCTTCATATGTTGCACAGGTTTCACAATTTATTTGAAGTCTATTTCGATAATAATTTATAATTGTAGCAATAAAAAGTCCAAACATCCCAGTGTAAATTAAATATGTTGAATTTTCGGATTTGCTAAAATAATAAGCAAAGAATATTACTATTCCGCTCGGAATTGCAATTAGTAAAGGATACAAATAAAGATGTTTCCGGTAAGAAATATAAAGTCCACTAATTGAAATTAAAACCATTGCATGAAAAATCCACATTGTCCAACCACCGAAAAGTTCAAAACTACCAAGTCCAAGTGCAGAAGCTGTAAATGCAAAAAGCGGAAAACAGCAAGGTGAAAATATTGCAGTCAAGAAAAGCCCAGCCGTTCCAAGTTTGTCAATATTATTTTTTATTTTAAAGTTCATTTTTAATTATTTATTTTTACGTTTCCGTCACTCAAGTCTTACTCTAATGTCTTGTGACTTTCACTAGGTTTGGAACTAAATTAAGGCTTATTTTTCAGTTCGAATAAATTTCCAAATGCAAAACCTTTCACAAATTAAACCTAAAAGCCCAAATCTTTTAAAGCCGCTATTAGCAAATCGTTTTATTTTTTTAGGTTTATTTCAGAATTCTTTTTAATATGTTTTAAAACTCTATCGTGAATTTTATGAATTATTAAATCGCTCCATTCTTGCCAATAAAATGCAGGTTTTATATTGTGATAATACCAAGTTGTTCCTTCAAGTAAAGTTTTTCCGTTTTCCAATTTCGTTAGTTTAAATTGACCTTTTTTCGATATAAAATAATCATGTAAATGTGGTGCGTAAATATTCCAAAAACTTAATTCTTTCATTGGTGCTGGTTGTTCAAGAACGTTAAATTTCAATAACTTTCCTTCGTTCCAAACTGTTACTGGTTCAACGAAACTTCCAGTTGTAAAATTGCAATGTCTTACTGAACCAACTCCACTTCCAACAATTTTAGCGTTTATAGGATATGCAATTCCAGTTTTAAATATAAATTCGGTTGGTTCATCTAATTGAGGAAATTCAATTACGTTTTTCCAAACTTCCAAAGGTTCCGCATTTATAACAATCGAGGTTGTTACTGAAGTCAATTCTGGTTTAATTTTATTTTCTACAAACGAAGTTAACGGAATTATAGCAATAAGAATTAATAAAACTGATGGTGTGGAAGTTGATGATTTTTGTAATAAACTAAATCCAATCAAACTTCCGATCCAAGTTAATAAAATTCCGATTGGAGCAGCCATTATAATACAAATCAATCCTTCAATTGCAAATGCAATTAAAGCAAGTGTACAAATTGCAAGTGTTGAAAATCCAATCCAAATAGCTTGACTTTTTGTAATTCTGTGTTTGTAACCATAAAGTAATGTTGAACAAAATCCGATTAAAAATGGTGTTAGCATAAAAAGTGCAATTCCATATTCTCCAATCCCATAAATTCCCCAAAGCGATAAAATTCCAGCAATAATGGCTGTAATCATTATTGAAACCCATTTCCGTTTGGTTTCATTTAAAATGATTAATTTGTCAAATAATTTCATATGATCTTGATTTCTTCTGATGTTTCTAAAACTGCCTGCCAACTTGTAAATCCCAGCTATAAAGCGACTTAAATCTTAGACATGGTTGGCTTTGTGCCATAAAATGGCTTTATACACTTTGGCTAATATACTTTGGCTAATATACTTTTTTATTACAAATTATGTAACAAAAACAGTCAACTTCTACAATTAGTAAGGTCAAAACAAACCTCGCTTAAAATAACTTAAACGAGGTTTTTAGAATTATTTTGAGATTTTACAATTTTGGAGAGGTTACGCAACGGTCACAGCTGATATAAGTTGGGCTTTTTACAAATCCAGCTTCCAAAATATTAAATCGGAAAAAAACCTTGTCTGCCATTTGTTTTATCACCTGTAAAATGAATGTAATTAATTTTTGATATAATTTCGTCATTTGGGTCTTTGTTATCTAACATAATTATTTGACGATTTCTATCTACTGCTGATAGGTCGGTAAAAAATGCATCTTCCATATCTTTTGCAATTTCTACTGACTTAACTTTTGATTCTTTACCTTGGTATGTTGTCAATGGAGAATCAAGGATAATATTTCTTGAATGAGGTAAATCCTTATTAATACAATAGTCCATTAAACCCAATACAAAGGAAGTATATGTTATAGCCCGAATACCTTTGCCATGTGCTTTACGATTTTTATCATTTAGCACAATATCATAAGTCTTATACGAATCGTCAAAATTTACGCTTGAAATATTAGGGTATTTCCAACTTTTAAGGATTTTCTCTATTGAATTACAAAATTCTTTGAAGACAGTATATTTTATTCCATCCGTTTGTTCTCCTACTTTTGGTTTTTTGGCTAACTCTTTTTCCATTAAACTTTTTTGTAAAAAGTAGTTGTCGAGTTGTTGTTTAAGAACATCTTTTTCCTTGATTAAGGATAATTCTGTTATTAAAGTGTCAACTTCCTTCTTTGTGGATGATTTAATCGGTTCTGTTTTCTCTTGTATTTCAATTTTTACAATTTCATACTGCCTGTTTAACGCTAATAGAGTTAGCCTCCTTTCTTCCTTATCAATATGTAATTGCTTTAAAGTACTTTCAAGATCTGCTAGTTTAATTCTAATTTTATCTAACTCAACTTCAATAGAGTTCATTACACTTGATGATTTTTCACCTTCTTCAATAATGCAATCATAGTGTTCCTTGTCCATATCACCACCACACAATGGACATTTTATAGCCGTTAATTGAGAAAAATATTCTTCACCTTCTGTAATAAACTCAAGCCTCTTTATATCACTGTAGTAATGTTCTTTTAATAGTAAAAAACGGTGTGACAATTCTTCTTGTAATATTCCTTTTGATTCAATCGAATTAATTTCATTATAAAGACTTTGTTTTTCATTACCTAATTTTTCAAGCTGCATGCTAGAGTCGGCCAGAACCATAGTAAGCTCATCTAGTCTTTTTTGTAATTGTAATTCCTTTTCAATTGGATTCTCTTGTTCAATGAGTTCTATTTTTTGTGATAATTCTTTAATAAGAGAATCTGCGAATTCGATTTTACCTTTTATTCTACCAGTGAAAATTTTAATATCTTCAACCTGTTCTAAATCTTTAGCATCTTTACCTGTAAGTAAAATTTCAAGTACTGATTGTTCTTGTGTTTGTTCTGTATATTGTCCAGAATAAACAGGCGATTTTTCAGTAATTATTCTTTCTTCGTCAATTAAGGTAAGTTTGGCAATATCTCTGAAGCTAAGTTCTCTTTTTACATTTTGTTTATCTTTCCTCACATAAGTTTCCCCAAAACCACTTAATGTCAACAGAAAACTAGAAATATTATCATCATTATTACTTGAATGTTGACTTTTTAAATCTCTTGAAACTCCTTGAGTCATGAATTTTTCAATCTCAACTTCTTTTAATTTAAAATTACCTCCATTCAAGCTACGGTTAAGTGTAAATGTTTTATTGGTGAATGTTTTTATTTCAAGAAATACATCGGTATAGCCAATACTTTCAGGTATATCTTTAGGAATGTCACCACCTCCTAACATGAAATTTATACAAGCAAAAATATATGACTTACCAGTATCTGATAATCCAGAAACTAAGTTGAATCCTTTACTAAATTCAAGTTTCGCAGTCTTGCTATTAAGACCCGTTACGTGAAGTTTACTAATATAAAAACCGTAATTATTGCTCATTAATTTTTCCTCTTAAAAGTGATTCTTTAGAAAATTCTCCACCCCAAACATCCATATTGTTCTTTATAAATAATGATAGCTTTTCATCACTGTATGCTTCGAATTTATTCACAAGCCAGTTAGAAACACTTTTTAATTTATTAGCGTATTCTGAATTGTTATACTCTAAAAATGGGTTTGTTAACTCCGTTGAAGAATATAGTATACCAGTTTTATCAAATATTGATTTTATTAATTGCTTACTATTCATTAAAGTTAATCCCTTCTTAACAAGTTCCCTCTTTATTAATATTTCTGATGTTCTATGAGGGATACAAGGATGAATACTCTTAGGGCCATTTGGAACATCACTGGAATGAACCAATATATAATCGTAATAAACAAGTCTTTGTAAGTCACATCCTTTAGGATAAAGTTCATTTAAAATGTATAGTACTCTTAAACCAACTTCAAGGGGTGAATTAAAAACTGTTGTATTTCTTTCTTCAAAAGGGTTCATTTCTTTATCCATTTTAATTTATTTTCATTTGCAAGATGATGACAAATCCCAATTTTGTCTTGAATTTGTGCTTTTTCAAGTAACGCATTACCACTAAGAGTTAGTTTGGTAGCTTCATTAGTTGTTTTTAACACGTTTTCATATCCACTTTTATGTGCATTATTACAAGTATTTACAACGCCAATGTAAACTTCTTCTTTCAAGTCTTCAAAACAAGTGTTCTTTGGAGGTAAATGGTCCCTACTAAACTGATTTAGTGCTTCAGCCCAATAGAAACAATTTCTATTTCTATTGAAGTGCTCGAAATAATCTGTATACGGTTTAAGGTCTTCTAAATTACTTATCGGAATTTTGATATGATCTGAATAGGCTTCAAACAATTGTTCTATAAATCTCAACGAGTATTCTTTATTTTCAAATGAATTAATTGACGGTTTTTTTCTTTGTTGTAATCCGCCACCAAAACGAGAGGCAAAGTACCTTGTCGTTTTAAGTTGTTCAATTAATTCTTGTGGATCAAGTGATGTGAAGATTCCAAAATCAATGCTTTCAATATATTCGTTAAGTTCAGTAGTTAATTCAATATTCTCAGTGTTTGTTATTTTTACTTTACACTTATCATCCCATTTGTCAATTAATTCCTTTTTTAATTTTTCGGGTTCATCTAATAAGTCCCCAAGAGTATTTCCCACCCCTTGAGGTGAAACGAAAAAATATTTTTTCGGTAGTTGGTAGTGATTATGAAAAGTATAATAACAAAGTTTCCCTAGTTCTAGCCAAATGTCACCAGGGTGAAGTGGGTGGTCATAATGTTTACATTGATAATTGTCCCAGTCACCATTATTACCAATAAATGCAATAACGTCTCTACCTTTGTCACCTGCTCCAGCGGGTTTTCTGACTTTCGTGTATTTTGTTTTGCAGTACCCAGCGATCCATTCTCTAACAATATCTTCAAAATTTTCAGCGGATACAATTTTTAATCTGTCAATTGGAGGTATAGGAATTCCAAGAACAACATCACTATTCGATAACAATCCAATAGATTGTGGTTCCTGAGGTTCTATTAATTCTTCTTCTTCTTTCAATTTTTAAAAGTCATAATGTGAATTACTTTGTCGGTTTGTTAGTCTTGCCCATAACGCCCATTAGCACTAGTTATTTTATTTATTTGGTTGATTTCCATATTCTAATAAATCAAAATGAATATTAGTTGATTTATAATTTCCTGTTCTCATACTTTCAATAAAATCTTCTTTAGATATTTCAAAACCACTTGATATATAATGAAAATGAGGTTGTCCGCTATTATGGTTTTCTTTACCTGCTATACTGTTATATGTTAGAAAAAAACAATGCCAAATATCATCTTGCTCAAAAAAATGCGACACAATCACTTTTCTTTGTTCAATTACATTTTTAAGTTGTCCATCGCTTAATTCGGTTTCGCCTACTTTTTCAATTGTTCCATCATCTTTTATGTGAAATAATTTAGGTAGTTTTTTTCCTTCTAAACCATTTGGTAAATTTTCAAAAAGATACTTACTGTATATAAAACCAAAATCATTATAGGACTTAAATATAAGTGACATTAGTTCGTCAGGATTTAATGTCATTCCTCTTAATAACTTTACTTGGTCTTTTTTACGTGTTGTTTTTAGCAATTCTAAAAAATTGTTGTGAACTTTAGTATTTTCAAATTGGTCGAAAAAACCAACTAAAGTTTCCTCCGCATTTTTTATAAAAAAATCATCCTCTAATAATGATGTAAGAAATGGATTTTTAGCATTTAATAAATCCCGTAATGAAATTGTTCTTTTTTCAAGTTCGTATGTTTTATAATACTCAACAGGATTTACTTTTTCAACCTTATCAGAAGAAAAAATCCGTGTAAATCCTTGTCCATTTTCGTCAAATATTTTTTTAGTATTCATCATCTTTCATATATTATTCTCGTGCGGTTTTACATAATTACCGCTAACTTGTATATACCAGACATAAAGTGGCTACAATCCACCCAAATTCGAATGGCTTTCTATCAAAAATGTAGCTTTATATTGCACTGTACAAAACTTGCAAAGTAGTTTTAATTAGGGATTATGGGTTAGTGCAAAAATAAATAAAAAAATTATACCGAAATCTTTTTCTTACATAATTTAGAATTAACAATTATATTAAACCTCTTTTGAATGCAAGAACCTCAGAATCTTTTATAGTATCATATATATGTGCAAAATCACGAAGTGAATAACCCATAGCTTCTAAAATCAAAATTAACGTTGAGGAATTTGGAGAAGATTTTGCGTTAAAAGTATCGGAAACGGTAGCTTTACGGATATCGGCAGCTATAGCGATATCATTATAGCTTTGAGCTACAGCATCTTTGCCATTGCTTTGCAAAAGCTTGTGTAGACTTGTAGCAATCTTCACTTTTATATGTTCTTCTAAATCTTTTTTCACAAATGCAATTAACAATAACTTAAATAAAATATCGGTACGCTTTGGAGTACCGATATTTTTTAATATATTTGGCTCTAGTACTAACAAAGTAGTACTCATTTTATTAAATTTGCGATTCTTCATATAAAAATATTTGAAGCATTCGCTTTGAATCTCGTACTAGAAAATTGGCCTTTTCAAATTACCACGAGATGATAAGTAAGATGCTCACGTCCCATGGCGTGGGCTTACTTATTTGTGGTAAGGTATGGCCAATACCTCTAGTGCAATAAGCTGAGTTCCATGCCATTTTTTATACTAATAGGCACATACTCCGCTTATATTCTTAGCACCGCTTCTTCATTTTTATTGTCTCGCAGCAACAGTTAATGTTTAACCGCTTAACCTTTGGTATGCCTATGAAATAAAAAAAATGCCTACTTAATACCTGTGCTGTTTATTCTTTATTTTGAGTTAGTCAACTTCAGTGCAGGTTATTAAAAAATATAAAAAATGGCCCTCTAATTCGTCACCAAACTAGTATAGAGGACCGTAGCTAACAAAACTAACGTTTCATTTAACTAACCCAATATTATGAATAAATTTTCATTTTACAATGGTGGTTCAGCTTTTTGGTACCTGATTATTTTTGGGTTCTCTCTAAGTTACACCCCTGCTTTAGGTAATAAGCTACTGAGGCAAATGCAGTCCTTACCCCAACAAACCCAAATAAGCGGCACCATTACTGATGGTACAAGCCCTTTACCCGGGGTGACAATTTCCATAAAAGGAAAAGCTACGACTGGAACTATCTCTGACTTTAACGGGCAATATACCCTCGCAGCGTCGCCTGATGATACTTTAGTCTTTAGTTTCATGGGATTTAAAACCGTTACAGAGACCATAAACGGACGAAAAACAATAAACATACAACTAAAAGAAGATACTACCCAACTGCAGGAAGTGAAAATTAATGCAGGTTACTACAGTGTTAAAGAAAGCGAACGCACCGGGAGTATTTCTAAAATCACGGCAAAGGATATTGAAAAACAGCCTGTAACAAATGTGCTTGCTGCCATGCAGGGCAGAATGGCTGGTGTGAGTATTACACAGACAACAGGCGTACCCGGAGGGGGATTTGATATCCAGATACGGGGACTGAACAGTGTACGTAGCAATGGCAATAACCCGCTTTATATTATTGACGGAGTGCCTTATGCTACTGATCCGATAGGAAGCGGGCAGGCATCACCAGTACTGCCCGGACAACCCAGCCCGCTGAACAGCATTAATCCCGAACAGATTGAGAGCATAGAAGTATTGAAGGATGCTGATGCTACGGCCATATATGGTTCTCGTGGTGCCAACGGTGTTGTGCTGATTACCACCAAGAAAGGTAGGAGGGGAGGGACGCAATTTACCGCCAATGTTTCAAAAGGTGTGGGGAGCGTTACCCGATTTATGGATTTGCTGAATACCCCACAGTATCTTGCCATGCGTGAACAAGCCTTTGCGAATGACGGCATCAGTCCTTTACCTGACCAAGCCTACGATGTGAACGGCACTTGGGACAGGAGCCGCTATACAGACTGGCAGGAAACACTGCTAGGCAATACGAGTGAAATCACTACGCTGTCTTCCTCGATTTCGGGAGGTTCAGCAGGTACACAGTATCTTGCCAGCGGAAGCTTCAATAAACAGACGACGGTATTTCCTGGTGATTTTAATTACAAGAAAGCCAATTTTAACCTGAATGTAAACCATGAGTCTGAAAACAAACGCTTCCGTTCGATCTTCACGGTAGGCTATACGATACAACATAACCTTCAACCCCGTGACGATCTGATGACCTCGGCTCTGGCACTAGCACCCAATGCGCCTGCACTCTACCAAGCAGACGGGAGCCTGAACTGGGAAAATAGCACTTGGATCAATCCGTTGAGCAGCCTTGAAGGGGAATATGAGGCAAAAACCTATGACCTGATTGCCAATTCAGTATTATCGTACCAGATCAGTAAAAATTTTGAAATTAAGTCGAATTTTGGTTATACCTCCACCGATAACAATGAAACTGCTGCATTGCCCTCCACACAGTATGATCCTGCCTATGGCGTAGGAGCTTCTTATTCGGCCTTGAAAGTTGGGACTATGTCACGCAAATCCTGGATTATTGAACCGCAGCTTAATTACAAAGAGCAGTTTGGGAAAATGGGCTTGGATGTATTGGCAGGAAGCAGCTTTCAATCGCAAGAAGGAAAAATGAGGGATGACCTTGGTCAAGGTTTTTCAAGCAACAGCCTTATCTATAACCTTGCCGCAGCCTCAGTAAAAAGCATCTTGCTGAGCCAAGAGCAGGAGTATCGCTATGCGGCTCTTTTTGGAAGGATAAACCTTAATTGGAACGGCAAGTATATAGTGAACCTGACGGGAAGACGTGACGGTTCCAGCCGATTTGGACCAGGGAAGCGGTTTGCCAGTTTTGGTGCCGTAGGAGGAGCGTGGCTTTTTTCGCGTGAAGATGTGTTGAAGGACAGTAAAATACTAAGCTTTGGCAAAATCAGGGCAAGCTATGGTGTGACAGGAAGTGACCAGATAGGGGATTACCAATACCTAGACACCTATGGTTCTACGGGTAGCAACTACGGCGGTATCATAGGACTAGAGCCTACTAGACTCTTTAACCCCGCGTTTGGATGGGAAACCAACCGAAAATTGGAGGCTGCGGTGGAAGCAGGGTTCTTAAACGACCGCATCTTTATTACGGCTGGTTATTACAAGAACCGCTCCTCGAACCAACTGGCAGGAATGCCACTGCCGGGAACAACGGGATTCTTCTCGATACAATCTAATCTGGCCGCTACGGTGGAGAATAAAGGATTAGAATTGACTTTGAGAACTGTTAACGTACAGACCCAAGATTTCAATTGGACAAGTAACCTGAATATAACTGTTTCGCGCAACAAGCTGGTTGCATTTCCAGACCTTGAATCCTCGACCTACAAAAACATTTATTCTATTGGAGAACCCTTAAATATCAAAAAGGTGTATCAATTTACTGGAGTCGATCCTGCAACTGGACTCTATACTTTTGCGGACCGAGATGGAGACGGAAAAATTACCTTTAGCGGTGATCGAACGCTGGTAAAGGATTTTAATCCTAAATTTTTTGGAGGCTTTCAAAATAGTTTCCGCTATAAAAAACTACAACTGGATTTTTTATTCCAGTTTGTGAAGCAGGAGAATTACAACGCTACCGCCTTTTTTGCCCCTGCAGGAATGCTATCACAACAACCGACAACAGTTCTTGACAGTTGGAAACAGCCAGGGGACATCGCCTCGCACCAAATGTATACTACGGGAGCGAATGGTGAGGCGGCTAATGCGGCAAGCCGATATGCCAGCAGTGATGCCGCAATCAGTGATGCATCGTATATACGGTTGAAAAACATTTCACTTTCGTATGATCTTCCTCTCCAATTAAAGGATATGCGTTGCAAAGTATTTGTCGAGGGACAGAATCTGTTGACTTTTACCGAGTATGCAGGTGCTGATCCAGAATTTAAATCAGCAGGCTATCTACCACCGCTACGTGTCCTTAGTGTAGGGTTACAAATCACCTTTTAACTTAAATCTTATGAAAATGAAAAAATATAGTAAGAATATTTGTTCAGGGCTTCCAATACATGCCTGTAGAAATTCCCTTTTTTTATCACTATATGTGCTTGTGCTTGTGCTTGGCTTGTTGCTGAATGGTTGCGACTCCTTTGTTGAAGTTGACCTTCCAAGTGACCAGCTCATCGCTAATGGAGTCTTTGAGGAAAAGTCGACTGCCGACGCTGCGATGACAGAAGTTTATGCGAAAATAAGAGGAACCGGATTATTGACCGGTTCTGCCGATGGCCTTTCGGTTGTACTGGGCAACTACAGTGATGAGCTTGATTTTTATGGTGAATCCTATCTTGGTACTTTATCGTATTACAATAATTCGCTAACCGCTGCAAATATTGATGTAAAAAGCTTGTGGGACAGTAGTTACAATCAAATTTATTCTGCGAATGCCATTATAGCAGGAGTAGAGCAGTCAAAGACACTTCCGCAGGAATACAAAGATCAGCTAAAGGGCGAAGCGCTCTTTGTGCGAAGCCTGATCCATTTCTACCTTGCCAATGTTTTTGGAGCCGTGCCGTATGTAAGCACAACGGATTATAAGACGAACAGCAATGTTGCAAGAACTGCTGTTGCTGACGTTTATGACAAAGCAAAAGCTGA
Organism: Flavobacterium algoritolerans; assembly: GCF_030010385.1. NCBI lineage: Bacteria > Pseudomonadati > Bacteroidota > Flavobacteriia > Flavobacteriales > Flavobacteriaceae > Flavobacterium > Flavobacterium algoritolerans. The sequence continues at coordinate 18,973 of NZ_JASCRZ010000003.1, read as the reverse complement.
TTTAGAAACAGCCATCTTACTGTTGCCTGAAAATTATATTGTTACAGACCGCACACGTCCCAATAAATATACGGCACAGACCTTGCTTGCCCGTATAGCGCTTTATGAAGGATCGTGGGATGAAGCATCAAACGCTGCGTCAGCTGTACTGAATAATATGCAACTGTATGCATTTGAAAGCGATCTTTCGAAAATATTTTTAAATGGCAGTAGCACTACAATATGGCAACTAAGTGCAGAAAATGCAGGGGGTAACACCTATGAAGGCGCCAGTTTTATTTTTACAGGCGGAACACCTACGCTTTCGGCTATCAGCATGGGATTGCTGTCGAGTTTTGAGCCGGGCGACCTTCGTAAAGCAGCATGGACCAAAGCAGTGACAAACGGAAGCCAGACTTGGTACCATCCCTATAAATACAAACAAAAGGAAAATACATCCACTTCGATGGAATTTTCTATCATTTTCAGAACCGGAGAACTTTACCTAATCAGGGCAGAAGCCAGGGCTAGGGCAGGTGACCTGATTGGAGCCAAGGAAGATTTGAATATCATCCGCAATACTGCAGGACTTGTTGATACCAATGCCCTTTCACAGGAGGAAATCCTGCAGGCTATCTTAGGGGAAAGACGGATTGAACTGTTTACCGAATTTGGTCATCGCTTCTTTGACCTGAAACGATTTGGCGTTATTAATCCAGTACTTTCGGCTGTAAAACCCGGCTGGGATAGCAATGACGCCTTGTTTCCAATTCCTGAAACGGAAATAGGTTTAAACCCGAATTTGGAACCTCAAAATCCAGGATACTGATGGTGTCGATCTGTAACATTAAAAAATTAATCTATATTAGTTTAATTTATTTTCTTTCTGGCTGTCCGCTTTTCGGGCAGGTCAACAAAGTAAAGCTACTTACGCAGGATGACTATGGTAAGTGGAGCCAAATGATCCGTGAGGGTATTTCTGATAATGGCACTTGGGTGCAGTACAAACTTGTCTATGATTCAGGAAATGATACGTTGTTTGTCAGGAATACGAAAGGCAAAGCGGTTTTGGCTGTTGCAAAAGGGTATGATGGCCAGTTTTTTAACGAGAACTCGTTTGTTTATATGCTTCCTGATAAAAAAATAGGAATTTCGAATCTAATGAATGCGAAGAAAAAGGAGATTGAAGGTGTTGAAAATTATCAGATTGCCGGCAACGATAGTTTTCTGTTACTTACTTCCAATGAAGAAGGCGGTACAACAACCATAAATGTATTAAATTCAGATTGTACGGTGATCGAAATGATAAAAAGTGTCAGTAGCTTTATGATTAGTCCAGATCGTAATTCATTGGTATATTGCCATACTGACGGTGGAAATAAGAAAGTAACATTACTGGCTTTTTTGGATCATAAAGTTCAAAAGAAAACAATAGCGTCAGGTAACTATGCCTATTTCAATCCAGTCTGGCAACCGAACAGCAGTGCTGTAGCTTTCTTAGGGACACCAATCCTAAAAACGGGTGCATCGGAGCCTGACGTTTTTTTCTATAAGATACCTGAAGATAAAAGTTACAGTTTCAGTATGACAGATAATAGTTCTCTTAAAGGATTTGATTTCAATGGTAATAGGAGTTCTTCCCTTATTGTTTCGGATGATGGGATGCGGGTCTTTTTTACGCTCAAGGATCAAGAGGAAAGCAGCAATAAAAAAAGTACATCAGATGTTGAGGTATGGAATGCATCAGATTCAAACGTGTATCCACATCTAAAGCAATCTGGCAGAGAGGGTGTTAATAAAATGGGTGTTTGGGAACCTCTTAGCGGCAGGATACTGATTGCAGGTAAAGGGAAACAGGATATTTATATGCTTAATGGAGATCAGCAGTATGCTATCACAAAAGATGTATTTCCTTATTTGCCTAGTGACAAGGAAAGGCCCGAAGCAGACTATTATGTTATTAATTTGCTTAGTGGAGAAGTCTCCCTTTTTTTACGTCTGGTACCTTTCGAAAATGCTACTTTGGTATTTTCGCCCAATGGAAAATCAGTTGCTTACTTTAGGGAAAACGAATGGAAAGTATATAATTTTGCCGAAAAAACTCATATCACGATGTCATCTGCAGTACCATTTGCATACGAAGCAGATTATAGTGCACCAAGAAGTCCTTACGGTTTTGCAGGCTGGACTACCGATGGCCATAGGTTACTGTTGTATGACCAATTTGATCTCTGGTCGTTTTCAATAGATGGCACCGATAGTAAGCGACTTACAAGGGGAAGGGAAGAGGGAATCATTTTTCGTGTTGCTGACATTGACAATGTTAGGCCAATAGAGGAGCCTTGGTTTGTACAAACAGGGAAAGAGATTGATTCTGCCAGTGCTATTATATTGGAAGTCCAGAGCGAGGACAACGACAAGAGTGGTTATGCCGTTTTATCTCCAAATGGAAAGTTAAACATAAAGACTTTTACGGATAAGAAACTAAGCAGACTTAAAAAGGCCCAAAATAAGGATATCATTATTTACAGACAGGAAGATTATGATTTGCCAGCACAAATTGTGGCTGTCTCTGGGAATAAATGGAAAAATGATGTTGTTTTTAAAAGCAATCGGCAACACAGTCAATATCCGTGGGGGCATTCTGAGTTAATTTCCTATCGAAATAGTGCAGGTGAGTTTTTGCAAGGGGTTTTATTCTATCCTTTTGACTATCAGCCTGAAAAAAAATACCCAATGGTGGTGCGCATTTATGAAAAGCAAGTCACCACTGTGCATACCTACATTGCTCCTTCCATGTATAATACAACGGGGTACAATACTTCAAACCTAACAAGCCAAGGATACTTTGTACTGCATCCCGATATCAATTATATCATTGGTAATCCGGGTGTTTCAGCAGCAGATTGTGTGATTGCTGCCACCCATGCTGTTATTTCAAAAGGTTGCATTGATCCTGGAAGAATAGGCCTCATAGGTCAATCGTTTGGAGGTTATGAAACTTTTTTTATTGCCTCGCAAACGAAGTTATTTGCGACTGCTATAGCTGGTGCCGGCATTTCCGACATGAGCAGTTTTTATCTTTCAATGGGATGGAATTACAGCACACCTGATGCATGGCGTTTTGAACACCAGCAGTTTCGCATGGGGAAGACCCTCTTTGAAGATGCGGAAGGCTATAGGAGAAATTCGGCTATTACATTTGCCCGTGATTTTTCAACCCCGATTTTGTCGTGGACTGGGGATTCAGATACGCAAGTCAATCCACAGCAAAGCATGGCCTTTTATATGGCCATGAGAAGATTGAAAAGGAATCATGTTATGCTGAGGTATCCCAAAGAAGGCCATGTTATTTTGGATATGGTTCGTCAGGCTGACCTGAGTTCAAAAATTATGGATTGGTTTAATTATTATCTTAAAGATTGTCCCAAACCAGGCTGGAGTAGTCCGGAATAGAATTCAAGATTTATATTAAACAACGATGCGGTTAATCATTGATTAACCGCATCGTACTTTTTAAATATAACGAAGATCGTTATTGTTTTTTGTAAAGTGTTTGTGGACAAGAGGCATCACTTTCATTTATTTTGCCCTTTAATGTCTGCAACGATGGTGTCTTGCAGATGTCATTTACGATGGTACTACACATAATATCCTGAACACAAGGGTGCAGGGCATCCACAAATAAGTAACCACGCTTATCGCCAGGTGCATCTTTTACAGTACCCATTGACATTGTTGCAAATGCTCCAAGCGATCCCAAAATGATGACTGCCACAGGCATCATCAGTTTTTTAAAATTTGTTCTCATAATAAAAAGTATTAAAGTTTATGATCTACTCTGTTACAGGTTTTCGATCGTAGTCCTGATACTGCGCAGTATATTTTCAATATTAATTGTCATTTTTTAGTGTTGCCCTAGTTGTTAAATGGTTCAGTAATTTGTAGCAAACAATTTTATCATCGATTATGGCATACAGTTTCTTATTTACTACAGTAAAACTGTTCATACTAGATTTACCTATCTTGTAAATCGGAAAGCTTGATTTATAGGAATGGTCCCTTAAATCATATACATCAATGATACTCGCTTCCTTCCATAATTGATCTCTTTCGTATTGCCCGGATATATTAGAATTAACATATAGTAAATTATCACTTACCGCACTCATTTTGTTGACTATTAATGGAGGGTTTGAAAAAGTGTTGATGTTCTTGCTTTTCACTTCAGCTACTTTAATTTGTACTTTGTTTATGGTATCGATGGTATTTCCCCTGTAATCAAGTTTGAGGTTTTTATGAGCAACTATATACTGATTACGGTAACGGTACACATATACAATGCGATTATTATTGTTGTCGAAATGCAATGATCCATCTACATCAAAAATACCGTCAATTTGTGTTTGGAGAAGTTGTTCGGAATGATTCTCTAAACGATGGCTGAGGCTTGTTGTACCAAGGATACTTTTTCCTGTTTTCTGATCAATAAAGCGGACCGCAACGTTGTCCTTATCAATTGGCTCCAGATGTGAAAAATATTTTCCGGTACTTAAAACCAATTTTGCATTCCAGTCGTGAATATTTCCCTTAAATATATAAGGGACATTTCCCTCAAACAGGTAAAAATTATTCTCAAATACTTTAACCTTAGGGCTGTGAAAGGGAAGCTTTTTGTTGTTTGGAATTATCTTATAGGTTTTTCGGTTTGTTAAAGCTGTATCCAATTCCATTACTTGTAAAGGAGCAGTGCTGTTTCCTAAATAAATTTTTCCATTGCTACTCCCTGCAAAATAGTACGAGTTGTATCCCAAATCTGCCTTATATTTTTCCTGCGCCACATGTTGTGGAAATCTTCTGATAAATGTATTTGCATAATGGATGATATTTTCAGACCTATTAAAAAGTAATATCACTATTGCTGTTCCAACAATTGTGCAAAAAAACATCAATACTATCTTGTTTTTAATTTTCATGATTGTTTTTTATTTGTAATTATTTTGGTGTTTTGTATCGGTATAAAAATTATCGCTATTCCTATAAGCACAACAAATATGAGGTTAAAAATAAGGTGCTGGTTCCATGTCAATTTTTCAAGTACACCCCCGCATGAACATGGAACGAAAGCACTGTAATTAAGGATAATGTAGATGTAGGCTGTAAACATTACCATTAGTGTAAAGGAACCTAATAATGAAACGAATCGTAGTCTTGGGATAAACAGTCCAAGAGCCAAAGCTATTTCAGCCAATGGAACTGTCACGGAGACCCAGCTTGCAAATGCACTAAGTAATGGTGATTGACCCAATTGAATGCTGAAATTTTCATAATCAAGTCCTTTACTTGTGGCAGCATAAATGAAAAGTAATGCCGTTAGATAGCAAATTGTAATCATCAACGTATTCCTTATGTTTTTAATCTGGTTCATTTTTCTGATTTTCAGTTTGGAAAAATTCTTTAATTATAATTTTATACCTTATTCTCCATTTTTATTACTGCATTTGGGGCAATGAATTTTAGTATCGTATTCAAAATCCATTAAATGAAAAAAACATTTTATTGATGATTTAATTATTTGGAATTAAAACTGAAACAAAATTACAATAGTCTGTTTGATAACATGTTACCGAAATCCGGCATGAATTTGTCAAAATCCGCTAGTTTAGTTAAAGTTTTTAAAAAAGCATCCCTGAAATAAAATTGAGCAATAAAAAAAGTGCCAAATAAACAAATATTGTTTATTTGGCACCCAGCTATTTTCTTCTTTTATAATTTGTTATTACTTCCCGGTTTCGCTCAATGTCTTCAATTTTTCATTGAGTTCTATAAGTCCGGCTTTTTGTAAACACTCATCTCCAAACAGTTTTAATTCCTGGAGATTTTCTTCTGGAACACTTGTCATGAGAATCGATGGTTTATCATCGTCTTTAGCTGCTAATCCACGTTCAATGACATGGTTTAATAACAGCACATTTTTTCGTGAAATTTTCAAATCAATCTTCACTACGTCATTCATTCCAGGGATACTAAGTACAGTATCAAAAACCTTGGCTACATCATTTGTTGTCATAATCTTCACGTTTTTAATTAATAATTTATTCCGTAAAGGTATAAAGTCGTTTATGAATTTTGATAGGTAAAATTTACCTATGATAGGTAGAATTCATACCGCTTACTTAATTTTGTATCTGATTTAAATGCTGAACATTAAAATGTACGATAGGATTTTAGACAAACAGAATTACAGAAATGTGCTTTGAATTTGATATAAAATGGGTCAATTAAAAACGATTTTCAAGAGTATAAAATTTGATAATCATATTTCAAAAGAAACGGTTTATCAAATGAAGTTCAGGGTAGAAAAAAAGTTCTGAAAAGATGATTTTATTTAAGCATTTAATGACAATCACTATCCTTTAAAATGAACAGCCAAAACCTTCCTTAAACAAGTCAGGATTTGGTTGTTTTAAAATTGGTTTATTACTTGGAAAGAGCACATCCTTTTATGGAAAATTGGTGAGTAAAATTTGGCCTTATAATTATCCGGTTGCAATGGTTTTAAATTAAAAGGAGTGTGCACTTTCCTTGACCACCGAAAGTGATGATAAAATACCCCTTTATAAAAGTCATCGAGATTTAATGACTGAATTGATAGTTCCTATGAATGGCTGAAATACCATTTTTAATATATCACATATTATAAAAAGACCTATAAGTGAGGAATTTGAGTTTTGAATATTTTAGAAATACTGGAATGTCTAAAAAACATTTAAAGTGGCTGTAAGATTGCAACGTTCCTGCAATCGGCAAGATGTCCTGTTGTTAAACAACAGATTCTTGCTGCTCTATACTCGGGACTCGTTAGCAGTGACACTGAAAGGATAAAAAGAGTTTGATAACAATGAAATGAAGCGCAGCGAATTCACGAATACCAATAAAAAATAATTTGAATTAATGAGTAAAATGAGAGATGATGGAAAGAGAAAATTCAAACAGAACACGGATTGTCGGGTTACGATTTACACCCGAAGAGTATGTGAAAATTGAACGAAAATGGAAAGCAAGTACTTGCCGTAAGCTGAGTGACTACATTCGTAAACACCTATTTAATAAACCGATAAACACCACTTACAGGAATCAATCTTTAGATGATATGACCTGTGAAATGATGCTGCTTTATAAGCAATTAAATGCCATCGGAAACAACTTTAATCAGGCGGTAAAAAAATTACATACCCTTGACCAAATTCCTGAATTTAAAGTCTGGATTATCAGTTCTGAACAGGATCAAAAAATCCTTTTGAACAAGGTTGAAGAAATCAAGATTTGCATCCAAAAAATCTCGGAAAAATGGTTGCAATCATAAAAACAGGACACTCTATCTACAAGGTTTTCTATTACAATGAAAACAAAGTAAAAGAGGGCGTAGCAGAGTGTATCGGTGCCGGAAATTATCCAATTGATGTGGATAAAATGAGCGATACTATAAAACTGAATCGTTTTTTAAAACAGTTGGAATTAAATGAAAATGTAAAGCGAAACAGTGTGCACATCTCATTGAATTTTCATAGCACGGAAGATCATTCCAAAGAAAAATTAATGGCTATTGCGGATACTTATATGGAGAAAATAGGTTTTGGAGAACAACCTTATCTGGTATACCAACATCACGATTCCGGGCATCCGCATCTCCATCTGGTCTCCATAAATGTAGAGAGGGATGGCAAGCGGATCGATATGCAAAATATCGGTCGAAATCAATCTGAACCAGCGCGAAAAGAAATCGAAGAACTTTTTGGACTTGTTAAAGCGCAAGGACGCGTAAATAATCAAGATTTTGAACTCCAACCTATCATCTCAGGAAAGGTTCATTATGGGCGAAACGAATCCAAAAAAGCCATTGCAAATGTATTGGCCCAAGTGCTTTCATCCTATAAATATACCAGCCTGCCGGAGCTGAATGCAGTTTTACAACAATACAATGTTTTGACAGACAGAGGCAATGAAAATTCAAGGATGTTTAAGACAAAAGGATTAATGTACCGGATACTGGATGAAAATGGCAAACCTATCGGTGTACCCATTAAGGCCAGTCTCTTTTACAACAAGCCAATCCTGAAATTTTTAGAAGGAAAATTTGCATCCAATACGAGTGGCCAAATTTCCGATGTGAGAAGAGTTAAAAACGCCATTGATATGGCGTTTTTAAGAACGGAAATATCACTTACGCAAATGGTGCAACTACTGGAAAAAGATGGAATCATTACTGTTTTTAGAAAAAATGCAGAAGGATTACTTTATGGGATTACTTATGTAGACCATACCACAAAATGTGTTTTTAACGGTAGTAAGCTGGGCAAACAATATAGCGCTAAAGCAATTCAGAAACGTTGTAAATCAATTACCCCAGTAGAACAAAAAATGGGAAGCTCAGATAGTGAAAAATCACAGGGGATTACATCTCAAACGACTCATTCGAAAATCAATACAACTTCGTTTGGTGATGATTTTCAAAATAATAAATCAGTTGGATCCGATTTAGTAATGGGACAATTATTGAATATCCTTACGCAATCCGAACAGGCTGCTAATTACGTTCCGTATCAACTCAAAGGCAAAAAGAAAAAAAGAAGAGGAAAGCCAAATAATCAATAAAATTTAAATTATGGCTATGCAAACTGGAGAAAACGAACAGGCATTGAGGAAGATACTCGACATGACCAGACTAATCAGCATCATTATTTTAGTAATCCATTTTTATTATTACTGCTACGCTGCCTTTCTGGAGTGGCATCTTGTCAGCGGATTCAGTGATAAAATTATGGGCAATATTCACCATACAGGATTGTTCAGCAATTTTCACAAATCCAAACTCTTTGCATTGGGATTTTTACTGATTTCCTTAATAGGTGCTAAAGGACGTAAAGACGAAAAACTAAATTACAAAACAGCTTTTGCTTATATAATTACGGGTACTCTAATTTTCTTCATAAGCTATCTTTCATTATATCTCAAAATAGAAATAGTACAGGCAGCGATAGCTTATATAAGCATTACGGCAGTTGGATTTCTTCTGATACTTTCTGGAGGTACTTTGCTCTCGCGTATTATAAAAAACAGGCTCAGCGATAAAGATATTTTTAATACCGAAAATGAGACCTTTCCTCAAGAAGAAAGGCTTTTAGAGAATGAATATTCCATCAACCTTCCAGCTAGATATCACTTAAAAGATAAGGTGCGAAACAGCTGGATAAACATTATTAATCCCTTTCGTGCTTTGATGGTTCTGGGGACTCCAGGTTCTGGAAAGTCCTACTTTGTAATTCGACATGTTATTACTCAGCACATACGCAAAGGCTTTACGATGTTTATTTATGATTTCAAGTTCGATGATCTTTCCAAAATTACCTATAATACCTGGCTCAAATACAAACATCTTTATCCTAAACCACCACAATTTTATGTTATTAATTTTGATGACCTGACCCGAACACACCGATGCAATCCATTGGATCCTTCAGCCATGAGTGATATTACCGATGCTTCTGAATCTGCACGCACCATTCTGTTAGGATTAAATCGGGAATGGATCAAACGTCAGGGAGATTTTTTTGTGGAATCACCAATTAATTTTCTCTCAGCCATAATATGGTATTTAAGAAAATACAAAGACGGCGAATTTTGTACGCTTCCCCATGTTATAGAACTGATGCAGGCAGACTACGATAGCTTGTTTACCTTGCTTAGAACTGAAAAAGAAATTGAGGTACTCATCAATCCTTTTGTAAATGCCTACCTCAATAATGTAATGGACCAATTGGAAGGTCAAATCGCTTCGGCAAAAATCGCAATGGCGAGGCTTTCTTCTCCGCAATTGTATTATGTTTTATCAGGTAATGATTTTACATTGGATATCAATAATCCAGAGGAACCAAAAATTGTTTGCATGGGAAATAATCCACAAAAAATACAAATTTACGGGGCCGTATTATCGCTTTATGTAAACAGATTGGTAAAGTTGGTTAACCAAAAAGGCAAACAGAAAAGCAGCCTGATATTCGATGAATTTCCAACAATTTACCTTAACAATATGGATAGTTTGATTGCTACTGCCAGAAGCAATAAAGTAGCTAATTGTTTGGGTATTCAGGACTTTAGTCAGTTGCGAAAAGACTATGGACGTGAACAGGCCGACGTGATTATGAACATTACCGGAAATATCGTCAGCGGACAGGTCACAGGTGATACTGCCAAGCAATTATCAGAGCGTTTCGGAAAGATCATGCAGGATAGGGAAAGCCTGTCTATTAATAGCGGGGACACCTCGATCAGTCGTTCCAAGCAATTGGAATCCGCAGTGCCTCCTTCCAAAATTTCTGGACTTAGTTCTGGTGAATTTGTTGGTATGGTAGCCGATGATCCCGATTGTAAAATTGAACTCAAAACATTTCACTGTGAAATTGTGAATGACCATAAAGCATTGAAAAACGAACAGGATGATTATAAAGATATCCCTGTTATTCGGAAAGTCGATAACGCAATGGTGCAACGCAACTACTTGCAGATAAAACAGGATATCAAGGACATTATTTATTCTGAAAAAGAAAGACTATTAAATGATTTTGGACTGGCACATTTGGTTGTCAAGAAATAATTTTAATTAAAAAAACTTAAATTATTAAAATGCAATTGATTAAAAATTATAAGGACTCGCTTTACGGTATTCCATATTTTTATTTATTAGATTTTAAATACCTTAGCCAAAAAATACATTTTTTCACAATATTTTGAATTGCTTTTACAAAAGCAAAAAGTAATTTTCGAATTAAAGTAATCAATGCACGTCATCTGCACATTAACTTTGTACATTTGAAAATAATAGCATTAAAAAGACGAATTAAACTTATGATCACAGGCGACTTAAAATCTCAAATAGACAAAATCTGGAACGACTTCTGGACTGGCGGAATATCAAATCCTTTAACGGTAATTGAACAATTCACCTACCTTATTTTCTTGAAACAACTGGACGAAAAACAAATCCTTATTGAGAAAAGAGCCAATATGCTGGGAGTAACTACTGACAAACCCATCTATTCCCCTGAACAAAGGGATTTACGTTGGAGCAGCTTCAGAGACAAGGATTCAGAGGTGATGTTTGAACTTTTTACACGTCCGCAACGTCATTTGAATGATGTTACCGTGTTTGATTTTATGAAAACATTAGGTAAAGATGGCGGTGCTTTTACCGAATACATAAAAGGTGCAACCTTTATGATTCCAACGGCAAAATTATTAGACCGTGTGGTACAACAAATTGACAAACTGCCCTTAGACAACCGCGATACCAAAGGAGATTTATACGAATACATGTTAGGCAAAATTGCCGAAGCAGGAACTAACGGGCAATTCCGTACCCCGCGCCATATTATCCGTATGATGGTCGAGATGACCCAACCCAAAAAAGACGATACCATTTGTGATCCTTCTTGTGGAACAGCAGGTTTCTTGGTTGCTGCTTCTCAATTCATTCACGAGAAACACGAAGACTGGTTTATAGAAGAACAATTCCGCGAACATTACAACAAAAGCATGTTCAACGGCATAGAAATCGATCCCTCGATGATGCGTATTTCGGCTATGAACTTGCAATTGCACGGCATGGAAAACCCAACGCTTATTGGTAATTCTGCCTTGAGCGAAAGCAACGCTATCAGCAGTCAGTACTCTTTAATCTTAGCTAATCCACCGTTCAAAGGGGCGCTGGATTATGATGAGGTAGAAAGCAGTTTGCTAAACGTAACCAAAACTAAAAAAACCGAATTATTATTCTTGACCTTGATTTTGCGAATGCTAAAACTTGGCGGACGTGCTGCTGTGATTGTACCCGATGGTGTGTTATTTGGAGGCAGCGGAGCCCACAAAAGCATCCGTAAAGAATTGGTAGAAAACCAACAACTGCAAGCGGTAATCTCGATGCCAAGTGGTGTTTTTAAACCCTATGCCGGAGTGAGCACCGCTATTTTATTCTTTACAAAAACCAATTCTGGCGGTACAGATAAAGTGTGGTTTTATGACATGCAAGCTGATGGATTTAGTCTGGACGACAAACGCAACGCTCAACTCTCGGAAGAGGTATTTGAACAATGTTTCGCTGATCCGGAAAGTATTTTAGAGGAGTTTAAAGGCAAATGCGACATTCCTAACATTTTGTTAGACTGGAAAAAGTTTACTAGCGGTGTCACCCTGAGCGCAGTTGAAGGGCAAGATCGTACCCAAAAATCCTTCCTAATCCCAAAAGCCGATATTGTAGCCAACGATTACGACCTGAGCATAAACCGCTACAAAGAAATTGTCTACGACGAAGTGTTCTATGACAAACCCGAAACACTCATTGCTGATATCAAACAACTGGATAATGATAGGGCTAAGGCCATGGAAATATTAGAAAAATTGTTAAAGTAACGAATTTTGGGGTTACCAACCCCAAAATTGGGCAGTCGCCAACTGCCCTATTCAAAACAACATTAAAATACTATTATAAAGAAGAATGCTATGACAAATTTTAATTCTCTAGCCGAATCCATACAACATACACACGCTGTTTTGCAACAAGAAGCTATAAAAGCGGTTAATATTTCTATGACTGTTCGTAATTGGCTGGTTGGGTTTTATATTTTAGAATTTGAACAGAATGGAGAAGACCGAGCAATCTATGGAGATAAGCTAATTTCAAAATTAGCTAAAACCATAAATCTAAAAGGACTAGCTTCATCAGAATTAGCTAGATGCCGGTTATTCTACACTACTTATCCTTTTTATTCTGACCTAATTCAGGAAAAATACACCCATTTGATTGTTGAAAACATTTTGCGGTTGCCAACCGCAAAATTGAAAAATCAAGAAAATAGAATTCTTGGGATGGTATCCCAAGAATTCCAAAACGATGATAAAAACATTTTGCGGTTGCCAACCGCAAAATCTAAAAGCAATGACAATGAGCTGTTAGCATATAATAAAAAAGCAATTCAACGCATTTCATACACCCATTTTGTTGAGCTCATCAAAATAAAAGACCCAACACAGCGACAGTTTTACGAATTACTAATTTTAAAAACGCAACCCTCTGTAGCTCAATTAAAAAAACAAATTCATTCTCTGGCATTTGAAAGAGTCGGTTTATCTCAAAATAATGCCTTGGGATTCGAAGAATTGTTACAGAAAATTGAGCCTTCGAGCCCAATAGATTCCATAAAATCCCATTATATTTTCGATTTTCTAAAATTAGGCAACTACAATTTAATAGAAGAAAACACACTCGAACAAGCATTGATAAACCATTTACAGGAATTTATTGTAGAACTAGGAAACGGCTTTTGCTTTGAAGCACGACAAAAGAAAATCCTCATAGACGAGGAAAACTATTTTGTGGATTTAGTTTTTTATCACCGAATTTTAAAATGCCATGTTTTAATAGAACTGAAAGCGGATCAATTTAAGCACGAGCATTTATCACAGCTCAATACGTATGTTTCCTATTATAGGGAAGAAGTAAAACAACCCGATGACAACCCGCCAATAGGTATTTTGTTGTGTACTCAAAAAGGAACAAAACTGGTAGAATATGCTCTTTCTGGAATGGACGAAAAACTGTTTGTGTCTAAATATTTACTGCAACTGCCTAGCAAAGAAGTATTGCAAGCCTTTATTGAAAGGGAATTGAACCAGTTGGAATAATCAAAAAAACGCAAAGAAGACCAGTAACATTATAAAAAAAATGTCAAACAAATTTAAAAATAATTATGAGTGTACTTCATTATATAAAAACCAAAGAGCCTATTAATTTTGTGCAACTTCAAAAAATCATTGAACGCACATTAGCGGATGTCTTATATGAACAGCGCTCAGAAACACTATGTTATTTCTGGATTAATGGAGCCTCTGCTCGTGGTGTCGATGTGAGTATGGAAGAAGTGGGTTTGGTAGAAATACGCAATACTAGTTTCTCTAATTATGCAGATTACAACTTAACTAACGAACTAGTGAGTAGTATTTGCAATCTCTATAAAGGAGAACTCTATAAAGAAAATAACGATTACGATGAAGATGAAGATGATGTTTTTTTAGCCTACCTGCCAAAGGAACACCCATTATTTACCACGGAAGATATTGAATCTTTACCACAAAATGATACCGCGGTGGTTAGTGCTATAGTAACACAGTTAAAGCAACCAATGACTCTTTTTTGCCCAATTCGTAAGGTGCATTTTGGCATAGAAATGTTGAGTAAATTATCGGATAAAAGCAATAAGGAATTAACTATAATACTGCAAAACATCATAGTATATGTAAACTATAAAATTCCTAATTATGAATATGGCAATGTGCTGGTAATGGGAGAAGGCGAGGATAAAAAAACATTAAAACTCATCACTAACGATGTAAATTGCATCATTGATAAATATGATTATATTTTATTTCAAAAAAACGAATTAGAAATTATAGCCATAACTAATGATACACTAAACACCATACTGCCAAAAAGTTGGCAACGCGTGGACGAATACACAATTGTAGCACCCTTATTGTCAGAGGATGAATTTGAAAAATTAGTGACACAAGCCGAAAAATCAAACCAATACAACGAGTTGAAAAAGTAAAACTGGCAGAATAAGAGGGATTCTAGCTCCTGACTAGAATACAATTTAAAATATTCAGCAGTGAGAAAGGGATTCGAATACCGCGACAGGGTTCGAACCAAAAACCCTAAAGGTACAACTTGACCTTGACTAGATTCAAGCCTGTAATCTTAAAAAGTTACTTTGTAATCGCAGAAGTGGAGCTTGTCATCCCGAGCGCAGTCGAGAGACGAACCTTTGAACGCCTGCTTAGAAGGCAGGTGCTATAAACATAATCCTTAAAAAAAATTTTGAAAGGGTAATTAGCATAAAGATATGGAATTAACAGTAAATGAACGAATTGCAAATAATGTTGAAGTAATGGAATTAATAGAACTGAAACATATTACAAATAATCTTGACAATCGAAGAATACCTTTAAATGGTATTGAGCGAGAAAAGAAGACTAAAATTGGTTTATACCCTTATGTAGGCGCTAATAATATTCAAGGATATATTGATGAGTATATTTTCGATGAAAAAATATTATGTATTGCTGAAGATGGAGGCTCATGGGGTAAAGGAGAAAAATGTGCAGTAATAATGAATGAGAAATGCTGGGTAAATAATCATGCACATGTTTTAACAGCAAAAGACAATTTAGTACTTGAGTATCTAATGTATTACTTTAATCATGCAGATTTATCTTTGCATATTAATGGTGCTACTCGAGGAAAATTAACCCAAGGAACTTTAAATTCATTAAAAATACCCCTCCCACCATTACCGACCCAACAAAAAATAGCCAAAATTCTCGACACCGCAGATCAATTACGCCAATACAACAAACAACTCATAGAAAAATACAATGCCTTGACGCAAAGTTTGTTTTTGGATATGTTTGGCGATCCTGTGAAGAATGAAAAGGGGTGGGAGAAGATGGAGTTGAAAAATTGTACTTCAAAAATTGGAAGCGGCTCTACTCCGAGAGGTGGCAAAGAAGCTTATCATACTGAAGGCATTTCATTAATTAGAAGTTTAAATATTTATGACAATGACTTCAAATATAAAAAATTAGCTTTTATAAATGATGACCAAGCAACCAAATTAAAAAATGTGACAGTAGAAAGTAATGATGTCCTTTTTAATATCACTGGTGCATCTGTTTGCCGTTGTACAGTAGTACCAAACGATGTTTTACCCGCAAGAGTTAATCAGCACGTTTCAATTTTAAGACCGATTTCTGATAAATTACATTCATTATTTTTAAGTCATTTATTGATTTCAGAAAACATAAAAATTCAATTATTAGGAGTCGGTTTAGCAGGTGGTGCCATAATGGAAGCTATCACAAAGGATCAACTAGAAAAATTTAATATTCCAGTTCCTCCAATCGAACTCCAAAGCCAATTCGCAGAACGAGTACAACTGATAGAAACCCAAAAACAAAAAGCGCAAGAAGCCTTGGCAAAAAGCGAAGATTTGTTTCAGAGTTTATTGCAGAAGGCGTTTAAGGGGGAATTGAATTAATTTATAATAACCAAACAGTATGGATTTTTTTAAATCGTTTTTTGATGTTACGAAACTACCAACAAAGATTTTTCTTGTTGTTTCAATTGTCACTGGAGTATTTATTTTTTCTGGTTCAGAAATTTTAAAGAAACTCCATTTGGATAAATTTCAAACGTATGAAGGATTTGTAGGATTGGCTTTTTTATTTTCTACTGTTCTTGTAATAGTAAATCTAATTATATGGATATTCAACAAATTACATTTTGAATACAAGCTGAAAAAATTAAAAGCTGAGCATAAGCAAATCCTCACCGAATTAGATCCTCAGGAAAAGGCTGTATTGAGAGAATTTATTATATGTAGTCAAAGTTCAATTGATATGCCATATGACAATCCAGTTATTGCTGGACTTCTAGGCAAAAACATACTATCTATAAACAAACAATTTGGAAATAGTCTAATAATGCATGGAACCAAGGTACCTGTATCAATTTCACGATATTTTTTAAAAATATTAAAATTTGAGAATGTTGATTTAATGGAGAATCCTACTGAGGAAGAAAAATATTTAATTTCAGAGAACAGACCTGAGTGGGTTAATAGCTCTAGGAGGTATTAAAAAGTCATAGTTTGTAGCAACGGGCCTTTAAGGGGGAGTTGGTGAGTAATGAATTAGAAAGTGTAGAGGCAATTTAAAAGTGTATAAATGAAAGATTTCAATAATATAGCAACCGAAGACGATGTGATTACTAATTCGAAATTAGAACATTTATATAATCATGACTTTGGCAGCGGACGTTTTTTTCAGGTTGTATTCTCTAACGATGAAGAAACTCATATAAAACTTGCTCCAAAAACTTTAATGAAAATTGTCTATATCAGAGAACATGAAGATATTGAAGGTATAGAAATAATAAAGATGGTTTCTGAAATTGAGAAGCAGAGAATTAAATTCAGCAAATTTAATTTTCAACAATTAAAATGCTTTCTGGAATTTATAAATTCAATTGATTTAAAATGCATTTCAGATAGAAGAATTGTTTTGGCTGACAATTTTTTAGATATTGTAGATGAAGACACTAAACGACAAATAGCAACATTACTTTCAGGTATTGATGGCGCTGATGTAATTAGAGATTTATTAGAAGATGGTTTAATTACATCTCAAGATATCGTTAATACCGGTTACCGCAAAAAGGAATTACAAATATTCAGAAAACTATTAGAAGAACATTATCTGCAAGAATATAAAAATTTGAATTGCAATCCCAATACTAAAGATGAAGTTGCTTGGCAATATTTCTTCAATAAAAATGAATGGATTTTTGGTTATGGTTTAGATTATCGTTATCAAGGAATTTTACAAAAAGAATTTCACGCATCAGACACAAATGCGAATGGAAGCGAGAGCGTTATCGCTGATTTTTTATTGGGAGATAATAATTTCACAACATTTGTTGAATTAAAATTACCAACAACTGAATTATTTGGAAAAGAAAAAAACCGCTCAAATGCTTGGAGATTTTCTAATAAATTTATCGATTCCGTTTCGCAAATATTAGAACAAAAAGCTAGTGGACAAATAAAAATTGAAAACTCAAAAGAACTAATTAATGATAAAGGAGACGTGATAAATCAACACGCTTATGATTTAAAAACAATTTTAATAATTAGAAATTGGGATGAAGTCAATTTGAGTGATGAATCATATAATGTTAAACGAATAAAAAGAAAAACATTTGAATTGTTTAGACGCGATTCGAAAAATATTGAGATAATAACTTATGATGAGTTATATGAACGAGCATCTTTTATAGTTGGAAAACAATGAAAACTCTACGACTTTGAATAAATTATAAATAAACTAAAAAACCTTGGTAAAAAATAAGGATATATTTCAGAGTTTGTTGGAACGAGCATTTAAGGGGGAGCTTAGTCGATGAGGCGTTTTTGTCGTTTTGAAGTTTTATGTCATTTCAACCTTTTGGGAGACCTGAGCGATAGCGAACATTCGAAGTAAATCACATAATGTGATAAATTAATAGGAGTGATAAAAAAGAAGGTTAAATAAGGAGTATTTCTCAAAAATGCCCCCGACACAATTATCGGAGACGTAACTTAAAGTACCGTAAATACTGAACTAATCAGTAAAACGGTCTCTTTACTCCATCAACATTTCTAAATGAAACAACGATTAAAATGTCGATAAAAATGTTTATTGAAACTAAAACCGGCGCATAGTGGCTCGTGATTATCGCAACCGCAGAATAGGTGATTTACTTAAAGAGCTACACCTAACCGAAGGTCGTGGTACAGGTTTTCCCACCATCAGAAATGCCATGAAGGAAAATAATTCGCCTGATCCTGTTTTTGAAACAGACGAACAAAGCACTTATTTCCTTTCGGTGCTGCAAGCAAAAGAACAAATAATTATAGCTATCGAGAATGTTCCTTTCAATAATTTAGAGGAGCTTAGTTACTTTTTAAACAAACTGAGCGACCAAGTTAACGACCAAGATAAAACCAGTGACAGCAAGGAAAGTGAGGTTTTAAAGAACGCCTTATCAAGACTTAACGACCAAGCTAGCGACCAAGCTGTTCAAATCATAGAAAGCCAGCTTAATGATAAAGTACTAGCTATTTTGAATGTATTGGAAGAGCCTAAAAAAAGAGTTGAAATTCTAGAACATATCGGATTACGTAATCATTCCGATAATCGAGAGAAATATTTAGATCCATTAGTGAAATTAGGATGGATAGAAATGACAATTCCAGAAAAACCAACACATAAAGACCAAAAATACAAACGTACTATTCAGGGAGAAATACTTTATAATTTAATATTTGGTATAAAATAATGTAGT
>NZ_JASCRZ010000026.1:0-1041 GCF_030010385.1 Flavobacterium algoritolerans | reverse complement strand
ATTTTATTACAAACACACACTTACAAACAAACAAAACAAATTATTTAACAATGGCTATTACAGTTGGTATTAACGGTTTCGGTCGTATTGGTCGTTTAGTCTTGAGAATTGCTTTATCAAGAAAAGACATCAACATTGTTGCCATCAATGATCCATTCATTGCTCCAGAATATGCTGCTTACATGTTCAAATATGATTCTACTCATGGTCGTTACCAAGGTGAAGTTACCCATGAAGGTTCAAACTTAGTTATTGACGGTCACACCATCAAGGTTTACCAAGAAAGAGACCCATCTTCAATCCCATGGGGTAAAGATGGTGTTGATTACGTTATTGACTCTACTGGTGTCTTCAAAGAATTAGACACTGCTCAAAAACATATTGATGCCGGTGCTAAGAAAGTTTTGATCACTGCTCCATCATCAACTGCTCCAATGTTTGTTGTCGGTGTCAATGAAGACAAATATACTCCAGACTTAAACATCATCTCAAATGCTTCATGTACCACTAACTGTTTGGCTCCATTAGCTAAAATCATCAATGACAAATTCGGTATTGAAGAAGGTTTGATGACCACTGTTCACTCCATCACTGCTACCCAAAAAACTGTTGATGGTCCATCCCACAAAGACTGGAGAGGTGGTCGTACCGCTTCTGGTAACATTATTCCATCATCAACTGGTGCTGCTAAAGCTGTTGGTAAAGTTATTCCAGAATTAAAAGGTAAATTAACTGGTATGTCTTTAAGAGTTCCAACTGTTGATGTTTCAGTTGTTGATTTAACTGTTAAATTATTAAAAGATGCTACTTATGATGAAATCAAAGCTGCTGTTAAAGAAGCTGCTGAAGGTCCATTAAAAGGTGTTGTCGGTTACACTGAAGACGCTGTTGTCTCATCAGATTTCTTAACTGATTCTCGTTCATCAATCTTTGATGCTTCAGCTGGTATCTGGTTATCACCAAAATTCGTTAAATTGATCTCATGGTACGATAATGAATACGGTTACTCCACCAGAGTTGTTGATTTATTAGAATACGTTG
>NZ_JASCRZ010000025.1:0-1105 GCF_030010385.1 Flavobacterium algoritolerans | reverse complement strand
TCTCTCTATTTTGAAGTATCAACAACATAACGACCTAAAATTTTACCTTCTTCCATCAATTTATAAACGTTTGGTAATTCAGATAAACCAACAACTTTAATTGGAGCTTTAACTAAACCTCTTTCGAAGAAATCAATAGCTTCTCTAGTATCAGCTCTGTTACCAACATATGAACCTCTAATGGAGACTGATTTAACAACAGCACCAAAGACTTGAGCTTTAGCAACGGCACCAGCTGGTAAACCAACTAAAACAACAGTACCACATGGTCTAACATATTCAGTAGATTGTTCAATGGCTTTTTCTGAAACAGAAACATTAATAACACCATGTGGACCACCGTTAGTAGCTTCAATGATATCTTTAACAATGTCTTTTGTTTTGGTGAAATCAATGTAAATTTCAGCACCTAAAGATTTAACTAATTCACCTTTTTCATCACCACCATCAATGGCAACAACTCTTAAACCTAAAGCTTTAGCGTATTGGATGGCTAAAGTACCTAAACCACCACCAGCACCTGAGATGGCAACGAATTCACCAGCAGCTAAATCAGCTGTTTTCAAAGCCTTGTAAACGGTAACACCAGCACATAAGATTGGTGCAACTTCAGTTAAATCAGTACCTTTACTAATTTTGGCAGCTTGGACAGCATCAGCAGTAGCGTATTGTTGGAATGAACCATCATGGGTATAACCTGATAAATCAGCTTTTGGACAATTAGCTTCATATGATTTTTCACAGAATTCACATGATTGACATGAACCGTTCAACCATTTAATACCTGCATAATCACCAATTTCAAAATTGGTAACATTGGCACCTTTGGCAACAACAACACCGGCACCTTCATGACCACCAACTAATGGCAATTTAACACCTAATGGCCAATCACCTTTCCAGGCGTGTAAATCAGTGTGACAAACACCAGAGTATTTAACATTGATTAAAATTTCATTGGCTTTTGGAGTTGGAACTGGGATATCTTTATAGTGTAATTCACCACCGTTTTCATAAAAGATAACACCCTTTTGGGTTTTTGGGATTTCAAATGACATTTTTTGTAATAATAAGTTTTTGTATAATTAAACAATTGATATTGTTA
>NZ_JASCRZ010000024.1:0-1113 GCF_030010385.1 Flavobacterium algoritolerans | reverse complement strand
AAAAAGTTTAAAGAGTTACATATAAAAGTTTTATAAATAATCAAAATAATTAATAATGGCTTACATTGACTTAGAGTTAGTAAAGCGTGGTGGTAACAGAGCTATAGAGATCAATCCTCCTACTGGTGCTGATTTCCATATTACAGAACATGGTTCTGCATGGTTGTGGTCTGCATTTTGTGTCTTCATTGTCATTGGTTTGGTTATCATTGGTTTAATGTTTAGAAAACCTGCTAATGAGAGAGTCTTTTATTTCACTTCCATTTTACCAACAATGTTTATGGCTTTGGCTTATTTCACAATGGCTTCAGATTTAGGTTGGGCTCCAATTAGAGCAGAATTCAATCATGTCAAGACTGATACTCAATCTGAATTCCCAGGTTATAGACAAGTTTTCTACGCTAAATATATTGGTTGGTTCTTGTCTTTCCCATTCCATGTCATCAATTTAGGTTTCTTGTCAAGAACTCCATGGGGTCAAATTGCATTCAACGTTTGTTTCACTGAAATGTATGTTGTCATGTTATTGATTGCTTCATTGGTCTCATCAACTTATAAATGGGGTTTCTATGTTTTAGCTATTGGTGCTTTGATCTTTGTTACAGTCTCTACTTTTGTAACATCAGGTAGATTAGCTGATAAAGTTGGTAAAGATTGTCATGCTTACTTCCATATTGCTGCTGGTATTTTAACTGTCTTATGGTTTATCTATCCAATTTGTTTCGGTGTCTCTGAAGGTGGTAACGATTTACAACCTGATTCAGAAACCATTTTCTACGGTGTTTTAGATGTTGTTGTCTTTGGTTTCTATTCATTAGCCTTCCTTCTTGCTACAAATGATTTCACTTTAGAACGTTTAGGTTTGTTGACTCCAGAATTTGAAGTTATTCCTCATGAAAAGAGTGGTTTGTCAGTTGCAGGAAGAGCTTCTGGTGAAACAGCTGTCTCAAGATCAGCTTCTGGTGTAACTTCACCATCTGCCGCCTCACCAAGACCTTAATTAGATTAATATGGGTCCCAATAGTGGGTGATTAATGGATTAATGATAATACCCTTTGTACATTCCTTTTTAGAACAAAATTTAATAATATAGAATAAATTATTTTATGGCTT
>NZ_JASCRZ010000023.1:0-1120 GCF_030010385.1 Flavobacterium algoritolerans | reverse complement strand
CGTTTTTATAAGATACACAGATTCTCGATTTTGAGAGTTATACAAAGTTGCATGGTACTTGAGACACCAATCTGAAGCAAGGAGCTTAAAACAAAGCAATACCAGCAACAACAGCAGCAAAGACACTGGCACCGTTCTTCATACCCGCATTATCAAAAGTTTGAATTGAGGCAGCTGATGATGATAGATTTGAACTTGAAACGGTTGAGAGAGTAGCTGAACGGGTAATTGAGGCGGAAGAAGATGTAATAGCTGGTGATCCTGTTGAGCCAACAGCTGAGGAGGTTGACTCAATAGCTGAAGAGATTGAGCCAATGACGGTTGAGCTAGAGATCTCAGTTGAGGATGATGCTGCTGCAGTAGATGATTTTGGCACTTCCTCTTGAGTGGAGGACGAAGCTGGCAGTTGAGATGATGATTCTGGAACTGCTGAAGTCGTACCTTCGGAGGATGGCTCTGGTTCTGATGAAAAAACACTGGTTTTTGCTGAAGATGCAACAGTTGATGATGTTTCTTTCTTGTTTGTCGACTCAACAATGGATGATGAGGTGCTAGTTGTGGTTTGTTCAGCAGATGACACTGGGGTACTTGAAGCTTCGGTTGATGATGATGATGATGACGATTGGACAGATGATGATTTGGTAGATGCATCATAGTCAGAAACACTTTTCCCATTTGAACCTTGAGCTTCTATGGCAACATTAATGACATCAGACCGACCACTAGCAGCATTAATGGTACCAAGGACATAAATACCGCTCTGTCCTGAAGGAACAGCGTGGAAATTTGAACCATATAATTTCAATTGTCCACCAACAATAGACCAAGGCTCAGCAGTCATGAAACTTGAAGAGTCAGCAGTCAAAGACAAATAATTTTTACCAACACCAACAGTATAACCATTGATTTTCAAAGTACCATCATCTTCAATTTGGCCAGTTGCAGTTTGATCGGTATCGCTGATAAAGAACTTGTTGTCAGAACTGATATGGATATTATCACCTGCTAAAGCAGTCCCATCAGCTTGTAGCTTCAAAGTGAACTCTTCAGAAGCTGCAATGATAACATTGGCAAGAGATGATAAAGAAATAAAGAAACGAGTGGAAATTTTCATATTGGG
>NZ_JASCRZ010000022.1:0-1128 GCF_030010385.1 Flavobacterium algoritolerans | reverse complement strand
CTCTTCTTATAATTGGTTCTTTGTGTGGAAGATATCTAAAGCTTCAGAGATTCTAGCACTCATAGTTTTTTCACCTTCTCTAACCCAAACTCTTGGATCAAAGTATTTCTTGTTTGGTTTGTCTTCACCATCTGGGTTACCAACTTGTGACATGATGTAGTCTTTCTTGTTCAAGACATAATCTCTAATACCGGTCAAGTAAGCATATTGACAATCGGTATCCAAGTTAACTTTAACAACACCATTAGTGATTGCGGTATCAAATTCTTGTTGAGAAGAACCTGAACCACCGTGGAAGACCAAGTATAATGGATGTTTGTTATCAGTACCAATTTGTTGTTTGGCATATCTTTGATGGTCACCCAAGATTTCTGGTTTTAATTGAACGTTACCTGGTTTGTAAACACCATGAACGTTACCAAAAGCAGCAGCAATTGAAAAATTTGGAGAGATTGGAGCTAAAGCTTCATGAACTTTGAAGACGGTTTCTGGTAAAGTGTATAAAGATTCTTTTTGAACGTGTTCATTGTTAACACCATCTTCTTCACCACCAGTGATACCAATTTCCATTTCCAACCATTGGCCTAATTTGGACATTCTTGTAAAGTATTTAACACAAGTGGCAATGTTTTCATCATCAGTTTCTTCAGATAAATCCAACATATGGGATGAGAATAATGGTTCACCATGTTCAGCAAAGAAGGCTTCATCAGCTTCCAAGAACCCATCAAACCATTGTAATAATTTCTTAGCACAATGATCAGTGTGTAAAACAACTGGGATACCATAAGTTGGAGCAATTGATCTGATATAATGAGCAGCAGCAATACAACCGGCAATTGAAGCTTTTTGGTCAGTGTTTGAAACACCTTTACCAGCGAAATAGGCAGCACCACCTTGGGAAGTTTGCAAGATGATTGGAGATTTAGCATCTCTAGCAGCTTCTAAAGCGGCAACAGCAGTTGATGAAGAAGTGACATTGATGGCTGGGATAGCAAAACCTTTTTCTTGAGCATAGTCGAATAAAGCTTTGACATCATCACCGTAGATGACACCTGATTTTCTTTTTAAAACGTCTTGAACACCCATTGTAGATTGTAATTGATTGATTGTATGTATAAAGTAATG
>NZ_JASCRZ010000021.1:0-1303 GCF_030010385.1 Flavobacterium algoritolerans | reverse complement strand
GGCCCATTATATATAATTTTTTTCCATCATCAAGATTATTTGTTGGACAAGTAAGTAACACCTGGTAATTCTTTACCTTCCAATAATTCTAATGAAGCACCACCACCAGTGGAAACATGAGATAATTTATCAGCAGCACCAAATTTCTTAGCGACGGTGGCGGTATCACCACCACCAACAATAACAGTGTTACCATTAGCAGCAGATTTGACAGCAGCATCTAATAAAGATTTGGTACCTTCAGCGAATTTTTCAAATTCAAAGACACCTGGAGGACCATTCCAAACAATGGTTTTAGCTTTGGCAACGGCAGCAGCAAATAATTCTCTAGTTTTTGGACCACCGTCAAGACCTTGCCATTCATCTGGGATACCTTCTTCAGCAGTGGCGTAACCAGTGTTTGCATCTTTGCTGAAATCATCAGCAGTGATGAAATCAACTGGTAAAACAATTTCAACATTGTTCTTTTTGGCTTTTTCAATCAATTGAGGAACAATTTTAGCACCTTCAGCATCGAATAAAGATTTACCAATTTTGGTGTTATCTAAAACTTTCTTAAAAGTGAAAGCCATACCACCACCAACAATCAAGATATTAACTTTGTCCAACAAGTTATCAATCAATTGAATCTTGTCAGAGACTTTAGCACCACCCAAGATGGCCAAGAATGGTCTGACTGGGTTTTCTAAAGCTTTAGCGAAATAAGTTAATTCTTTAGCCATCAAGAAACCAGCAGCTCTTTGTGGTAAATCGAAACCAACCATTGATGAATGAGCTCTGTGAGCAGTACCAAAGGCATCGTTAACATAGACATCAGCTAATGAAGTCAATTGTTTTCTGAATTTTTCAACATCTTCTTTTGAAGCTTTAACTTTACCTTCTGAAGTTTTTTTAGAACCTTCTTCTTCAATGTGGAATCTCAAGTTTTCTAATAAAAAGATTTGACCATCAGTGGCACCATTAACGGCTTTTTCAACTTCATCACCAACACAATCGTTTAAGAAAGTGACTTGTTTACCTAATAATGAAGATAATTCAGCAACAACAGGTTTTAAAGAATATTTTTCATTTCTTTCACCATTTGGTCTACCTAAATGAGAAGCCAAGATGATAGCTTTTGGTTTATGTTCAGCAACGTATTGGATGGTTGGTAAGGCAGCAACAATTCTTTGATTGTTTGTGATTTTAGTACCATCTAATGGGACGTTGAAATCAACACGGATGAAGACACGTTTGTTTTCAACGTTCAAGTCAGTGACTGATAATTTGCTTGATAAAGACATTTTGTAGAATTTGTTTAATA
>NZ_JASCRZ010000020.1:0-1336 GCF_030010385.1 Flavobacterium algoritolerans | reverse complement strand
CATGCATAAAAAGTCATTAATCATATGCAACAAAAAAGGGTAAAAAGGTATAACTCAACGATCTAAAAGAATCTTTTCAAAAACTTTGGAGCTTCTTGAGCTGCAATTTCTTCTTTTTGTTCAGCAGCTTGTTGTGCAGTTCTTCTTGATGGTGGAACCCATGAAGTTGATTTCCATGGTAAAACTTTTTCTTCATATAATTCATGAACTTCTTCTAATGATAAACCTTTAGTTTCTGGTAAGAAGAAAAACACGTAGAAGAATGCAAAGACCAAACATCCCATAAAGACATAACCGTAGTAAAAGTTGATTGCAGATGTAATGAATGGAGTGAAGAAACCAATAAGGAAACCCCATAACCAGT
Source organism: Flavobacterium algoritolerans (assembly GCF_030010385.1). NCBI lineage: Bacteria > Pseudomonadati > Bacteroidota > Flavobacteriia > Flavobacteriales > Flavobacteriaceae > Flavobacterium > Flavobacterium algoritolerans. The sequence continues at coordinate 972 of NZ_JASCRZ010000020.1, read as the reverse complement.
TAGCAGCAGTAGCAAGAGCCATAGCTTTGGAACGAATTCTAATTGGGTAAGTTTCTGAAACAACAGTATAAATAATTGGACCCCAAGTTGAAGCAAAGAAGAAAATGTAGATACAAGCAAAAACAATCATACAATTACCAGCACCTTTTGATGATTCAGTATGTTCTGGGTTCAAGTATAATCTAGTAACACCGACAGATGCAAAAATAACGAAACAAGCAATCATACCAGCAGCACCACCTAATAATGAGTTTCTTCTACCAAATCTTTCAACAACCCATAAACCGACAAAAGTAGATGCAAAGTTAACAATACCCAAGACAATAGATGTTTCAAAAGAATCTTCTAAACCAACAGCCTTGAAAATAGTAGTACCATAATAGAAGAAATAGTTATCACCAGTCAATTGTTGAAGTGTTTGTAACATAATACCTAAGACAACACGATATAAGATTCTTGGTTTACCTGTAACTAATTCACCCCATGAAGCAGTACCAGCAGATTTTTCCTTTTCGATACCGGCTTGAATAATTTCAACTTCACCAAAGACAGCTGGATCATCATCATGAATTTGATTTGATCTTGCAATAGAGTGACGAGCATCTTCAAGACGACCAACTTCAACCAAATAACGTGGAGATTCTGGCATTAAAACCATACCAATGATCATTAAAATGGCCCAGAAGAAACATAAACCTAATGGAACTCTCCATTGAGTAGAATCTGAGTAAATTTTAGTACCATAATTAGTACAGTAACCTAAAAAGATACCAAAAGTAATCATCAATTGATAACATGAAACCAAAGTACCTCTTAAAGCTTTTGGAGCAGTTTCAGAAATCAACATTGGTGACAAAACAGCAATAGCACCAACACCTAAACCTGAAATAATACGACCAATGAAATATTGATACCATTTGTCAAAAGAACAAATTTGAATCAAGATACCAACGATATAAACAATCATAACAC
>NZ_JASCRZ010000019.1:0-1420 GCF_030010385.1 Flavobacterium algoritolerans | reverse complement strand
AACATTAAAACGTTTAAAACTAACTTAAACAAATCATATAACTTAGATAGCAACTGATTTTCTGAAGTTGGCACCAGCGTAGACAGCTTTGTCACCTAATTCTTCTTCAATTCTTAAGATTTGGTTTAATTTAGCTAATCTTTCAGATCTAGCTGGAGCACCAGTCTTGATTTGACCAGATCTTAAACCAACAGATAAATCAGCAATGAAGGTATCTTCAGTTTCACCAGATCTGTGAGAAACCATAACACCCCAACCAGCAGCATAAGAATCTTGAGCAGCTTTGATTGATTCAGTTAAAGTACCGATTTGGTTAACTTTTAATAATAAAGCGTTAGCAGCTTTCTTTTCAATGGCAGTTTTAATTCTGATTGGGTTGGTAACAGTTAAATCATCACCAACAATTTGGATATCAACTGTCTTTAAGAAATGAACCCAAGCATCCCAGTCATCTTCAGCAAATGGATCTTCAATAGAAACAATTGGGTATTCTTTGATTAATTGAGCGTATAAGTCAGCTAATTGTTCACCAGTTAACCATTTAGTTGGGTCTGAGTTTGGATTTTTGAAATCTAAATCATATTTACCATCGTGGTAGAATTCAGATGAAGCAACATCTAAAGCAATTGAAACTTGACCTTCGTAACCAGCTTGTTTGATGGCAGCAACGATTAAATCTAAAGCTTCTTTTGGAGTAGTGATATCTGGAGCAACACCACCTTCATCACCGACGTTACCAGCTGATTGACCGTAAGTCTTTTTAGCTAATGATTTCAAGTTGTGGTAAACTTCTGAACCAATTCTTAAAGCTTCAGCAAAAGTTGGAGCACCAGTTGGAACAATCATGAATTCTTGGAAGGCTAAAGCACCACCAGCATGGGAACCACCGTTTAAAACGTTTTGGAATGGAACTGGTAAGACAAATGGTTCTGGAGTTTTAGCAATGTCGGCAATGTGTTGGTATAATGGGACATTTTTTTCACCAGCAGCAGCTTTAGCAGCAGCTAAAGAAACACCTAAGATGGCATTAGCACCTAATTTAGATTTGTTTGGAGTACCATCTAAAGATAATAAGAATTCATCAACTTTAGCTTGGTCTTTAACATCCAAGTTAGCTTTGACGAAAGCTGGAGCAATGATTTCATTGACGTTGGCAACGGCTTTCAAAACACCTTTACCTAACCATTTTGATTTGTCACCATCTCTTAATTCTAAAGCTTCGTGGACACCAGTTGAGGCACCAGATGGGACAATTGATCTGAATAAACCTTTGTCAGTGGTTAAATCAACTTCAACAGTTGGGTTACCACGAGAATCGTAGACGTATCTAGCGAAAACTTTTTGAACGGCCATTGTATGAGTGTGTTGTTTGTGCGCTGGAACGATAACGATTGGATAATCTTTTGGTTCTAAATCCCAA
>NZ_JASCRZ010000018.1:0-1531 GCF_030010385.1 Flavobacterium algoritolerans | reverse complement strand
CTTTTTGAAAGATTAAACCAAGTTAAAGTCCAAACCATTTTCGGTTTACCCGGTGATTTCAATTTATCATTATTAGATAAAATCTATGAAGTTGAAGGTTTAAGATGGGCTGGTAATGCCAATGAATTGAACGCTGCTTACGCTGCTGATGGTTACTCAAGAGTTAAAGGTTTATCAGCAATCATCACCACTTTCGGTGTTGGTGAATTATCAGCTTTGAACGGTATTGCAGGTTCTTATGCTGAACATGTTGGTGTTTTACACATTGTCGGTGTTCCATCAATCTCATCTCAAGCTAAACAATTATTATTGCATCATACTTTAGGTAACGGTGATTTCACTGTTTTCCACAGAATGTCATCAAACATTTCTCAAACCACTGCTTTCATCAAAGATATCAACTCTGCTCCAGTTGAAATTGACCGTTGTATTAGAGAAGCTTATGTTTTCCAAAGACCAGTCTACTTAGCTTTACCAGCTAACTTGGTTGATGATTTAGTTTCATCTGATTTATTATCAACTCCAATTGATTTATCATTAAAACCAAATGATCCAGAATCTGAAAATGAAGTTGTCAGCACTGTCTTAGAATTGATCAAGAAAGCTGATAACCCAGTTATTTTAGTTGATGCTTGTGCTTCTCGTCACTCTGCTTTGGCTGAAACCAAAGATTTAATGGATCTTACTCAATTCCCAACTTTTGTCACTCCAATGGGTAAAGGTGCTGTTGATGAACAACATCCAAGATTCGGTGGTGTTTACGTTGGTACTTTATCAAAACCAGATGTTAAAGCTCAAGTTGAAAATGCCGATTTGATTTTATCTGTTGGTGCTTTATTATCAGATTTCAACACTGGTTCATTCTCATACTCATACAAAACTAAAAACATTGTTGAATTCCATTCTGATCACATCAAAATTAGAAACGCCACTTTCCCAGGTGTTCAATTCCAATCTGTTTTACAAAACTTGAACAGCAAAATTGCTCCAGTTGTTAAAGGTTACAAACCATACCCAGTTCCATCATTAAAATTAACCACATCTCCAGCTTCTCCAGAAACTCCATTGACTCAAGAATGGTTGTGGACTAAATTATCATCATGGTTAAGAGAAGGTGATGTTGTCATTACTGAAACTGGTACTTCAGCCTTCGGTATTGTTCAAACTAGATTCCCATCAAACACCACTGGTATTTCCCAAGTCTTATGGGGTTCTATTGGTTACTCAGTCGGTGCTGCTTTAGGTGCCGTTGCTGGTGCTGAAGAAGTTGACAAGGAAAAGAGAGTTATCTTATTCGTTGGTGATGGTTCATTACAATTGACTGTTCAAGAAATCTCCACCATGATTAGATGGGGTTTGACTCCATATATCTTTGTCTTAAACAATGCTGGTTACACCATTGAAAGATTAATCCACGGTGAAAAAGCTTCTTATAATGATGTTCAACCATGGGATCATTTAGCTTTATTGAAAACTTTTGGTGCTAAAAACTACGAATCTATTAGAGTTTCAAATGTTGGTGAATTTGAGA
>NZ_JASCRZ010000002.1:0-517315 GCF_030010385.1 Flavobacterium algoritolerans | reverse complement strand
GTTGTAGCACGAGATATTTCAGATGCTAATGCTGTTGAACCTGATCCAGCCGAAGCATCAACATAATCCTTAACCGATTTTACACTTGGGTATTTTATATCAGAAGTTCCATCTGTACTTACACTTGTACTTTTGTTTGCCAAAGCTTCTTTACTCGCTTCAGCTGTAGTAGCACGAGATACTTCTGATGCTAAATTTGTTGTCAAAGTAGCCTCAACTGTTGTAGCACGAGATATTTCAGATGCTAATGCTGTTGAACCTGATCCAGCCGAAGCATCAACATAATCCTTAACCGATTTTACACTTGGGTATTTTATATCAGAAGTTCCATCTGTACTTACACTTGTACTTTTGTTTGCCAAAGCTTCTTTACTCGCTTCAGCTGTAGTAGCACGAGATACTTCTGATGCTAAATTTGTTGTCAAAGTAGCCTCAACTGTAGTAGCACGAGATATTTCAGATGCTAATGCTGTTAAACCTGATGTAGTCGAAGCATCAACATAATCCTTAACCGATTTTACACTGGGGTATTTCGTGTCGGATGTTCCATCTGTGCTTACACTTGTACTTTTGTTTGCCAAAGCTTCTTTACTCGCTTCAGCTGTAGTGGCACGAGTTGTTTCAGTTGCTATAGTAGCAGTCAATGTCGCTTCAGCAGTAGTAGCACGAGATACTTCTGATACTAAATTTGTTGTCAAAGTCGTTTCAGCAGTTGTAGCACGAGATATTTCAGACGCTAAAGCAGTTGAACCTGATGTAGTCGAAGCATCAACATAATCCTTAACTGATTTTACACTTGGGTATTTTATATCAGAAGTTCCATCTGTACTTACACTTGTACTTTTGTTTGCCAAAGCTTCTTTACTCGCTTCAGCTGTAGTAGCACGAGTTGTTTCAGTTGCTAAATTTGTTGTCAATGTTGCTTCTGCAGTCGTAGCACGAGATACTTCTGATGCTAAATTTGTTGTCAAAGTCGTTTCAGCAGTTGTAGCACGAGATATTTCAGTTGCTAATGCCGTTGAACCTGATGTAGTCGAAGCATCAACATAATCCTTAACCGATTTTACACTTGGGTATTTTATATCAGAAGTTCCATCTGTACTTACACTTGTACTTTTGTTTGCCAAAGCTTCTTTACTGGCTTCTGCAGTCGTAGCACGAGTTGTTTCAGTTGCTATAGTCGCAGTCAATGTAGCTTCAGCAGTCGTAGCACGAGATACTTCTGATGCTAAATTTGTTGTTAAAGTAGCCTCAGCAGTCGTAGCACGAGATATTTCAGTTGCTAATGCCGTTGAACCTGATGTAGTCGAAGCATCAACATAATCCTTAACCGATTTTACACTTGGGTATTTCGTGTCGGATGTTCCATCTGTACTTACGCTTGTACTTTTGTTCGCCAAAGCTTCTTTGCTTGCTTCAGCTGTAGTAGCACGAGATACTTCAGTTGCTATAGTAGCAGTCAATGTAGCTTCAGCAGTAGTAGCACGAGATACTTCTGATGCTAAATTTGTTGTCAAAGTCGTTTCAGCAGTTGTAGCACGAGATATTTCAGATGCTAATGCCGTTGAACCTGATCCAGCCGAAGCGTCAACATAATCCTTAACCGATTTTACACTTGGGTATTTCGTGTCAGAAGTTCCGTCCGTACTTACACTTGTACTTTTGTTTGCCAAAGCTTCTTTGTTGGCTTCTTCAGTCGTAGCACGAAATACTTCTGATGCTAAATTTGTTGTCAAAGTAGCCTCAGCTGTAGTAGCACGAGATATTTCAGACGCTAAAGCAGTTGAACCTGATGTAGTCGAAGCATCAACATAATCTTTAACTGATTTTACACTTGGGTATTTTATATCAGAAGTTCCATCTGTACTTACACTTGTACTTTTGTTTGCCAAAGCTTCTTTACTCGCTTCAGCTGTAGTAGCACGAGTTGTTTCAGTTGCTATAGTCGCAGTCAATGTTGCTTCTGCAGTCGTAGCACGAGATACTTCTGATGCTAAATTTGTAGTCAAAGTCGTTTCAACAGTTGTAGCACGAGATATTTCAGTTGCTAATGCCGTTGAACCTGATGTAGTCGAAGCATCAACATAATCCTTAACCGATTTTACACTTGGGTATTTCGTGTCGGATGTTCCATCTGTACTTACACTTGTACTTTTGTTCGCCAAAGCTTCTTTACTCGCTTCAGCTGTAGTAGCACGAGATACTTCAGTTGCTAAATTAGCAGTCAATGTCGCTTCAACAGTCGTAGCACGAGATATTTCAGTTACTAATGCCGTTGAACCTGATGTAGTCGAAGCATCAACATAATCCTTAACCGATTTTACACTTGGATATTTCGTGTCGGATGTTCCATCTGTACTTACACTTGTACTTTTGTTTGCCAAAGCTTCTTTGCTTGCTTCTGCAGTCGTAGCACGAGTTGTTTCAGTTGCTATAGTAGCAGTCAATGTTGCTTCTGCAGTCGTAGCACGAGATACTTCTGATGCTAACGCAGTTGAACCTGATGTAGTCAAAGCGTCAACATAATCCTTAACCGATTTTACACTTGGGTATTTCGTATCGGATGTTCCATCTGTACTTACGCTTGTACTTTTGTTCGCCAAAGCTTCTTTGCTTGCTTCAGCTGTTATGGCACGAGTTGTTTCAGTTGCTATAGTCGCAGTCAATGTCGCTTCAACAGTCGTAGCACGAGATACTTCTGATGCTAAATTTGTTGTCAAAGTTGTTTCAGCAGTTGTAGCACGAGATATTTCAGTTACTAATGCCGTTAAACCTGATGTAGCCGAAGCATCAACATAATCCTTAACCGATTTTACACTTGGGTATTTTATATCAGAAGTTCCATCTGTACTTACACTTGTACTTTTGTTTGCCAAAGCTTCTTTACTGGCTTCTGCAGTCGTAGCACGAGATACTTCTGATGCTAACGCAGTTGAACCTGATGTAGTCGAAGCGTCAACATAATCCTTAACCGATTTTACACTTGGGTATTTCGTATCGGATGTTCCATCTGTACTTACGCTTGTACTTTTGTTCGCCAAAGCTTCTTTGCTTGCTTCAGCTGTTATGGCACGAGTTGTTTCAGTTGCTATAGTCGCAGTCAATGTCGCTTCAACAGTCGTAGCACGAGATACTTCTGATGCTAAATTTGTTGTCAAAGTTGTTTCAGCAGTTGTAGCACGAGATATTTCAGTTACTAATGCCGTTGAACCTAATGTAGCCGAAGCATCAACATAATCCTTAACCGATTTTACACTTGGGTATTTTATATCAGAAGTTCCATCTGTACTTACACTTGTACTTTTGTTTGCCAAAGCTTCTTTACTGGCTTCTGCAGTCGTAGCACGAGTTGTTTCAGTTGCTAAATTTGTTGTCAAAGTCGTTTCAGCAGTTGTAGCACGAGATATTTCAGATGCTAAAGCAGTTGAACCTGATGTAGTCGAAGCATCAACATAATCTTTAACTGATTTTACACTTGGGTATTTTATATCAGAAGTTCCATCTGTACTTACACTTGTACTTTTGTTTGCCAAAGCTTCTTTACTGGCTTCAGCTGTAGTAGCACGAGTTGTTTCAGTTGCTAAATTTGTTGTCAATGTTGCTTCTGCAGTCGTAGCACGAGATACTTCTGATGCTAAATTTGTTGTCAAAGTCGTTTCAGCAGTTGTAGCACGAGATATTTCAGATGCTAATGCCGTTGAACCTGATCCAGCCGAAGCGTCAACATAATCCTTAACCGATTTTACACTTGGGTATTTCGTGTCAGAAGTTCCGTCCGTACTTACACTTGTACTTTTGTTTGCCAAAGCTTCTTTGCTTGCTTCTGCTGTAATAGCACGAGATACTTCAGTTGCTATAGTAGCAGTCAATGTTGCTTCTGCAGTCGTAGCACGAGATATTTCAGACGCTAATGCAGTAGAACCTGATGTAGTCGAAGCGTCAACATAATCCTTAACCGATTTTACACTTGGGTATTTCGTGTCGGATGTTCCATCAGTACTTACACTTGTACTTTTGTTTGCCAAAGCTTCTTTGCTTGCTTCTGCAGTCGTAGCACGAGTTGTTTCAGTTGCTAAATTAGCAGTCAATGTCGCTTCAGCAGTCGTAGCACGAGATACTTCCGATGCTAATGCTGTTGAACTCGGTGTAGCCAATGCATCTACATAATCCTTAACTGATTTTACACTTGGATATTTCACATCTGATGCGCCATCAGTTATGATGTTCGTACTCTTATTAGATAAATTTTCCTTAAAACTAAATTCATTTACCGCAGCTATACTTAAGGGTTTATCTAAATCACTAGTATTATCAACTTTATCAATACCGAAATTTATTTTTGCACCCAAAAGCGAGGTCGCATTTGTCCCTCCATTAGTAATAGCCACTACACCAGTTACATTTGTTGCATTTGTAGCCGAATAGGCAAAAGGGACATAATTTAGTGGCTGATTACTAATTTCTGAAAAAGCAGAACAACTTCCATCGGTATTAATAGAAACTACCAAAGTTTTCTTTAAGCTATCCCAAATTACAGTATCAAAAGATAGAGCGTATCCTCCAGTTTGTAATCCTCCACCAATTATTAAGTTAACCATCCCAAATTGATCTGTTTTAATCTGGACAACTTCTTGATATTCCAATTTAGAATACTCATCAAAAAATTTAAATAACATGCAAACATTACTATTGGCAAGCGGTGCATTGACGTTATTTACCCCTGGTAATTGTTCCCCTTTAGCATTAAGAATTACAGCTTGATAGCTAATCCCTTTGGTTTGTCCAAAATTTTTTGCACCTAATAAAAGTATAAAAAGTATGATTAAATTTTTCATAATTATTTTTCGTTAATATTAAAGTGGATTCCTAATTGAACATGATTTGTTTCAAATGATAATTTCTCACCATTGACATTCGAATTATATAAACTTTTGCTATAATTATAACCAACACTTAAAGATCCAAAAGAGGGTATACTATATTTAGCGAGAAATCCTATGTGAGGAACAAGCACAAGTCCTGAAAATTCCTTATGCTTTACTAAATCGTGATAAACGCCATCGATTCCCTGTTTACCATAAATAATTGTTGACCCTTTTAATCCTATTTTTAGAAAAAAATTAATCTTTTTAATTGAGGATGGTAAAACTGAATAATTTAATTCGCTGTTTATACCTAAATATTTTGTATCCCAACGGTAAGAAATGTTAGAATAGTCACCTATAGCATTGTAGTCATCTAAAGAAAATCCAACTGCATAAGAGAATTTGTTGTGCAACGGATTAGAAATGCCTATTTCAAAAAAATTACCTACTCCACTTTGTAGATACGAATTTGATTGACCAGAAGAATCTTTAAAATCATATTTTGTAAAGTTTTTTCCTGTTTTGAAATAAATTTCTTGAGAAAAAACCTGATATGATACAAGAAAAACAATAAAAAAAAAGTAGTTTATTTTCATATTTTAATGATTTTGGTATAATAACTAAAGTTGGATGAACTAAGTCGAACTAAATACTCTGAGATTGGTAACGAAGACAAATCAATCGTTAAAATAGTATTATTGGGCTTTATATCTTTAAAAAAAACTAAACGACCGCTTATGTCGAAAATATTTACATTGACAACTTCAGCAATGGTTTTGGAAAATTGAAAATTAATAGTTTGTGTAAATGGATTTGGGAAAGTTGTAGTTTTCATCTCATCAATTAAATTTGATGAAATGTATTTACCCCAAATACTTTGTTGGAATCCCTGTATAACTACAAACTTATTATTAGACAAACCAATAAGACTTTGTTGTCCAATAGACTGTGTTACAACTGAACCATCAGATATTTTTTTTGTCATTCCTTGTGATGACAGCATTTGATGATGCAGAACTTGCCCATGAAATGTTACTGTAAAAAAAATAAGTAAATACCTCATATAAATTAATTTTACCGAATTTAATCATGTTTATTTACCGTTTATCGATATGACAAAAAAGAAAGCTAATCAGTAATAACTTTTCAATTATTAGTAACTAAAAAATAATTTCAGCTTATAGAAGTAGCTAAAAAATAACTAAAAGAAAAAGCAAGAGAAAAGCTAATTCCTATTTGTAAGATTTTATAGGTAATAAATAAATATTTTCCTCGTTTTATTAATCAAATAATCATACAAAAAGAATATATTTGATACCATGTTAAAGAAAATTAAAAAAATATATCTAAATAGTATTTTGTCAATAAAGGAAAAAGACGTTCTTTCACTTTAATACATTGAATTAAATGGTAATAAATTTACTCTGTTTTATTATTGGTATAATTGGTTTTGTGACTACTCTACTAATCTTTGTAAATTATAAATCCAATAGAATTATGAACTTATACATAATTCTATTGATATTTATAATTTCATTGCGTTTCTTCTTATCTAGTTTAACCTATTTCATTTTCGACCCATCACTTAAAAATACTTATTTTAAATATTCAAACCTATCATTAGTCGCTATACCCATTTGCTATCTGTATTTTAAAAATTTATCTGAAAATAGAAAGACAATTAATTCAAAGGAGCTACTGCATTTTATCTTTCCGGTGTCGTTTTTTATCTTTTCAATTAATCGTAATCATTTTGATTCTGAACAGATAGAAATTATTTTATGTGTGCTGTTTTTTGTTTTTGCTGTAACCTATATCATTTTATGCTTTCGATTCTTAAAGTCTAAAATTTGGACTAGAAAAGGCGAAGTCAAAGTAATTCAAAAGCAAAATAAATTAATTAAAAGCTGGACACTATTTTTATTTATTGCGCTTGCACTAACTATATCAAGACTTTTTATATCAATCTTCATGGAAATATATTTCGGTGAAAGTATAAAAGGACATAGCTATCAGTGGATATCTGCTATAATTTGGTTAACTATTTTATTTAAAATATTAATTTCTCCTGAAATTCTTTATGGCTATAATGTATTACACCAAAAGATCAATGAGAATAAAAACAACTGTTTGGTACTGAATGAAATTTGGAAAATGACTCCTGATATTGAATTAAATAATAGCCAACATTTAATTCTTAAAGAAAAAATAGGTCCAAACATTGTTGAGTATATCAAGGAAATTGAGAGAATCTCATTAAAATTTGAATTATTTAGAAATGCAAATTTGACAATAACCGATTTAGCTAACAGCTTACAAATCCCCAAAAGTCATATTTCATATTTATTTAAATACCATTCAACAATTTCTTTCTCGGAATATAAAAAAGTAATTCGTATACATGATGCCATCAAACAGATTGAGTTAAACTATTTAAAAAATAATACTTTAGATTCATTATCAAAAAAAGTTGGATTTACTTCATACAATCCGTTTTTTACAAGTTTCAAAGAAATTGCAGGTATATCTCCGTTAGAATATTACAAAATAAATAAAACAGAAATTGAGGAATAAAAAAAGGTTCAACTTATTAAGTTGAACCTTTTTTATGATGAAATAATTAAATCTTATTTCTTATAATACTTATTATATTTTGGATAGGAAATAGCTCCAAATAAAGTTATTGCTCCTAATGAATACCATATCCAATTCAATGAATGCGCTTCTCCACTTGCGTACGAATGCAATCCTACCAAGTGAAAATTCACACCATAATAGGTGAATAAAATAGATATAAAAGCAAACATACTCATCAAATTGAAAATCCATTTTCCACGTAAAGAAGGTACAAATCGAGCATGAATTACAAAAGCATAGACCATAATACTGATCAAGGCCCAAGTCTCTTTTGGATCCCATCCCCAATAACGTCCCCAACTCTCATTGGCCCATTGTCCGCCCAGGAAGTTTCCAATAGTTAACATTATCAAACCTATCGTTAATGCTAATTCATTGATATAAGTGATTTCCTGAATATTCAAATCCATTTTGGCTTTGTTTTTTTCATTGGTAAACAAAATCAGCAACAATGAAACTGCTCCTAAAATAAATCCTAATGCAAACGGGCCATAACTAGCTACAATTACTGCAACGTGAATCATCAACCAATACGAATTTAAAACTGGTTGCAGATTTGCAATCTCAGGATCAATCCAGTTTAGATTTGCAGCCCAAAGAATCATTGCGGTTACAAAAGCTGATGAAGCCACAGTAAGTTTTGATTTTCTGTCGAAAGCCAAACCAAAAAACATGGTAGCCCAAGCAATATATATAATCGATTCATAGGCATTACTCCAAGGTGCGTGACCGGAAATATACCAACGGGCAATTAAGCCTACAGTATGCAATGCAAATAATAATCCTATAATAATATGCATTGTATTTACTGTTATAGCTAATACTTTGCGCTCTTTGAAGATTTGCAAAATCGTAAAAAACAACATCAAAATCGCCGCTAAAACATACCAATAGAAAAGTTTATTGAAAACATCATATTTATTATACAGTACTTCTGATGTAATTCTTTCTTCACTTGGTCTCACTTTACTGCCAAAACGTTTTTGGAAACCATTCATACTTTCCAGTAATTCATCAGCAGTTTTATAATCATTAGAAACAGAAGCATTAGCTAACGAACCAAAATACAAGGGCAGTACGTTTTTAGTATACGTAGCTTCCATTCCTTTCAATCCCGATTCGTTCAATTCTAAGTAAGAAATCCATTTATTATTTTTATTCTCCGGAATAGGGAAAATTTTCAATATTCGTCCGCTTAACGCAGATTCCATCAAGTTTACTCTTTTATCTGTTTCGATAAAATCCTTTTCAAATTGATTGGGGTTAGCCGATTTAAATGATTCTTCTAAATATTTAGAAAGTTTATAATTCCCTTTAGCATCAAAGAAAGCTACAAAAGGTGCAAATTTAGCTTTCTTATCAACACCGATTATTTTTCTTAAACTGTCGTTACCTCTTCTTAAATAGATAATTGGAATTTCTATCCAATAACTGGCATATTGAGTCATCGATAAGAAAACTTGGTCTGAATTCATATCATTATAAGAATCGCTTTGACTTACTTTTCGCAACAATTCAGAAGAAAACGTATTGATAGGTTTCATTCTACCACCACCGTCTTGAATTACAAGTCTACCAAATTTTGCAGCATGTACTTCTGGAACTTTATATTTAGTAATCAAAGCATTCAGTTCGTCTTGACTCAATACTTTTTTAGTGTGATTGGCATGTGTTGCAGGTGCAGCCTCAGCTTCGGTATGAGCGTGACCTTCATGATCTGCGTGATTGTGTTCTTGTTCTTGCGCATAACTATTGAAACTGAACAACAAAATCAGAATCGTCAAGAGTTTAGATTTCTTCATTTTTACAACTTCTAATTTGCGTTTAATATCCGCAAAACGAGAATATTTAGTAAACATAATCGCCATCATTGCAAAATACAGCATAAAATAACCGCTGTAAGTAATTGCAGTTCCCCAGAAATCGTGGTTTACAGATAGAATAGTTCCTTTTTCATCAGGATCGAAACCCGATTGAAAAAAGCGGTATCCATCATAATCCAAAACGTTATTCATAAATATTCTGGCATCAAATGATTCTTTGTCTTGAACAGTAACTATACTCTCAAATGAAGAATAACTTTTCTCTGTTCCTGGGTATTTCTGCGCAATAAAATCATTCAATTTTATCTTGAATGGCAAAACGTAGGCTTTACTTCCGTAGAAAAAAGTATAATCGATTTTTCCTATTTTCACTGTTTTTGAATCTCCTAATTTACCTTTGGAACCTAGAACAGTAACTGTTTTTTCTTGACCTTCGGCAGAGATTTTTACAGTTAATGCATCTTCATGATTCTTTGCTTTAAAATCATTTTCCGATTCATAATCAACAACACCTTTTACCGCAGGATCAGGAAATACAAATCGCATTTCGCCAATAGAATACAGCGAACGCATCATCAATGGTTGTGCACTATCCTTAATGACTTTACCCTGCAATTTATCAGCCATTCTCATGAAGTTCCCTTCAAAAGGCGTTTGAATCGTATAGGCGCTTCCTGTTGTATTGATATTTATGGCTCCATCAGTAAATTTATTTAGAGCAAATAATACATTATGAATATTTTGAACTTCACCGTCTTTCAAAAAATGCTCGTGACGACCTCCGTCTCCAGCTTCTACAATTTTTAAAAATACAGTTCCATTAGGATTTGGTTTAATGTATTCTTTGGCACCCATGATGAAGTTTTCATATTCTACTTCAAATGGTGTATCTGCAAATTTACCTGAAATACTGAAATCATTGTTAGTCGCAGGAGAAAGCAATACTTGCTTTTCAAAAACCCTGCGTTTCATTTCTCCTTTATATTCCCCGTCTGCAAAAACAGTCAGGAACGTTTTATCTGAAAAAACTTGATTTTCAGCAGCGCCTTCGCGAATAGGCATCATCCCTTCATAACTGATGTAACGGGTAACAAATGCACCGGCAATAATGAAGATAAATGACAAATGCAGTAATAAAGTAGCCCATTTTTCTTTTTTTAATAACTGATAACGCTTGATATTTCCAATGAAATTAATCATGAAAAATACATGTATGGCCTCAAACCACCATGAGTTATAAATTAAAATTTTTGCTGTGTCGGTATTGTATTTGCTTTCGATAAAAGTTCCAGTAGCCATGGAAACCGCATATACAATAAATAAAAAAGCCATTAATCGAGTAGAAAACAAAAAAGAAAATATTTTTTTATCCATTTTTAAGGGATTATGTTTTTATAAAAGTGCCACAAAAGTACTTAAAAATGTTGACTTCTATATTCGCACATTTGTTAATTTAATCCAAAATTAAGTAGCTTCGTTTTTTGGAATAAAAGTATATTTTAATTGGAGTTACAGTTTATTAGCCAATCCAAAATTGAATAAAACTCTTAATATTTTTTTGCTAATTTTGTCAAATGACTAAAGTAATTATTATTGGTTCAGGAAATGTAGCACAACATTTGATTGCAGCATTTCAAAATTCCCAAAAAATGGGAGCTGAAATCGAATTGGTTCAAGTTTTTTCAAGACAAATAGAAAGCGTCTCTCACCTACTCGATTTAAGTCAGATTACAAATGATTTAAATACTTTGATTGAAGCAGATTTGTATATTATTGCGATTTCTGATGATGCCATTGCTGCTATTTCCTCGCAACTTCCTTTCAAAAATCGCTTGGTGGTT
The DNA here is from genome assembly GCF_030010385.1 of Flavobacterium algoritolerans. NCBI lineage: Bacteria > Pseudomonadati > Bacteroidota > Flavobacteriia > Flavobacteriales > Flavobacteriaceae > Flavobacterium > Flavobacterium algoritolerans. The sequence continues at coordinate 506,149 of NZ_JASCRZ010000002.1, read as the reverse complement.
CATACCTCGGGAAGTGTTCCTTTGAATGTTTTGGATGACAATAATCGAAAAGGTGTTTTCTATCCTTTACAGACTTTTACTAAAAACAAGCCAGTAGATTTCAGAACTATTCCAATATGTTTAGAAAGCGAAAATGCAACCGATTATCAATTATTGGATAAAGTAGCCAAATCAATTTCTGATAAAATATTTGCTATCAACTCCGAACAGAGAAAAGCCTTGCATGTTGCAGCGGTTTTTGTCAATAATTTTACGAATCATTTGTACCAAATAGGTCAGGAAATTTGTCAGGAGCATCAGGTTCCTTTTGAAATTTTAAATCCTTTAATTACAGAAACAGCTCAAAAAATAATGTTACTTTCGCCGTCAGAAGCTCAAACTGGACCGGCTAAACGCAATGATACTGCAACTATCGAAGCACATGAAGCTTTTTTATCCAAAGAAAATCACCTCGCAATTTACAAAACACTAACACAATCTATACAACATAATGGCAAAAAGTTATAAAGAAATAATGAATGATATTACTACGTTTATATTTGACGTAGACGGCGTACTTACTGACAGTTCTGTTTTTGTAACCAATGAAGGGGAAATTCTTCGTACCATGAATATTCGTGATGGTTATGCAATGAAAGCTGCCGTAGAAAGCGGTTATAATGTTTGTATTATTTCGGGAGGAAGCAACGAAGGTGTGCGCGTTAGATTACGTAATCTAGGAATTACAGATATTCATTTAGGTATACCAAATAAAGTAGAAACATTTGATGAATATACCGATGTTTACAATATCAATCCAGAACACGTTTTGTACATGGGAGATGATATTCCTGATTATCACGTGATGAAATTAGTAGGATTACCCGCTTGTCCTCAGGATGCAAGCCCTGAAATCAAAGCTATTTCCAGATATATTTCACACAAAAACGGAGGAAAAGGAGCTGCTCGTGATGTTATCGAACAAGTGATGAAAGCGCAAGGGAAATGGATGGCTCATTTTGATGGGAAACACGATTAATTAGTAATCAGTCGTCAGTTTTTAGTAATCAGTTGCAATGATTATTAAAAAGTAATTTAGTTCTATTTTTTTATGAACACTGAATTTTACATAAACCATAAGAAATGACCCCTGAATACTAGATCCTCTAATCTGAACACTGAAAAACTGAACACTGAAAACTAAATATGAAGTTCCTTAAACTAATCCGATACCAGAACCTACTGATGCTTGCTTTTATGCAGCTAATTTTCCGGTATGTTTTTTTTAAATTTCAGAATATTCCTTTGGCATTAGCTGATTGGCAATATGGATTATTGGTTTTATCAACCATTTTAATCGCTGCAGGTGGATATGTCATCAATAATATTTTTGATCAAAACACAGATACTATAAACAAACCGAGCAATGTAATTGTAGGCAAAACCATTTCTGAAACCAATGCCTATAATCTATACATTGGTCTTACTGTTACTGGTGTGGCTATTGGCTTTTATTTATCAAATGTTATAGTAAAACCGGGCTTTGCGTCTATTTTTATTCTAATTGCCGCGACGCTTTATTTGTATGCTACAAGTCTGAAACAAATGATGATTATTGGTAATGTTATTGTGGCATTGTTGCTTTCTTTTAGTGTGATTATCATTGGGATTTTTGATTTATTTCCAACGATTCATGAAGGAAACCAACAGCAATTGGGAGTTGTTTTTTCTATTCTTTTAGATTACGCCCTATTCACTTTCTTTCTTAATTTTATGAGAGAAATTGTTAAAGATCTAGAAGATGTTGATGGTGATTACAACCAAGGAATGAACACATTACCAATTGCAATAGGCAAATCCAGAACTGCAAAAATAGTTTTTGGACTGAGCTTTATTCCTATTCTTTTCATGTTGTATTACATCAATAAATACCTACTTGAGTTAGTATTTACAACTGTATATTTATTGCTTTTTGTCGTGGGACCATTGTTTTATTTCACCGTGAAAATTTGGACTGCAAAATCCAAAAAAGAGTTTCATGCGCTGAGTTTGCTGTTAAAATGGATTCTGTTATTTGGAATTCTGTCTGTTGTTGTTATAAGTTTAAATATAAAATACAATGCTTAAAAATAAATTAAAAAAATACACTTTAATTCTGGCTTCGGGTTCACCAAGACGCCAGCAATTCTTCAAGGATTTAGACTTGGATTTTGAAATTCGATTGAAAGAAATTGAGGAAATTTATCCTCCAGAATTGAAAGCAGAGGAAATCACTAATTATTTAGCTGTACTGAAAGCAAGCGCTTTTGAAGGAGAGTTAAAACCGAATGAAATTCTGGTAACCAGCGACACCATCGTTTGGCATAACAATACCGCTTTGGGTAAACCAAAAGACGAACAAGATGCTTTTGAAATCTTAAAATCATTGTCAAATACAACGCACGAAGTAATCACTTCTGTTTGTTTTAAAACCAATGAAAAAGCGGATGTAATGCACGAAGTTACCAAAGTCACTTTCAATGAATTAAGCGACGAATCGATTCGTTATTATTTAGAAAACTACAAACCTTATGATAAAGCCGGAGCCTATGGTATCCAAGAATGGATTGGTTTTATTGGCGTTTCAAAAATTGAAGGTTCGTATGCAAATGTGATGGGAATGCCTACGGATAAAGTATATGAATATTTAAGTAAATTAGCGTAATTAAATTATGGATATGGCCTTTTTTCAAGAATACACAAGAGAACTGATTGCAACTGGAATTCTGGGAATTTTGCTGATATTATTCCGTATTCTTTCTACAAAATTGGTTCGAAGCTATGCAAAATCGAATCAAACGCTGGAACACAGAACCAATTTAGTGATTAAATACATTCATTTATTCATCAATATTTTGGTGGTTATTGCCTTAATAATCATTTGGGGAGTCCAGACCAAAGATATTTTTATTGCACTTTCATCTATCACAACTGTTGTGGGTGTTGCGATGTTTGCCCAATGGTCTATTTTGAGTAACATCACATCTGGTGTTATTTTGTTTTTTTCTTTTCCGTTTAAAATTGGTGACGTTATAAAAATCCATGATAAAGATTTCCCCATTGAAGCAGAAATTGAGGATATTGGTGCTTTTCATGTGTATTTAAAAACCATCGATGGAGAAAAAATCATTTACCCTAATAATCTGCTCTTGCAAAAAGGAATTTCGATACTGAAAGACCATTTTGATGATAAAGAATTCATGGATTAATCAGCATTTTATAAAAATATAATTATCAATTCATTCTATTTTGCAAATCGATTGATTAAAAGTGATAATTTTACAACTATTGATGAGAAATATATAATACTTTAATTTCTTTAATTCTTCATATTTGTTAATTAAAAACAGTACGATTCAGGATTGAATGGTAAATGCGTTATTTAAAAAATAAGAAAATATGAATGACATCTTAAAATTTCCGTTTTATGCCAAACTAACCCTGGTTTTATTGGGTTTAATAGCGTTTACTTTTATATTTTATATCGGTCAGGATATTTTGGTTCCCATAATGATGTCGTTTTTATTTGCTATTTTATTGTATCCTATCGTTCAATTTTTTAAATCAAAACTCTGTTTTCCGCATGTTTTGGCGGTAATGTTGGCAGTAATTTTATTTGTGTTGATTTTCATTGGACTTTTTGTTTTTCTATCATTTCAAATTAGTGATTTTGCAGCTGATTTTGATAAAATTGAAAGAAACATCAACATTCATCTCCGAAATATTCAAGGATTTATCAGAGATAATTTTCATTTAAGTTCTTGGGAACAGAAGCAATATATTGATACCGCTACTGAGGATTCCATGGAAAAAGGAAAAGAGTTGATTGGAACTACTTTAATGTCGTTTACGGATACTTTGGTGAATTTGACATTGATACCTATTTATACTTTTTTAATTCTTTTATACAGAACTCATTTTTTACTGTTTTTATCCAAGTTGTTCAAAAAAGAAAACCATGAACAGTTGAAAGATATCTTGACAAACATAAGAGTGGCCATCAACAGTTACATCGTGGGTTTAATTATTGAAATGATTTTAGTCTCAACAATGACAACGCTTGGATTTATGGTTATAGGTGTGAAATACGCTATTTTGCTGGGAATTATCACCGGAATCTTAAATCTGATTCCTTACATAGGAATACTTTTTGCAGGAGTGCTAAGTATTGTGGCTTCGCTTACGGGTTCTCCAGATTTATCTATAATTGTTGGTGTAATCGTGATTACCATAATTGTTCAGTTAATTGATAATAATATTCTAGTTCCTTTGATTGTAAGTTCCAAAGTAGAAATAAACGCGTTTGTATCGATTATTGGAATTATCATAGGTGGCGCAATTGCGGGAGTTTCCGGTATGTTTTTAGCGCTTCCTATTCTCGCAGTACTCAAAGTAATTTTTGATAGAATTGAATTTTTAGAACCTTGGGGATACCTGATGGGAGATCATTTACCAAAAACGTATACCTGGCATAATATTAAATTACCGTTGTTTGATTCTGAATCAACACCAAAGAAAACTATCATCAAAACCGATATTGTAGTTCCTGTATTTACTGAAACAACAACCGAAAAAGAAGCGAATAAAACCAATGAATAGTTTCTAAAATAGTATATTCGACTATTCAAATTCTGAATTTTGTTAATTCGAACTCATACTAAAAGATTTTTTCTTTTGTTTCGTTAACAATGTTTAAAATTATTTTTTTATCATGTTTAAAAAACAAAGACTGGTTCTAATTATTTTGATTTTCTGCTGCCATCAGATTTCTTTTTCTCAAGTAGACAAAAAGGAAAAAGATTCTTCAGGGATGTATAAACAAATCCAGACCTATTCCAAGAAAAATAAATTTACAAAACTTCTTCATAAATTAGTTTTCAGACCAGTTAATGTAAAAACCAAAAAGAAAAAAATAGTTCCAAAAAAATTCAAAGACTTTGAAGGGAAAATTATCCGGAACATCAATATAGTTACATTAGACCCTTTTGGTTATTCCGAAATTGACACTGCAAAAAAAGCTAGGAATTGGGCTGAGCGAACCGGAAACAGAATTCACATTAAAACGAACAGACTTGCCATTAAGAATTTATTGCTTATCAAAAAAAACAAACCTTTAGATTCCTTATTAGTAAAAGAATCTGAGCGTTTAATACGAACACAACGCTATATCAGCCGTGTGGATGTAAGCCCGCAATTGATTCAAAACAATAAGGATTCCGTAGATATTTACATTCGGGTTTTAGATTCGTGGAGTATAATTCCAAAAGGTTCCATATCAAGTTCCAGAAGCAGTTTTGAACTGAACGATAGAAATATTCTGGGTTCCGGTCATGAATTTAATAATGAATTCAGAAACAGATTCAGTGATGGAAAAAATGCTTATCGCGTAGCGTACACGATTCCGAATTTCAAAAATACATTCATTAAAACCACTGTAAATTATCGTATAGATTTCGACGATTATTATGGTAAAAGTATCAATATTGAACGCCTGTTCTATTCTCCATTTACAAAATGGGCTGGCGGAATCTATTTTGACAAACAGTTTAGAAAAGACACACTTCCTGATAGTAATGCCGCTTTTGCTTACCAAAATTTCAAATACAACTCACAGGATGTATGGTTTGGTCGTGCCTTTAGGATTTTTAAAAGTAATACGGAGAGTGACAGAACTACAAATTTAGTAGTTGCCGGTCGGTTTTTGAATGTAAAATACCTGGAGAGTCCGACAATTGATTACGATCCCAATGATTTTTATTCTGATGAAAAATTTTCGCTAATCGGAATTGGAATCACCTCCCGAAAATTCGTTCAAGACAGCTATATTTTCAAGAATGGAATTATAGAAGATGTACCCATTGGAAAAATATTTGGAATAACTTCGGGCTATCAACATAAAAACAATCAAGAACGTTACTATCTAGGAGCTCGGGCAGCTTTTGGAAATTTTTACAAATGGGGATTTCTAAGTGCCAATTTTGAGCTGGGTACTTTTTTTGAAAAATCAAACACGAAACAGAATGCTTTTTCTTTTCAAGCTAATTACTTTACTAATTTGATGAGTATTGGAAAATGGAAATTACGACAATTTGTTAAACCTCAATTAATTATAGGTTCCAATCGCGTAAATGTTATAGGTGACCAACTTAATATTAATGAAAATTACGGAATTCAAGGATTTAATAGTGCTAATTATGGAACCGAAAAAGCAATCCTAACGTTGCAAACTCAAGCCTATGCACCGTGGAATCTTTGGGGATTTCGACTAAACCCCTATTTTAACTATTCAATTGCTATGCTGGGAAATCCCGAAAAAGGATTATTGGAAAATAAAGCATATTCCAAAATTGGGATTGGATTAATAATAAACAATGATTTTTTAGTATTTAGCTCTTTCCAAATTTCACTTTCATACTATCCGTCCATACCGGGTAATGGTGAAAATATTTTCAAAACCAACTCTTTTGAAACCACTGATTTTGGCTTTCAGGATTTTGAATTAGCCAAGCCACGTACGGTTATTTTCAAATAACAAAGGCGAGTCCGGCAATCTTAATTTTGAACAAAACCATTTTAAAGGACTAATTTTGAAAACATTAAAGCAAAAAAAATAATTCAATAGTGTAAATTATATAATTTAATATCATAATTATATAAGACTTCATCTGTTAATATTGCTTACTTTTATAATGTATTAAATTAATAACTAAAACTCTAAAAGAAATGAAAAAAATCACCTTTTATTTAATGATGATGGTATTATCATTAAGTGTTGTTCCAACTCAAATGTTAGCTGCAGAAAAAAATCCGACTTCGGTTTCAAACAACCCTAAAGAAGTTCCTGCTGAAGTTAAAGTATTGCTTAATCGTCTAGACGAAATAAAAGCAATGGATAAATCTTCTTTAAATTCTTCAGAGAAAAAAGAATTAAGAAAAGAAGTACGTGCCATTAAAGCCGAATTAAAATCTACAGGAAATGGTGTATACTTATCTGTAGGTGCAATTATAATAGTTATTCTTTTATTGATCCTTTTATTGTAAATAAATTTATAACTGTAGAAAAAGGAAACGAGCCTTCGTTTCCTTTTTTTATGAAGTAAAATAACACAATAAAATGTTAAATATATGATATTGGCACAATTGTTGGCTTTATCATAAAGAGATAAAATAGTAACTAAAAATTACTATCTATTAATTACTAATTAAAATTTTGAAAAATGAAAACATTAAAATTAATCATCGCAGGAATTATACTTTTTGCATCCGCAAATACGATGCAAGCACAAGTTTCAGTAAATGTAAATATAGGTACTCCACCAGCTTGGGGTCCCGCTGGTTATTCAGCTGTAGATTATTATTATTTACCGGATATTCAAGCTTATTATGATATCAGAGCCACACAGTTTATTTATTTTGGTGGAGGAAAATGGATTCGTTCCAGAAATCTACCTAATCAATACAGAAACTATAACTTGTACAATGGTTACAAAGTAGTCTTAAACGATTATCATGGTTCAAGACCATACAGTAACTTTAATACCCATAAAGTAAAATATTACAAAGGATACAAAGGTAAACCACAAAAAGCTATCGGTTCTAATCGTGGGAATAATAACAAAGTATACCAAAGTAACGGGAATAAAGGGAATAACGGAAACGGAAATAATGGGAACGGAAACGGGAACAAAGGTGGAAAAGGAAATAATGGAAATGGAAAACATTAATCCTGATTTCATATCATTAATAAAGAGAGTCTCAGCAATGAGGCTCTTTTTTTTTAGCATGTTAATCCTTAATTAAATGTTAACTTTTTCGTTTTGGCACAGTTGTTGGTTTTATTCAAAAAGCATCGTAATAACGAGCTATTATAAAAAAATTATTACTAATTAAATATTTGAAAAAATGAGAACATTAAAACTAATCGCCGTAGGAATTATACTTTTTGCATCAAGTACTATACATGCACAAGTCTCAGTAAGTTTAAACATAGGTACTGCTCCATCTTGGGGACCGGTAGGATATGCAGAAGCAGAATATTATTATTTACCAGATGTAGAAGCTTATTATGACGTAAGAGCCACACAGTTTATTTATTTTGGTGGAGGAAGATGGATACGTTCAAGATACCTACCAAACCAATATAGAAACTATGATTTATATGGTGGATACAAAGTAGTATTAAACGATTATCATGGTTCAAGACCTTACAACCATTTCAAAAGTCATAAAGTAAAATATTACAGAGGATATCATGGAAGAGAACAAAGAAATATAGGGTATAACAATAACCGTAGAGTATATGTAAACCAACGAGGAAATGATAATCATAGAAGATATGATAATGATGACCGTAGAGAATATAAAAAACATGATAACCGAAATAACGGAAATGGACATGGAAACGGACATGGAAACGGACATGGAAATGGTCGTGGTAACGGAAACGGACGTGATAGAGATTAATCACAATATTATTTAAAAGAGAGAGGGAACCTAAATGGGTTTTTCTCTCTCTTTTTTATTATTAAAGAAAACCCAAAACATTTCAGAAGAAATTATTTAATTCCTACATTTGAAGTTACTGCAAATTAAATTTTAAAAAATGCAAAAAAAATACGTATCAGCTATTCTAATCTTTCTTTTATGTTGCCAAATAACAATTGCGCAACAACCCCAAAAACCAAATTCTGTTGAAATTTACAATCAAATCCAAAAGCTTAATTTTCTTGGTTCGGTACTTTATATTGCAGCACATCCTGATGATGAAAATACCCGATTAATTTCTTATTTATCCAATGAGCAAAAAGCCCGAACGGGATATTTGTCTTTGACTCGCGGTGATGGTGGTCAAAACTTAATAGGGACACAATTACGCGAATTATTAGGTGTAATAAGAACCCAAGAACTTATCGAAGCTAGAAAAATTGATGGAGGAGAACAATTTTTTTCTCGTGCCAATGATTTTGGATTTTCGAAAAACCCAACAGAAACATTAGCAATTTGGGATAAAGAAAAAGTATTGGCAGACGTTATTTGGGCCATCCGAAAATTTCAACCCGATGTAATTGTCAACAGGTTTGATCATCGATCTCCAGGAACTACACACGGTCATCATACTTCATCGGCAATGTTGAGTGTTGAAAGCTTTGAACTGGCCAACGATCCAACTATTTTTCCGGAACAATTACAATTTGTAAAACCTTGGCAAACCAAACGCCAGTTTTTTAATACTTCTTGGTGGTTTTATGGAACTATCGAAAAATTTAATGCTGCCGATAAAAAGAATTTAATTGCCCTGCAAACTGGAGTTTATTATGCTGGATTAGGAAAATCAAATCAAGAAATAGCAGCATTAAGCCGCAGCCGTCATCAATCGCAAGGTTTTGGAAGCACAGGAGCGCGTGGTGAAGAAACAGAATATTTAGAGTTTATAAATGGAGATGCTTTAAAAGAAAAAAAATCTCTTTTTGAAGGAATTGACACCTCTTGGAACCGAGTAAAAGGAGGAAAAGCCATAGGAGAATTATTAACAACTATTGCAGCGGAGTTCAACCACAATAATCCTTCGGCAAGTATTCCAAATTTGGCGAAAGCCTACGCTATGATGAAAGCTTTGGATGAAAATCATTGGGCACCACTGAAATCCGCAGCCATAAAAGAAATTATAGCAGCCTGTTCCGGTTTGTATCTTGAAGCCGTAGCCCAAAATCAGGAAGCGACTCCCGGTAGCACTATAAAACTGAAACTTGAAGCCATTAACAGAAGTTCAGCGCCAATACAATTAGTGAGTGTGACCACTTTACCCGAACAAATAAGCACTCCTCAAAACCGCGAATTAAAAAATAATGTTCTAAACAACATCAACTTAGATTTAAAGTTACCCGAATCAATTAACTACACACAACCGTATTGGTTAAGAGAAAACGGAACCATTGGCATGTACGCCGTAAATCAGCAGCAAAATATAGGAATTCCAGATATTATTCGGGAAGCAAAAGTGGTATTTAACGTTCAAATCAACGGAATCGAAATCCCATTTGAGCGAACTGTAGTTTATAAATACAATGACGATGTAAAAGGCGAAGTGTATAATTATCTCGACATTGTTCCTGATGTTACCACTTCAATTTTGGACAAAGTATTGCTTTTTAAAGATACCAAAATTAAATATGTAGGCGTAAAAATTAAAGCGGGTAAAGATGCCGTAAAAGGAAATCTGCAGCTTGAACTGCCTCAAAACTGGGGTGTTTCTCCAAAATCGATTCCTTTTAACATCCAAAAAAAGGGAACTGAGCAAGTTGTTTATTTTGAAGTAACTGCGCCAAATAAATCTGAAGAAGCTGTGGCCAAAAGCGTGGCGATAATTGACAACAAGCGATTTGACAAAGAACAAATCATCATTAATTATGACCACATCACCAAACAACAGGTTTTAAAATCAGCTGAAGCCAAATGCATCAAAACAGATTTAAAAACGAATGAAGAAAGAATTGCATATATTATGGGTGCCGGAGACGAAGTTCCTAGTAGCTTGACTCAGTTGGGATACACCGTTACACTGATCAAACCCGAAGAAATAACACCCGAAAAATTAGAAAATTTTGATGTTGTGATGACTGGTGTTCGTGCTTACAATACCGTTACAGCATTAGCAAATAAACAAACGATACTTTTTGACTTTGTAAAAGGTGGAAAAACAATGCTCGTTCAGTACAATACTGCAGGTGATCTTATTACCGAAAACATTGCACCTTATCCATTAAAACTGTCCCGCGACCGTGTAACCGAAGAAGATGCCGAAGTCCGATTTTTAGCACCAAACCATCCCGTTTTGAATTTCCCAAACAAAATCACTTCTAAAGATTTTCAAGGTTGGAAACAAGAGCAAGGATTGTATTACCCAAGCGAATATGACAAAGCCTTCACTCCTATTCTATCTTCAAACGATAAAGGGGAAAGTCCTAAAAATGGTGCTTTACTAATTGCTCCTTACGGAAAAGGACACTATATTTATACGGGCTTAAGCTTTTTTAGAGAATTGCCTGAAGGCGTTACCGGTGCGTATAAATTAATTTCCAATATCATTTCACTAAAATCATCTGAAACTATTCCTCCACAAAAAATCAAGCCCTAACCCAATCTAAAATGGAAACAAAAAAAATAAAAACCTGGAAGAAAAATTATACCTGGGTACTTGTAGCCAATGCAATATACATCCTGATCTTTTGTCTCATCATGAAATTATACTCTTAAATTATGCAATTATTTGATTGGGTTATACTCATAGTTACTTTATTGTTCATCGTAATTTACGGTGCTTGGAAAACTAAAGGAAGTAAAAATGTTGAAGACTTTATTCTGGGTAGTAATGAAACGCCTTGGCATATTGTGGGACTTTCTGTTATGGCAACACAAGCCAGTGCAATTACATTTCTTTCCACTCCAGGACAAGCCTATCATGACGGAATGGGATTTGTACAATTCTACTTTGGATTGCCAATTGCTATGGTGGTAATTTGCGTCACCTTTATCCCTTTGTACCACAAATACAAAGTATATACGGCTTATGAATACCTCGAAAAAAGATTTGATTTAAAAACCCGTTCCCTTGCTGCCATTCTTTTCTTGTTCCAAAGAGGTTTAGGAACCGGATTAACCATTTATGCACCAGCAATTATTTTGTCGGCAATTTTGGGTTGGAATCTTACGTACATGAATATTATTATTGGTGTATTGGTTATCATTTATACCTTTTCGGGAGGAACAAAAGCAGTCAATGTAACTCAGAAACAACAAATGTTTGTGATTATGTCGGGAATGCTAATCACCTTTTTTCTGATATTGCATTATTTACCTAATGATATGACATTTACCAGTGCGTTGCATATTGCTGGCGCAAATGACAAAATGAATATTGTCAATTTTTCCTTTGACCCAGAGGAAAAATATACTTTTTGGAGCGGAATCACAGGAGGTTTTTTCCTAGCATTGGCTTATTTTGGAACTGATCAATCGCAGGTAGGACGTTATTTATCAGGAAAATCAGTTCGGGAAAGTCAAATGGGGCTAATCATGAACGGACTTTTAAAAGTACCGATGCAGTTCTTCATTTTATTGACCGGAGTTATGGTTTTTGTTTTTTTCCAATTCAATCCTGTTCCGTTAAATTTTAATCCAAACAACAAAGCCATGATTGAAAAATCGGCTTACAAAGGCGAATACAATGCTTTGGAGAAAAAATTAGGCGATTTATCCGAAGATAAAAAAGTAATTAATCTGTTGTATATTGATCAGCTCAATCAAGATTATGACAATCCCATCCTTCGAAAAGAATTAGTGGCTTTGTCCAATAAAGAAAAAGATTTAAGAGATCGGGCTAAAGAAATAATCCTGAAAGCCGATAGCAACAGTGAAACCAATGATAAAGATTATGTTTTTTTCCACTTTATCCTTAATTATTTACCCAAAGGACTTATTGGTTTATTGCTGGCCGTTATCATTTCAGCTGCCATGTCTTCTACCGCTTCAGGACTGAATGCATTGGCATCTACAACCGCAATTGATATTTACAAACGGAATGTAAAAGAAGAAAAATCAGAAAGACATTATCTGTATGCTACAAAATTCTTTACCTTATTGTGGGGAGTTATTGCAATACTTTTTGCGTGTATTGGAACGCTGTTTGAAAATTTAATTCAATTGGTAAACATCATTGGATCCATATTTTACGGAACTGTATTGGGAATCTTTCTGGTTGGTTTTTACATACACAAGGTACAATCCAAAGCTATTTTTTACAGCGCCGTAATAAGTCAGATCACTATTTTTATCATTTACTATTACGCTATTTATATTTTCCCAAGCGGAGAAGAAAAACTGGGTTATTTATGGCTTAATTTCATCGGAGCAATGTTAACGATAGTTATTTCGTTGCTGTTACAATGGACTATTTTCAGAAAACAGAAAGCGATTACAGCTTAAATAAGGATAGTAAAACAAATTATTGTTTTTAGTTTTTAAAAACTATTAACCGCAAATTCACAGATTTTTATATTGCTAATCTGTGAATCTGCGGTTGTTTTTTTAATTTCTAAATGTTCTTACGTAAAAATCTCTTCTACTTCGGAAGTGAGCGATAGCGAACTGGCGAAGCAATGATAATTCTATGAATACTTTATACGCAACCATCTAATAAATTACACAGTCTAAAAGTTCAAAAAAAAATCCCGTCTCGATAATCAAGACGGGATGTTTTTGTAAAACAGTTAGAATAATTAGTTTTTACTCCACTCTGCAATACTGTCTTTATTCATTTTTACGTAGTCTTGGTTTTTAGCAATTTCAGCCGCTGCAAGAGATAATTTAGCCGTTTCGATAGCACCTTTTTTATCTCCAAGTTTAGCTTGAATCAAAGACTTCAATCTGTTGTACCAAAATGGTTTGTCTTTAGACATATCCAACGCTTTGTTTACATAAACCAATGCTTTTGCATTGTCACCATTCGATTGAAACAAAAATTGAGCAGCAGAAAAATAATCTGCTCCAGTTGGTCCCGCTAATGCTTTCTCGATATTAGCCGTTGCTTTTTGTTGAGTAGGTACTTCAAATTTTACAGCTGCATATGAGTTCTCCCAGTAAATTTCTAAAAATGCAAAATTGTTATCTAAACCTCCAATTCCAATAGTGAAAGTTTCCACACTTTTATTCAAAGTTTCTGGTTTAACAGTAGCTCTAAGCGCCACATTTTCTTCTTTCCACTCTTCTGGATTCCCCCAGTTATCAGTAGTTTTATAAAATATTATTTCCCAGCTTTCTATTTTTGGAATAGTGTACAAGGAATATTTTCCTTTTTTCAAGGTTTTACCATCAATAACAACATCGTCGCTAAAAGATACAGTTGTATTTTCATTAGCTCCAGTTCTCCATACTTTTCCAAAAGGAATCAAGTTACCAAAAACAGCTCTTCCTTTTGCGCTTGGTCTTGAATAATTAATCTCAACATCTGTCAAACCTACGGCTTGCATGATTGTCGATTTTGGACTTGACTGAGGTGTTTTCACTTGTGCCTCAATGGTGAAATTTGCTATAATAATGGCAAATACAATGATTATTTTTTTCATGTTTTAAATTTTTATGTTTTCCAAATTTACAAATTCAGTGGCTTTCAAATGTTAATTATTCCTTAATTTAGAATCAATATTCTTAACATCATTAAAACCTAATTCGTTAAAATGATTAATAACAACATCAGCTTCTGATAAATCTTGCGCCTCAGAGTGAATACTGTTGTAACCCACACACAAAATTCCGGCAGCTTTCGCCGCTTTTATCCCATTCGTGCTGTCTTCAATGACGATACAACTTTCTTTTGGTGCAATTGATAAACTTGCTGCATGTTCAAAAATAGCAGGATGTGGTTTCGATTTAGGAAAATCTTCCCCACTTACCACATGCGTAAAATAGTCATGTAACTTAAATCTGAAAAACACACGTTCAATAGTAACTTTGGATGCTGAAGAAGCCAGAATCAACTGCATGCCATTTTGATGCAATTCTTTAATAAGATTTTCAACACCTTCCAGTAATTCTAAATCAGCTTTACTATCAAAAGCATCATTAAAAATATTGCGTTTTCTTTGAATTAAATCTTCTACTTCCTGTTCTATTACGAAAATTTCTTTCAATTTCTGAAACGTATTTCGAGTAGAAAAACCGGTAAATGAAGTATACATTTCCTCTGTAACAGTAATATTTAATTCGTCAAATTGTTTGAAATAAGCATAACGGTGTACGGGTTCAGTGTCGACAATTACACCATCCATGTCAAAAATTACGGTTTGTATCATTTAAAATTATGAGTTATGAATTATGAATTTTTTATCTCTGAAACGAGGACAAAAAAACTGAACATTATTTTTTTAGTAAATAGCGAATCACGGTTTCTGCAGCATACAAACCAAATAATCCCGGCATGTAACTATTGGTTCCGTAAAAAGATTTCTTAAAATTGGATCCATCTGTCATTTTTAAACTCGTCTCGTCTTGAATTTCAGAAGAAAAAACCACTTTCAGTTTATCAATTTTCACCTCTTTCAATCGTCTTCGGATCGTTTTAGCAAAGAAGCAATTCACGGTATTCTTAATATCCGTTACTTTCACTTTAGAAGCTTCCATTTTCCCGCCAGCGCCCATACTACTTATGATTTTTACTCTTTTTCGCTTGGCGCCAATAATCAAATTCAACTTTGGAGTCACACTGTCGATGCAATCCAAAACATAGTCAAATTCCTCTGAAACAATTTCGAAAGCACGCTCCGGCGAGAGGAATTCTTGTACGCGAGTCAATTTCAATTCTGGATTAATGTCCATCAATCGATCACCAACAACAGTTACTTTGGGTTGCCCCACGGTCGAATGTAAAGCGGGTAATTGTCGGTTTATATTGGTAATATCAACTACGTCGCCATCAACAATAGTCATGGTTCCCACTCCTGCTCTTGCCAAAAATTCAGCTGCAAAAGAACCAACACCACCCAATCCTACAACCAATACATTTGCCTTTTTTAAATTATCTAAACCTTCTTTTTTGAATAAAAGTTCGGCTCTTTCTGTCCATTCTGCCATTTTCTTTAGTTTATTGTTTATAGTTTGTTGCTCTCAAAAATCTGAAATCAACAATCGTTAATCTACATTCTTAAATCAATTATAGTTCAATCTTGAATACTTCCAAAAAATTACTATTCACCATTTCCTGTATTTCTTCCACAGAAATTCCTTTGTATTTTGCGGCTAGTTCATAAACTGCCTCAATTCCCTCTTCAACCGTATCCGTTTCCAGAAAAAATCGATTATTGGGAACGCTTTTAAAAACCGTTTCTAATTCCTGATTTAGCAATAAATATTTTCCAAACGAAATATAAAATCCATTGTCCACTAATTGTTTGGCAACTGGTGCATTTTTCGAAAATCCATGAATCAACATTGGAACTGAAATATTCATTTTTTTCTTAATTGAAATCAATTCCTGAAAAGCCGCGACACAATGTATTACCACTGGTTTTTGATATTGCTGTGCCAAAAGCAATTGCTTTTCGAAAACCATTTGTTGTAATTCCATTGGAATTTCGATGCGTTTGTCCAATCCACATTCGCCCACAGCGAGACAATTCCCCTCTTTTAATTTACTTTCGATTATCGCCAAATCAGCTTCTATTCGTTCTTCAACGATAAACCACGGATGAATCCCGACGGAATAATACGGAATTGTGGCATCAAATTCCTGTGGATATTGATTCACTAATTCCAACACATTGGGCTGATTGGTCCATTTATGCGTATGCAGATTAAAGAATTCCATTAGTCGTGAAATTTTTTAACCCCAGCTTTTATCTCGATATTTAAATCGTTTTCCAATGGAACTTTTGGACAGGAATACTTAGGATTATAAGCGCAATACGGATTGTATGATGTATTAAAATCAATCACAATCGTATCTGCTTTTGGGATTCTTAAATCGATATATTTCCCGCCAATGTAACTTTCTTTTCCTGAAGTCAAATCTGAAAACGGCAGAAATAAATAGTCTTTATATTCTTCTTTTTTGGAAAGCTCAATATTCTTGTACACATTCAGTTTCAAATCCTGACCGTCAATTGTAAAAGAAAGCTCCCCATATTTTACATACAATGGTTTTCTGTCTGTTGACGTTTTCATTTCAAAAGGTTTCTCGTTTTCTGTTCTGACAAAAGTAGCAGTCACAAAAAACTTTTCGTCAACAGGATAAAAATCAAGTGTTTTGAATTCCGCTAAATCTTCTGCAGTTAAAGGACTTGTCTTTGCCTCCGCATATTCTGTATTTAATTCCTTTTGAAATTTGGCTACAGCCGAAACATCAAATTTATCTTGGCCAAAGCCAAAATTCAATTGTACCAAAAGCAATAAAGTAAATAGTGTTCTCATATTTATAATTTTTTGACTATCCGTTAATAATAACAATCGAAATTTTGTTTGTCTAAAAAAAATAAAGTTATTTTCTCTTGAACCATTAAGAAGTTAAGGTTCATTAAGGATAAAAAACTTAATTTTCTTAATCTCTTAATGGTTAAAAAAATAAAATAAAAATTTTTGTCTGCTTAACGGACAATCATATATAATTTTATGCAAAAATAGTTTAAAAGTTACTAGGACACAAAGACGCATCGGTACAAAGTTTTCTACCTTTGTGAAATTATAACTTTAGATATGCTCAAAACTGCTTTTCAACGCTACATAAATAATTTCAGAGGATTTACAAGAGAAGTTTGGATTCTTACGCTGATTACTTTTATCAATCGTGCCGGTACGATGGTTTTGCCTTTTTTATCCAAATATTTAAAAGAAGATTTAAATTTTTCCTATGCTCAAGTCGGATGGATTATGGTTGCTTTTGGTTTTGGTTCTATGTTAGGATCTTGGCTTGGCGGGAAATTATCCGATAAAATAGGTTTTTACAGAATCATGGTTTTCAGCTTATTCACCAGTGGAATATTGCTGTTTTTAGTACAATACGTGCGAACTTTTTGGGGATTGTGTTTTGCAATGTTCTTCATTATGACCGTTGCCGATATGTTTCGTCCTGCTATGTTTGTTTCTCTGGGGACGTATGCGAAACCTGAAAACCGTACCAGAGCATTGACTTTAGTTCGATTAGCAGTGAATTTAGGATTTACTGCAGGACCGGCCTTGGGAGGATTAATCATTATGAATTTAGGCTACAGCGGATTATTTTGGGTAGATGGAAGTTCTTGCATTGTATCTATTTTGATTTTTACATTATTGGTAAAAGAACGCAAAAAACCAGCCGATTTGAATACAGCAGATAGCGAAACCGAAATACCTGCTTCCGTTTTCAAAGACAAGATATTTTGGATTTTTCTCTTTATCTGTTTTATAACGGCAATGCTTTTCTTTCAACTTTTTACCACTTTGCCATTGTATCACAATGAAAAATTTGGGCTGACTGAATTTCAAAGCGGACTTTTATTATCATTAAATGGACTGTTGATTTTCTTTTTGGAAATGCCAATCGTGAGTATCAGCCAAAGAAAAAACATCGATAAACTCAAAATTATTCTTTGGGGTTCGCTGCTAATGTCTATTAGTTTCTATGTTTTAATGATTAATATTTGGGCTGGAATATTAATTGTGAGTATACTTTTTATCACTTTTGGAGAAATGTTCATCTTCCCTTTTTCCAATTCTTTCGCTTTAAGCCGAGCACCAAAAGGTCACGAAGGTCGCTACATGGCTTTGTTTACAATGAGTTTCAGCTTAGCGCATATTGCGAGTTCAAAAACCGGACTGGAAATCATTGCAGTATTTGGCTACCAAACCAATTGGTTTGTCATGGGAAGTTTAGGAATTCTTTCGGTTGTCGGTTGCATTTGGTTGCAAAAATTAATCCAACAGGAAAACAAATAAGTAAGTCAAAAGTTTAAACGTCATAAAGTCAAAACGCGCAATATTGTAAACAGTAGTTTTAAATCAATCTGTTGTGTCATTTTGCCTAGTTTTTAAACACAACGTAATATAATGGTTGTTACTTAGTTCCTAAATAAACTTGTTTGACTTTGATGTTTTAGTGCTAAAAAAAATTGATTTTGGCATGAAACCTGTTTTTTTAGTTAATTAACTATATTTTTAGTTGCATAACTAAAAATATAGTTGTAAGTTTGATTCAAATAAAAAAATCATGCAAAAACTGACGAACAAAGAAGAAGAAATCATGCACATTTTATGGAAGCTCAAAAAAGCATTCGTAAAAGAAGTCATGGCAGAAATCACAGAAGAGCAACCCCATTACAACACGCTTTCTACTATTGTGCGGAATCTGGAAGAAAAAGGTTTTGTATCGCACAATGCCTTTGGGAACACGCACCAATACTATCCTATCGTGAGTTTAGAAGACTATAGAAAACGCTTCATGAACACGGCAATCGATAATTATTTCAACAGCTCCTATAAAAACATGGTCTCCCATTTTGCCAAAGAAGAGAAAATTTCTGCGGCCGAATTACGTGAGATTTTGGCAATGATAGAAACTCAAAAAGAAGAAAAATAATCCTTCTTTAAAAAAACAACTCCAGAATAAAATCAAGAATCGTATGGAAGCATTATACATTTACCTTATCAAATCCAGTGGATTAATCGCTCTGTTTTATTTGGCTTATTATTTTATGTTGCGAAAAGAAACCTTTTTTACCAGTAATCGTTGGTTTCTCTTATTGGGTTTATTCACTTCTGCGGTTTTGCCGTTAGTGGTTTATACCAAAATAATAATGGTAGAATCAAGCTCCAAGAATATTGATTGGTCACGAATTCCAATAACAAATAGTATCGAAAACGAACCTTTTGAAATCAATTGGTATATAGTTTTTGGAATTACATACGCAATTGGAATAATTTTATTTATGGGAAAATTTGTGTTCGATTTTTATAGTTTAAATACCGTTTTGAAAGGAAAAACGATCCAAAATCAAGCTGATTTTAAATTTATCGATACCACAGAAAACGTTGCTCCATTTTCTTATTTTAATACTATCGTTTACAACTCGTCCTTATACAGCAGCTCCGAATTAGAGAATATTTTGGAACACGAAAAAGTGCATAGCGATCAAAATCATACTGTAGACGTATTGATTTCAAGACTATTTTGTATTCTTTTTTGGTTCAATCCTTTAATTTGGCTGTACAAAAAGGCGATTTTACAAAACCTGGAATTCATTGCCGATAACGAAGCTACAAAAAAGATATCCGACAAAAAAGCGTATCAGTTTACACTTTTAAAAATAACAACACACGAGAATTGTGTTGCCATTACCAATCATTTTTATCAATCATTAATCAAAAAACGAATCGTTATGTTAAACAAAAATCAATCAAAAAAATCGAATTCTTGGAAGTATGTATTAATAATTCCCGCTTTAGTAGCATTTGTGATACTTTTCCAAGTAAATGTAATTGCACAGGAGAAAACAGCTGTCCAAGCAACAACAGAAATCATAAAGGCAAATGAAAAATCAGTGGATGTATACAAAATAAATAAAAATACTACTGATGAGGAATTAAAAGAAAAATCTAGCAATTTAAAAGAAAACTATGCCATAATTGCTACTTTTTCCGGAATCAAAAGAAATTCCAAAAACGAATTGACCGCAATAAAAGTTGATTTGAAAAAGGGAAAAGAAATTGCACAGAAAATGGAAACAAAAGGAACTGAGGCAATAAATGAATTTGGAATTATAGTATCTAAAGACGATAATGGAATGCTTACTGTGAATTTTGGTTCGGATGAAACAATTATTAATCAAGAAAGTATTGTTATTGCTCCAAATGCACCGTCAGTATCTGAAAAAGAAATTTTTATCAACGGCAAAAAAGTAAGTCAAGATGATTTAGATAAAATTAATCCTAAAGAAATTGCGGCCATGAATGTGAATAAGAATGATGACAAACAGGAAATCCGAATCATTACTAATAATCATAGGAAAATGATTAACGAAAATGACATTTACATCAACAACGAAAAAGTGTCTCAAAATGAATTAGACCGTTTAGATCAAAGTAAAATTGAGAGAATGGATGTTAATAAAGATGATAAAACAATCCGAATTATAACCAAAAATGGAATCCAATATTCTCAAGAGAAAAATTTACCAGTTCCTCCAACGCCTCCAACACCGCCAGTTTTTAATATTAAAACTCCAGCTCCTCCTGCATTTCCAAAAGCGCCAAAAGCACCAAAAGGTGACCCAATTAAAGGAGATAAAAAAGCTTGGAAAGAGTTTGAAAAAAAAATGGAGGACTTTGAGGCTAAAATGAAAAAATTGGAGCCTCAAATGGAAGCTTTCGATAAGCAAATGGGAGAATTTGATAAAAAAATGGAACCATTCAATAAAGAAATGGAAGCTTTTGAGAAAAAAATGAAAGTGTACGAACAACAAATGGAAGAATACCATTCTAACTTGGAACGCGAAAGAAAAAAATAATATCCTCATAAAACCCCAAAAGACGGTCCTAATCAAGACCGTCTTTTTTTATATCTTTGTCCAAAACAAAACGGTATGTATAAAATCCTGGCACAAATCAACAAAGTCATTTTACCTAGTTTTACCAAACAGCGATTGGATTTGGCGAAAGCCAAGAAATGGCAAATGGCAATTATTGGTTTTAGGTATTATGTAACCACACGTGCGCTGGATTAATACGTAATCGCAGCAAAAATTTCATTCCCTTTGATTTTCGCCCTTCCATTCAAGAAAGCTAATTCCATAAGGAAATTGCATTGCACGATTTCACCGCCTAATCGTTCCACTAATTCACAAACTGCTTTCGCCGTTCCTCCAGTTGCCAAAACATCGTCGTGAATCAGAATTCGGTCACCTTTTTGAATCGCATCGGTATGAATTTCTAAAGTATCCGTTCCATATTCCAAATCATACGTTGCCGAAATGGTTTCGTAAGGCAACTTGTTAGGTTTTCTAACTGGAATAAAACCAACATTTAATTCCTGTGCAATCAACATTCCAAAGAAAAATCCACGGCTCTCTACTCCTATTACCTTGTCAATTTTTTTATCTTTTAAGGATGAAACCAATATTTCAAGGCATTTATTCCTTGCTTCGGGCTCAATTAGCAACGGAGTTATGTCTTTAAACAAAATTCCTTCTTTAGGAAATCCCTGAATATCACGTATATAATTCTTTAGTGGCATATTTTTTTATTTTTTTATAAATTTAGACTTGCAAATTACACAATAATACCTATATTTGCACCCGCATAAAGGCCTTGTGGCGCAACTGAATAGCGCACTTGATTACGGCTCAAGAGGTTACTGGTTTGAATCCAGTCAAGGTCACAAAACCCCAACAAACGTTGGGGTTTTTTTATGGTTATACCCCCAGTACTCTTACTGCATTTAGTACTACCAATTTAAAAAAAATAAATCAAAAAATAAATACGAGTCCTTTTCAAAAGATGGATGGGCAATCCAAGCATATAAATAGTAATTTTACAGCATAAATATATAAATCTATGTTATTTCTAATCTTAAGTATTATTTGCAGTGTGACCGTGGGCGTGATATTTAAAGTCGCTCGTAAATATACCATCAGCCACACCCAGATAGTCACTTGGAATTACCTGTTTGCATGCATACTTTGCTATGTGGCATTTAGTCCAGATTTAAATACTGTTGAAACTACAGCGCCATGGTGGCTTTATATTACTATTGGAATTTTATTACCTTCCATTTTTCTTTTTTTGGCGGCATCCATCAAACACATGGGAATAGTAAAAACAGATGCGGCCCAGAGGCTCTCATTGTTCATTCCTGTTCTTGCGTCATGGTTACTTTTCAAAGAAGAATTTAATATACTGAAAATTTCGGCTTTTGTATTGGCAATACCAGCACTGTTGTTTATTCTTACAAAAAATACCGAAAACACTAAAAACAAATGGGGTTATCCAGCGGTAGTTTTGATTGGCTTTGGAGTTATAGATATCCTCTTCAAAAAAATTGCTACTTATACCAGTTTGCCTTATACTACTTCATTATTTGTAATTTTAGGAATAGCGATGACTATTATGATTACTGTGGTTGCTTACGAAGTAATTTTAAAAAAAGTGATAATAAATATCCATAACATTCTTTTTGGCGGTTTAGTGGGTATTTTCAATTTTGGAAATATTCTTTTCTACCTTAAGGCACATCAGGAATTTTCAAAAAACCCTTCAACCGTTTTTGCTGGTATGAATATGGGAGTGATTGTCGTCGGCAGTCTTGTAGGCGTTCTAATTTTTAAAGAAAAATTGAGCAAAATGAATTTTACAGGGCTGTTTTTAGCTTTAATAGCGATTGTTTTAATTGTGCTCTCACAACAGTAAAACCAATCCATTTCTTAAGTCTAATAAATTAATTTTGGACACAATACCACTTTAATATTTAACTAAAAAGCACAAAAAAACCGTCTACTTTTAACGAGACGGTTTTATTATAAATGAGATTGTTTTTAAATTTCTACACCATTCAACTTACTGTTTTTTCGGCTAAAGCTAAAATAGATTACCAATCCAATTAAAAGCCAAACTCCAAAATAAATCCAGTTCCAAACGCTAAGCTCTGCCATCATATACAAACAACATATTAAGCCTAATAATGGTATTAAAGATAAATTTTCTTTGTAAGACCAAATCGTCAATCCAGCTAAAACAATTAGGAAAATCCACATTGGAATTTTATGTTTAAATAAACCAAAACCACTTTCATATTTAACAGAATCTACAATTGGCATACCAGCAATTACTGAAGCGTATTTTGCATCATCCTGTTGGTATTGACTTAACAAATTTTCTAAATCCGGTGTTTCAGTACTACTATTTTTAGCATCAATCGTTACTAAATACTCATACACTTTTTGAGTTTCTTCTTTATTTAACGATGTGATTATATCCCCAGCACTATTGATTTGAGTTTCATTGGTTATGAAATCCATAGTCGCTTTCTTATTGTATCCAAAAGCAAATACCAATCCGATAATAAGCAAAACCGGCATAATAAATTTTGAATTCACATACGGTGTTTTGAACTTTCCTCTTGGAATATCAGTCTTGTTTTGCAAAGCCAAAACTCCAGCACAAACCAATACAAAAGCGAATAAAGTCCCAATACTACACAAATCTGTAACCAATGTTAAGTTCAAAAACAAAGCTGGAACTGCTACTACAAAACCAGTAACAATAGTCGCGTAAGAAGGTGTTTTATATTTTGGATGCACTTTTGAAAAGCGTTTTGGCAACAATCCATCACGACTCATACTCATCCAGATACGCGGCTGTCCCATTTGGAAAACCAATAAAACACTCGCCATAGCCACAACTGCACTAACCGCAATAATTCCCGACATCCATTTTAAGTCTAATTTTTCAAATACAAAAGCTAATGGATCACCTACATTCAATTGGTCATAAGAAACCATTCCTGTTAATACTAACGCTATAGCAATATATAAAATGGTACATATAATAATGGCCCACATCATTCCTCTTGGCAAATCGCGTTGTGGATCTTTACATTCTTCTGCTGTTGTTGAAATAGCATCAAAACCGATGTAAGCAAAAAACACTGCTGAAACTCCTTTCAAAACTCCTGTAACTCCATTAGGTGCAAATGGATCCCAATTAGCAGTATCTACATAAAACACACCTACAGCGATTACTAAAAGAACGATACACAGTTTCACAACCACCATGATATTACTCGCATTTCGGGATTCTTTCATCCCGCGATAAATCAATGCTGTGATTAAAACAATAATTAATAATGCCGGAAGATCCGCTACGAAATGAAATGAACCAATAACAGGTGAAGTTATCCATGCCGTGTAAGCATCTTGCAAAGCAGGACTTAAGTTGGCATACTCTTTTCCTCCTTGCATCAGTGCAGTAGCATCATCAAACCCTCTAGAGGCGGACAAGAAATCCATTTGAACCCATTGTGGTAAATGAAGACCTCCACTCTCCAGTAAACCTGTAAAATAATCACTCCACGATATGGCGACCGTTATATTACCCACAGAATATTCCATTATTAATGCCCAACCAATAATCCAAGCAATAATTTCTCCAAAAGCAACATACGAATACGTATAAGCACTTCCGGAAACAGGAACCATCGAGGCGAATTCTGCATAAGCAAAAGCAGCAAAACTACAGGCTATAGCAGTAAACAAGAATAGAAAGATAACTGCAGGACCTCCATCGGCACTTGCTTTTCCAATGGTACTAAAAATACCGGCTCCTACAATTGCAGCGATTCCAAAAGCAGTCAAATCTCGTGCAGTCAAATGTTTACCTAAGGCATTATGTCCATCAGTATTATTTTTCTCAACTTGTTTTAAAATATCCTGTACTGTCTTTTTTCTGAATAAACCGTTTAACGCCATATTGTAAATTTTATCATTAAAAATTAATATACTGTAAATTATATGTTTTTATGTTAGATATTATGCAAATAATCTTCAAAAATCAAAAGTATAAAACAAATTGAACTAATGCCGTTTCTCCAACTATTTTTTTTTATTATTTTTCAATACGTTTAAAATGATTTATTTTTCAACTAAAAAAGTCAAATAAAATAATTTTAACCTTAAAAAAGAAAATCTATTAAAAATGAAAAATATTTTTCTGTTCTCTTTAAAACGTATTCTGATGTGTTGATTATTTCAAACAACTCCTTAAAATTGTCACCGGATGCAATGCTTTTCTGCTAGTTCCGTCAAAAATCTGGTGGCGACAACTGGTTCCCGCCGCAGCAATAGTTGTTGTTGAGTCTGTTGTTCTAATTTTTGGAAACAATGTATCTTCACCCATTTGCATGCTGATTTCATAATGTTCTTTTTCATATCCAAAAGAACCTGCCATACCACAACAACCCGAATTATAAATGGTAACCGAACTATTTTTCGGCACATTTAACATTGCAAAAGTCGCTTCAATCGTACTCAATGACTTTTGATGACAGTGTCCGTGAATTTTTATCGTTTTCTCTTCGTCAGAAAATTGTTCTGCATGAATTTTACCTGAAGTAATCTCATTTTTGAAAAACTCTTCAATCGTAAATACGTTTTTGGCTAATTTTTCAGCACCTTCTTTATCGTCAGCCAATCGAATATATTCATCTCTAAATGTCAATATCGCCGAAGGTTCAATTCCTATCAACGGACAATCAGCAGTAATATAATTCGAAAAAATACCAACGTTTATATTCGCAATTGCTTTTGCTTCTTCGAGAAAACCTTTAGAAATAAACGCTCTTCCGCTTTCTTCATGATCCACCAGAATCACTTCATATCCTAATGTTGTCAATAACTCGTACGCATCGATTCCAACCGAAACATCATAGAAATTAGTGAATTCATCACAAAACAAACATACTTTTCCATTTACAAAAGAATCACTTGGCGCCTGATTCCAATTTTTCTCATACCATTTCCTAAAAGTTTGTGGAGCCAAAAGCGGCACTTCTCTTTTTGGTGCAATTCCCATGCTTTTTTTCACCAAAGGTAAATTCACCATAAAATTAGTAAACCTTGGAGTGATACTTCCCAGTCCATTCAGTTTGGCATTAAAAGCAAAAACTTTATTACGCCATGAAAATCCATTTGCTTTTTGGTATTGGTACAAAAACTCCGATTTTAAAGCTGCCACATCCACATTACTGGGACATTCGCTCGCGCACGCTTTACAACTTACGCACAAGTCAAATACTTTATATAATTCTTCGTGATCGAATTTATTGTCTTTTTCTGAATGCGTCAGATATTCTCTCAACGCATTGGCTCTGGCACGAGTCGTATCTTTTTCATTTCGGGTAGCACGATAACTTGGACACAAAGTCCCACCGGCCGAAGGTAATTTTCTGCAATCTCCGGAACCATTACATTTCTCTGCGGCACGCAAAATACCCATACTGTCGGAAAAATCCTGAATTGTTTGTATATCCGGTTCTACTCTGCCAGCTTCCACTCTAAGATTTTCATCCATTTTGAAAGCGTTCACAATTTTCCCCACATTCAAAATGGCATTCGGGTCAAAAGCAAGTTTGATTCTTTTCAACAATTCATAATTTTGGTCTCCAATCATAAATGGCAAAAACTCACCACGAACAATTCCGTCTCCGTGTTCCCCACTCAGCGAACCTCTGTATTTTTTAACCAAAATAGCAACTTCGGTAGCAATGTTTCTAAATTGGTGCAGCCCTTCTTTTGTCTTTAAGTTTAAAACTGGTCGCAAGTGAATTTCTCCGGCACCGGCATGAGCATAATAAATCGCACTTTGCCCGTGACGCTCCATCATTGCAGAGAATTCAGCAATATAATTAGGTAAATCACTCAACTCTACAGCGGTATCCTCAATAGAATCGGCCGCTTTATCATCACCTACAATACTTCCTAAAAGTCCGAGACCTGCTTTTCGCAACTCATTTATTTTATCAATATCAGCTCCATAAATTTTTGGCAAAGCATACCCGAAATTATTTCGTTCCAAATCGGCAATCAAATCATTCGCTTGTCTTTCGGCATCTTCCATACTAATATGCGAAGCTACTTCGAGCATGATAACCGCTTTTGGTTCCCCTTGTATAAAAAATCTGTTTTTGACTTGTTCTCTGTTGGTTTTCGTACAATCCAATATCGTGTCATCCATCATTTCACAGGTATACAAATGATGTTTCATCGCAGTAACTACAGCTTCTAAACTTTCCTGAATGGTATGAAAATGAGCCACTACCATAACATTATTTGTTGGTGGTAAATCATCCACTTTCAGCGTTATTTCGGTAGTAAAAGCCAGCGTTCCTTCGCTTCCGCAAAGAAGTTTCCCTAAATTTATCGTATTTTCTGTTCCTCCAAAAAGTTCTGATTTCAATAATAAATCAATTGCGTAACCGGTATTTCTTCTGTGGATTTCAGGTTTTGGAAATTCCTTTATAATCTCTTTTTGGTTTTCTGTATTCGAAAGTTCCTCATATATGGTTTTATAAATGGAGTTTTCTAGCGTGTTCCCTTTTGTTTTTTCAATGAATTCAGCCGAAGTTATTTCTTTAAATACTACCGAAGTTCCATCACTCAAAACCGCTTTAATTTCCACTATTTTATCTCGAGTAACGCCATAGCGTATCGACGTAGTTCCCGATGAATTATTCCCTACCATTCCTCCAAGCATACATCGATTGGAGGTTGAAGTATTGGGTCCAAAAAACAATCCGTGTTCTTTTAAATATAAATTCAGTTCATCCCGAATTACTCCCGGCTGTACAGTGACCGTTTTTTGTGCGGAATCAAAAGCGACAATCTTGGTGAAATGTTTCGAAACATCTACAATTATTCCGTTACCTACTGTTTGACCTGCCAAGGAAGTTCCAGCAGTTCTGGGCGTAATTGAAATTTTATTTTTTGCTGCAAAGCGAATAATTTTAACAATATCCTCCTCTGATTTTGGAATCGCTACAGCAACTGGCATAATCCGATACGCAGAAGCATCTGTGGCATACAATGTTTTATGAAGATCATCATATAAAAGAGTTCCTTCTAATGATTCGGATAATTGCTGTAATTGAGGCGTGATTGACATTTAGTGGAGTAAATTGCTATTATTTTCACAAATATAAATATATACCTTATTATAAGTTAAAAAATCAAATAAGAAAAATTCAAAATATTCAAATCCTTTTATGGTTTGTCAGAAAGTGCATTCAAACGGATTTAGAAAAAATTGGCAAAGAAATTGCGCTGTTAAAATAAGTCAAATTTTAAAACCATTTTAACTGGTAAATTTCACTAAAAAAACTATTTTTGAATACTTTATAAACAAGACTCTAATGAAAAATTACAAGCACACCCTTTTGCTTATTTCGTTCCTTTTACTTTCTTTTTGGAATGGTAACGCACAAGCAATGGCAACAAATCCAAAAAATGAATTTAGAGCCGTTTGGATTGCTACCGTGGTAAATATTGACTGGCCAAAAACCAGTACTGATAATGTAGCCAAACAAAAAGCGGATTATATTGAGATTTTAGACACGTATAAAAAACTAAATTATAATGCCGTAATTGTTCAGATTCGAAGTGTCGGCGATGCTTTTTATCCAACAAAATTAGCACCTTGGTCCCGTTTTTTGACTGGAAAAGAAGGACAAGCTCCAAAACCCTATTTTGACACATTGGCTTGGATGATTGCTGAAACTCATGCCCGTGGATTTGAATTTCATGCTTGGTTAAATCCATATCGTGCTACAATGGATTACAATACCGCACTATTAAGTCCGGAACACGATTACTTCAAACATCCGGACTGGATGATTAAATACGGTGGAAAATATTATTACAATCCCGCATTACCAGAAGTTCAAAAACATTTATTGACCGTTGTGGAAGAAGTGGTTCAAAATTATGACATTGATGCCATACATTTTGATGACTATTTTTATCCGTACAGAATAAAAGGAGAAGTATTTAATGATACCGATTCTTTCAAAAAATATGGAAACGGAATGAGTATAGAGGATTGGAGACGTTCGAATGTGAATACTTTTGTGAAAGATGTTTCAGTTTCTATTAAAAACATCAAACCTTGGGTACAATTTGGTATCAGCCCGTTTGGAGTTTGGAGAAATAAATCTGTGGATCCAAAAGGTTCAGAAACAGAAGCCGGACAAACTAATTATGATGATTTATTCGCTGATCCTCTGGCCTGGATGGAAAACAAATGGATTGATTACCTTGTTCCCCAATTATACTGGAGTATGGATCATCCTAAAGCTTCCTATTCAAAATTATTGCGCTGGTGGTCTGAAAATTCAACAAATACCGCAATCTACATTGGAAACGGAACGTATAAAATCAACATGGATTCTGACAAAAGATGGAATAATCCAAATGAAATTCCGAATCAAATAGACATCACCAGATCCTACAAGAACATTCAGGGAAATGCTTTTTTTAGTGCCAAATCATTTTTGAATAAAAATCAAAGTGTGACTAAATTACTAACAGAAAACCAATACAAATATCCTGCTCTTCCTACTGTGGTTCCTAGTTCCGTGAAAAAAATGGCTATTGTACCCACAGCGAATAACATTTTGATAGATCCTATTTCATCAAGATTCAATGTTACGTATCCTTTGTACAGTAAAGTGCGTTATGTTATGGTTTATGGTGCCAAATTCAATTCAAAAATTGATGTCAACGATCCAAGCCAAATTCTTGATAAAATAGCATTCAAAGACAATGTTGATACTGTGGAAATTGTGATTCCAACATACAAATTAGACAAAAACACAACCTGCGCGATTACATTCATTGATTTTTATGGTAATGAAAGTGACCCAACTTTAGTGAACTTTACGCTATAAAATTTAATCGAATATAATACGCTAAAAATGAAAACAGACAATAGACCTTGGTATTGGATTCCCCTTTTAAACTTTGCTTCCGGATTGCCTTATGCCATTATTATTTCGGTATCGGTGATAATGTACAAAAACCTCGGAATCAACAATGAGGACATTGGGATTTATACCAGTTTACTGTACTTACCTTGGGTAATTAAACCGTTATGGAGTCCGTTTATTGATCTCTATTCGACTAAAAGAAAGTGGTTTTTAAGCATGCAATTGCTCATTTCACTAGCTTTTTTGATTGTGGGTTTAACGATTCCTTTGAGTAATTTTTTCGTTATCAGTTTAGCCGTTTTTTGGGTTGCCGCATTTGCATCTGCCTCTAATGATGTGGCGAGTGATGGATTTTATATGTTGGCTTTAGAAAAAGACCAACAATCCTTTTTCCTTGGAATCAGAAGTACTTTTTACAGACTTTCCATGCTTACCGGAAACGGATTAATCGTGGTTATTGCCGGTTATTTGGAACAAGAATATGGTGATAAACAAAAAGCTTGGTCGTATACGATGGTAGTTGTAGGATTAATTATGACTGTCATTACCATTTATAATTATTTTTCGACTCCGAAAATTGAGGCAAAAATCTCAGAAACAAAAACAGAATCGGTTCCAAATAAGAGTTTCGGAGCTGTTTTTGCAACTTTTTTTCAAAAGAAACAAATTGGTTTAGTGTTGGCTTTCATTCTATTATTCAGATTAGGGGAATCCCAACTATTGAAAATGCTGACTCCTTTTTTAATAGATCCAATAACTGCAGGCGGAATGGGTTTAACCACACAAGATGTTGGTGTTATTTATGGGACTTTCGGTGTGATTTCGCTTACTATTGGAGGAATTTTAGGAGGCATTGTTATTTCTAGAGATGGATTAGGAAAATGGATGTTACCCATGATTTTAGCCATGCACTTACCCATAATTGGATTCATTTTATTGTCACATTTTCACCCTGGCTCCGTTTTCTATATTTATGCAACGGTAATCGCAGAACAATTCGGCTATGGATTTGGTTTTGCCGCTTTCATGATGTATTTAATTTATGTGGCCGATGGAGAATCAAAAACATCTCACTACTCCATTGCAACTGGATTTATGGCATTAGGAATGATGCTTCCGGGAATGATAAGCGGTTATATTCAAGAATATTTGGGGTATGGAAATTTCTTTATTTGGGTGTTTTTGGCAACCATACCGGGATTAATTTTATCCCGATTTTTAATTTTTCCAGCCGATTTTGGAAAGAAATCAGATATTTAATTTTACCATTTAAAGTTGTTTCAGAATGACATTAGAACATAAAATAGGACAATTTTTCTTTCCAGCCGTTTTCATCAATGATACCGAGGAAAATATTCAGGCTACCGAACGATTAATTAGAGATTACAATATAGGCGGATTGACTTTTTTTCATAGCCGAGCCAGTGCCGCAACGAATTATGAAACCAAGAAAAAAGTAGTCCTGAATGATGATAGTTTTCAACGTTTAAAGGAACTCATTATCAGGTATCAAAATTGTGCTACGACTCCGTTATTAATGAGTATCGATGCCGAATGGGGATTAGCCATGCGCGTTGAAAAAACACCTCAATATCCATATGCAATTACCCTTGGTGCTTTGCCTGAAAGTGAAAAACATTTGGTTTACGAAGTGGGGAAACAAATAGGTTTAGACTTAAAATCCGTTGGGATTCATTATAATTTAGCGCCATTGGCGGACATCAATAACAACCCGAATAATCCGGTAATTGGGTACCGTTCTTTTGGTCAAAATAAAGAAAAAGTAGCTGATTTTGCGCTGGAATATCTTAGAGGAATGAATGATGTCGGGATTTTAGGATGCCTCAAACATTTTCCCGGACACGGAAATACCAATGTCGATTCACATTTAGGATTACCGATTTTAAAAGAAACATTGGACGAATTACTAGCCAATGAATTAGTTCCATTTATAAAAGGAATCGAGAATAATGTCGATTCAATTATGATTGGTCATTTGGCCGTTCCAGCTTTGAACGAAGGAAAAGATACTTCGGCGACGTTATCAAAATCCGTGATCGAAACACTTTTGCGCAAGCAATTGAGATATGATGGATTAGTGATTTCGGATGCGTTGAACATGCACAGCGTTTCTAAATTATACGATCAAAAAGGACAATTGGAATGGGAAGCTTTCAATGCCGGAAATGATGTGTTATGCTTTGCCGAAAATGTTCCCGAAGGAATTCAGGAAATCCTAAAAAACGCAACTCCAGAGCGAATTGAAGCCAGTTTTCAACGCATTTGGAAATGCAAACAAAAAGCAGGAATTACTGATGGAAAACTAAGTTTGCCAAACCTTTCAGAAAATGATTTTGATTTTGAAACCACTTCAAAATTAAACCTGAAAATTGCTCAAAACTCCATTACAAAAATAAAAGACAATCACAATACTGTGACCGTTTTTGATGCTAAAAACAGAGAAGATTTCGCCAAAATCAGCATTTATAAAAATACCGACACTGTGTTTTTTAAAAGCTTGACAAACGCTTTGCCTTCCCCAGAATTTAGTTATGAAACTGGAGGTGAATCCGTTTTAAAGGAATTAGAAAAAAATTTAAATAGATTTGACACGCTGGTTATTTCTTTATTTGTTCCAAAGGTAAAACCTTTAAATAATTTTGACATTGAAGACTCCGTACTTCAATTTTTAGGCAACTTATTCACCACCAAAAAATGTGTTTTGTATGTTTTTGGGAATCCATATGCATTACAAATAATTCCAAATCTAGAACATGCTTTGGGAATTGTAGAAATGTATCAAGATTTTGCAGAATTTCAAGAAGCGGCTGCAGAGCAACTTTTGGAAAACACAAAGTGCAAAGGAACTCTTCCTGTGGAGGTTAACTTCCGATAATTAATAATTAAAATCTTTCGAAAATAACAGTATAGTAATTCCCTATTTTGAAATAAATATTTATAATCAACTGCTATTTCTATTTACATACAGTATGACTACTTTTGCGCCATCAAAAAAACAACTAAAAAAGTAAATAAAATGTCATTAGTAGGTAAAAAATTCCCAAGTATTGCAATAGACGCTATCTCTGAAATGGGTGATAATTTAAAAATTAACATTTTCGAAGAAGCTGTAAATAACAACAAAAAAGTACTTTTGTTTTGGTACCCAAAAGATTTTACATTCGTTTGCCCAACTGAATTACATGCTTTTCAAGCAGCCTTACCAGAATTTGAGCAAAGAAATACAATTGTAATAGGTGCTTCTTGTGATACTAACGAAGTACATTTTGCATGGCTAAATACTGCAAAAAACAATGGCGGAATTGAGGGTGTTACTTACCCAATTCTTGCTGATACAAACAGAAACTTATCTAATATTTTAGGAATCCTTGATGTTGAATCAACTAGCTACAGCGAAGATACTGATTCTATCATTATTGAAGGTTCTAATGTAACGTACAGAGCAACTTACCTTATTGATGAAACTGGAAAAATTTTCCACGAAAGTGTAAACGATATGCCATTAGGTCGTAATGTAAATGAATATTTACGTATGGTTGATGCTTATACACACATTCAACAAAAAGGAGAAGTTTGTCCTGCAAACTGGGAAGCTGGAAAAGAAGCAATGAGTGCTGACAGAAAAAGTACTGCTGAATACTTAAGTTTAAACTAATTCAATAACAATGTAAATTGCAATACCAAATTTCAATTAAAACATTGAATATTGCTATTGCAATTGCATTTTGAAATTCAATAAATATGTTAATCGAATTAACCGAAGATACGTTACAGGATTTAATTGCAAAAGACGAGAAAGTAGTCGTTCAATTTTCGGCATCATGGTGCGGAAATTGCCGAATTATGAAGCCAAAATTCAAAAAATTAGCTTCAGAAAACGAAGCAATTACTTTTGCTCTTGTTGATGCTGAGAATTTTCCAGAATCCAGAAAATTAGCTAATGTGAGTAATTTGCCAACTTTTGCCACTTTTGTAAATGGGAAACTGGTAAACGAAACACAAACGAATAAACAAGAAGTGCTAATTGAATTAGTAAACGAAATAGTTTAATGAATTCTTAGTTTAAAGTTTAAAGTTACCTGACTTTATAAATAAGTTTAATGCAAAACTTACAGAGTACACTGCAACAGCAGCTCAAAACCTTAAACCTTTAAAAACCTTAAACTTTAAATTTTTAAAAAATATGAAATTACCCGTAATTAAGCATTTAACGCAGTTTATAGAAGAAAATGATGAAGATTACATCATAGAAACAATCGAAGTTCTGGAAGCAATGACTGAAATTTCGTCATTGAAAGATGAAGAATTAGATGTTATTGGGGAATTAATTTCTAATATGTATGGCGCTTTGGAGGTTAATAAGCTGGTGAAAACCGGAACTGATAAAAAAGAAGCTTTAAACACTTTTATGAAACGTGTTCTGGGATCTATCGATAAATAAAAGAATTTTTAATTCAACAATTATAAAACGCACTCAGCAACGAGTGCGTTTTTTTATTGAACACATTGGAATCTTACGGTTGATAATTTGAACCAAAATGGTAAACTTATCACGACATTTGAGGACAAATTCTTAAATAATTTTCATACTTTTGAACCTCATAAAAAAACAAACACTATGGCTTCAATTACATTAGGCGGTAATCCAGTGCACACTTCAGGTGAATTACCAAAAATAGGAACAAAAATTGCTGATTTTAAATTAGTTAAAACCGATCTTTCACACACTTCGCTAGCGGACTTTGCTGGAAAAAAATTAGTTCTAAATATTTTTCCAAGTGTTGATACTGGAACTTGTGCTGCATCAGTTAGAAGATTTAATGAAAGTGCCAGTACTTTAGAGAATACTACTGTTTTATGTATTTCAAGAGATTTACCATTTGCTCAAAAACGTTTTTGTGGTGCGGAAGGACTTGAAAATGTAGTTAACTTATCTGATTTTTCAGAAGGAAGTTTTGGTAAAACAAATGGTTTAGAAATTACTGACGGACCTTTGGCTGGATTACATTCAAGAGTTATTATTGTTGTTGATGAAAACGGAACAATTACACATACGGAACAAGTTGCTGAAATTGCAGACGAACCAAACTACGAAGCTGCATTAGCGGTACTTTAACAGCATCCGATGGAATTTCAAAAAGATAATACTTTCTTTACCGGGAGATTAAAAAGCGTCACTTATGCTTTTAAGGGTGCCTTAAAATTGATTACCACAGAGCACAGTATTATGGTACAATTTTCAATAGGAATATTGATGACCATTGCCGGGTTTTATTTTGGCATCTCTAAAACGGAATGGCTTTTTCAAACTTTAGCCATTGGTTTGGTGATGAGTATCGAAGGTTTAAATACAGCAATTGAAAAAGTAGCTGATTTTATTCATCCTAATTATCATGAAAGAATCGGATTCATTAAAGATATAGCGGCAGGAGCAGTATTTTTTGCTGCTTTAACAGCGATAGCAATCGGTTTAATCATATATATCCCAATATTACTTTAGATATTATTATAATCCAGAATGGCAAAAATAAAAAAAACAGCTCCTTTAGATAAAAAGAACGACGCTAAAGCCGAGGGAAATAATCCATTAAAAATTACTAAACAACACAAAATTGGTTTTGGTTCTCTTTTGGTATTGTTTTCAATAGCTTTATTATTTGCGTTTATTTCCTTTTTCATTTATGGACAACAAGATCAAAGCGCTGTTAGAGAATTAACTAACAGAGCTGAAATAGTTCACAACTGGTTGGGGAAATTTGGCGCATTTTTAGCTGATTTACTTATTTACAGAGGTTTTGGAATTGCTGCATTTATATTTGTGCGCTTATTTTTCCTAACTGGAATATACATGGTACTTGGCATTTCTTTAGGAAAGCTCAAGAATATTTGGTTTTGGGATTTATTCGTGATTATTATTTTATCTGTTTTATTTGGGTTTTTTGCTACTTCAGCGCCTGAATTAGGAGGGACTGTTGGATATGAATTGAATCTATTCCTGCAGGACTACATTGGAAAAACAGGAACATTATTAATTTTGCTGTTTGGATTAATCATCTATATAATTTTTAAAATCAAACTTTCTCCAGAGAGTATTCAGTCCTTTTTTGATACTACAAAAAAAGAAATGAAGGCGATTCCAATCACTAATCCCCTAAATAATAGCAAAAGTGGTTATAACCTGGAAGAATTTGCTGTTGTTGAAGACGAACTGGATGACATTCATTTAAAAACGAATGGTTCACAATTCGAAATTAACAAAGAAGCCTTGAAACCAACTATCAGTAATTCATCGGATATCAAAAGAGATCCAGTTGCAAAACCGCTTGCTATGCAAGTTACACCAGTTGCAATTCCAGAAGTTATTTCGAATGCTGACGAATCTTTTGTAATAGAATCGGCTCCGGAAGAAGATATTATAGAAGAAAATCTTGCTTCTCGATTGGTTGCTGATTTTGGATTATTTGATCCAACTTTGGATTTATCCAATTACAAATTCCCAACGATTGATTTATTAAAAGAATATTCGACCGGAGGAATTACCATCAACCAAGAAGAATTAGAAGAAAATAAGAACCGAATTGTAGATACGCTTCGCAATTACAAAATAGAAATTGCACAGATAAAAGCGACCGTTGGACCATCAGTTACCTTATATGAAATTGTTCCTGAAGCGGGAATTCGTATTTCAAAAATCAAGAGTCTGGAGGATGATATTGCTTTGTCACTTTCGGCATTAGGAATTCGTATCATTGCTCCTATTCCTGGAAAAGGAACTATAGGAATCGAGGTTCCTAACAAGAATCCAACGATGGTTTCTATGAAAAGTGTTATTGGCTCTGCCAAATTTCAAGAAGCTGAAATGGAATTACCAATCGCTCTTGGAAAAACAATTTCGAACGAAACATTTGTCGTAGATTTAGCCAAAATGCCTCACTTATTGATGGCGGGAGCTACAGGACAAGGAAAATCTGTTGGTTTGAATGCCGTTCTGACTTCTCTTTTGTACAAAAAACATCCAGCCGAAGTTAAGTTTGTTTTGGTCGATCCTAAAAAAGTAGAGCTGACCCTTTTTAATAAAATTGAAAGACATTATTTAGCCAAGCTTCCTGACATGGATGATGCTATTATTACAGATAATGCAAAAGTGGTCAACACATTAAATTCACTTTGTGTGGAAATGGACAACCGTTATTCTTTGTTGAAAGATGCGATGGTGCGTAACATCAAAGAATACAACGATAAATTTAAGGCTCGAAAACTGAATCCTGAAAACGGACACCGCTTTTTGCCATACATCGTTCTTGTAGTGGATGAGTTTGCCGATTTGATTATGACTGCCGGTAAAGAAGTCGAAGTTCCTATTGCACGTCTCGCACAACTGGCGCGAGCTATTGGAATTCACTTAATTATAGCCACACAGAGACCGTCTGTGAATGTAATTACAGGTTTAATAAAAGCCAATTTTCCTGCGAGAATAGCTTTTAGAGTTACCTCAAAAATTGATTCCCGAACCATTCTGGATACTCAGGGCGCCGATCAATTAATAGGACGTGGTGATATGCTTTATACTAACGGAAATGATGTGGTACGGGTACAATGTGCCTTTATCGACACTCCCGAAGTGGAGAAAATCACTGATTTCATTGGTTCACAAAAAGCATATGCAACAGCTTATTTACTTCCTGAGTTCGTTGGGGAGGAAAGTGGCATTAATCTTGATATGGATATCTCCGATAGAGATACTTTGTTTAGAGAAGCTGCCGAAATCATTGTAAATGCACAACAAGGTTCGGCTTCATTGTTACAAAGAAAACTAAAACTAGGCTACAACAGAGCAGGTCGATTGATTGATCAACTCGAAGCTGCAGGAATTGTAGGCCCTTTTGAAGGAAGTAAAGCACGCAGTGTAAACATTCTTGACATGAGTTCTCTTGATCAATTTTTCAACAATGAACAAAACAACTAATACCATGAAATCAAAAATTCAAGAATCTAAAAAAAACAATACAGAAAATATGGGGAAAAAATTTCTTTTAATTGCAGCATTATTATTTTTTAGTTTCTCAATACAAGCACAAGACAAAAAAGCAAAAGAACTTTTAGATCAAGTTACCGCCAAAGTAAAAAGCTACAATACAATCGTAATCGATTTCAAGTATTCTTTGAATAACGCTAAAGAAAACATCAATCAGGACAGTAAAGGAAATGTAACTATGAAGGGAAATCAATATGTATTGAATTTCATGGGAGTGACTAAAATTTTTGATGGTAAAAAAACATACACTATTGTTCCGGAAGATGAGGAAATCACTATTTCTAAAGTCAACGAAAAAGATGACAATGCCATTACACCTTCAAAAATGTTAACTTTTTTCAATACCGGTTATAAATACAATATGGATATTTTACAGAACGTAAAAGGCCGAAAAATTCAGTATATAAAATTGGTTCCTACCAATTCTAAAGATCAGAGAAAAGAAGTATTACTAGGGATTGATATCCAAACCAAACACATCTATAACTTAATAGAAGTGGGTAAAAAAGGCACAAAAACAACTTTAACGGTTAATTCTTTCAAAACCAACCAACCTTTGTCAAAAAATCAATTTACATTTGCGGAAAGTAAATATCCAAATTACTACATCAACAAATTAGATTAATCTATTCGGTGAAAATTCTTGACAAATACTTATTAAAAACATTCTTGACTACATTTACTACGGTATTTGTAATCCTATTTTTCATTTTTATACTTCAAACT
The DNA here is from genome assembly GCF_030010385.1 of Flavobacterium algoritolerans. NCBI lineage: Bacteria > Pseudomonadati > Bacteroidota > Flavobacteriia > Flavobacteriales > Flavobacteriaceae > Flavobacterium > Flavobacterium algoritolerans. The sequence continues at coordinate 467,360 of NZ_JASCRZ010000002.1, read as the reverse complement.
GTCTGGTTATTCATATCTGAATTGGCTGGAAAAGATTTAGATTTATTAATGATTATTAAATTTCTGGCATTTTCCATGCCTCGAATCGTACCATTGGTATTGCCTCTTTCTATACTATTGGCTTCCATAATGACCTTTGGTAATTTAGCTGAAAATTATGAATTCGCAGCGATGAAATCTTCTGGAATTTCGTTGCAAAGAGCCATGAGAAGTCTGACTGTTTTTATCATTTTATTAAGTATTGTAGCTTTCTTTTTTTCGAATAATGTTATTCCCTATGCGGAATATAAATTCATCAATTTTAGAAAAAATATCGCACAAGTTAAACCTGCATTGGCTATAGCTGAAGGTCAGTTTAACGATGTAGGATTTTACAATATTAAGGTGAATAAAAAATCTGGTGAACAAGGAAATATTCTTACTGGCGTGACAATTCACAAAAAATCAAACATTGGTGACGGAAGTAAAACCGTAATCAAAGCAAAAGACGGTGAGTTAATCAGCAGTGAACAATCCAGTATTTTACAATTGGTGCTTAACGACGGATACTACTACGAGGACATTGTTCCTAAGAAGTATGAAGATCGCATTAAAATGCCTTTTGCCAAAAGCTCCTTTAAAAAACACATCATCAACATCGATTTATCTGAATTAAACAAGACCGATGTAACTGATGAAAGTGTGGCAAATACGAACACAATGCTGACTGTTACTGAATTAAAATACACTTTGGATTCATTGAACAAAAACATAAAAAATGACATTATTTCATTTTCTGAAAATAGCAACATGCGAGTTGGTATTCCTTTAAATAAAAAACTGGAGAAAGCACCAAAAAGAAAACCGCTTCCTAAAGATATTTTGTCATTGTATACTTTAGAACAAAAATCGGATATTTTAAAAATAGCGGTCAGTAATCTTGCTAGCACAACCTACTCCATCGATACTACTAAAGCAGAACTAGACAACAAACAAAAGAATATCAATAAACATTTATTGGCTTTTTACGATAAATTTGTAATTGTATTTGCTTGTTTTCTAATGTTTTTCATTGGAGCACCATTGGGAGCAATCATCAGAAAAGGTGGTTTAGGACTTCCAATTGTTTTTGCAATTTTAATCTTTATTACATTTCACTTTATAAATACTTTTGGAAAAAGAATAGCACAGGAAAACGGAATGACTCCTTTTATGGGAGCTTGGTTATCCTCATTTATCCTGACTCCATTAGCGGTTCTATTAACATACAGAGCCACAAACGATATTGGATTAATAAATATGGACGTTATTCTGGCTCCATTCCAAAAAATAATCAAAAAAATACTACCATCACAAAATTAACAACACAAATGGTTACAAATAACATACAACTCAACACAATTGAAGAAGCGATTGAAGATATTCGCCAGGGAAAAATAATCATTGTTGTTGACGATGAGGACCGCGAAAATGAAGGAGATTTTTTGGCTGCAGCCGAAAAAGTGACACCAGAAATGATAAATTTCATGGCAACACACGGTAGAGGATTAATTTGTGCTCCACTGACAGAAAGCCGTTGTAAAGAATTGGGATTGCATGTAATGGTAAGCAACAATACGGATCCAATGGAAACCGCTTTTACTGTTTCGGTAGATTTAAGAGGCAATGGAGTAACTACAGGAATCTCTGCTGGAGACAGAGCAAAAACTATTTTATCATTAGTTGATTCTAAAACTAAACCACATGATTTAGCACGTCCGGGACATATATTCCCCCTTATTGCAAAACAAGGTGGCGTATTAAGAAGAACAGGACATACCGAAGCTGCTATAGATTTTGCTCGATTAGCTGGATTTAAATCCGCAGGTGTGATTGTAGAAATCATGAACGAAGATGGTTCAATGGCCCGTTTACCACAATTAGTGGAAGTGGCTAAAAAATTCGATTTGAAATTAGTGTCCATCGAAGCTTTAGTGGCCTATAGAATGCAACACGATAGTTTGATCGTTAAAAAAGAAGATTTTGACATTGAGACTCGTTTTGGTACTTTTAGACTAAGAGCATACCAACAAACGACTAATAAGCAAATACATATTGCTTTAACTAAAGGAACTTGGAATTTGGGTGAATCGATTTTAACCAGAATCAATTCGTCACAGGTGAATAATGATTTGTTAGGCACATTGACCAATAACGCAGACCAACAACTGGATGACATGTTCCAGGTAATAAACGAAGCCGGAAAAGGTGCTGTTATTTTCATCAATCAGGACATGCAATCCGTAAATTTATTGAATCGTATCGCCGAACTTAAATCATTACAAGCACAAGGTGAAATGAAAGCGCCTAAAATTGTTATTGACAGCAAAGATTTTGGTATCGGAGCGCAAATATTACATGATATTGACATCTCAAAAATTAGATTAGTATCCAATACTGAAGGAACAAAACGGGTAGGAATGATTGGATATGGGTTAGAAATAACCGAATATGTAAAGTATTAACCCCATTCATTACTATTTTATAAAAATAAGTTTCATCTAAAGTAAAGAAAATGAAACCTTTAAAAATTAGCCCTAAAAAATAGATGCTTTTTTTCTAAAAATAGATTTGCATAACCAAAAAAGGTTCTTATATTTGCACTCGCAATCAGATAATGAAAGCGACATACTGGAGAAATGGCAGAGCGGTCGAATGCGGCAGTCTTGAAAACTGTTGACTGTAACAGGTCCGGGGGTTCGAATCCCTCTTTCTCCGCCAGTATAACCCGAAACGAAAGTTTCGGGTTTTTTGTTTTTATCATTCTATTATAAAGTCTCAGCGGAGTTATTCTCTTTCTACAAAGTAAAACACGAAAAAAGACTTCTCCTTTTCCAGAAGAATTAATTCTGAAATATGCCAATTACACTTAAAAATACAAGCAAAATAATGGAGTATAAAAAACGTAACTAGCATATAAAAATAGGATTAAATGCTTGAATAAAAATATGAGTGAGAAAATGAAAACAGTAAGAAATAATTTTTCTGTTGAAAAGAGTTCCATTGACAAAAAGCCGAAAAAATTTAATTAGTTCAAACTTCTGTATTCATTAGGTGTATACCCTACTCGTTGTTTAAACAATCTGGAAAAATGCTGCGGGTATTTAAAGCCCAACTGATAAGCGATTTCGTTTACAGTCAAATGGTCTACCAGAATTTTATCTTTTGCTACATCAATTATTTTATTTTGGATGTATTCCTGAGCAGATTTACCGGTTTCCTTTTTTATTAAATCACCAAAATAGTTGGCTGATAAATGTAGTTCATCTGCACAATAAGCAACAGATGGCAATCCGATAGTGTTGGGTTTATCAGTTGTGAAATAACTATTTAACACCTCTTCAAATTTTTCTAAAATTCCTTTATTAACATTTTCTCTTGTTATAAATTGCCTATCATAAAACCGTTCACAATAATTTAAAAACAATTCAATATTTGAAGCTATAAGTTTCTTACTATGCTTGTCTACCCCGAGTTGCAATTCTAACTGAATTTTTGAAAAAGAGTCTAAAACAATTTGTCTTTCGCGTTCTGATAAATGCAAGGCTTCGTTGGCATTATAACTGAAAAAATTATAATCATTTATACTTTTAAAAAGAGAAGTGCCGTGTATCAAATCAGGATGAAATACTAAGGCATGTCCTTTTGGTTGATATACTTTACCATCCGTTTCTATCTCCATTACTTGCCCTGGCGCAACAAAAACCAATGTACCTTCCTGGTAGTCATAGTGATTACAACCATATCGCAAATCACCACATTTTATATCTTTCAAAAAGATGCAATAAAAGCCATAATAAATTCTAACAGTCTTCTCTCCTTCCCAAGATCTTTCGTTGGCTTTTGAAAAATCAATAACACTTATTAATGGATGTAAAGTTTCGTTATTGTTAAATACATTATATTCAGTAATGGTATTAAACTTGACTATTTTATTCATACAAATTTTCATTTTATAATACAAATTTAGGTATTTAGAGATAGTAATTATCATATAGTAAGTCCAATAAGTAATATTGGTAGAACAATCAGTAATCCATATACCAACAACCTCATTTTCAGGTCGGAAATTTGCAGAGTACTATAAGTTATCCTAATTGCCAGGAAAATTTATAGTAACTTTAAATTAAAAAATCATGCAAAATATAAAACTAAACAACGGAGTAGAAATGCCAATTTTAGGATTCGGTGTTTTCCAAATTCCGGATGCTACTGAATGTGAAAAAGTAGTATTAGAAGCGATCGATTGTGGTTATCGTTTAATCGATACAGCGGCTTCGTATAGGAATGAAGCTGCCGTAGGTAATGCCATTAAGAAAAGTGGTGTGCTTAGAGAAGAATTGTTTATTACAACAAAAGTATGGGTCCAAGATGCTGGTTATGAAAAAACAAAAGCTGCTTTTCAAAAATCATTAGACCTGTTGCAACTAGACTATCTGGATTTATATCTTATTCATCAACCCTATGGAGATATTTTTGGATCTTGGAGGGCTATGCAAGAATTATATGCTGAAGGTAAAATCAGAGCAATTGGTGTTGCGAATTTTCATCCGGACAGAATGATGGATTTGATTGCTAATAGTGGTTTTACACCTGCTGTTAACCAAATTGAAACACATCCATTTCATCAACAAATTAGTACTCAAGAATTTCTTCAGAATAACAACGTACAAATTCAATCTTGGGGACCCTTTGCAGAAGGAAAAAATAACATATTCCATAATGACTTGTTAATTTCAATTGGCAATAAACATGATAAAAGCATTGCTCAAATTATTCTTCGTTGGTTAATCCAAAGAGGCGTTGTAGCTATTCCAAAATCAGTACGAAAAGAAAGAATGAGGGAGAACTTCACCATTTTCGATTTTGAATTATCAGCAGATGATATGCAAATGATTCAGACACTGGACACGAAAGAAAGTTTGTTTTTTGACCACAGAGATCCGGACATGGTAAAATGGTTAAGCGAGTATAAAATAGAATTATAAAAAACCGCAGGATTAACATTGGCTGGAAGCGCTATACTCCCATCAAATTCAGAAATAGAAAAAAAGAAAAAATATACTAATTAAAAATTAATCGCATTATGAAAAAGTCAATTTTTGGACTACTGATACTCATTCTATTCGCAAACAAGTCTTTTGCACAAACTGCTACTGCCGCTGAACAGGAAGTGATTCAACTTTCAAAACAAAAATGGGAATGGATGGCCGATAAAAATGTCGATAAACTTACCCCTTTGTTTGATGATAAATCTGTGTTTGTCCATATGGGAGGAAGTTGGGGAAAAATCCAAGAAATCAATGTTATCAAAAGTGGAGGGATTCATTACAAGAAAGCAGATATTCACGAAGTATCAGTAAACATTATTGGTAATACCGCAATCCTTTTAAACAGAATTACACTATTGGCAGTAGTTGGAGGAAATGAAGTTACCAATCCATTTATGGTTACAGAGGTATATATAAAAGACAACAATGGTTGGAAACTTGGCTCATTATCGTTCACTAAGCTAATGGTACCTGGACAATAAGATTTGAAAAATGGGAAAATATTGATCCCGATTGGAGATTATAAGTTTAAAAATATAAATTATGATGAAAAAGAAAGTAATTCAATTGTGGAGCATACTTTGTTTGTTATTGATGATCCATTCATCATTTTACGCCCAAAAAAGCACAAAACAAAAACCGTTACTAATTGAAGAGCAGGGAAGTTTTGCTGTTGGAGGAACTATCATTACCAATCCAGGCACATTCGATCCGTACAAACCTACTCCTGAAGGACAAACGTTTCGTGGAGATCACGCCTACGTTTTTTATCAAATTCCTGTAAAGGCTCGCAAATATCCATTAGTGATGTGGCACGGCATAGGTCAGTTTTCTAAAACATGGGAAAGCACGCCCGACGGACGAGAAGGGTATCAAAATATTTTTCTCCGCAGAAACTTTCCTGTTTATGTGATTGATCAACCAAGAAGAGGAAATGCGGGCAGAAGTACTGTAGCAGCTACGATTAATCCAACTCCAGATGAACAACAATGGTTTGATGTCTTCCGTGTAGGTGTATGGCCCAATTATTTTGAAGGCGTCCAATTTGCCCGAGATTCCAATACACTCAATCAATACTTTCGCTCTATGGTACCAAACATTGGTACTATTGATAGTAATGTGAATTCGGATGCGGTTTCAACGTTATTCAACAAAATTGGTGCTGCAATTTTGGTTACACATTCCCATTCTGGTGGTATGGGATGGATTACAGCTGTAAAAAATCAAAACGTAAAAGCTATAGTGTCTTACGAACCCGGTAGTGGATTCTTATTTCCTGAAGGTGAAGTGCCATCCCCTTTAACGAGTTCGGCAGGTTCACTAGAAGCAAGTTCGATTCCTATGAAAGAATTCATGAAACTTACTAAAATACCGATTGTCATTTATTATGGTGATAATATTCCTGAAAGCCTCTCCAACAATCCTGGGACAGACGGATGGAGAGTACGACTACAGATGGCGAGATTATGGCGAGATGTAGTAAACAAATACGGTGGTGATGTAACCGTAGTACATCTTCCTGAGGCAGGTCTCAAAGGAAATACACACTTTCCGTTTTCAGATTTAAATAATATACAAGTAGCTGATTTAATGAGTAAATGGTTAAAAGAAAAGGGCCTAGACAAGTAATAAAAAATAATTATGAAGCAATTTAGAATTTTCAGTTTTAAAGTTATAGTATTAAGTTTTGCATTATTTTCCCATTACACAAAAGCACAAGATATAGAATCAACTAATAAAAAATTAAGCGCAAAAGAAAAAAGCATTATTACCATTGCATCACTGACAGCCAAAGGCGACTTAGCCACTCTAAAATTAGAGTTAAACAAAGGTCTTGAAGCGGGACTTACCGTAAATGAAATAAAAGAAATATTGATTCATACCTATGCCTATTGCGGTTTTCCGAGAAGTATCAGAGGATTGCAAACTTTTATGGAAGTACTTAACGAACGAAAAACAAAAGGGATTAACGATGAATCTGGCAAAGAAGCTTCTCCAATCAAAGAAGATGGCAATAAATACCAACGAGGCAAAACCATTTTAGAACAACTTACCAAAACACCACAACCGAATACGCTTACAGGATATTCAGCTTTTGCACCGGTAATAGATACCTTTTTAAAAGAACATTTGTTTACCGATATTTTCGAAAGAGATATTTTAACCTACACTCAAAGAGAGTTGGTTACAATTTCTGTTATCAGTGCGATTGGTGATGCTGAGCCAATGCTAAAAAGTCATTTGACAATTTCGCTCAATGTAGGTATATCACCTGAACAATTGAAAGAATTTATAGGCGTAATCCAACCAATCATTGGAAGAAAGAAAACTAAAGAAGCAAAAGAAGTAGTAAGCGAAGTGTTGAAAAGTAGACAGAAAAATAATTAATAATGAAAAAAATAGTATTAATAATCACAATAGTAATTTCAATAATAACGGTACAGATGTCAAGTGCTCAAATTATCCAAAAAGAACGAAAGCAAAATCCATACACTCTTGTATATGAGGGAGCAATTACCGAAAATGTAAAGGGAAAAGTAAACATTTATCCTGTTACTTATACAATTAAAGAGATTACAATAGTAGCTAATGTCTACACTCCTGCCAACTACGATGCTTCAAAAAAATATCCTGCGGTAGTTATTGCCCATCCTAATGGTGGTGTAAAAGAACAAGTGGCAGGTTTATACGCCCAACGATTAGCTGAACAGGGCTATATCACTATCACGGCAGATGCTGCATACCAAGGAGGTAGCGGTGGAGAGCCTCGTAATGTGGATAAACCGGCAAACCGAATTGAAGACGTACACGCAATGGCCGATTTTATTTCACAATATAAAGGAGTTGATACTTCAAGACTTGGATTATTAGGAATTTGTGGTGGCGGCGGTTATTCTTTAAAGGCAGCCCAATCAGACAAACGATTTAAAGCAATAGCGACAGTGAGTATGTTCAATTCTGGTGTAGTAAGACGTAACGGTTTTATGAACTCACAATTTTCAACAATTCAGCAACGATTAAAAGAAGCTTCTGATGCCCGTACCCAAGAAGCAGCAGGTGGTACAATTATGTATGTAGGCGATACGCAACTCACTGATAAACAAATAGCAGCACTACCGTTTGATCTATATCGTGAAGGATTTGAGTATTACGGTAAAACACATGCTCATCCAAATTCAACATTTAAATACACAAAGAGTAGTCTGATGGATTTAATGACGTTTGATGCCAGTACCAATATGGACTTGATAAACCAACCATTATTAATGATAGCGGGTAGTAAAGCCGATACTTTTTATATGACTGATGATGCTTTTAACAAAGCTACCAATGCAAAAAACAAAGAACTATTTCTTATTAATGGCGCTACTCATATAGAAACCTATTGGAAACCCGATTATGTATTGCAAGCGGTAAATAAATTGGGTAATTTTTATCAAACCAATCTTTAAAATTTAAAAAGATGAACCTTAAAAATATAGCCATAATAGTTCTTACAGGAGTGTTTGCTTTTTCTTGTAAAGCGCAAAAAAAAGCAATACTTTCAACAGAAACAGCATTACAAAAATCAATCCTTTTCGGCAAAGGAGAAAAAATTACCAATACTAATTTTACAGGTACAGCTTATTTACAAATGCTGATAGCCGCTGATAGTCTTAATCCAACCTCAGTAGGAAATGTGACCTTTGAACCTGGAGCAAGAACAAAATGGCACCTTCATCCTGGCGGGCAAATTTTGTTGGCCACCGATGGAGTTGGATATTATCAGGAAAAAGGGCAACCTAAAAAAATACTTCGTAAAGGAGATGTAATCAAATGTCCACCCAATATTCAACATTGGCACGGTGCCAGTATTGACACCTATTTTGTTCAAGTCGCAATAACAAATACTCAAAACGGCGTGCCTGTTTGGTTACAGGCTGTAACTGATGAAGAGTACAAATAAATTTAAATAAATAGAAACAGAAAAGAAATTTTTTTTCGAAATATGCTTTTCAATGCTATATTACGCGCGGTTTCAGCCGACTGATAAGCTAAAATAATAATCCCACAAACCTATATAAAATAAATATTTTTACGCTTCTAAAAACTAAATAGAACTGAAATTAAAAATAAAATTGCATTCTGAAACGCTTGTTCCAAAAAAAATTATATATTTGCATTTTAAATTAAAACTTAATGGCTCGCTGCATAGAATTTAACGAAGTTGAAAAAATTGAAAAAGCAATGAATGTCTTTTGGGAAAAAGGATATAATGCTACTTCAATGCAAGACCTCGTGGATGCAATGCAGATCAATAGAAGTAGTTTATATAATACAATTGGTGACAAGCATCAGTTATTTATGAAATGCATCAGCAATTATTTTGATACAGCAATGTGTGAAGTAAAGCAAAAAGTAGCCAAAGAAAAATCTGCTAAGCAAGCTCTTATCAACATTATTAATGATAAAGCATCCTGGATAGTAGATTGTGAAAAAGGTTGTCTAGGTATTAAAACTATTTTTGAATTAGCACCTGAAGACCTTGAAGTTCGCAACCTAATGAGTAAAAACAATGATATTTTTATTGATTTTTTAGCTGAAACGGTTCAAAAAGCAATGGACAATAAGGAAATGGATGATACTGAAGATGCTGATTTAATGGCAGAGTATATTATGACATCATTTACAGGTTGGAAACAATCCTACATCCTCCATAGAAATCCTATAAAAATTAAAAAAATGTCAGAATACCTGATTAAAAATATATTCAAATAATTTTTTTTTACACGAATTCTGAAACGTTTATTTCAGATAACATTATTTATTAAGCATACGCATTTTTTAAACTACAGCATTGATTCTGAAACGATTGTTCCAGAATTATTGCTACACTAAAACCATAATCTTTAAATAAAAACAGCATGAATTCTGAAACGTTTATTCCAAAAACAATTGCAATACCTAAGACCCAATTAAATCCAATTTCAATCATGAAAAAAATTACATTATTAAGCATAATGGCTGTGTTTATAATCAGCTGTGCAGATAAATCACAAGCGCCTGCTGCTGCAGCTCCTACTCTTCCTGTAATGAGTATTAGCTATCAGGCAGCCTCAACAGAAACCGAATATCCAGCTGCTCTACAAGGTGCTGTAGATGTAGAAATTCGCCCGCAAGTATCCGGAAACCTAGAAAGAATATATGTAGACGAAGGTACTTATGTTAACAAAGGTCAGACACTTTTTAAAATAAACGAACGCCCTTTTCGTGAGCAATTAAACAATGCTTTGGCTAATCTTCACGCGGCAGAAGCAGCTTATTTAAACGCTCAATTAGAAGTCGATAAATTGATGCCTTTGGTTCTGAACAAGGTAGTTTCGGAATATCAGTTGAAAACGGCTAAAGCTTCGCAAAAAATCGCTGCTGCCAATATCGAACAAGCAAAAGCAATGGTAGGTTCCGCTAGAATTAATTTAGGATATACAAATGTTACAGCTCCTGTTAGCGGTTATATTGGAAGATTGCCTAAAAAACAAGGAAGTTTAGTTGCCTCAACTGATGTTGAGCCGTTAACCAGCTTATCAGATGTGCATGAAGTGTATGCTTATTTCTCATTAGGTGAAACCGATTTTATCAAATTCAAATCGCTTTATACAGGAAATACCCTTGGCGATAAAATCAAAAAAATTCCTCCAGTTACTTTAATTCTTGCTGATAATTCGGATTACCCGCAATTAGGTAAAATCGATATGGTCGACGGACAATTCGATAAAAACACAGGGGCAATAACACTTAGAGCAACTTTCCCAAATGCAGGCGGAACGCTACGTTCAGGAAATACAGGGAAAATTCGTTTGGGAATTCAACACAATGATGCCATTTTGGTTCCGCAATCGGCCACAGTAGAAATGCAGGATAAAATATTCGTTTTTACACTAAACAAAGCAAACAAAGTTAACAAAATGCCTATCACAATTATTGGTAAAAGTGGTACTGACTATCTTATCAAAGACGGTGTAAAATCTGGAGACCAAATTGTATTAAGCGGTATCGACAAACTTCAGGAAGGACAGGTAATTCAACCAGAAAAAACAACGGCTAAAGTTGCCCAAATAATTAACAAAAAATAATTTATATAAAAAATGTTCAAAATATTTATACAAAGACCCGTACTGGCAACTGTTATTTCCATTTTATTGGTGATATTAGGTATACTTGGTCTGACGAAGTTGCCTTTACAACAGTTTCCAGATATTGCTCCACCATCTGTTTTAGTGACAGCAGTTTATCCGGGAGCTAATGCAGAAACGGTTTTGCGTTCTGTTGCCCCTTCTCTGGAAGAATCTATAAACGGTGTTGAAAACATGACGTACATGAGCTCTACAGCCAGTAATGATGGTACTCTTGCTATTACTGTTTTCTTTAAACTGGGGACTGATGCTGATCAGGCAGCTGTAAACGTTCAAAACAGGGTGGCACAAGCTACAAGTCAGTTGCCGGCAGAAGTTATTCAGCAAGGTGTAACCACTGCAAAACAACAAAACAGTTTCATCATGGCGATCGGTATGTATACCGATGATGAGTCGAAATACGATCAGACTTTTGTTGCCAATTATGCTCAAATTAATATTATTCCTGAAATCAAACGTATTCCGGGTGTAGGTTCTGCCAGTATTTTTGGAGGAGTCAAAGATTATTCGATGAGAGTTTGGTTAAACCCAACTCAAATGTCAACCTATCAGGTTACACCAAATGAAGTAATGGCAGCTATTCAGGACAAAAGTTTAGAAGCTGCGCCGGGTAAATTTGGTGAAAGAAGTAAAGAGGTTTTTGAATATGTAATTAAATATAAAGGGAAACTTACTAAACCAGAGGATTATCAAAACATTGCCATTCGTTCGAATGCAGATGGTTCTGTCCTGCGCTTAAAAGATGTTGCCAGAGTAGAACTTGGTGCCTATTCTTATAACAGCTTAACGCGTTTAAACGGAAAAAAGGGAATTGTAATTGGTGTTATTCAGTTGGCGGGTTCTAACTCAAATGATATTCAAGTTGCTATTAATAAGCTAATTGTAAAAGCCTCAAAAGATTTTCCTCCAGGCATAAAACACAATATTTTCTATAGTACAAAGGTTTCGTTAGACCAATCTATCGATCAGGTGAAACAAACTTTGATAGAAGCGTTTATATTAGTATTCATCGTTGTATTTATCTTCTTGCAGGATTTCAGATCGACTTTAATTCCGGCAATTGCAGTTCCAGTGGCCATTCTAGGTACGTTCTTCTTCATGCAGTTATTTGGATTTTCGATTAATTTATTGACATTATTCGCTTTAATCTTAGCGATTGGTATTGTTGTGGATGATGCGATTGTAGTCGTCGAAGCCGTGCATGCTAAAATGGAACATAAACATTTGTCTCCAAAAATTGCAACACATGAAGCTATGCACGAAATTACCGGTGCGATTATTTCGATCACATTGGTAATGGCGGCGGTATTCTTGCCGGTTGGTTTTATGGAAGGATCAACAGGGGTTTTCTATCGACAGTTTGCTTTTACGATGGCGATTGCAATTGTAATTTCGGCAGTAAACGCTTTAACGTTGAGTCCTGCCCTTGCTGCTTTATTCTTAAAAGATAATCATACTGGTGAAGAAGGAAATAAACCTTATGCAAAACAAGGTTTTAAAGAGAAATTTTTTATCGGATTCAACAATAGTTTCAACTCTCTTACCAACCGTTATGTTGGTGGATTAAAATTCTTGATTCGTAACAAATGGGTAAGCTTAGGCGGATTGGCTTTAATTACTTTTGCTACAATTGTTATGGTAAAAACGACTCCTTCAGGGTTTATCCCAACAGAAGATCAAGGATTTATTGCCATTGCGGTAAACACTCCTTCTGGAACCTCTTTAGACGGAACCCAAAAAGTAATGACTGAAGCTGAAAATATACTAAGCAAATTAGACGCATCAAGAGACGTTACTGCGATTTCAGGTTTCAACTTATTGACAAATTCTACAAGTCCATCTTCTGCAGTTGTTTTTGTATTGCTTAAACCAAATGACGAACGTGGCGATGTTAAAAATATCGACGAAATAATGAATCAGGTTCGTGGCAAATTAGGTGCGATTTCAGGAGGTAGTTTCTTCGTATTTAGTTTCCCAACCGTTCCGGGATTTAGTAACGTAGAAGCTTTAGACTTAGTGTTGCAGGATAAAACCGGTGGCAAACTGGATAAGTTTAGTGGTATCTCTCAAAACTTCATTGGAGAATTGATGAAACGCCCTGAAATTGCTGTAGCATTTACCAGTTTCAAAGCCGATTATCCTCAATTACAATTGGATATTAATGATGCAAAAGCAGATCAATTAGGCGTAAAAGTCAAAGATATTTTGCAAACGATGCAAGCATATTTCGGTTCAGCACAAGCATCTGACTTTAACCGATTTGGTAAATATTACAGAGTGGTTGTTCAGGCTGATGTTGATGACAGAGCAGATCCTTCTGCCATAGACCGAGTTTTTGTGAAAAACAAAAATGGAGAAATGGTGCCAATAAATACTTTAGTAAAACTGACTCGTATTTATGGTTCTGAAACTGCCTCGAGATACAATTTATTCAACTCCATTTCGATTAATGCAATTCCGAAACCTGGATTTAGTTCCGGAGACGCCATTAAAGCGATTGAAGAAGTAGCAGCACAGCAATTACCAGCAGGTTACAGCTATGAATTCTCAGGACAAACCCGTGAGGAAATTTCTTCCGGAGGTCAATCAGCAACTATTTTCTTACTGTGTCTGATATTCATTTATTTCCTACTTGCTGCACAGTACGAAAGTTACATTTTGCCATTGGCCGTAATCTTATCCATACCAGCAGGTATATTTGGAGTATTTGTAGCCATTGGATTAACAGGAATCGAAAACAACATTTATGTACAAGTTGCATTGGTAATGTTAATTGGGCTTCTCGCCAAAAATGCCATCTTGATTGTAGAGTTTGCCGTCCAAAAACGAAAATCCGGTCAGGCATTAGTCAAAGCGTCAATCGATGCAGCAAAACTACGTTTACGACCAATTATCATGACATCACTAGCTTTTGTTGTGGGATTAATCCCGATGATGAGTGCCAAAGGACCATCTGCACAAGGTAATCACTCCATCAGTATTGGTGCCGCAGGAGGTATGATTTCAGGAGTAATTCTAGGGTTGTTAATCATCCCGGTTTTATTCATCGTATTCCAACATTTACAAGAAAAGGTTTCCGGGAAACCAGTAGCCGTAATTCATAACGAAGAAAAATAAAAATGGAAAATTATATAACGACAATTCTGGTGACCATTCTCATTGGCATCGGATACATATCCTACAAAGTTTCGAAAGATCTCGAAACCAGAAAAGATACTTGTACAGAAATTTAATGACAACATATAAAATGAAAAAATATATAACCAAATTTGTGATGGTCGTTATTATGATCACCACAATAATATCCTGCAACGTTTCGAAGAATATAGAAACTCCAAAAGATGCATTTCCTGAGAATTTCAGGAATGCATCGGTTTCAACTGATACTATAAGTATTGGTGACTTGGAGTGGAAAAATTTCTTTATAGAAAAATATATTACCCAGTTGATTGACAGTGCTATTACCAGAAACAACAATTTGCAAATCGCGACTAAAAATATTGAAATTGCACAATTCAGGTTCACACAATCGAAATGGGGAAATATCCCTCAGGCCAATTTATTTGTGAATGCAAGTACCAGCAATCCATCAGACAATAGTTTTACCGGAAAGAATTTAAGTCAGGCTTTAGGTCAAAACCATATCGATGATTATTCTGCGGGAGTCTCTCTTTCATGGGAAGCAGACATCTGGGGTAAAATTCGCAATCAGAAAAAAGGCGCTTTTGCGGAATACCTTCAATCAGAAGAAGTAAAAAAAGCGTTGCAAACTACTATTGTAGCTAATGTTTCAAGCGGCTATTACAATCTTTTGATGTTGGATGCGCAACTGCAAATTGCCAGACAAAACCTGAAACTTAATGATAGTACAACCAAAATCATTAAATTAAAATATGACGCTGGTCAGGTAACTTCATTGGCGATTCAACAATCTGAGGCACAGAAATTAAACGCTGCGCAATTGATTCCTTTATTGGAACAAAATATTGCCATTCAGGAAAATGCGTTGAGTGTTTTAACAGGCTCATTTCCAAATTCAAAACAAAGAAGCATTCGTTTGAGTTCAATTGAAGTGAAAAATAATGCGTCTATTGGAATTCCGTCTTCACTAGTAAGCAGAAGACCTGATGTAAGAAGCGCGGAATTAGCCTTAAAAGTAGCTAATGCAAATGTTGGAATCACAAAAGCCGACTTATATCCTTCTCTCAAAATTACAGCGCAAGGTGGTCTAAATTCATTCGAAACCAGCAATTGGTTCAATATTCCGGCTTCTTTGTTCGGAACTATTGCCGGAGGTTTAACGCAACCTTTACTGAATAATAAAAAAGTGAGAACACAGTACAATATTGCGGTCGCCGAAAGAGAAAAAGCTGTTTTGAGTTTCAGACAAGCTGTTTTAGTGGCTGTTAGTGAAGTCTCAAATGCTTTGGTAAAAGTTGAAAAATTAGCGTTGCAAGAAGCTTTTTTACAAGAACGCGTAAAAACGTTGCAACAAGCCACTAAAAATTCTAATTTATTATTCAAAAACGGAATGGCAGAATACCTTGAAGTACTTTCTGCGCAAGCTAATATATTGCAAAGTGAATTGGAATTGGCTAATATGAAGCGAGAACAATTAATCGCAAATATTGAATTGTACCGATCATTAGGCGGAGGTTGGAAATAATAGTATTCTAAAAACAGCATCATTTCAAATATAAGAAATGATGCTGTTTTAAAATAACACCATAAGATTCTAAATTACTATTTTAAGTACTCACTAATCAAAAATTTATTACTTACTATTCAGGTGGATTGCGTTTTGACACTATTATTGGAAAACAGTATAACAACCTCATCTGAATATATTGATAAAATAAACAAATCATCAGTGTTTTCTATTATTGCTGCCTAAAAAAGAAATCAATAAAAAAAGAGCCCTTAAAAAAACACATAACATTCCCTTAAATGAATTGTATTCTTTTTTTTCTATCCTTGTACCCTTTGAAAAATATAAAATACAACTAATTTAAAATTTGCAATGAATCGAATACTTGTTTATTTCTCCCTTTTTCTATTCTTTTTTACATCAATATCAAAAGGACAATCTCCTTCTGACGGATTAAAAATTGCTTTTCTGGCAGATGTTCATTTTCAGGATTTATATGGAACCTTACAAGACAGCGACTACAAAGGAATCATTAATCCTAAGAACGGAAAGCATACTTTATTAAGAACGATGGAATCGCAGTTACATTCTACACGGATTTTTAATGAAAACTATTTTGCCTTTCTCGCAGCATTGGACGATATTGTACAACGTGGTATAAAAATCGTGGCTCTTCCAGGTGATTACAGTGATGACGGGCAACCGCTTCACATTCGGGGATTAAAGCAAATCCTTACTGATTATACTAAAAAACACGGTATCCAGTTCTTTATCACCACAGGAAATCACGATCCTGCAGGGCCTTTTGCTCAGGAATCCGGTAAAAATGATTTTTTGGGCAGTGGAGGAAAACGCCAACCTATTTTCAGTAAAAAGGGATTATACAAGTCCAACAGCACTAATGAAAATGCTGCAGTAATAACCCAAGATATTGCCAAAATGGGATATCTCGGTATTACCACAGAACTGAAAGATTTTGGTTTTTTTCCAAAAGAAAACGATGCATTCTGGGCCACTCCTTTCAGCACGTATTCATTAGACACTTATAATTATACAAAAGCAACAGAAGCCGCTTCATTAACTAACAGAATGTATTCCGTAGCGCTCGGATATTCAGTGCCTGATGTAAGTTATGTGGTAGAACCCGTTCCCGGGCTTTGGTTACTGGCCATTGATGGAAACGTTTATATTCCCAAAAAAGAGGCTGTAGAAAATTCAAAAGATTCTAAAGAATATTCTGATGCCAGTTTAGGTTACAATACTGTTCTTTCCCATAAAAAACACCTGATAAAATGGGTTGGGGAAATAAGTGCTGAGGCAAAAAAAAGAGGTAAAACCCTAATCGCATTCAGCCACTTCCCGATGGTGGAATTTAATGATGATGCTTCCCCGGAAATTGAAAAATTAATGGGTAAAGGAAAATGGCAATTAGACCGTGTTCCCAAAGAAGAAGTGGCACAAACCTTTGCTGATGCCGGATTGAAAATACATTTTGGAGGACACATGCACATCAATGATACCGGAGTTCGAAAAACCAATAACGGAAACACATTGGTCAACATTCAAACCCCATCATTGGCAGCATATATTCCTGCTTACAAACTTCTCACTATCAAAGAAAATGAGGTAATAGAAATAGAAACCATAGCAATCAATGAAGTTCCTCGATTTAATGAATTGTTTGATCTTTATAAAATGGAATATGATTTTTTGAAAAATCAGCACACAGCAGACATTTGGAATACCGCTATTTTAGAAACAAAAAATTACCATGATTTTACCGATTTTCATTTGAAAGAATTAGTTCGATTACGCTTTTTACCGGAAGACTGGCCTGAATTATTTAAGAATTTTATGTTGAATGTTTCCGGCGAAGACTTACTGATACTCGCTAATATGAAGTCTAAAGTTGATGATAATACCATCATAAACCACAAAAATAATTTTGAAAAAGAGTGGAAAAAAGCAGAAAAGAAAGTAAAGCAACAATTAACAGACAATCAGTTCAATCAAAGTGATTTTAATTGGTCTGGTTTGGAGCTTATCACCGACTTTTATCGCATTCGAAGTGCCGATGAACTGGCTATTGCCGACATTGGAAAAGAAAGAATAAAACAATATCAATTTATTATCGCTTCGTATCTTGACCATCAAAAGGAAAGAAATTTAAATCCAAAAAATCAAACAGCAAAAAATACAATTCTTCTTCTGACCATTCTGAATAAGTTCTTAAACGGAGCTCCGGCAGATCACTTTTTTATTGATTTAAAATCAGGTGCTATTCAAAATTAAAAGAAAATAGTTCTCCATAAAAAAAGAGGTCTCCTTAATAAGGAAACCTCTTTTTCTTTTAATTTAATTTTTATAGCGACCAACTAATCAATTATTTAAGCTGCAATACTTGCTTAATTTTATGAAAAACTTCATTATTTTCATACACTCCCGAAAAAATATTTGATTGAGGTCCATAACTAAATATAGGTACCATAATTCCAGTATGATCGTAAGTTGTAAAATCGCCTTCAATCATTTTCTCTTTTACATTTCCTTGCGGTAGCGTAAACCCCGAAGTCTCATGATCTGCGGTAACAATGACCAAAGTGTTGCCCGTTTTATCTGCAAATTTAATCGCTTCGGTTATGGCTCTGTCAAAATCAATTCCTTCCGAAACAATTCCGGGTACATTATTCGTGTGACCGTAGGAATCAATTTGGGCGCCTTCAACCATAAGGAAGAACGGTTTATTCTTGGCATTCAAAAACTCCAATCCATTTTTTGTGGCTTCCGCCAATAGATTGCCTCGTCCTTTTAAAACACTGGGAACCGTATTTTCAGAGAAAAAAAGACCCACTTGATCTTTATTGCTTTTGGCTACATCTGCAATGGAGTTCAAAATTGAAAAATCAGTTTTAGAAAAACCATCAGCAAAATTTCGGCCTCCGCCACCCATAAAAAGCGATAATTTACTATTCATAAGGTCATTAGCGATGGCTGCGGTCAAATCTCGCTCTTTTTGATGCGCATAAAACGAAGCTGGTGTCGCTCCTGTAATGTGGTCTGTAGTGATGCAAGCCGTACTATATCCCTTTTTGGTAAGGAGTTCCATAATGCTCTCGATAGGTTTCCCGAAAGAATCTACCCCAATAGCTCTGTTATATGTTTTTTGACCAGTGGCAAGAGCTGTTCCTCCAGCAGCTGAATCGGTAGTGAAATCATCTGAAGACTGTGTTTTTAAAAACCCGATAGCTTTTAATTGAGTCAGTGTCAGTTGACCGCCATTAGCCAAAACAGCACTGGAAATCTGAGCAAGTCCGTTACCGTCGCCTATAAGCAAAATAACATTTTGTATGGGACTGTTTTTCTTGTCAGACAAATAAGTAGGTTTGTAAACCGGCGAATCAATTGTATTGTAAAAAACTCTGCTGTCTAATGTGTTCAAGTAGCGGGAACTCTCGTAAGGCATGTCGGTGTTTATAAAATCTACTCCAAGATCCTTGAAGGTTTTCCATGCGGTTTTAGAATCTGGACAACCCCAAAAACGGAATGGTTTTCCATAACTATGCGCTTTATTGATCGCTTCGGATACCTTTTTGTAATCTTCGACAGTAAGTCGTCCTTTTCCGTTCCAAGATGAAAACTCACTAAAACTTTTACTGATTAGCGCCACCTTTTCCCATTGTTCTTTTTCGGGAATACCCGCTAAACTTTGATAATCAAATTGAATGTAATTTGGGTATTGCGTATATGTTTTTACTTCTGGTCGGTTTCCCGATATGACAATGGAGAATTTTTTATTGTTTATTACTTTGGGATAGGTTTCTAAAACAGCAATCAGTTTTTTTAGCGTTGCAACAGACTCGGTTTTAATATCAATCAATAATTGTATGGATTGGTGATTCCCCAGTTGAAGCGCCATTACTTGTTGCAAAGGATCTAAGTACAGCTTTTCAAGAGTACGCTCTTTCTTGATTTCGGCCTCCGTGTGGCTTACATACAAGTTGTTATCCTTCAAAAAAATATCCGCTTCAATAGAATTTAAACCATTGGCGTAAGCACTCCAAAACGGAATATTTTGCTCATAATCATTATGAGAATGTATTTTATATTTTTGAACATCTTGCGCCCGAATGAACTGCAAAGAAAATAACAAGACAAGAACTGAAATTTTAAATGATTGGGACATACTATAAATTGTAAAAAAAGTAATGTTAATAAACGTATTTAATTATGTAGACCTTTCGGGTATCATAACAATACACCGAAAGGTCTTTAATAAAATTATATTTTAGGAAGTGAATTCATGTGATACTGTTTGGTTTTTTATTTTAAAACTGTACCAATAATCCTCTTTTTAATCCAATTAATATCCTGCGTTTTGAACCAAATACCCAGGTTTGTCTGAAGCTCCGTCAATGGCAGATTGTGGAATTGGAAAAAGACGTTTCTGAACATTACTGTCTGTTTTTTCAGTCCACGTTCCTTCGTATTTTCCAAAACGAATCATATCCGTACGTCTAAGCGTTTCCCAGTAAAATTCAAATCCACGTTCTCTATACAAAATATCAAGTGTCATAGATGTTAATGCTGGTGCAGCAATTCTAGCAGTTCTTGAAGCTCTTACCACATTCACATCTGCAAGTGCACCACCCATATCGTTTGATTTACGCAATTTTGCCTCGGCACGCATCATGTAAATATCAGCAAAACGCATGATAACAATATCCGCATCTCCTTTGTTTCTTCCGGTATCCGATTTTTTACTGAACTCATATTTCAAAACTCTATAACCGGTACTGTATCCACTTCCTGCAGCGGTAAAATCGATAAACTGCGTATGGTTTACTAACTTGGTTTTATCCGATCTTGTAATGTTGCGAAGCTTACTTATTTTATAACCAACACCATCCGCACAACGCGCAAATGGCTGTCCGTTTGCAGTGGTAATCAATCCGTATTGTTGTCCTCTTAATATACCTCGATTCACTTCAAAGTCTTTTGCAGCGATACAGGAATCAGCGGGTATTCTAAGATTCTCTTTAAAAAATCGAGGATCGGCAGTTGCAGGATCTTTAGCTCCATATGCCGAAACCCATGTCTGATAAAAATCAGGGGTAATCGCTGGTCCGTCAGTTCCGTTTGCTCGGGGAAATGCAGGACTAGGGAACATATCACCAGACAAAGAAAAATAAGCCAAACGATTGTGTCCGTTCAATTCGGCACGTTGATCAACAGCAAAAATTAATTCTTTATTGGTATGATTTTCATCGTCAAAGATTTCAAAATATTCCGAAGAAAGATTGTACTGACCAGATGCTATAATTTTATCGGTATACGAAATAACCTTATCCATATCGTCTGATTTAAAATCAAAATTAGTGGCATAAGGCTCACGGTAAACCGCAGCATTCAAATACAAACGAGACAAAAGTCCCCATACAGCACCTTTAGTAATACGACCAGGTCCAGCTGTTGTACTCACTTCATTTTCAATTGCTACTAATTCTTTTGCAATGTATTCTACCGCATCATTACCACGGACAATAGTGGAGACTTCGGCTGGATTTTCTTTTACAAAAATCAATCCGAATAAGTCCAAACTCAACATCGAATAGTAAGCTCTCAATCCACGGGCTTCCGCTAAATAAATTTTAGCTGTTGGGTTTGTTTCTGCCAATGGAGCCAGCGCATTTATTGCCGTTACTGATCGGGAGATACCTTGAGTAATAGATCCCCAAGTGTCTTTTATACGAATATGAGAGCTAGAATAGGTATGACGGTGCATATCAATAAAGATTCCGTTGTCACCCCAATCTGTTCCACCTCTATATGGTAAAATAGCTTCATCTGTTGATATTTCCTGAAGTGTAAAATAACTGGTATGCAAAAACAAGTTGGGTAAAACTGCGTAAGCCGGAGAAATACTTCCATCTGCAACCGCATCCATTTTTGCTCCTCCAGTCAAGGATTCATCCAATACCTCTTCCTCTAGATCAGAACACCCAAATTGCATAAAAGTGGATAATACTGTAAGTGCTATTAAAAATTTATTTTTCATGTGAATTGTCTTTTATTAAAATGAAACATTGAATCCGAATAAAAATGTTCTTGCTTTTGGGTAACTCAAATAATCGATACCATAAGAAGTAACACCATCTACTGATCTATCTGTATTAACCTCAGGATCGTACCCGTCATAATCCGTAATAACAAATAAATTTTGTCCTGTTAAAGAAAACCTCATCGAACTAACCCAGTCTTGAATACCTATCATTTTAGGATTTAAATTGTATCCTAATGAAAGGTTGTTCAAACGAAGAAAAGCACCATTTTTCAAGTATCGTGTTGAAATCGAGGCCGGATTTGTTATTGACTCTGATGGAAATTGAGCTACTGCTGCAGTTGTATTCAATGATTTAGCTAATCTAGCTTTGTAAAAATTTGAATTGGCAGTATTATCATAGATTTTATTTCCTGAAACCCCATTGAAATTAAAGTTTAAATCAAATCCTTTGTATGCGATGTTACCATAAAAACTGTATAATTTGTCTGGCAATGCGCTACCGGCAACTACTCTGTCTGCATCGGTATCTAAACCATCACCGTTAACATCTCTAAACATGCTCATTCCTTGATCATTAACACCAATGAATTCTTTCATGTAGAAGGTACCAATAGGTTGTCCGTTAACATATCCATTAATAGTAGCTGACGAAAGACCTGAACCTGATGCACTTCCAGTTGTTAAAACAGTAAAAGGAGAATTTTCGATTTTGTTGTCTATGAACGATACATTACCGCCTAAACCAAATGAAACACCATTTTCACTTTTGTATTCGTAAGCAAGCGCTAATTCTAAACCTTTATTAGTGATGGTCATATCCTTCACATTGGTCCAATAAGTTGAAGCGGCTTGAATAGGATCTGACGGTACCACTTCAAGTAAAATATTATCAGAAACTTTGTTAAAATAATCTACCGTTCCCGATAAAGCGCCATTAAACAATCCGAAATCTAAACCAACATTGGTTTGTGTAGATACTTCCCACTGGATGTTTGGATTAGCTAGACGCGCATAAGTGGTGCCCCCAGGAAAGGTTCCTGCTGGATTAAGAGGATAACTGGTACTTCCTGTCACTGATGTTGTAGAGGATGCTTGTGTAATTTTGGATGGAATTTCCTGATTTCCTGTTCGTCCCCAACCAGCTCTAAGTTTTAGGTTGCTAAACGGTGATAATTTCATAAATTCTTCTTCTGAAATTCTCCAACCGGCAGCAAATGAAGGAAAGTTTCCGTACTTATTATTGCTTCCAAATTTTGATGAACCATCCCTACGGAACGTAGCAGTCAATAAGTAGCGGTCTTTAAGGCTATACCCTACTCTTCCAAAAAAGGATTGCAGTTCATTTTTAATAGCCGATCCTGATGGTAAATTATCTATTAAATCCAATTCTTGTCCCAAACCAGGATTGTATTTTGGGTCGATACCATTATCTTTAAATTTATCAATACTCCAATGTCTGTATTGCACAAATGTCTTTTGGTACGAATGACCAGCCAAAAGAGAAAAATTATGCTCTTTTAAATCAAAGTTGTAAGTGATATAGTTTTCAATCAGATTGTTTTTATTACTGATATAATACGAATCCAGTCTTCCGTCCTGTTGCGGTAAAGTACTTGGACGATTTTGTATGTCTCGGTCAGAATTAGAGTTATCAACACCTAAATTTAACTTATAATCCAATCCTTTGATAATTTCAAATGAAGGAGAAATATTCGCAATAATTCGGTTTGTATTCGTCAAGTCTTCATACAAATCAAGACGTATCAACGGATTAAAAACATCTGCAAATATGGAAGGAGCACCATTTTCATCATACGCAGGATACGTTGGATTCAAACTCAATGCAGTACCTATCAAACTTTCTATAGCCGGTCTCTCACTTTTAGTATTGGTAGCATTCAAGTTCAAATCAATCTTAAGCCTGTTATTTAACAGTTTCTGGGTTAGATTAATTCTACCGGAAATCTTTTTCAGTTCACTGTTTTTCAAAATACCTTGTTGATCTTGGTGACCAATAGAAGCAAAATACGTTAGATTATCAGCACCACCGCTTAAATTTAAGTTATGGTTTTGAGAGAATGCTGTTCGTGTTATTTCTTTTTGCCAATTAGTAGATCCACCCAAATCAATTAGCTGCCCACCGATTTCAACTACTTTTGCTCTAAAAGCATCTGCACTATAAACAGGGATTTCTTTGGCCATATTTGAGGTTCCAAGACTTGTTGAATACGTTACTTTAGATTGTCCTTTTTTACCTCTTTTTGTGGTAATCAAGATAACTCCATTAGCTCCTCTTGAACCATAAATAGCTGTAGCAGAAGCATCTTTCAACACATCGATAGATTCTATATCATCAGCATTAATAAAACTAAGCGGATTTGTTGCTCCGCCTGTACTTGAATTATCAAGAGCAAATCCATCAATAATAAATAAAGGTGTACTTCCAGTACGAACTCCACCTTGACCACGTATGCTTATGGCTTGGTTACTACCTGGTTCTCCACTTGCAGAAGTGATGTTTACCCCAGAAACCTTACCTTGTATTAATTGCTCCGGTGAAGTAACGATACCTCGGTTAAACGCATCACTTTTAACTGAAGTTACTGCACCTGTAACATCTCTTTTTCGTTTTGAACCATATCCCACTACTACCAAATCTTCAAGTTGCATGGCGCTTGCTTGCAATTTTATATCTAATTTGTTGTAGTTTTTAATCGTTACTTCTTGTGTTTCTAATCCTATATAAGAAAACTCTATAACATCACCAACTGATGCTTTAATACTAAAACGACCATCAAGATCTGTAACTATTCCTTTTTTATTTCCCTTTACTAACACATTAACTCCTGGTAACGGAAAATTGGCATCATCTAATACTACTCCTGTCACTTCTGTTTGAGCCCAAGCAGCAACAGAGAAAACGGTTAAAAAGAATAGCATCAAAAATCTAATTTTTTTCATCTTTTATCAATTTATTTATAATGGACAAATAGAATCGATATTTGCTAAACTTATGTTAATTGCGAAATAACAAAAAGTAAATTTTTCAAAAACAAAAAAATGTATGACAGTAAAAAAAAGAAAAAATAAAAGAGGCAAAATCACAACTAAACCAGATAGAAATTAAGTATTTAAAAAGCATACTAACCGTGATTTTTTTATGAAATAAAGTAGTTGCTACTGCTATTCCCGATTAAGAACTCAACGAACGTAAAATCAAATTACATTCACCAATAAACAACTGAAATAAAGGATGTTTGTCATGAATTTCGTTATGATTTTTTACGTATTGAAGAAGTCTTCAAAAGCTGCTTTTATTCTATTATTTGCATCTAAAAAAAATGTTCAAACAAATTACGTCACTAATAATTCTTTGGCACAATTTGCTAAAATCAAATTTAAAACAGCAGTAAGACCAAACCTTTTTTAAATAACAGATAGTTAACATTTGTATAATATACCATCCATTTTTGAAGGAAAAAATTGTTATAGTTCATAAAATAAAGCATAAATTAGCACATACTAACAACGTTTTTTTTAAGCATACTCACCACACTATCAGATTTTTATAAAAATTAAAATCTAATACACATCATTTAATCATTTTTTAAACAATTCTTACATGAATCTAGTAAAAAGCCTTTTTAGAAAAACGACAGTAATCCTGTTCGTTTTATGCAGTACTTTTCTATTGGCACAAAAACCAGCCAACAATGCTACATTCAATAAATTTCTGGATGATTATTACGAAGAAGGATTGCAATTTGACCCTATTTCTGCCACGTCAAGAGGCGACAACAGATACAACGATTTATTGCCTAACGATATCGCAGAACCGTATCTGAAAAAGAAACACGACTTCACCATAAAATATCAAAAACGGTTAGAAACTTTTGATAGAAAAAGCCTCAATTACTTTGATAAAATTGCTTTCGATATTGCTAGCCTTCAATTAAGACAAGCCCTGGAAAGAGAAAAATTCCATTTTGAATACATGCCCTTTAGCCAGTTTAGGGGATTTCCTGGAGCATTACCTTCTCTAGGTTCAGGTAAGGGCGCTCAACCTTTTAAAACAGTAAAAGATTACGAAAACTGGATCAAACGAATAGAGGGTTTTACGATATGGGCTTATACTGCTATAGCCAATTTTGACAAAGGTGTTGCAATAGGAATGGTACTTCCCAAAGCATTAGTTGTTAAAATGATTCCACAACTGGAAGCGCAAACTGCTACAGATACCCTTAAGAATATTTTTTATGAACCCGCCCGAAATATGCCAACCTCTTTTTCTGCAAAAGAAAAAAAAGCGATACGATTGGCTTATCAAAATGCTATCACTACTAAAATAATCCCTACTTACCGAAAACTGGCTGATTATTTAAAAAATGTTTATTTGCCAAAAGCCAGAACTACAGCAGGCTATAATGATTTACCAAATGGAAAAGCAATGTATGAATATTTGGTTAGCGTAAGTACTACTACTGATAAAACACCAGATGAAATTTACCAAACGGGGCTTAGGGAAGTGGAACGAATTACCAAAGAAATTGATGACCTCCAAATAAAAATTGGCTTTCAGGGAGACAGAACCGCATTTTTCAATCATGCCTTAACCGATCCTTCCTTTTTTCCTTTTACCACTGACGAACAAATATTAGAAAGTTACAGAGCCATCTTGCCCATAATAGAACCCAACCTGAAAAAATTATTCAATATTGTACCCAAAACAGCATTTGAGGTAAGGGCAATTGAAAAGTTTAAAGCGGCTACTTCTGCAGCCAATTATGAAAGAGGTACTACGGACGGCAGCAGACCCGGTTATTTTAATGTTCCCATCGTTGACGCTGCTAAATTCAATAAATTAGGTATGGACAATCTTTTTATGCATGAAGCCATTCCTGGACACCATTTTCAATTGTCCCTTCAACAAGAGAATCAATCGATGCCTAAAATTAGGAAATTTGCTGGCTATTCCGTTTTTTCTGAAGGATGGGCTTTATATACGGAATCATTGGGTGAAGAATTAGGATTATACACTGATCCTTATCAAAAATTGGCAGCATACAAATCAGAACTATTTAGAGCGATACGATTAGTAATAGACGTTGGATTGCATACCGGAATCATGACAAGGGAAGAATCAATCCAATACATGATGGAAAAAGGAGGAAGAGAGAAAAATGCTTCTGTTTCTGAAACAGAAAGATATATGGCAATGCCCGGACAGGCACTTTCCTATAAAACAGGAGAATTGAAAATAACGGAATTGAAAAACAAATATATTAAAAGCTTGGGTCCAAAGTTTGAAATCAAAAAATTTCATGATGCCATTTTGCAGGTTGGTTCAGTACCTTTAAGCGTGTTTGAAACGTATATGGATAATTGGGCAAATGAACAAATTAAATAATCACTTGTTCCGTTACCAATAAATACTGCTGAGTAGAAATTATACAGATAACCGATTTTTATTTTATATTTTTACTAAATAGTTAACCTATCAAACCATTATATAAAACACATTAGGCTCAATTTGGCTTAACTGATAATAAACCAATACTTATAAAATCCTATCTATGAGAAAATTTTCAATCGTACTATTTTTTTTAATACAATTACAATCTTCAATCGCTCAAAATGTAACAGAAGCTGTTGCCATTACTGATATGTTGAAAATTAAAACTGTTAGTAACATAACGCTTACAAAAGATGGAAAACGAGCTGCTTTTACGGTGACTTCTATCGAAGCCGATGAAAATAATAAATTAGATTACAAATACCGCACACAGATTTTCACTACCAATACTTTAAACAATTCCGTACCTGTACAACTGACCACAAATAAAGATGGAGCGACAAGACCGGCATGGAGCCCAGACGGTAAACAGATAGCTTTTACCCGTTCTGTAGAGGACAAAACACAAATTTTTATATTATCTATGGAAGGTGGTGAACCCATGCAATTGACAAAACATAAATACGGCGCATCCAATCCAAAATGGTCGCCAGACGGTAAAAGAATACTTTTTTCATCAAGCATCCCGTTACGAGAGTTACTTCAGGATTCTATTTTAAATAAATCGAATGCAATTCCTACTTGGAAAATGGAAAAGCCCGGTTTTGACAAAAATGAACATTTACTAACGAACAAAGAGAAACCAAATCCTAACGGAAGTTTATCTGAAATAAGAGCTTATTTAGATAAAAACGCAATAGACAAAAAAGCAATTGTCCTGAATAAATTAAACTTCCAAAGTGAATCGAATGTCTCTTCAGAAATGAATTTCAATCACTTTTTTGAAATAAATGTCTCCAAAGATGCTGAACCGCGTTTGCTCACTAAAGGATTTTATAATTTTAACAATGCAGACTACACACCAAACGGAAAGCAAATAATTGTATCTGGAGATGTAGACACTGAAGAAAATCAGGACCGATCATTAGAAGGTGAGATTTTTATAATGGATACCAATGGTGAGAATTTTAAAATGCTACTAGGAGAAAATGGAAAAAGATACAATGGCGCCACAATATCTCCATCAGGGAAATGGCTGGCTTTCTTGTCCGGCAATACTTCTTTTATTAGTGTTCCTTCAGTATCAATAATGCCATTGAACGGCACGGAGAAAGATATTGTAACAATCCCTTTTGATCGTAATAAAACAAATTTTATCTGGAGTAAAGATGATAAATACCTGTACTTTACTTCTCAAATGAACGGTGGCAATGTTTTGCACAGAATTAACCGATTAACAAAAAAAATAGAGGCTTTGTCAAGCGTTGATACTGGTATTTCAAGTTTCGACATTGTAAATAATACGATTGTATTTTCAAAAACTCAAGTATCAAATCCTTCCGAATTATATTTTGCTGATGCTAATCTAAAAAATGAAAAAAAAGTAAGTAATTTTAATGATTGGGTTATTAATAAAAAACTATCCTTTCCTGAAAAGAAAACATTCATCAACGATTTAGGAATGACTGTAGAATATTGGATCATGAAACCCTCCAACTACACGCAAGGAGAAAAATATCCATTATTGCTAGAAATTCATGGGGGTCCATCAGCAATGTGGGGTCCCGGTGAAGAAAGTATGTGGCATGAGTACCAATATTTTTGCAGTAAAGGATATGGCATCGTTTATAGTAATCCAAGAGGTTCGGGTGGATATGGTTTGGATTTTTTAAGAGGTAATATCAACGATTGGGGCAAAGGCCCAGCTAGTGATGTACTGACAGCATTAGATAAAACCGTTGAAGAAGGCTGGGCAGACAAATCCAAGTTACTCATTACGGGAGGTTCGTATGCAGGTTACCTGACAGCTTGGATTATAAGTCATGATAACCGTTTCAAAGCGGCTTGCGCCCAACGCGGTGTCTATGATCTTACAACCTTTTTTGGAGAAGGAAATGCATGGAGATTAGTTCCAAATTATTTTGGAGGGTATCCATGGGAACCAAAAGTGAAGGAAATTCTAACTCGTGAATCACCAATAAGCTATGTTCAAAATATCACAACGCCTTTCATTATTTTTCATGGTGGCAACGACCGTCGTACCGGTTTTATTCAGGCAGAAATGATGTTTCGCAGTTTAAAAGTATTGAATCGTCCAGTAGAATTTGTAGTACATCCCGGTGCAACTCATGAAATTACCAGAAATGGTGACAACCGTCAACGAATGGATCAAATGCTGCGAACGTATGAGTTTTTTGAAAGATCGATTGAAAAAAAATAAAGCAACTAATTTGTATCTATTACAGTATGAGGATTTAAATCCTAAAAATATAAAAGCCCTGTGCATTATAAAATGACAGGGCTTTTTTGTAAAAATCAAGTCTTATTTTTTATTATTAGACGCTGCCAAAACATATATAATTTTGGAGTTTTCATAATTAAAAAACCTGCTGCCTTCAAAATAAGTTGTTTTGACTATCTTTAAAAAACTTTAAAATAAAATCATGGAAACACAATCCTATAAAAATCATATTCGGTATTACCCACCCCATCATTTTGTTTATTATCCCATAATAATGACATTTCTAGCATTCAGCATATATTTTAGTTGCACCACCGAAGATTCATTAATTTGGTCATTTATAAGTGGAATTTTCGTTGTTCTTTTTTGTCTGGCTTTCATGCTACGCCAACATTATGCCTTGACTTTGCAAAACCGAATCGTGCGTCTGGAACTTCGATACCGCTATTTTTCGATTACAGGAAAAAGATTGGAGGATTTTGAGCATCGATTAAATGACGACCAATTATTTGCATTACGTTTTGCCTCAGACAATGAATTTCCTGAGCTTACGCAAAAAGCGATGAATGAAAATCTTTCGGGAAAGGAAATTAAAAAATTGATTCAGCACTGGAAAGGTGACTATGAAAGAGTTTAAACACAAAAAATAATACTCCAATTTATCCAATATAACGATTCAGAATTTTGTTTCTTTGTTCCGAAAAACAGCACTAAAAGCTGAATTTAAAACCCATAAATGGCAGAATATTTTCTAGATATTGAGTATAATGATATCACGTACCAAGAGGAAGAAGTCAATTTCAAGGAATTTGAGTGCTGTACGTTTACCAATTGTAATTTCTCTCAATGTGCTTTTGTAGCGGTTACTTTCATTGACTGCATCTTCAATGATTGTACTTTCAGTAACGCCAAAATAAATTATGTAGCCTTTAGAACTGTGACTTTCAATCGATGTGAAATCAAAGATGTCAATTTTGCTATGTGCGATAAATTAATTTTCGAAATTACTTTTAATAATTGCATTTTGGATTTCTCCAAATTTTATACTCTAAAGATGAAAGGAACTTCGTTTACCAATTGTAGTATTATTGCAGTTGATTTTATGAGCACTGATTTAACCGAAGTTATTTTTGACAATTGCGATTTATACCGTTCCGAATTTGCGAAAGCAATTGCTAACAAAGCTGATTTCAAAACAAGCTATAACTATACGATTGATCCGAAAACAACAAAGTTAAAAAAAGCAGTCTTTGCTTTAGAAGGATTAAAAGGATTGCTTTATAAACATGAAATTATAGTGCAATAATAGTAATTTACTACTTAGAATAGTTGTTTTTTGAGTGGCTGAATTAAGTTCCACAGCTATGCAGACTGCTTGGAAAATGTATGGAAATATAGGTTTTAAAAGATCCGAAGATTTAGATTTTATGCACTTTTGGATTCAGATTGCTTTAACCAAAGGAATCAAAGCTTCTTTTCCATTTTGTAATCTTCCATTTTGTAGCCAAGTTCCAATAAAATCTCTTCTTCTGAAACTACTTCAAATCCTATTTTTTTATAAAACGAAATGGCTTTATTGAATTTATTTACATTCAATGAAACTACAACCGATTGATTTTCCTTGGCAAAATTTTCTACAGCTTCAATAAGCAACTTACCCGCTCCTTTTCCCTGTGCCTCAGGCAACATATAGATTTTGTGAAGGCGAGTGCATTTTTCGTTTAAATAATTGTGTTCATACGAAGCAAAACCAAGACATACTTCTCCCTCATTTACCAAGAGAAAACGATGTCCTTTTTCGTTTAAATTTTTAAGTAAGGTTTTCTCTGAATAGAACAAATCGAGCATATAATCAATTTGTTCTTTCGATAAAATAGAACCGTAAGCCATTGGCCAAGATTTATAGGCAATTTCTCGAATAGTTTTAAAGTCGTGTATGGCGGCGTCAGCTAGTATTAACATTGTGATTTATTATTGAAATTAAAGCAAATCTCCTTTTGGAATAAAAATATAAAATTTAGCACCTACACCCGGTTTTGCTTTTACTTTTATAAATCCTTTGTGATTATCTACAATTCTACTGCAAATAGCCAGACCAAGTCCAGTTCCAGAATATTTAGGATCCGTTTCCAATCGCTTGAACAATAGGAATATTTTATCTGAATACTCTTGTTTGAAACCAATTCCGTTATCAGAAATTACAATTTTATGGTAATCTTTTTTATTGGCGATTTTATAATCAAGCATTTCTTTTTCTGTAATTTTTTTAGAAGCAATACTGATTTCTGGAGCAATATCTTCTTTACTGTATTTAAGGGAATTTGAAATTAAATTTATAAAAAGCTGCTTCACCTGAAAAGGTATCGCTTTAATTGTAGGCAAATTTCCAATTGTGATAATGGCTTTTTTATCTTCAATATTAGAAGATAAATCTTGAAGTATTTCTTCTATAATTTTATTAACATCCGTTTTCACAAAAACCTTATCCCCTTTTATTGTTCTGGAATAATTCACTAAATCAATTAATAAGGTCTGCATTCTATTGGCAGTTACGCGAATTTTTGAGAAATATTCTTTCCCTTGAGAGGTAAGCAAGTCCGATTCCTTTCCTTCTAATCTGGAGATAAACATTTGAATCTTGCGAAGTGGCTCCTGCAAATCATGACTTACAATATTGTTAAAAGCCTCGAGTTCAGTATTAATATATTTTAGTTCTTTATTATTATTTTCAAGCTCGAGTGTTTTATTATACTGGCTTGTAATATCATAATTAACTCCTATTTTAATCAAATCTCCATTACCGTTTTTAGTAAAACTACCAACGCCCATAATATATTTTATATCACCGCTTGGTGTCAAAAATCGGAAAATCGTTGAGGTAGATTGATGGTTAACCAAAGAATCAGTATGTACTTTAGTCACATATTCTAAATCATCCGGATGGATATATTTAATTGAATTTTCTATATTCGGTTCGAATGCATTGGGTTCAACTCCCATCAATCGAAATAAATTATCTGAAAAAGTATAGGTATTACTTTCTAAATTAACCATCCAATGCCCGAAACTGGCTGTCATTTCAGCAGAATTATAGGACTCATTCAACAGTTTTAATTGATCATTCGCCTTTTTGAGTTCATCAATATCAACATTCATTTTTTGGAACGAAAGCAGTAATATAAGAAGCGAAAGTATCACTAATAAAAAAGCGGTAATGATTGAATCTTGTAATTCAAACTGATGATTATTGTTTTCAAATTCCGTCTTTGCACTTTCAGAAAATATAATTTTAGTGACAAAGGATTTCATCATTTCAGTAACATTACTGTTCTCCAATAACATCGCATTTATCGCTACAGGACCAGAATTTTTACTTTGTGCAAGAAGTAAGGTCTTCCTGAATATTTTGAATCTAAGATCAATAAGTCTTTTTAATCGGTCTATATCATTATATCTGGCAGTGTCATTTGCAGTTAACAATTTAAGCTTTGTGATGCTTTCTTCAATTTTACCCCTACTCAAAAATCGATCTTCTATATATGCTGCATCTTTAGTGATAATATAACTCCGTAGACTCGTTTCGTAATTACTCATTACGGATAACAGTTTTTCTAATTCGAGTTGCGTTTCATTTGAATTTGCTATTAATTCAACCGTTGAATCAAGCTTTTTCATTTGGGAATAAAACATCGAGGCTATATAACAAACAACAACAATTGCAATAGCTAAAGCTATTTTAAACACTTGTGAGTTTTTATATAGTCCAAGAATTTTCATTTATTCCTTGTTATATGCTAAAGAAAAAAGTTTCAATATTTAAACCTGAGGTATGAAATTGCCAATTCATATTTACAACCTCCTTGATTACTTTTTTAAGTTTAGAAAAGTCATTGGGTTTTTTAATGTAGATATTTGCTCCTTCAATAAAAGTATCTTCAATATCTTTTTCTGATGAAGAGGTAGAATATATGGCAATCGAAACATCTCTAAAACGAGTGTTCGATCTAATTTCTTTCAGACAGTCAATTCCTGTTTTTCCTGGCATATTCAAATCGAGAAATAAAACATGAGGCAACTTAATTTCAGGATGCACTAAATAATCCATTAGATCATTACCATCTTTAAATAGAGTCAACTTATTATTCATTTTAAGCTCTTGTATAGCTTCACTAAAAAAAGTGCGATCATCTTCGTCATCGTCAGCTAAAAGAATATGCATTGAATCTTGGTGTGTAATCATAAAATATAAGGTATATTTTTAATTTTTTATTTAATCATTATTAGATAACTCTCTCTTTTTACCTACTATTCTTTTAAACATTGAAGGTGTTAATCCCGTCACTTTTTTAAATTGAGTTGATAAGTAAGCAACACTACTATAGTTTAACTCATGAGAAATTTCGGTTAAGGTGAGTTTCTCTTCAATTATAAGTTTTTTGGCTCTTTCAATCTTTTGAATAATAATAAAATTCTCAATAGATGTAAATGTATATTCCGAAAAAACATTAGTAATATAACCGTATCTAAAGTTCAGCTTATCCGATAAATATTGAGAAATCGTGATGTTTGGAAATTTTTCTTTTTCATAGACAATCTCAATTATAGCATCTTTAATTTTTTGGATTAATTGTCCTTTTGGATTATCAATAATCTGAATGCCATACTTAGTCAAACAAACCTGAAGTTCTGTTAAAACATCCTCAGAAACATTGTCTCCAATTTCAATTTGTCCTAAATCCAACAACTGATATTTAATATCAAATTTTTCTAATTGATCTTGCAATATTGCCTTACAAGCAACATTTCCATCATAATTAAAATTGAGTTTCATATCAATAAACAAGTGTTAAGGTTAAAATTAAATCATAAATGTAAATCAAAAAATATTAATCTGGTAACAAATAATTTATTTTGAATACAAAACATTGTCTTCTTTTAAACGCAATAAATATAAATAACTGATTATTAAGGTTCTTAAATCGTTCATTATTTACTAAAAATTAGAACTAAAATCGGCTATAATAAAAAACTACCCATGAATTGTTTCATTTTTACCGTAATTTGTTATAATATTTTCTTCAAATTCTAACCATTCTCTCCAACGCTTTTCAACGTTAATTCCTACTCCGTATTTTCTTGCATAAGTAATAAAAGTAGTATAATGTCCTGCTTCACTCTCCATCAAATCCCTGTAAAAAACTGACAACTCTTCATCTTGAATGTTTTCCGAAAGTACTTTGAAACGCTCACAACTTCTGGCCTCTATCATTGCTGAAAACAATAACCGTTCCACTAAGCTGGAAACTCTACTTCCATCACTGCTTTTTTTCATGTACAAATACAATTCGTTTACATATTCATCTTTGCGTTCACGCCCCAATTTCAAGCCACGCTTAATAATAATATTGTGAACTTGCTCAAAATGATCGATTTCTTCTTTGGCCAAAGCCAATAAATCCTTCACTAAATCTTGATGTTCTGAATTGTTTGTGATAATGGTAATGGCATTTGTAGCTGCTTTTTGTTCACACCAAGCGTGATCTGTCAAGATTTCCTCAATGTTTTTTTCTACAATATTGACCCATCTTGGATCCGTTGGCAATTTTAATCTTAGTACAGACATTTATACAATTTGTTTAAAGTTTAAAGTTACATTAAAATAAAAAAAGTTTAAAGTTTAAAAAATTGCGATCACTTTCCGTAAACACAAAACCTTAAACCTTAAACTTTAAACTTTTTTGAACTTTTTAGTATACGAAAATAGCTCTTTCGCTCATCATTTCGTTTACTTCATTAGCTACCGCTTCGATAACATCTTCGTTAGTGTGGTCTACCAATACTCTGTCAATTAGAGCAACAATAGTTTCCATATCTTCTTCAACTAGACCACGAGTGGTAATAGCAGCAGTTCCTACACGAAT
Source organism: Flavobacterium algoritolerans (assembly GCF_030010385.1). NCBI lineage: Bacteria > Pseudomonadati > Bacteroidota > Flavobacteriia > Flavobacteriales > Flavobacteriaceae > Flavobacterium > Flavobacterium algoritolerans. Next base: position 431,734 of record NZ_JASCRZ010000002.1, on the reverse strand, counting down.
ACCTGAAGTTACAAATGGTGATTTATCATCAAATGGAACCATGTTTTTATTTACGGTAATTTCTGCTTTTACCAATGCATTTTCAGCATCTTTTCCAGAAATATTCTTGTTTCTTAAATCAATCAACATCATGTGATTATCTGTTCCGCCAGAAATGATTTCATATCCTCTTTTTACAAAAGCATCCGCCATAGCGTTAGCATTTTTTTGTAATTGTAAAGCATATGTAAAAAATTCATCTTTCAAAGCTTCACCAAAAGCTACTGCTTTTGCAGCAATAATGTGCATTAAAGGACCTCCTTGATTTCCAGGGAAAACAGCCAAGTCTAATAAAGAAGACATCATTCTGATTTCTCCTTTTGGAGTAGTTAAACCAAATGGATTTTCGAAATCTTTACCCATCATAATCAAACCACCACGAGGACCACGTAACGTTTTGTGTGTTGTAGTAGTTACAATATGGCAATGAGGCAAAGGATCATTCATCAATCCTTTTGCAATAAGTCCGGCAGGATGAGAAATATCAGCTAATAAAATAGCGCCAACACTGTCAGCAATTACTCTGAAACGCTCAAAATCCATATCACGAGAATAAGCCGAAGCTCCTGCGATAATTAATTTTGGTTGTTCTCTAGTCGCTATTTCTTGAATTTTATCATAATTTAATCTTCCTGTTTCCTTATCTACACCATAAAAAGAAGGCGTGTATAAACGTCCTGAAAAATTAACCGGTGAACCATGCGTTAAATGTCCTCCATGAGACAAATCAAAACCTAAAATTTTATCTCCTGGTTTGATACATGCGTGGTAAACCGCTGTATTAGCTTGTGAACCGGAGTGTGGCTGTACATTTGCATATTCAGCTCCAAATAATTCTTTGGCTCTGTCAATAGCAATTTGTTCAACAACATCAACTACTTCACAACCGCCGTAGTATCTTTTGCCAGGATATCCTTCAGCATATTTGTTAGTTAAAACAGAACCAGCTGCTTCCATTACTTCGTCACTTACGAAGTTTTCCGATGCAATAAGTTCTAATCCGTGAATTTGTCTTTCTTGTTCTTCTAGAATAAGGTCAAAAATTTGTTCGTCGCGTTGCATTTTTTTGATTTTCGTTAATTTGATGCAAAAATACAAAAAAACGTTTGGTTAATAGTTAGATTATAATATATTTGATGAGTAATTTTTTAACAAAATAATTAACAAAATATGCCAATAACAGCTAACGATACCAATAGAAAATCATGGCTTGAAGTACCTGTCAACAGTGATTTCCCTATTCAAAATATTCCTTTTGGAGTTTTTCTTACCAAAGAAAACATTGTAACCGTAGGAACAAGAATTGGTGATTTTGCAATCGATTTGGGAGCTTTACAACAATTAAATTATTTTGAAGGCATTGAACTGACCGATGACATGTTCATGCAGGATACTTTGAATGATTTTATTTCTGACGGTCAAAAAACATGGCGTTTGGTTCGAAACCGAATTGCTGAACTTTTTGATGTGACAAATTCGAAACTACAAGATAATATTAAAGACAGAGATATTATAATTTTCAAAATGGAAGATGTTGAAATGCAATTACCGGTACTCATTGGTGATTACACTGACTTCTATTCCAGTAAAGAGCACGCAACTAATGTAGGAAAAATGTTCCGTGACCCTGAAAATGCATTGTTACCAAACTGGCTTCATATCCCTGTAGGATATCATGGTAGAAGTTCTACTATCGTTCCATCAGGAATTCCAGTACACAGACCAATGGGACAAACGTTGCCAAATGGCGAAACCACACCCGTTTTTGGACCCTCTCGCTCGGTAGATTTTGAATTGGAAACTGCTTTTATTACTACGGATGTAAATATAATGGGAGAAAACATTGCTGTAACTGAAGCTGAAGATTATATTTTCGGAATGGTTTTATTGAATGACTGGAGTGCCCGCGACATTCAAAAATGGGAATATGTACCATTAGGACCATTCTTGGCAAAAAACTTTGCAACTTCAATTTCGCCTTGGATAGTTACTATGGATGCTTTGGAACCTTTTAGAACCAAAGGACCAAAACAAGAACCTACTCCACTTCCCTATTTGCAACAAAAAGGAAAACATTCATTTGATATCAATTTAGAAGTGGCAATTCAGCCTGAAAATGCAAAACCAACTGTTGTTTCGCACTCTAATTTTAAATATTTATACTGGTCAATGTGCCAACAATTAGCACATCACACCTCAAATGGATGTCGTGTGAATTCTGGTGATATGATGGGATCAGGAACTATTTCCGGCCCTACTGAAGATAGCTTTGGTTCCATGTTAGAATTAACTTGGGGCGGAAAAAATCCAATAAAAATGGGCGACGGAACAGAGCGTAAATTTATCAATGACAATGACACCGTAATCATGAAAGGTTTTTGCCAAAATGGTCAGGTCCGAATTGGTTTTGGTGAAGTTTCCAGCAAATTACTGCCTCCTTTTGTGAGACAATAAAAAATTAGAAATACACTTTTTAAAACCTAACATTTATTCTATTTTTGTTAGGTTTTTTTATGGCATTATTTTTGGATTTTAAAATTCAAAACCCGTAAAACTGCTTAAAAACAGTAGAAACAATTTCGAAAAATCATTTACTTAACTGTAAGCTTATGAAAAAAATTACTCTTTTATTATCCCTGTTTCTCCTTGTTTCCTCATGTGGCGTGAAACAAACCCAAAATTTATTAAGCTCTGGAAATTACGATCAAGCAATTGATAATGCCGTTTCAAATTTGCGAACCAATAAAGATAAAAAAGGCAAACAAGATTATGTTTACTTGCTGGAAGAGGCTTTCGCCAAAGCAAAAGAACGTGATTTGAATGCCATTAATTTATTAGCAAAAGATGCTAATCCTGCTCAATTGGAAAAAATGTACAACACGTATTTACAATTGAATTCCCGTCAGGAAAAAATCAAACCGTTACTTCCTTTGAAACTACTTAAAGAAGGACGAAATGCAATTTTTCCATTTGATAATTATAACGACCAAATCATTGACAGCAAAAATGCCTTATCAGCGTATTTGTATGCTAATGCAAAAAAATTAATGGGAACTTCAGACAAAATGAATTACCGAAAAGCCTATGATGATATGGAATATTTAAACCAAATAACTCCAAATTATAAAAACGTTTTACAACTCATGGATGAAGCTAAATTTAAAGGTTCTGATTATGTTTCGGTTTACACCAAAAACGAAACGAATATGATTATCCCGGTTCGTCTTCAAAATGACTTATTGGACTTTAGCACCTATGGATTGAACGACAAATGGACTGTCTACCACAGCAACAAACAAAAAGGAATTGATTATGATTACGGAATGGTAATTAACTTTAGACATATTTATATTTCGCCTGAGCAAATAAAAGAAAGAGAGTTTGTAAAAGACCGCATTATAAAAGATGGTGTAAAAAAACTGATTGACGCCAACGGAAAAGAAGTTTTGGACGAAAAAGGCAAAGTCGTGATGGTGGATAATATGAGAAATGCAACTGTACGCATTTATGAATTCAGACAGTTTAAATCCTGTCAAATTACTGCCAAAGTAGATTACATCAACTTTAAAAGCAATCAATTTTTACAATCTTTCCCAATAGCCAGTGAGTTTATTTTCGAAAATATTTATGCAACATATAAAGGAGATCGACGCGCTTCTGACGATAATTATTACTCTTATTTTGACAAAAGAGCGGTAGCTTTTCCTAGCAATGAACAAATGGTTTATGATACCGGAGAAGATTTAAAAGCCAAAATAAAAGATGTAATCAGCAGAAACAGGTTTAGAAACTAATATTTTAAATTAATACTATTACATAAAACTCCTTGATAATTAAGCCTATCAAGGGGTTTTTCAATTTAAAAAATCAACAATACATTAAAATTTTGTTACAAAACACAAAATTAGTGTTGTGTTTTAAAAATATGTGTACTTTTGCACCAATGAATAAAACAAGTTTACATATAACTTCTTTGTCACGGACAAACAGACCTACTACTTCTCCCGAAGTACGGATACTATCCCTATAGTACCCAAAAGCTGTTTCGTATCTTTATTCATTTTTCATTTTTTCCGTTTTGAAATTACCGCTATTTTCCATTGGATTAATATATCCAAAAATTAATACTTATTTATCACTATCGTATTGTAGTTCAATTTATTGCACAACAATCGACTGTTTTAGTATTATATTTGAATTTGGCGAAAATGCATTTCAAAAACAAATACACGAATCGTTTTTTAACTCAAAATAATCGCTTGAAATGAAAATTTCTATCATTGTAACTCAGGAAGAACATTATAAGTATTCGCAAGAAATATGCGATACTATTGAATCGTCCGCCTTATTGAGAGGTACTGGGATTGCAAAAAGAACTCCTGAATACATCCAAAAAAAGATGGAAAGTAAAGATGCCGTTATCGCATTAGATAATGGAAAATTTGCTGGTTTTTGCTATATCGAAAGTTGGCAACACGGAAAATTTGTAGCACATTCCGGATTGATTGTACATCCTGATTACAGAAATTTAGGTTTAGCAAAAAAAATCAAATCATTTGTTTTTGACTATTCATTAGAGAAATATCCAGACGCTAAGGTTTTTGGAATCACTACTGGTTTAGCGGTAATGAAAATAAATTCCGATTTGGGGTACAAACCTGTTCCTTTTTCAGAATTGACCAGCGATCCAAGTTTTTGGAAAGGGTGCCAAACGTGCACCAATTATGAAATCCTAAAAAGCAAAGACAATAAAATGTGTTTGTGTACCGGAATGCTTTATGACCCAAAAGAAAAGCCTAAAGATCCGCCTAAACACCCATTTAATGTCAGAGTATTAAACAGATTAAAATCAATTAAAGAAGCCTTGTTCTTAAAAAAATAATATCATGAAAAAAGTTGTATTAGCTTATAGTGGAGGATTAGATACCTCATATTGCCTGAAATATTTAAAAAACGAAAAAGGATATGAAGTTCATACCGTTCTTATAAATACAGGAGGATTTGACGAAGCTGAACTAGCCGCTATTGAAGAAAGAGCCTACGAATTAGGAAGTGCGCAACATGCAAATCTTACCATTGTAGATAAATATTATGATAAAGCCATTAAATATTTGATTTACGGAAATGTATTAAAAAACAATACGTATCCATTATCTGTAAGTGCAGAACGTGTTTTTCAAGCTATCGAAGCGATTAAATATGCAAAATCTGTTGGTGCTGAAGCAATCGCCCACGGAAGTACCGGCGCAGGAAATGACCAAATTCGTTTTGATTTAATTTTTCAAACCATTGCTCCCGAAATTGAAATCATTACACCTATCAGAGATTTAAAGTTATCAAGACAGGAAGAAGTGGATTATTTATCTATAAACGGAGTTCATTATTCTTGGGAAAAAGCACAATATTCCATTAATAAAGGATTGTGGGGAACAAGCGTAGGCGGTAAAGAAACATTGACATCAAATCAAACTTTACCAAGTGAAGCGTACCCTTCTCAATTGCAAAAAACGGGTGAAGAGAAAGTAACACTACAATTTGAAAAAGGACAATTAGTAGGCATCAACGGTACTTTGGACACACCAACAAAAAATATCGTTGCACTTGAAAAATTAGCCAGCGCGTATGCAATTGGTAGAGATATTCATGTTGGTGACACTATAATAGGAATTAAAGGAAGAGTTGGTTTTGAAGCCGCCGCACCTTTAATCATCATCAAAGCGCACCATTTATTAGAGAAACACACGCTGGGTAAATGGCAACAATACTGGAAAGAACAACTGGGGAACTGGTACGGAATGTTGTTTCATGAAGGACAATTCTTAGACCCTGTAATGAGAAACATCGAGGCTTTCCTAGAAGACACTCAAACAACTGTAAATGGAACCGTTATCGTTTCTCTAAAACCATATCACTTTACATTGGACGGAATAGAATCTGAAAATGATTTAATGAATACCGGTTTTGGACAATATGGAGAAATGAACAACGCTTGGACATCTGACGATGCCAAAGGATTTATCAAAATTCTTGGAAATGCCCAAAACATATTTTCATCTGTAAACAAACTGACACATGATTAATATTGGAATAATTGGCGGTTCGGGTTACACTGCGGGGGAACTCATCAGAATATTGATGTTTCATCCCAATGCTACACTTGATTTTGTTTACAGTACGACAAACGCTGGAAAACCACTTTCGGTTGCACATCATGATTTGATGGGCGATATCGAAATGAATTTTACCGATACTGTAAATCCAAATGTGAATGTTGTCTTCTTGTGTTTAGGTCATGGTAAATCAAAATCATTTTTAGAGCAAAATCAATTTGCGAGTCATACCAAAATTATCGATTTAGGAAATGATTTCAGATTGACAAAAGACAAAGAGTTTGACAATAAAACTTTCGTTTACGGCTTGCCTGAATTGAATAAAGCGGTTATCAAAAACGCACAATTTATCGCTAATCCTGGTTGTTTTGCGACAGCGATTCAATTAGCATTATTGCCATTGGCCAAAAACGAAATGCTTACGACTGACGTTCATATCAATGCCACAACGGGAAGTACGGGAGCCGGAGTTACGCCTTCGGAAACGACGCATTTTAGTTGGAGATTGAACAATATGTCGCATTACAAAGCTTTTGAACACCAACATTTGGGCGAAATAAACCAAAGTGTCAACCAATTACAAGCGGATTATACAAACGAATTGATTTTTGTACCTAACAGAGGTGATTTTGCTAGAGGAATTTTCGCAACATTATATACAACAGTCGAAGAAAATCTGGAAGATGTAGTAGCTAAATATGAGGCTTTTTACAAAGACCAGCCTTTCGTAACGGTTACGACAACCGGAATCAACATGAAACAAGTGGTTCAAACGAATAAATGCATCATCAGTTTAATGAAAAAAGGAAACCGGCTATTGATTACTTCAGTAATTGATAATTTAACAAAAGGAGCCTCAGGACAAGCCATACAAAACATGAATTTAATGTTTGGATTGGATGAAACCACAGGATTGTATTTGAAACCAAGCGGGTTTTAGAAAAAATTTGTTTAAAGTTTAAGGTTTAAAGTTAGGAGCGATACAATTATTTACTTCTACAACTTTAAACCTGAAACTTTAAACTTTAAACAAAAAAGAAAATGAACTTATTTGACGTTTACCCATTATACAACATCACTCCTGTAAAAGCACTGGATTGTACTATTACAGATGAAAAAGGAGTGGAATATTTAGATTTATACGGTGGTCATGGAGTAATTTCCATTGGACACACTCAACCGGATTATGTTGCCAAACTAAAAAATCAATTGGATAATATTGGTTTTTATTCCAATGCGATTCAGAATCCATTGCAAGTAGAACTGGCAGAAAAATTAGGGAAACTTTCCGGATTGGAAGACTATACTTTATTCTTGTGCAGTTCTGGAGCTGAAGCCAATGAAAATGCTTTGAAATTAGCCTCTTTTCACAACAATAAATCGCGTGTAATTGCTTTTGATAATTCCTTTCACGGAAGAACTTCGGCGGCAGTTGCGGTTACTGATAACAAAAAAATTGTTGCGCCAATCAATGCACAACAAATCGTTACTTTTTTACCATTGAATAATATCGAGTTGGTAGAAAACGAACTAAAAAAAGGAGATGTTTCTTCTGTTATTATCGAAGGAATTCAAGGAGTTGGCGGTTTAGACCAAGGAACAACTGAATTTTTTCAGGCATTAGAAAAACTATGTGAGGCTTACGATGTCGTTTTGATTTTGGATGAAGTGCAATCAGGATACGGAAGAAGCGGAAAGTTTTTTGCACACCAACACCATAACATCAAAGCAGATATTATTTGTCTGGCGAAAGGAATGGGTAACGGATTTCCTATTGGCGGAATCTTGATTTCTCCAAAATTCACAGCGAGTTATGGATTATTGGGAACTACTTTTGGAGGAAACCATTTGGCTTGTGCTGCTGGAATAGCAGTTTTGGATGTGATTGAAAGCCAAAAATTAATGGATAACGTAAATGACGTTTATGCCTATTTTTTAGAAGCAATCAAACAAGTTCCTGAAGTGATCCAAGTAAAAGGAAGAGGATTAATGCTAGGTGTAGAATTTGATTTTGACGTAAGTACACTTCGTAAAAAAATGATTATTGACAAACATATTTTTACCGGAAATGCAAATAATAAAAACTTATTAAGAATTCTTCCACCATTGACAATCAATAAGGAAGCAATCGATACCTTTATTATAGCTTTAAAAGAAACATTGGCTGAATTGAAATAATATGCTCAGCAAAATCAGACTTTGAGGAGCGTGCAAATTAATTTTACAATAAGTACAAAATGAAAAATAATATTAAATTGTTACTTTCTTTATTAACAATAATAATTGGATGGCTCATGGGTGGTTTTGGTTTTACAACTAAACTAGGACACCCCATTAGTACAATTTGCTTTTATTTAGGTCTTGCATTGATTCTCACAGGAATAATATTTTTTATTAAAATCGTAAAAGAAAAATGAACACTTTATTACCAATAGAAAAACGAAATTCAGTTTTAAGCCGTATGGCCGAACTTCTTGAACAAGAAAGAGCCAATCTTAAGACTATAAATCAACAAGATTTAAATAATTATTCTGGGGATGATTTGGCCATGGAAAAACGTTTATTGGTTGATGATGCCAAAATTGACGGCATGATTTTATCCATGCAACAATTAGCAAGTCAAGAAGATCCTATTGGCGTGGAGCGTTTTAATTTCGACCATGAAAACGGAATGAAAATCATCAATAAAACAGCGGCTTTTGGAACTATAATGATTATTTATGAATCCAGACCTGATGTTACTGTTGAAGCTGGTGGAATCGCTTTTAAATCCGGAAATAAAATTCTATTGAAAGGCGGAAAAGAATCTTTACTATCCAACTTAAAAATTGTGGAATTGTGGCACCAAGCCTTAACAGCAAACAATGTTGCTACAGAATGGGTGGAATACTTGAATTACAATCGGGAAGAAACACAGGCATTTTTAGAAAAACCAACACAAAAAGTGGACTTAATCGTTCCTCGTGGTGGTGAGAAATTGATTGCTTTTGTAAAAAAACACGCCACTTGCCCAGTGATTATAAGTGGCCGTGGAAATAATTTTGTATATATAAATAAGGAAGCCGATTTAAAAAAAGCGCTTGACATTATTATTAACGGAAAAACCTCAAACATATCAGTTTGCAATGCTTTAGATAAAGTTTTAATTGATACTAATATTGAAAATTGGGAAGCTTTTGCTACCAGTATAGTTCAGGAATTACAACAAAGAAATGTAACCATTTTAGGAGATGAAAGTATTTCCAGAGTTACAAACATTCCTCAGATCGAATCGGATTTAATTTGGTACGAAGAGTTTTTAGATTACAAAATTGTTATTGGAATAACAAATTCGGATCAAGAAGCGATTGACAAAATAAATAAATATTGTGGTGGACATTCAGCTACGATAATCACAAAGAATGATGCAATTGCTCAGGAATTCATGGAAAACGTGGATACGGCAGCCGTTTATCAAAACGCCTCTACCCGATTCACTGATGGAGGACAATTTGGTTTAGGAGGAGAATTGGCGATAAGCACAGACAAATTACACCAACGTGGGCCAATTGGGCTGCAACATTTAGTTACTAATAAGTGGTATATTTACGGAAATGGACAAATCAGGTAAAGGATTTTTGATTGAAGATTAACGATTTTTGATTGAAGATTAACGATTTTTGATTGAAGATTGAAAAAAGAAGAATTCAGAATATTAACACAACACTTTGCGAACTTAGCGTTTAACACTGTTACGTTTGAAAATTAACTTTGCGCACTTTGCGGTTAAAAAAATGGCAAAAAAAAGAATTTTATTAAAGTTAGGCAGCAATACGTTAACCAAAGAAACCAATCACATTTCGAGAGGAAAGATTGAAGATATTGGGATGCAAATAGCCGCTTTACAAGACGATTATGAGTTCATCATTGTAAGTTCAGGTGCGATTGCCGCAGCCAAACAATTTGTAAAACTGGAAAATCAAGACAAAGATGTTTTTGTGAAACAAGCATTGGCTTCTATTGGTCAGCCCCATTTAATGAGGATTTATCATGAAAACTTCAGCGATTTAGGATTACTGATTTCGCAGTGTTTACTTTCGTATTCTGATTTCGAAAAAGAACAATCCAAAGTAAATATCGTGAACACCATCAATGTGTTGGTCAAAAATAATTACATTCCGATTATCAATGAAAATGATACGGTGGCTACGGATGAGATTCGGTTTGGCGATAATGATAAATTAGCCGCTTTAACGGCCGTTCTATTAAATGTTGACATTCTGATTATCGCCACCAATACGAACGGGATTTACACCAAAGCATCCATTAATGATGCTGTTCCCGAAACCATTTCTTTGGTAACCGATTTGAAAGTATTAGAAAAAGAGATTGGCGATTCTAAATCCTCGCACGGAACCGGCGGAATGCAATCTAAAATAGAAGCTTCGGCAATTGCCAAAGACGCCACTATCGAAACCTGGATTGTCAATGGATTGGAAGACAATTTTATTTTGAAAGCTTTAAAAAACGAAATACCTTTTACTAAAATTCTATAAAATGTTGATACGGTTAATCGTTAATTCGGTTAATCAATTAAACAAATAACCGATTAAACAAATAAGACAATGAACTACATCTCCATACAAAACATAGATTCGCTCGATAAATGGGTGAAACAAGCATTAAAAATCAAGAAAAAACCTCTTAAAAACAAAAAACTAGGTAAAAACAAAACCTTAGGAATGTTGTTTTTTAATTCCAGTTTAAGAACGCGTTTAAGTACACAAAAAGCCGCTTTGAATTTGGGAATGAACGTCATGGTAATGAATTTTACCAGTGAAGGTTGGACATTAGAATTTGAAGATGGAGCCATCATGAACTCTGGTGCTTCGGAACACATTAAAGAAGCTGCTGCGGTAGTTTCTCAATATTGCGATATTGTTGCTATCAGAGCTTTTGCCGGATTGACAGACAAAGAAAAAGACAATGCCGAAATCGTACTTTCCGGTTTCCTAAAATATGCCACTGTACCTGTTGTCAATATGGAAAGCGCTACGGGGCATCCGTTACAATCGCTCGCAGATGCGATAACTATGGCGGAATACAAAACAGAACACAAGCCAAAAGTAGTTTTGACTTGGGCGCCACACCCTAAAGCGTTACCTCAAGCAGTTGCCAATTCTTTCGTGCAAATGATGCAGTTACAAGATGCAGACTTTGTAATTACACACCCCAAAGGCTACGAATTGAATCCTGAAATCACGAAAGATTCCAAGATTGAATACGACCAAGACAAAGCTTTTGAAAATGCCGATTTTATCTATGCCAAAAACTGGAGCAATTATAACGAGTATGGTCAGATTACAAATTCTGACCCAAATTGGACTGTAACTGCCGATAAAATGAAACTGACCAACAATGCTAAATTCATGCACTGTTTGCCGGTAAGACGTAATGTAATTGTTACTGATGAAGTGATCGACAGCGAAAATTCTATTGTTATCGAACAAGCCAACAATAGAACGTATGCTGCACAATTAGTGTTGCAAAAAATATTGGAAAATGGAAAATAAAAAACCGGTAACGCTAATAAAAATTGGTGGAAACATAATTGACAATCCAACGGAATTATCACAATTTTTATCTGATTTTTCGAAGATTGGAGGGTATAAAGTGCTCGTTCATGGTGGTGGAAAATCAGCTACCAAAATGGCCGAAAGCATAGGTTTAGCACCTCAAATGATTGATGGAAGACGCATCACCGATGCCGCTATGCTTGATGTAGTTGTGATGATTTATGCAGGTCAAATCAACAAAAATATTGTGGCTCAATTGCAAGCAAATTCAACCAATGCAATGGGTTTTTCTGGGGCTGATGGGAATTTAATTCAATCGGACAAAAGAAACCACCCAACCATCAATTATGGTTTTGTAGGCGATGTAAAAAAAGTGAACACACAATTATTGGAAACGTTGCTTTCTAATGGTATTGTTCCTGTATTTTGTGCCATAACACACGATGCAAAAGGACAATTATTAAACACGAATGCGGATACTATTGCGAGTGAATTGGCGATTGCTTTATCGGAAGTTTTTGATGTCACTTTGAATTATTGCTTTGAAAAACCGGGCGTTTTATATGATGCCGAAGACGATTCTTCCGTAATTGAGAACATAAATCAAGAATTATATTCCAGATTAAAAGCCGAAAAAGCAATACATTCAGGCATGATTCCTAAATTAGACAACTGTTTCAACAGTTTGTCCAAAGGAGTTCAAAAAATAAAAATTGGTCATCACAAGATGTTACAAGATAAAACGGCATTGTACACTACAATTACACTATGAAGAGTATAGAAATCCTTACACAAGAAGCCATTGCGCTATTAAAAGCACTGATTGAAACGCCTTCATTTTCAAGTGAAGAAGACCAAACAGCACTTTTAATCGAAAATTGGTTTACACAAAATAATATCCCTTTCGAAAGAGAGAATAATAATATTTGGGCTTTCAATAAGAATTTTGATAAGTCCAAACCTACGCTTTTACTGAATTCTCACCACGATACCGTAAAGCCGAACCAAGGTTATACCAATGATCCATTTGAAGCCATCGTCAAAAACGGTAAATTATTTGGACTGGGAAGTAATGATGCGGGAGGTTGTCTGGTTTCGCTTTTAGCCACTTTTGTACATTTTTATTCGAATGAAAATCTGCCATACAATATAGTGATGGTCGCTTCAGCCGAAGAAGAAAGCAGCGGGAAAAATGGATTAAACAGCGTTTTAAAACATTTACCGGAACTGGAATGTGCGATTGTGGGAGAACCAACTTTAATGCAATTGGCCGTAGCCGAAAAAGGTTTGTTGGTGCTTGATGTTATTGTAAAAGGTACCGCCAGTCACGCCGCCCATAACAATCCTGACAATCCAATTTACAATGCGATTCCCATTATGGAATGGTTTAACAGCTATCAATTCGAAAAAATATCGGAGGTTTTAGGTCCTGTAAAAATGACGGTAACGCAAGTAACAGCCGGAAAACAACACAACGTAGTTCCTGCGGAATGTCATTTGGTTGTCGATATCCGAGTGAATGATTGTTACAGCAATCAAGAAATTTTAGATACCGTGAGAAAGCATTTAACTGCCGAAGTCAATCCGCGTTCGATGCATTTAAACGCATCTTCAATTCCTGTTGCACACGGATTAGTACAAGCCGGAATTGCTCTGGGAAGAACCACGTATGGCTCGCCTACCCTTTCGGATCAATCGGTTTTGAGTTGTCAATCCTTGAAATTAGGACCAGGAGAAACCCTGCGGTCACACTCGGCAGACGAATTTATATTTATAAACGAAATAGAAGAAGGAATTCAATTGTATATCAAAATACTTTCAGACTTCTTTATTCAGACTTCTTAGATTTTTAGACTCCTTAGAAGTCTAAAAATCTAATTGTCTAAAAATCTAAAAATCTAATTATGAAACTTTGGGAAAAAGGAATACCAACCGATAAGCAAATTGAACATTTCACCGTTGGAAACGACAGAGAACTGGATTTAGTTCTGGCTAAATATGACGCCTTGGGTTCTATTGCACATGCAAAAATGCTGGGACAAATCGGGCTTTTAACAGACTCCGAAACCGTTTCTTTGGTTTTAGCTTTGGAAGAAATAATAAAAGATGCTGAAAACGGTAATTTCGAAATCGAAGACAGCTTTGAAGACGTGCATTCCAAAATCGAATATTTACTAACAGTAAAACTTGGGGACGCCGGAAAAAAAATTCACACTGCCCGTTCTCGCAACGACCAAGTTCTGGTAGATGTTAATTTATATCTTAAAGATGTCGTTAAAGAACTGAAAGAGCAAGTAAAAAGCCTTTTTGATTTACTGATGGAATCAGCAGATAAACACCAAAATGTGTTATTGCCAGGATACACGCACCTTCAAATTGCAATGCCATCTTCTTTCGGAATGTGGTTTTCTGCTTACGCCGAAACTTTGATTGATGATATTACGATGTTGAATGCCGCTTTGAAAATTGTGGACCAAAACCCCTTAGGCTCGGCTGCAGGTTACGGAAGCTCATTTCCTATCAACAGAACATTCACGACACAGGAATTGGGTTTTGAAACTTTAAAATTCAATTCGGTAGCGGCACAAATGAGCCGTGGGAAATCAGAAAAAACAGTCGCTTTTGCTATGAGTAGCGTGGCAGCAACTTTGGCTAAATTCTCGATGGATGTTTGTTTGTACATGAGTCAGAATTTTGATTTCATCACTTTGCCTTCGCATCTTACAACCGGTTCGAGCATTATGCCGCACAAGAAAAACCCGGATGTTTTTGAATTGATTCGTGGGAAATGCAACAAAATTCAAGCGTTACCATACGAAATCACTTTAATTACAAATAATCTTCCAAGTGGCTATCACAGAGATTTACAATTGTTGAAAGAAGGATTGTTTCCAGCGATTCAAAACCTGAAAGCCTGTTTGGATATAGCAATTTTTGCTATCAAGGACATTAAAGTAAAAGAACATATCTTAGACGATAAAAAATACGATTATTTGTTTACGGTAGATTCCTTAAACGAAATGGTCGTTGCAGGAATGCCTTTTAGAGATGCTTATAAAGCCGTTGCTGAGCAATTAGAAAATGGGACTTTTCAATCTCCAAAAGAAACCAAACACACGCACGAAGGAAGTATCAACAACCTTTGTTTGGATGCCATAAAAAAGAAAATGGACGATTCATATTAATTCAGGACCAAAATAATTGTTACAAAAAAATCCATCAGCCGCGACTGATGGATTTTTTTATATTCCAAATTTAAACTGTTGGTTCTTATACCTTTTTACTTAATTCTTCCGCATCAATATCACTGTGCGAAACATTATAAATGGCTTTTCCTTCTTTAATTAAAATCAATTGTGGGGATTGATGCGTTACACCAAATTGATCCGCAATGGCATTAGAAATAGCTCTATATGCTATTAAATCTAAAAAATAAGGCGTAACTTTATCTGAGCTATTAAACTCATTTTCAAACTGTTTCAGTGCCATCCTACTTACACTGCATCGTGTACTGTGTTTAAAAATTGCTACTGGTTTTTCATTCGAAATAGCAATAATTTCATTCAGTTGCCCTAAATCGGTTAGTTCATTCCAATTGATTTTATTTTCATTTAAATCCTTGTCGTCTGAACTATTGAACATATTTTTAAAAAAACTCATAATTGTCTTATTTTAAGACATTTTGACTTTGAAATATAATAAAAATCATGAAATTTCTGTCAATTTGTCGGTAATATTGTATTGGAATATAAATTGAATATTGATTCGCAAAGTTAGTCAAATAACCACAAAACAAATAACATCATGAACATAAATAAATTTACAATCAAATCCCAGGAAGCCATCCAGCTATCCCAACAATTGGCGCAAAGCTACGGGCAACAACAAATAGAAAACGAACATATTTTCAAAGCCATTTTTGAAGTAGATGAAAATGTGGCTCCTTTTCTGCTTAAAAAACTCAATGTAAATGTGAGTTTATTGGAACAAATAATAGACAGCACGATACAAAGCTTCCCGAAAGTTTCCGGTGGTGAAATTATGCTTTCCAGAACTGCAAATTCAACGCTGAACGAAGCCGAGATTATTGCAAAAAAAATGAATGATGAATTCGTTTCTTTGGAGCATTTAATTTTAGCCATATTTGGTTCTAAAAGTAAAGTTGCCCAAATCCTAAAAGACCAAGGCGTTACCGAAAAAGGACTAAAAGCCGCAATCGATGAATTGAGAAAAGGAGAACGAGTGACATCGGCATCTGCTGAGGAAACCTATAATTCTTTAAATAAATACGCCAAAAACCTCAACGAATTAGCCCGTACCGGGAAACTCGATCCCGTTATTGGACGTGATGAGGAAATTCGTCGTGTGTTACAAATCCTGACCCGTAGAACCAAAAACAATCCAATGTTGGTTGGTGAACCCGGAGTGGGAAAAACCGCCATTGCGGAAGGATTAGCACACCGAATTGTTGATGGAGACGTTCCTGAAAACCTGAAAGATAAAATCGTGTATTCCCTTGATATGGGGGCGCTGATTGCAGGTGCTAAATACAAAGGGGAATTTGAAGAACGACTAAAATCCGTGGTAAAAGAGGTGACTTCTGCCGAAGGCGATATTGTTTTATTCATAGACGAAATCCATACGCTTGTGGGAGCTGGTGGTGGCGAAGGTGCCATGGATGCGGCAAATATTCTGAAACCGGCGTTGGCTCGTGGGGAACTGCGTGCGATTGGAGCAACCACATTAGACGAATATCAAAAATATTTTGAAAAGGATAAAGCATTAGAGAGACGTTTCCAAAAAATAATGGTCGAAGAACCGGATACCGAAAGCGCTATTTCGATTTTGCGTGGAATCAAGGAGAAATACGAAACACACCATAAAGTCCAAATCAAAGACGATGCTATTATTGCGGCTGTTGAATTATCGCAACGCTATATTACGAACCGTTTTCTTCCGGACAAAGCAATCGATTTAATGGACGAAGCCGCTTCAAAACTGCGTATGGAAATCAATTCAAAACCCGAAGAATTGGATGTTTTGGATAGAAAAGTAATGCAATTGGAAATTGAAATTGAAGCGATTAAAAGAGAAAAAGACGAAAGTAAACTCAAAGTTTTAGGAATGGATTTGGCCAACCTAAAAGAAGAGAGAAACGAAATTTACGCCAAATGGAAATCGGAGAAAGATGTGGTCGATAACATTCAAGCGGTAAAAACGGAGATAGAGGATTTCAAATACGAAGCCGAACGTGCAGAGCGTGATGGTGATTATGGAAAAGTTGCCGAAATTCGTTATGGAAAAATCAAAGAAGCCCAAGAACGATTGGATGCGTTTCAAAAACAATTGGCCGAAGATCAAACTGGAGGAACTTCTTTGATTAAAGAAGAAGTTACCCGTGAAGATATTGCAGAAGTCGTGGCAAAATGGACGGGAATTCCAGTAATGAAAATGCTTCAAGGCGAAAGAGAAAAACTATTGAAACTGGAAGATGAATTGCATCACAGGGTTGTAGGACAAGAAGAAGCCATTCAGGCGGTAAGTGATGCCGTGCGCAGAAGCCGTGCCGGATTACAGGATATGAAAAAACCAGTGGGAACGTTTCTTTTCCTTGGAACAACCGGAGTTGGAAAAACAGAATTGGCGAAAGCCTTAGCCGAATACCTATTTGACGATGAAAATGCGATGACCCGTATTGACATGAGCGAATACCAAGAACGCCACAGCGTAAGCCGTTTGGTTGGTGCGCCTCCGGGATATGTAGGTTATGATGAAGGCGGACAATTGACCGAAGCCGTTCGTAGAAAACCGTATTCCGTAATCTTATTGGATGAGATTGAGAAAGCGCATCCGGACACGTTCAACATCTTGCTACAAGTTTTGGACGAAGGACGTTTGACAGATAACAAAGGACGTTTGGCAGATTTTAAAAACACGATTATTATCATGACTTCTAATATGGGAAGCCAAATTATACAGGAGAAATTCGAAAACCTGAAAGGAAGCGTGGAAGCCGCAACCGAATTGGCTAAAGTAGAAGTTCTTGGGTTGTTAAAACAAACGGTGCGTCCGGAATTCATCAATCGTATTGATGAAATTGTAATGTTCACGCCATTAACCAATGAAAATATAGCTCAAATTGTAGGGTTACAACTGAAAAATGTAACCAAAATGCTGGCACAACAAGGTATCACGATGGACGCCACTCCAGAAGCTATTGCCTATTTATCTGAGAAAGGATACGATCCGCAATTTGGAGCCAGACCTGTAAAACGTGTGATTCAAAGAGACGTTCTCAATGAATTATCCAAAGAAATTCTATCCGGAAAAATAACTACAGACAGCATTATTTTGATTGATGCGTTTGATGGAAAACTGGTTTTTAGAAATCAAACCGAGTTAGTAGAGTAAATATTTGACTATCTTTGATAAAAATAAAATTATGCAAACTATTAAGTTAAAAATAAACGATAGTATCTATAATGAGTTAATGTGGTTTCTTAATCGATTCAGTAAAGATGAAGTTGAAATCATTAAAGAAAATGAAGATTTTACTGAAACTAAAAACTATTTAGAGCGGGAACTTGAAGACATAAAAA
Source organism: Flavobacterium algoritolerans (assembly GCF_030010385.1). Taxonomy (NCBI): domain Bacteria; kingdom Pseudomonadati; phylum Bacteroidota; class Flavobacteriia; order Flavobacteriales; family Flavobacteriaceae; genus Flavobacterium; species Flavobacterium algoritolerans. Next base: position 413,431 of record NZ_JASCRZ010000002.1, on the reverse strand, counting down.
GTGGCACAGCAACATTTTTTACCGTAGAAGAAGCAGAAATAAGAATTGAAAAAACAATTCGAAAGTATGAGAATCCTTCTTAAAAGTTCCTTTATTGATCGGCTTGAAAATCAGGTTATATATATTGCAAAAGATAGCCCCAGTAGAGCTCGAAAATTCAATATGGATGTATTAAAAGAAGTAAAAAATATTCATCCAAATCCTTATAGATTTAGAAAATCAACCTATTTTGAAGACAACACTATTCGGGATTTGATTTTCAAGGGTTATACTATCGTTTATAAAATAAATGAAGAAACAATTGAAGTTTTTGGTTTTGTAAAATACCAAGAAAAATTACATGATTATTAATCTCTTTTTTTTTAATATCAAAAACACCAATCGAAAGGTTGGTGTTTTTTTATGTCATCCTTTTTTTAGGAACAGGGTGAATTAGTTTCTTAAGAATCTAGAACATTTAAACTTATGAAAACACTAGTCAAAAGGCTGGTGTTTTTTTATGCCATACTGTTTTTTAGGAGTAAACCGGCTGATTTAATTGCTGTTATTATAATCCGTATCCCAAAAAAGTAAAAATGCGAAACCACTTTAATCTATAGCTTCAATTTCACAAGTTGGAAAGCGCAGAATTGGAAAATTACACGAATTGGCTATAAAACAGAGTTGGTTTGCTTTTTTATGCAAACTAAGTGCCTCCTCTATTTTTTCTATGTTAGTAATCCGAACTTTCGGATTAAGTTTAATCGCAATAAAACGGCCGCTACCGTCAGCCGAAACCTCCAGAGTTGCCTCCGCTTCGTCTGTATAAGACACCACATCGATATCATTTTGTTTACAAACATATAAGTAAGACATCATGTGACAGGAAACTACACTACTCAATAACAGGTCTTCAGGATTGTACAAAGCAGGATCTCCTTTGAAAGCTTTAGCCGCCGAAACATGTAGAACAGCCTTACCATCAATCGTTATGCTATGACTTTTAGTATACGTCGCCGCTTCCTTTTTGGAAAAAAGCCAATCTAATTTAGCTTTAAATACATGTTTAAATCCCATAATTATTTTTATTCCAAAAGTAATTAAAAACAGTATCGTTACTACAGAAAGGTTTTGGGGGAATATTAACTAAAAATTCATCCGTTTTATAAATAGAGTAAATAAAAAAAGTTTTAGATTCGCATCAATAAACAATCAAAACGCGCAGATTAGATTTTGGCAAAGCAATACCAAAATAAACGCGGTTTCTAAAACAATCAAAATGGCATCAGGTTTTTTCGCACTATTAGATGATATCGCAGCAATTATGGATGATGTTGCAGTAATGAGTAAATTTGCAGCCAAAAAAACGGCTGGTATTTTAGGCGATGATTTAGCCGTAAATGCCGAAAAAGCCTCAGGATTTATCTCCTCAAGAGAACTTCCCGTATTATGGGCAATTGCAAAAGGTTCTTTCCTTAATAAAGTAATCATTTTACCCATCGCCTTTCTGCTGAGTGCTTTTTTACCGGTGGCTGTTATCATAATCTTAGTGCTTGGCGGACTTTATTTAGCCTACGAAGGTGCCGAAAAAATATACGAATACTTCTTTCCGCACGAACATGCAAAACACGAAATTTCGTTGGAACCGATGACCGAAGAACAAATTTTAGCCTTTGAAAAAGAAAAAATAAAATCAGCCATCGTAACCGATTTTATTTTATCAGTAGAAATCGTAATTATTGCGCTGGGCACCGTTATTGGAAAACCTATTTTATCACAGATTCTTGTAGTTTCTATCATTGCAATAATAGCAACCGTAGGTGTTTATGGGATTGTAGCTCTAATTGTAAGAATGGATGAAGCAGGTTTAAAACTGATTCAAATGAGTTCCAAAGAAAAAAGTTTTACAAAAACGGTAGGTAATATTCTGGTACAAGCGCTGCCAAAAGTCATCAAAAGTCTATCCGTTATTGGTACTATCGCTTTATTATTAGTGGCTGGTGGGATATTTGTACATGAAATTCCGTTCCTACACGATATACTACCACAAATACCGTCTATAATAATTGAATTTATAATCGGCCTTGGATTCGGGGGAATTGTTTTGGGAATTGTAACCCTGTTCAAAAAGATCATTGGCAAAAAGTAAGCAACAATTGAATACACTTTAGCCGCATACATAATTTAAAAACAAGGAGAACATCAGTCGAAAGGCTGGTGTTTTTTTTATGCTTTTTTAGGAGCAGAACATTTCTAATTTTTCAACACGAGTTGTCCCGCTGTCCGCAGTATCTTTTTATAAACGCAACCCTATCGGGTTGCATTTATAAAAAGGATACTTGCTCCCATCGGGGCTATTTGACAACGCGTTTTTTCCAGAATAAAGTTTCCGAAAAAAGTGCTTTATTAAAGTTTAGAATCTGTTATAAATCATATTGGAATAAAAAAATTGATCGATAATTTGTAAGAAAATTTTAATATATTTGTTTACTATATCGCTATAAAATAACGACAATCTTCCCAATTACGGTTGTATAGGCGCTACTTTGTAGCGAGTATATGTAAGTAGTAGGTAATTAAAAAACTATATGGAAATAAAACTTGGTGAATATACATTAGTCCATTCGGGACTAGTCATTCAAATTGATAGTTTACCGATTACTGTAAAACTAACTGATGAAATTGAAGGAGATTATACATTCATCTTCAATTTTTCGGCCGATACAAATGAAAAAGGTGTAATATCACGATTTGTTACTATTGATACTCATACGTTACAAATAAACTTTTTAAACTTTAATAATATTCAAAATGGAGGGAGTACAAATCCAATTGATGTAGGTACATTACGTCAAAAACCTCTTTTTTTAAGTTATAGAATTTTTGATTTGCCAAATTGTGGAAAGACAATTCAATTTAATTTCTATATAAAGGAGGTGAAAGATGGCAAATAATAAATATATAAATAAAGTTTGTAGTAATACTCAATCTGACTTAATAGAGATAACTCACGATAAATTGGAAAATATACTTATTAAGTATTTAAAAGAATATCGTAAAACTATCGAATGGATGACTCCTTTAGGTTTATTTCTAAGTTTCTTGCTCACATGTCTTTTCGCAGATTTTAAAGACTTCCTGGGTATTTCAAAAGAAATTTGGAGTGCTATAATGTATATTTTAATGGCTTTGAGTTTATTTTGGACATTATACACAATTTGTGTAGCATTATATTTTTTTAAAAGAACTAGTATTGAATACCTAATAAATAAGATTAGAAACGATTAACTGCACACAACAACAGTTACACGAGATTTGGGTTTCAGACATAAACTGAGACTTGAGTTTGTGTTTTAAAGTTCAGTCTTAAACCGAAAAAACGGCATAGTTTTCCCAAACCTCTTGTAGCTGCAGGAAGTAACTAACAAGTTTAGAAATGAATTGTTTATAAATCCTGTAATTTGTAAAAGACAATTTAATTTTTTTATAACAAAAAATCATTAACGTAAGCTTTATTTAGTTATTCTTTATTTTTACTGATGATTAACTACTAATCAAAATATAATATCATGGACGAGACAGAATTATTTTACGGCAACAAAGGAGCACCTAAAATGAAAAGGCTAAAAGAAGGTTTACAAAAAATTGAAAACAAACATTCTGAATATTTTGAAGAAAGGAACTCACCTCTTTCTATTGAAAAACACGATAGATTACACAATCATTACGATATGAATACAAATCCAAATGGTGTGTTTTTTGGAATTAAACCTGGGAGTGATTTAAAAGAAGAAATCAAAATTGAGTGCCAAAATTTATTCAACAAAATATTTAAGCTGGAAGGCAAGAATTAAAGCCTACTAGTAACAGCGGTTTGGCTTTATTGCTAGTTTGGTCTGTATTTGAAAATACACCAGCTCTTCAAAGTTTCCCGTCTTCGGAGTAGTCATAAGGAAACCCAAATAAAAATATCCGCAAACTATTTAAAACCTAAAAACCGCTCCTGAACAAACAAAAACAAGCAACTTATTGACAACTATCAAAAAGGACTCTTGACTATTATAATGTAAACTTAAACATAACAAATATGAAAACATTTAAACCAACCCATACATTATTGACTGTAATAGTCACTTTTTTTATAGTTTCCTTTAGTACAAATACTGTAGCTCAGGAAAAAATTCAAATGGTACGATTGGCAAAAATTAAAGTTGATCCATTGCAATTGGACAAATATAATATTGCGCTAAAAGAACAAATGACTACTGCAGTTCGTCTTGAGCCAGGTGTATTAACGTATTACGCCGTTGCAGACAAAACCGAACCATCACACATCACCATACTTGAAATATATGCTGATACAACGGCATACAAATCACACATAGAAACAACTCATTTTAAAAAATACAAGGAGACAGTTAAAGATATGGTCAAATCTCTGGAACTTGTAGATGTTAATTTAATTGGTTCGGCAAATAAAATGGACAAATAATCCGTAAAAAAACAATTCTTAGCGATACAGCTAATTGGGAAAAGAACAGTTCCAAATAAGTAAAGAATACGATACTAAAACAACTTATATATACGCTGAATTGGAATCATCACACCTTGCTTTAGTATCACATTTTTGTCTGTAACACCCCAAACCGTAGTATCTACTATTTTTTTGGATTCGCTATCTTCAAAGAAAATTTTAATTTTTGAATGTTCTAAATTACCCAATGACAAAGCCCTATTGATATCGCTTATTCTCGTTTTTATTTCGTCCACATCGTCAAGAACATCTGTTGTCGGAAATTTAAGAAGTGCTATGTCTTCTTTATCGATGATTTTGAATTCTTCAGTCATAATTGTAAAAATTTAATTAATTATAAATTACTTGTATTGTAGTAAAACAGAACCCTTTTTATTAGCTATAATACTATACAAAAATAAAACCTACTTGACTTTGTTAATGCCAATTTTATATTAATTTTTCTCCTGCTCAAAGTATTGCTAGTATCGGCAATTATTCGCCATCCTCTTTAGATAACTTCTACCAACTTCATTGAAGTTCTTAAAACATAATAGGTCCAAAGACTATTTAAATCCTAAAAAACACATTACCCCTATTTTCTACTGTTTATAAAATTCACTATTTTTGCAGTCTAAAATTTTAGTCATGCCAAACAAGAAATACAAAATAGCGGTCATTCAATTGAATCTTAATGATATTGCCGAAAACAACTTAAAAAAATGTATCAGTTGGGTTCGTGATGCCGCCAACCTTGGTGCCGAAGTTATTTCGTTACCGGAATTATACAGCAGTCATTATTTTTGTCAAAGCGAAGATGTAGATAATTTTGCTTTGGCAGAACCTTTATACAGCACTTCGTTTATTGCTTTTAGCGCTTTGGCAAAAGAATTAGGCGTAGTGATTATTGTTCCTTTCTTCGAAAAAAGAATGGCAGGAATCTACCATAATAGTGCTTATATCATAGACACAGACGGTTCAGAAGCAGGATTGTATCGCAAAATGCACATTCCGGACGATCCTCATTTTTATGAAAAATTCTATTTCACACCTGGAGATTTGGGTTTCAAAACAATTCCAACTAAAAAAGGAAAAATAGGAACCTTAATTTGTTGGGATCAATGGTATCCTGAAGCAGCGCGTTTGACGGCTTTACAAGGTGCTGAAGTGTTGTTTTACCCAACAGCAATTGGATGGCATCCACAAGAAAAAGAGCAATACGGTGAAAACCAACATGGCGCTTGGATGAGTGTTATGAAAGGGCACGCAGTTGCAAATGGCGTGTATGTTGCAGCAGCAAATAGAATAGGTTTAGAACAATACTTGCCTGATACGGCGGGAATTCAGTTTTGGGGATCTTCGTTTATTGCGGGACCACAAGGCGAAATTTTGGCGCAAGCCTCACACGACAAAGAAGAAATTCTGATTGCCGAAGTAGACTTAGACTTACAGGAAAATGTGCGTCAGAACTGGCCATTTTTTAGAGACAGAAGAATAGACGCTTTTGGAGATATTACAAAAAGAGCGATTGATTAAGTCGCCTTTCGATACTAAAAAATCCCTGCTAAGAAATCTTTCTAAGCAGGGATTTTTATTTAAAGTAAACTTCTAAATCTAATTCAAATCCGGTTGAAATATTTTAACGACACCATCGCCTTCACTACTTACCACCACTAAACTTCTTTTGGTAGGACTTTTTGAAGCTGGAATAAAAAGTAAACCTTCAGGCGCATCACCCGTTTTAAAAGTCTGTAAAAATTTTGGAGCAACAGGATTCGAAACATCATACACCATAACGGCATCTACTCGTTCCAACCCAACAAAAAGAATCGTTTTATCGCCCATTTTAGTCACTACAACTGATTCTGGCTCTACTGATTTATCATCACTTCTGGCATCATCATAAATACCCAATTCTTGTGCTTTTTTATCAAGTTCATTTTTACTGTCGAATACTATTTCTCCTGTGTTTCCATTCCAAATTGAGAAAGAACGGGCTCCAAAAGAAACTAATTCATCAAAATCACTATCGCCGTCCGTATCACCCATTTTGGTATTGATATTCAACCTTCCCATGCTTGCTTCTGCTTTTAAAGCCGCCGCATTAGGAAACGCTATTGGATCAAGGACAACCGAAGAACTGCTGATTCTTTTTACATCTACAAAAGCACTATATTCTCTGGCATCTCCTTCATTTGCAGTAACAAAATAAGGGATTTTATTGATTTCAAAATTAGTGATAGCATCCGGTTGAAACATTCCTTTCAATTTCCACACATTAGTAAAAACACCCCCATCTTTATCGCTGATATCGATAGCATTTTCGGCAAGATTGTAGTCTTTATAACCTAATGGAAAAATATTCGTGATCGTTTTTGTTGCCAAATCAATTTTAGCCACTCCGTTATTTTCCTGTAAAGTCACCCAAGCCGTTTTTGAATCCGAGGAAATCGTGATGTATTCCGGTTCAATATCAGAGACAAAATTATTAGTTGGACTTGCAATTCGGAATCCTTTTGTTTTCAGTGTACTCAATTGACTGCTAAAACTTCCGAAATTTAAAGTCGTCACCGCATAATTATTGTTGACCGCAATAATAGAAACAGAACCATCCGGATCTATAGAATACGTATCATTTGGCTCTCCTTCATTAGCGGTCATGATATAATTCCCATCAGGAGAAAATGTAATCATGTCCGGCAAAGCACCAACCGTAATTTCTTTGATTACACTGTAATTAGCCGTGTCAAAAACAACCACTTTTCCTGCATCTTGCTTATTCGGTTTTGCTTCCAATGCCACTGCTAACTTTCCATTATAGGTAGCAACACTGTTTGAAGCTCCGTTAAATGGAGTTAAATCAATACTTGTTAGAAAAACTGGACTGGATGGATTAGACAAATCAATAACATCAATTCTATTCGTATTACTGTTGTTTACGGTAAATAACTTTTTAGAAACTTCATCATACGCACTTATTTCAGCAGCTCCGGCACCACCGACTGTAATGGAACCAATTTCTTTGAAAGTGGATGCATTTTCATTTACAACCAACTCTGGAGAATCCTCCTTATTAGAGTCATTTTCGCAACTTGACAATATCATAATTGCCGCGAGTAGTGTAATACCATATTTTTTCATAACTGTAATTTTTAAATTTTTTCAAAAATAACTAGCTGAAACCCGACTAGAATTAACTAAATATTATATAATCATTACCAAAACTATTCTTATAAATTTATGAGTTGCCCAAAATGAATGGTTGCTAACTATTTTAAAATCCTACTGAATGTTTATATTTGCAGTCTTTAAAATTAGAAACGCTGTATGACTACAAATAATAGAAGATTTCCTGCCGAATGGGAAAAACAACAAGGGATTTTACTGTGTTTTCCTCACAACGGTAAGGATTGGCCAGGGAAATATGAAGCAGTTCAATGGGCTTTTGTGGAATTCATTAAAAAAGTGGCTACTTTCGAACAAGTCTTTTTAGTAGTTGCCGATGATAACCAAAAAGAAAAAGTCAATACGATGCTGGAAACAGCTCATGTTGTGCTAACAAATGTTTCCTACATTATTTATAAAACCAATAGAAGTTGGATGCGTGATTCGGGTCCGATAATCGTTAAAAACGGAACCGAAAGAGAAGCGTTAAACTTTAATTTTAATGGCTGGGCAAAATATAAAAACATTCAGTTGGACAAGTTTGTTCCTGCGAAAGTGGGCGAATTTCTAAATATTCCTGTGACTCAGGTCATGTACGAAGGAAAACCGGTAATTGTAGAAGGTGGTGCCATTGACACCAATGGACGCGGTACTTTACTGACTTCCGAAGAATGTTTGATGCATCCTGATATTCAGGTTCGGAATCCAAATTTCACCAAAGCAGATTACGAAGCCGTTTTCAAGGAATACCTTGGAATTACGAATGTGATTTGGTTAGGTGACGGAATTGAAGGTGACGATACGCACGGACATATTGATGATTTATGCCGATTTGTAAACGAAGATACGATTGTGACTATTGTAGAAACAGACCCAACGGATAATAACTACAAACCATTGCAAGACAATTTAAAACGCTTGCAAAATGCCAAACTGGAAAATGGTAAATCTCCAGTAATTGTAGTTCTACCAATGCCAAAACGTTTGGAATTTGACGGCTTGCGATTGCCAGCGAGTTATGCCAATTTCTTGATTTTAAACAATTGTGTTTTGGTCCCTACTTTTAACGACAGTAACGACAGAGTAGCTTTAAACATACTTTCAGAATGTTTTCCTGATAGAGAAATCATTGGGATTAGCGCTACTGATTTTATTTGGGGTTTTGGAACATTACATTGCCTAAGTCAGCAAATTCCAGAGTAAATTTAGAATAGAAAAATAGAGTAAATAAAAAAAGACTTGTAGCAATTAAGGCTACAAGTCTTTTTTATTTTATTAAAACCAAAATACTATTTATCTTTTGTAAATGGTATTTTTTGTCCTTCAGGTATCAACATATCAAATCCGTTTAAATTGTCATTAAATTCAAATTTAAGTCCTGCTTGTTTCGATTCAAAACTGTTTTTTCCAATTGGTTCCACCGTAAAACTTGGATAATTAGTTATCAAAACATTTAGCACACCATTTTTCTCTGAAAAAGTAATTTTTAGAGGTGCCATTTTAGTTGAATACGTTCCTAAATAACCATCCAGAATAACATCTTTTTCAATCAAACCTTTGCTTGCTGTCCAAGTGTTATTTCCTTCATTCGTATCTGGTAAAACATGATCTGGATCCAGTGTGATGCTTTCAATTTCTTCTGTCGAATTGTGTTTGAATGACCACGCTTTGTTTCTTTGCCAAACTTCAACCGGTAATTTAACACGTGTTAGTTGCCCGCTTTTCGTTTTTACGTCTAAACTTACTGGCATAGCCATTTTTTCGAAGTTTTCAATCGAAATCACAACTCCTTGTTTAGGATCGTTTTTCACATATTTTATCGAATTAATTCCTTGGTCTAATCGCCAATTGTATTGAAACCAACCTCTCCAAAACCAACTCAAATCTTCCCCTGCAACATTTTCGATTGTTCTAAAGAAATCATCTGGTTGCGGATGTTTGTATGCCCAACGTTCTACGTAAGTTTTCAAAGCTAAATCAAAACGCTCCGGTCCAAGAACTTGTTCACGCAAAATCACTAATCCTGAACTTGGTTTTGAATACGCCAAAAGACCAATATTAGCTTCTTTCATGTTGTCCGGAGAACTCATTATGGTTTCAAGATTCGGACTTGTATACACTTCCGCTCTTTGATGCATATCAACCGGCTTATCTTTGTACTCGCCATTATTAAAATCTACTGAACTCAATGAATTAATAAAAGTATTAAAACCCTCATCCATCCAAGCAAACATTCTTTCATTTGAACCAACAATCATAGGAAACCAAATGTGTCCAAATTCATGATCTGTAACGCCCCATAAATCTTCACCTTTTGACTCCCAACTGCAAAAAACAATTCCTGGATATTCCATTCCGCCTTCGTTTCCTGCAACATTTGTAGCCGCTGGATACGGATATTCTAACCATCTTTTAGAATAATTTTCAATGGAAGCTTTCGTATATTCTGTGGAACGTCCCCAAGCGGCGTCTCCAGCACTTTCTATAGGATAAACTGAAATCGCTAAAGATTTCTTTCCGCTTGGCAAATTAATTTTTGCTGCGTCTAAAATAAATGCCGCTGAAGAAGACCAAGAAAAATCACGGGCATTTTTGATTTTATAATTCCAAGTTTTAGTAGTTGTAGCAACTGTTTTTGATGTGTTTTCAACTTCGGCAGCAGTACGAATAAAAACTGTTTTATCACTTTGTTTTGCTTGTGCCAAACGTTTTTGTTCTTCTGCAGAATAAACAGCTGTAGGATTTAGTAATTCGCCGGAAGCAACCACAATATGATTGGATGGCGCTGTAATGCTCACATCAAAATCACCGTATTCCAAGTAAAATTCCGACGCTCCTAAATACGGATTCGTATTCCAGCCTCGTACATCATCATACACACACATACGCGGATACCACTGTGCTATGGTGAAAATTTTTCCGTTTTTAGTTTCCAATACTCCCATTCTGTCCGAACCTTCAAAAGGAGCTATAAAAGAAAAGTCCATTTTAATTTTAACGGAACCGCCTTTAGCATTTAATCCCTGCGGAAGAAAAACCTGCATTCTAGTATCCGTAATTACATATTTTGCTTCTTTTTCAGTAGCTACACCTTTTACAGTAGTGATAACTTTCACCGATTTTATTTTATGACCGCCATCAAAAATTTGGCCTTGAGCCCCATTTCGACTACCTGTCAAAGGCACAACTGCATTTCCACGGGAATCTGCTTTGAACAAATTCTGGTCTAAGTTCATCCAAACAAAAGCCAATTTATCAGGACTGTTGTTCGTATACGTGATGATTCCCGTTCCGGAAATTTCATTGTTTTTCTCATCCAATTTTGCCGTTAATTTATAATCAGCACTATTTTGCCAATATTCAGCTCCTGGCTGACCACTTGCAGATCGTGTACTTGTTCCATTTTTAGAGTAAAAATGTGGAGCAAAAGCATCATGATAATCATACTTTGAGATTGAGTTACTTGATACATTTACAGGGATTTGTTGCGCCCAAGCAGACGTAACTCCTAATAATAAAGCCAAATGTAGCATGACTCTGAAGCGACTGTTTTTCATTTTTCTTATAGTTTATATCACAAATTAATGAAAAAAAAGAGGATTTTAAACTATTAAGAAAGAATTGATTCCATTTTAAATAAATAAAATCAAGCTTAAACCTAATTAGAATTAAAAATTATAAAATATATTTACCATACAAAATCAATTTTTAAATTAACGAAGAACAATTTTGACTACTATAATAAAAAACTCCGTTCTAACCGCAGAAATCAAAAATTTCGGTGCCGAATTAATTTCCTTAAAAACAAATCTGAATAAAGAATACATTTGGGAAGGAAATCTAGAATTTTGGGGCAAACACTCTCCTATTTTGTTTCCAATTGTTGGAACTTTAAAAGATAATTCCTTTCATCATAATGGAATGGAATATCATTTATCGCGACATGGATTTGCCAGAGATATGGAATTTGAATTAATCAATGCGTCAGATAATAGTGCTACTTTCTCCATACAATCTTCTGACGAGACCTTAAAAGTATATCCTTTTGAATTTGAATTACAACTGATTTACACATTAGACAAAAACAATTTATTCATTGCATATAAAGTAATTAACAAAGGGAAATCTACGATGCCATTTGCTATTGGAGCGCATCCTGCTTTTGCTTTACCAAATCAATTCGAAAATTACGCTATTGCTTTTGAAAAAGAAGAAAAGTTGGAATATTATCTTTTGGAGGATGATTTAATTTCAAATAATACGAAGCAATTAGAAGTTCATAATAAACAGATTCCGCTAACGTATGAATTATTCAAAAACGACGCTTTAATTTTCAAAACATTACAATCTGATTCATTGACAATTTTAGAAAATGAAAATCCAATTTTGAGAGTACATTTTAAAGATTTTCCAAGTTTAGGAATTTGGACCAAAATGAATGCGCCCTTTCTTTGTATCGAACCTTGGTTTGGTTATTCGGATACCAATGAGAATTCCGGAAATCTATTAGAGAAAGAAGCTATTCAAATTTTAGAATCAAATGAAATTTTTAATTCAAATTTCAGTATCGAAATCCTTTAATTAAAAAAATAAAATATGTTAACTATTAATTTCAGTCCATTTCCAAATTTAGAAACTGAACGTTTGCTTTTACGAAGAGTGGATTCTAATGATGTAAAGGAGATTTTCGCATTGCGATCTAATCCCGAAACGATGAAATATATTCCAAGACCTTTAGTGAAAACTGATGAAGATGCCTTGGAACATATTGCAATGATAGATACAAAAATAGAAACCAATGAAGGCATAAATTGGGCGATTACGTTGAAAGATAACCCAAAATTAATTGGAATAATTGGTCATTACAGAATAAAACCAGAACATTATCGAGCTGAAATTGGCTATATGTTACTTCCAGAATACAATGGAAAAGGAATTATTTCAGAAGCGGTGAGCGAAGCTGTAAATTATGGTTTTAAAATAATGAAATTGCATTCTATTGAAGCAATTATAGCTCCTGAAAATCATGGGTCTGCAAAAGTTTTAGAAAAAAATGGCTTTGTTAAAGAAGCACATTTAAAAGAAAATGAATTTTTTGAAGGACGATTTTTGGATACCGTTATTTATTCTATTTTAAACAAATAGTCTTTAATGACGCCCTCTTTTATAGTGTTAAAATACGTTTAAACTGACAATATTTACTTTAAACATAAAAGGCTATCAAACATTAATGGCTATATTTGTCATTGTCTTTAGTCTCTTTTTGACCAAAAAAAGTAGAATCTACACATTATGAAAAAATTATTTATCGCTCTATTTCTTTTCTTTTCTTTTTTATCACAGAGTCAAACATATATAAAAGCAAATGCTTTTACTACTTTATTGACAGTTCCAAATATAGGTCTTGAAACGAGTATTGGAGAAAAATCCACATTACAATTTGATGTTTTAGCTTCTTTTTGGGAATCAGTAAATGGAAAACCTAGAGAGTTTTATACTTTCACACCAGAATACAGATATCATTTTAAAGAAAAATACAATGGTTTTTATGCAGGTGCGCATATTGGGGCTAGTATCTTTAATTTTCAAAAATGGAATTACATAAACACTAATTTATATGAAAAAGGCTTTGGATATTTTATAGGTACAACTATTGGATATCAAGTAAAAATCAATGACAAATTTATGCTGGATTGTTTTTTAGGTGGTGGTTGGCATCAGGGTTTTTATAAAGGCTACTACATTGGAACTAATGAGAGATATGAGCAAGCAAAAAATTACAATAAAAGCGGTGAATGGTTCCCTTATAGAGGAGGTGTAATGATTTCCTATAAATTAAACTGAAATCTATTTAGGGAATTTAGTTACTGATTTTATATACAAATTTTCTACTTGCGTTCTTGCCCAATCCGTTTTTCTTAAAAAAGTCAAACTGGATTTTATACTTGGATTATCTGTAAAACATTTAATTTTCACTAATTCTCCAAGAGTATCAAAACCATAATATTCAACTAATTGTTCAACGATTCTTTGAAGCGTAATTCCGTGAAGCGGATCTTTAGATTTTGAGTTTTCCATTTTGCAAATATATTAAAATCGTAAATACTAATTTTTAAATTTATTCAAATGAAAAAGTATCTATTAATAATCGCTTTATTTGTTTTACAAATTAGTTTTGGACAACAAAGCACAACTACTTATTACTTCATACGTCACGCTGAAAAAGTTGATAATTCTCAAAATCCTGATTTATCAGAAATTGGTCTTGAAAGAGCTAATCTTTGGAACAAAATATTCTCAGAAGTTGGTTTTGATGAAATCTACTCAACGGATTATAAAAGAACAATACAAACTGCTAATCCTACTGCTGCAGCTAAGAAGATCCAAATTAAACTGTACAATCCTAAAACTACAGCCATAGATTCATTCAAAAAAGAAACGCTGGGTAAAAAAGTTTTGATTGTAGGTCATAGTAACACCACACCAAATTTTGTTAATCAAATTATTAATCAAAAGATATATGCAGATATAGAAGATACCACTTTTGGTAATCTATATATAGTAACTGTAAATAGTGATACCATCACTCACCAACTTTTGAAATTGCTATAACTTATTGCTAAATCTTTAATTTTTGCTACATTTGCAATATGCTAAAAACAATAAACATATTAAATAAAAGAGCTCGATTTGACTATGAAATAATCGAAACTTTCACTGCTGGAATTGTTTTAGCCGGAACCGAAATCAAATCCATTCGATTAGGAAAAGCAAATATTACTGAGAGTTTTTGTGAATTTAGCAATAATGAACTTTTTGCGATAAATACTTACATTGAAGAGTATACTTTTGGTAATCAGTTTAACCACAAAGCCAGAAGCGAACGCAAATTACTTTTAAATAAAAGAGAGTTAAAAAGCTTAGCAAGAAGCGTTCAGGCTAAAGGATTGACAATAATTCCTTTGAAATTGTTCACCAATGAAAAAGGAATGGCTAAACTTCAAATTGGCCTTTGTAAAGGAAAGAAAACTTACGATAAGCGCGAATCTCTTAAAGAACAAGATACTAAACGCGATCTAGAGAGAATTAAGAAATCATTTTAAATTAAAAGAAAATTGAAATAATTGATTTTTAACCTAAAAAATGACTAAATTTGTCAAGACAATAAAAAACATTTTTAAGAAATGAAAACACTACTCAAAAACGCAAGAGAACAAAAAGGACTCAAAACTAGAGAAGTGGCTCAACTTTTAGGAATTGACCAAGCCTTAATAAGTAAATTTGAAGGCGGAACCAGAAAACCTACAAGAGAACAAGTCGTGAAACTAGCATCTTTGCTGGAAATAGATTTAGAAACTATAATGGTCGTTTGGCTTAAAGAAAAAATTCTTTATGAAATTGGCGAAGACGAATTTGCATTAAAAGCATTATTAGTTGCAGAAGAAGAAATTAGATATCAAAGTAAACCTTCCAAGAAAAAATTATCCAATACACTTCAGAAAATTTTAGATGAAATAGATACTCTGAGAATAAAACTAGATGGATTTCGTCAATTTGACAGCTATCGCATTGCACAAGCTTTAGAGCTAGAATATACTTTTGAAAGTAACCGTATCGAAGGAAATACCATGACGTTACGTGAAACTGATTTGGTTATCAATGAAGGTTTAACTATTTCTGGAAAAAGTATGCGGGAACATCTTGAAGTAATAAATCATCAAGAAGCGATTGCCTACATCAAAGATTTAATGCAAAGAAATAGTTCCATCAATGAACGTGAAATACTATCTATTCATAATCTTATTTTGAGAGGGATTCATCCCGAAGATGCAGGTCGTTATAGAAAAGTACAGGTGATGATTCAAGGAAGCAGCCACATGCCACCGCAACCGTTTCTGGTTGCAAAAGAAATGGATGATTTTTTTATATGGTATGAAAGTAATAAATCAATTCTTCATCCTATAGTTTTGGCTGCCGAAATACATGAACGTTTAGTTACCATTCATCCATTTATTGATGGAAATGGCAGAACTTCGCGTTTGGTTATGAACTTGGTTTTATTACAGCATGGCTACATTATTGCTAATATAAAAGGTGATTATAATAGTAGAATGCAATATTACCAGGCATTGGAAACAGCTCAAACTAAAAATAATAAAGAAGATTTTTTATTGTTCATTGCGCAAATGGAAAAAGAAAGCTTAGAACGGTATTTAAACATTATTGGTCAATAAAAAACCCGTCTCGCTTAAATAACGAGACGGGTTTCTATTTTAATTTTTATCTTCTAATAAAGGAACGAATCGAAACTCACCAAACTCATGTTTTTCGAATTGAGTTTCATTTTTCCTGATTAGCAAAGTCATGATTTGTACCTCTTCGCCTAATGGAATAACCAATCTTCCTCCTATTTTTAGCTGCGCCATCAATGGCTGTGGAATAAATGGAGCTCCTGCAGTTACGATAATACTATCAAAAGGAGCATAACTTGGTAATCCTTTATATCCATCTCCAAAAGAAAGATGTTTAGGACGAATGTTCAGCTTTGGAAATAATACAGAAGTTTGCTTAAACAATTCTTTTTGTCTTTCAATGCTAAATACTTTCGCTCCTAACAAACATAAAACAGCTGTTTGATATCCTGAACCTGTTCCTATTTCTAAAATTTTATGCTCTTTTTTTACTTCTAATAATTGGGATTGAAAAGCTACAGTGTAGGGTTGTGATATCGTTTGACCTGCTCCAATGGGAAATGCTTTATCTTGATAGGCATAATCTTCAAAACTGGAATTTAAAAATAAATGTCTTGGAATCTTTTTTATCGCATCCAAAACACTTTTATCAGTAATCCCTTTTTGTTCTAAAACGCTTACTAATTGATTCCGAAGTCCTTGATGCTTGGCTGTGTCTTTCAAAATTTACTGTTTTATTTTGGTAAAAATAGAAAAGAATTTCTGAATTCAAATGTTGGATTTTAAATTTTAAATTAACTGAATAATTGTCCCACATCAATAATAGATTAATCATTTTATTGCTATTTTTGTAAAAATTACATCGTTATGCTGAAAATTGGAGTATTAGGTGCTGGTCATCTAGGAAAAATACATTTACGTTTATTACAACAATCTGATAAATATGAATTAGTTGGTTTTTATGACCCAAATCAAGAGAATGCCGAGAAGGTTTCTAAAGAATTTGGCTATAAACATTTTAGCACAATTGCAACTCTTATTCATGCAGTTGATGTAATTGACATTGTAACACCAACTCTTTCTCACTACAAATGTGCTAAAGTAGCCATCAAATCCGGTAAGCATGTTTTTATTGAAAAACCCATTTCAAATACGGTTGAAGAAGCCGAAGAAATTATCGCTTTGGCAAAAGAATACAATGTAAAAGGTCAAGTTGGACATGTAGAACGTTTCAATCCAGCGTTTATCGCTACCAAAAACATGATTGAAAACCCTATGTTTATAGAAACTCATCGTCTTGCTGAATTTAATCCTCGTGGAACCGATGTTCCTGTAGTATTGGATTTGATGATTCATGATATTGATGCTATTTTGAGCGTTGTAAAATCTAAAGTAAAAAATATAAATGCCAGTGGCGTTTCGGTTATCAGTGATACACCGGATATTGCCAATGCAAGAATAGAGTTCGAAAACGGTTGTGTTGCCAATTTAACGGCGAGCCGAATTTCTATGAAAAATATGCGTAAATCTCGTTTTTTCCAGAAAGACGCTTACATCTCGGTGGATTTCTTAGAAAAGAAATGTGAAGTAGTAAAAATGAAAGATGCCCCTGAAGTTCCCGGCGATTTCGATATGATTTTACAAAATGCCGAAGGTGTAAAAAAACAAATCTACTTCTCTAATCCAGAGGTAGAACAAAACAACGCAATTCTTGATGAATTAGAATCATTTGCAGATGCTATAATCAATGATACAGAACCTGTGGTAACATTGGAGCAAGCAACTGAAGCCTTAAGAGTGGCGTACCAAATTATAGATTGTTTTAAAAAGTAAATAAAATTTGTTTAAAGTTTAAGGTTTAAAGTTGCTCGAGAGAACTTTAAACTTTAAACTTTTAAACTTTAAACTAAAAAATATGAAAACAATAGCCGTAATCGGAGCAGGAACAATGGGGAATGGAATCGCCCACACCTTTGCACAAAGTGGTTTTACCGTAAAATTAATAGATGTTTCAGAGAAATCTTTGGATAAAGGAATGGCAACTATCGCCGCAAATTTAGACCGAATGATTGCAAAAGGGAGCATTACCCAAGAAGATAAAGCCAAAACGATTACCAATATTATCACGTACACAGATATCAAAGATGGTGTTGTAGGTGCAGATTTAGTGGTTGAAGCTGCAACTGAAAATGTTGAATTGAAATTAAATATCTTCAAACAATTAAACGAGGCTTGTTCTCATAATACGATTTTAGCAACCAATACTTCTTCGATTTCAATTACTCAAATTGGAGCAGTTGTGGCGCATCCGGAACGCGTTATCGGTATGCATTTTATGAACCCAGTGCCAATTATGAAATTGGTGGAAATCATCCGCGGTTATAATACTTCTGACGAAGTAACAAAAATCATCATGAATCTTTCTGAGAAATTAGGAAAAACTCCTGTTGAAGTAAACGATTATCCTGGTTTTGTTGCCAATAGAATTTTGATGCCAATGATTAACGAAGCTATCGAAACATTATACAATAAAGTGGCAGGCGTTTATGAAATTGACACTGTTATGAAACTTGGAATGGGTCACCCAATGGGACCTTTGCAATTAGCAGATTTTATTGGTCTTGATGTATGTTTAGCCATTTTAAATGTAATGTACGACGGTTTCAAAAATCCAAAATATGCTCCTTGCCCATTATTGGTAAATATGGTTCGTGCAGGAAAAATGGGTGTAAAATCCGGTGAAGGTTTCTACGATTATTCTGAAAGCAAAAAAGCAGAGAAAATTTCTAAACAATTTATATAGTCTCTATGTTTAAAAGTCGAGAGTCTGAAGTTAATTACTTTAAACTCTCGACTTTTGGCTTTTGACTTTTGACATAATTATGGCTAAAATAGTTCCTTTCAAAGCAGTTCGTCCTACTCGTGATAAGGTTTGCCTTGTTACTTGCCGTTCTTATGAAGAATATGTAAATGCTGAATTAGCGGCGCAATTGGATTTCAATCCGTTGTCTTTTTTGCATATTCTAAAACCCGCTTATACCAATCAGGAAAGCGTTTCTTTTGAAAAAAGATACCGACAAGTACATCAAAAATACGAGGATTTCAAAAATGAAATCATTTTAGTAAAAGATAAAAAACCTGCTATTTATATTCATAAAATTGTTACCAAAACTCATTCATTCACAGGGATTATTGCGGGGACAAGTGTAGCAGATTATTGTAACAATATCATCAAAAAACATGAAGATATTATTGCTTTCAGAGTCCGATTACTCAAAGACTACATGAAATATTCAGAGTTTAATACAGAACCGGTTTTAATGACCTATCCTGATAATAAAACAATCGAAAACTGGATTTTTAATTGTACCCAAAAATTAGCTGATTTTGAATTTTCAACCACAAAAAAAGAGATTCATTATTTGTGGAAAATTGAAGATGCATTAGAAATTAATTGGTTGCAAAATATATTTGAAAAAACAAATAATCTTTACATTGCTGACGGTCATCATCGTACTGAAGCACTGAAATTATTATCAGAGGAAAATGATGACCCAGAAAACACTGCTAAAAATCACATTCTGAGCTATTTGATTTCCGAAAATAATGTCAAAATATATGAATTCAATCGTTTAGTAAAAGATTTAAACGGTTTCTCAAAAGAAGATTTCATAAAAGAGTTAGAAAAGGATTTTATTCTTGAAAATAAATTTCAGCAACCTTTTCAGCCTTCGAAAAAGCATCAATTCGGAATGTATCTTGACTATGAGTTCTATAGCTTAATTTTACGAAAAGAAAATGAAGTTTTCCAGACAGCTTTGGATAGTCTAGACACACAAATTTTATACAAAAAAGTATTGTTGCCTATTCTAGCCATTGAGGATTTACGCAATGATGAGCGAATAGAATACCTTTCAGGAAAACAATCAGTATTGGAAGTAAAGAACAAAATTGATCAAGGAGAATTTGAAATCGGTTTTATACTATTCCCCTCAAACATTGGAGAAATAAAAGCCTTGGCAGATGCCAATTTAATAATGCCTCCAAAAAGTACATATATTGAGCCAAAATTTAGAAGCGGATTAGTCGTTTATGAACTTTAGGTTTTAGTAACGCTTTAAAATCAAAATATTAAAATGTCAATAAAAAATAATTTACTCCAAATAAAATCCACTTTACCTGAACAAGTAACATTAGTTGCGGTTTCAAAAACTAAACCTGTTTCTGATTTAATGGAAGCGTATGAAGCCGGTCAACGCATTTTTGGAGAAAACAAAATCCAGGAAATGTCCGAAAAATGGGAACAAATGCCTAAAGACATTCAATGGCACATGATAGGTCACGTTCAAACAAATAAAGTCAAATTTATGGCACAATTTGTGAGCTTGATTCATGGTGTGGATAGTTTGAAATTACTACAGGAAATCAATAAACAAGCGCTAAAACAGAATAGAATTATTGATTGTTTATTACAAATGCATATTGCCGAAGAAGAAACTAAATTTGGTCTTGACGAGCAAGAACTGGCTTCGCTCCTATCCTCAAGTGAATTCGAGGAAATGAAAAATATTCGAATTGTTGGATTAATGGGAATGGCGACTTTTACAGACAATAAAGATCAAATCAAGAAAGAATTCTCTCATTTGAAATCGATTTTTGATCAACTCACAATTCATAATTCACAATTTACCATTCTCTCTATGGGAATGTCCGGCGATTATCAACTTGCAATTGAATGCGGAAGCAACATGGTTAGGATTGGAAGTAGTATCTTTGGAGGAAGAAATTGATTTTTATTTGAAAATTGAAAATTTCTATCAAAAAACTGATTACTAAAAACTGAACACTGAATACTGAAATTTGTACGCAATACTAGACATAGAAACCACTGGAGGACAATTCAACGAAGAAGGAATCACTGAAATCGCCATCTATAAATTTGATGGTCATGAGGTGGTGGATCAATTTATCAGTTTGGTAAATCCGGAAATTCCAATTCAGCCCTTTGTAGTGAAACTTACTGGTATAAATAATGCCATGCTGCAATCAGCACCCAAGTTTTTTGAAGTTGCGAAACGCATCATCGAAATGACAAACGACTGTGTTATTGTAGCCCATAATGCCTCTTTTGATTACAGAATATTACGAACTGAATTCAGACGATTAGGATATGATTTTGAAGCCCGAACGCTTTGTACGGTTGAATTATCAAAAAAACTATTGCCTGAGCAACCTTCCCATAGTTTAGGAAAATTGGTCCGTGCGCTTGGAATCCCAATGGCAGATAGACACAGAGCAAGTGGAGATGCTTTGGCGACAGTCAAATTATTTAAAATTCTTTTAGAAAAAGATTTAGAGAAAGAAATTGTAAAAGATTTTATTAAGCTGGAAATTGAAAAAGGGATTGCACCAAAATTACTGGATATTGTGGCTGGACTACCTGCAAAAACTGGTATCTATTACATTCACAATGAAAAAGGAAATCTGATTTATATTGGCAAAAGCCGAAACATAAAAAAACGCATCAACCAGCATTTTACGGGAACTTCTACTAAATGCAAGAAAATCCAAGCCGAGGTTTTCACTGTAACCTATGATGAAACCGGAAGTGAATTGATCGCTTTATTGAAAGAAAGTGAAGAAATAAAAATCAACAAACCCATCCACAATAGAGCCCAGCGGAAAAGTATTTTCCAATTGGCTTTATACGCAGAAAAAGATAAAAATGGATATCTCAACCTAAAACTTCAAAAAGCGGATGGTAGAAAGAAAGAAATCACCTCATTTACTTCTTTGCAAGAAGGCAAAAATGCGTTGTTCAGAATAACTTCCCATTATAATTTGTGCCAAAAACTTACCGGTTTATATGTTTCTAAAACAAACTGTTTTCAGTACAGTATAAAAGAATGTGACGGGGCTTGCATTGGCGAGGTTTCTGCCGAAGAATATAACGCAAGAGTTCAAGCATTTATAGATAAAAACAGTTTCGAAAATCAAAATATGGTACTGGTCGACCGAGGAAGAACCATCAATGAGCGCAGCGCTGTTTTGATTGAAAACGGAATCTATAAAGGCTATGCTTTCTATGACTTAAATTATCAAATCAACAACATCGAAATTCTTAAAAACATTATCATCCCGATGCAAAACAATAGGGATGTACGCAATATTATTCAAGGTCATGTTCGAAAAAGCAAAACGTTGAAAATCGTAAAATTCTAATCGCATGCAAATAATTACAACATAATTATGCAAAGATTAAAGTCAAAATTTGACACTTTTAGACATAGAACTAATGTCGTAATTTACGGTACGAATACCGCTTCAGGAAGATTATTTGACCTTATTCTTTTAGGCGTTATTCTATTGAGTGTTATTATAGTTATGCTCGAAACAGTCAAAGGTTTTGATACAAAATACCATTATGAACTCATAGTATTAGAATGGATTATAACCATTTTCTTCACCTTAGAATACCTTCTTAGAATTATATCCATCAAAAAGCCATTGAAATACATCTTTAGTTTTTATGGAATAATTGATTTGATAGCAACATTACCCATGTATTTCTCTTTGTTTATTGTAGGAACCAGCGTTTTAACAGTTGTTAGAGCTTTACGATTGTTGCGATTATTTAAGATTTTAAAACATCCAAAATTCTCAAACCAATCCACTCATCTAAAAGAAGCCTTAATTGCCAGCCGAGGAAAAATACTTATTTTCATTTATTTCATGTTAATCAGCAGCATCATAATAGGTTCTATAATGTACATTGTCGAAGGAAAAGAGGGTGGTTTCACCAGTATTCCCATCAGTATTTATTGGACCATCGTGACACTCACAACAGTAGGATATGGAGATATTTCGCCCATAACCCCGCTAGGACAGGCCATTGCTTCGATAGTAATGATTATGGGTTACGGAATTATTGCTGTTCCTACAGGAATTGTTTCAGCTGAATTTGCAAACAGTAACCGTAAAAAACCAACAGAAGATAAAATTGATCCCTGTGCTAATTGTGGTACTGAAGGACATGAACATAATGCAAAATACTGCTATCATTGTGGTAAAGATTTAAAATAATATTAATTTGAAGCAATTCCAGCTGTACACTACAACTCCTCGTTATTCCAGTTGTTTTTCTAAGGCATAAAAGGAGCTTATCCCGAGACTTCGGGAGTCGCTCTTTTACACCAAGAAAAACTAACTTTCATAACTCCGGGGTTTCCGTTTCCATCTGGGCTAAAAAACATGAAATACTTAATCACCATTATCGGACCCACGGCCATAGGCAAAACTTCCCTGAGTATTGTATTAGCTAATTATTTTAAATGTGATATTATTTCCTGTGACAGCCGACAGTTTTTCAAGGAAATGACCATTGGAACAGCTGTACCAAACAAAGCCGAATTAGCAGCGGCTACCCATCATTTTATACAAAACAAATCCGTATTCGAGAATTATACTGTTGGTAATTTCGAGAAAGAAGCTATTGCTAAACTTGACGAATTATTTTTGACCAATGATTACGCCATTTTAGTTGGTGGTTCCGGATTGTATGTTGATGCAATTCTAAAAGGTTTTGATGAATTTCCAGAAATAGACGCTTCAGTCCGTACTGAAATAAATACGAATTATGAGAAACTGGGAATTGGATATTTGCAACAAAAACTCGAAGTTTTAGATCCAGATTATTATAAAAGCTTGACTACCGAAAATCCACAAACTTTGCAAAACCCACAACGGATGATGCGTTTCGTAGAAGTTTGTATTGGTGCCGGGAAACCGTATTCTTCTTTTTTAAACCTGAAAAAAAACAGTAGAAACTTTACTCCTATTTTAATTGGTCTGGAAGCTGACAGAAAAATCATTTACAGCAGAATCAATCAACGTGTTGATATTATGATGAATGAAGGACTTCAGGCTGAAGCAAAAAAGTTATTCCCAAATAAAGAGTTGAATGCTTTGCAAACTGTGGGTTACAGAGAATTATTCAACTATTTTGACAGAGAAATTTCACTAGAATTTGCCATCGAAGAAATAAAGAAAAACACGCGACGATTTTCAAAACGACAATTGACTTGGTTCAAAAGAAATGAAAATACGAAATGGTTTGATTTTGAAACTCCGTATGAAACTATTCTGGATTACATTAATTCAAAAAAATAAAAAAATTCATCTTATATCTAAGAATACAAATTCATAATTCATAATTCATAATTATTTATATGCCTATCTCTCCAAATTTCACTTCCATATTAAGCAAAGACTGGGAAATCAATTTTACACAATGCGCACCAAATGGATTTTTAAAATACACTGATTTGTGTAATATCTTGCAGTTAACTGCTGCTGCACATTCAGAAACTGGTGGCATTAGTTTTACAGACATGCAGGAATTTGACCAAGCATGGGTTTTAAGCAGAATGCGTGTTGAAATCTCTAAATTACCAAAATGGGGAGATGCTGTCACCGTAAAAACATGGATCAATTCGTTAGAAAACTCCCGTTCCGTTCGGGCGCTCGAAATGTATGTAAATGGAGAAAAAATTGTGGGTTCTGAGACATTTTGGGCAGTTTTTAATACTAAAAAGCGTCGGCCGGAAGGATTGGCTTTACCATTTGAACATTTTGAATTATATCCCGAAAAAAGAGCTACGCTAGAGGGTTTTTCTAAAATCAATTTCAATCATGAGAAAGAAATAGTTTTCGAAAAAAGTGTATTTTTATCTGATTTAGACATTGTGAATCATGTCAATAATGTCAAATATCTGGAATGGTGTTTAGATCTGGTTGATGAAAAATTAATTCTGAATCAAGCTGTTAAAAGCTTTGAAATGAATTTCCTTAAAGAATTGTCTTTAAAAGATAAAGTGATTATTCATGAAAGTACTTCTGAGAGCGAAACAGTTTTTAGCATTACAAAAGATGATAAAACGAGTTTTGCTTTACAATTGAACTGGAAATAAAATACCTACTTTTGCTCCAAAAAAAGCCTCAATTTCTTGAGGCTTATATCTATTTATTCTGCTACTTTGTTCTTAACCACTAATCTGAATCCTTCTCCGTGGATGTTTAAAATTTCAACATCCTCATCAAGTTTCAAATATTTTCTCAACTTAGCGATGTACACATCCATACTTCTTGAAGTAAAATAGTTATCATCTCTCCAAATTTTTGTCAAGGCCAATTCTCTTGGCATCAAGTCATTTTCGTGAAGAATCAACATTTTCAATAATTCATTTTCTTTTGGAGATAACTTTATTGGTTCATCATTATTAAAAGTTAAAAAACGAAGTTTTGAATTCAAATGAAATTTACCAATATTAAATTCAAATTGTACTTGTTCTGCTTTAGTATCAGATGATTTTCTTTGAATTATTGCTTTGATTTTCATCAACAATACTTCAGAATCAAAAGGTTTATTCAAGTAATCGTCAGCACCTGCTTTATATCCTTTCAACACATCTTCTTTCATAGATTTTGCTGTCAAGAATATAATTGGCACTTCATTATTTTTTTCTCTGATTTCTTTCGCCAAAGTATAACCATCTTTGTAAGGCATCATTACATCCAGAATACATAAATCATAAGTATCCTTTTTGAATTTTTCGAATCCTTCCATTCCGTTTTTGGCTAAAGTAACATCAAAATCATTTAGCATTAAATAATCTTTTAAAACTGCACCAAAATTAAGGTCATCTTCGACTAGAAGTATTTTCTTATTTACATTTTCCATATTCTAATTTATTAATGGTAATTTTATTATGAAGGTACTCCCTTTTCCCTTTTCACTTTCAACATATACTTGACCGTTATGGTCGTCAACAATTCTTTTTACGTAAGCTAATCCTAAACCGTGTCCTTTTACATTATGAATGTCACCGGTATGTTCTCTGTAGAATTTTTCGAAAATTCTTTTTTGAGCTATTTTACTCATTCCTAAACCACTATCTTTCACTTTAATAATGACCATATCTTTGATATTTTCAGTGAAAATTTCAATTTCAGGAACATTAGGCGAGTATTTTATCGCGTTTTCTAAAATATTCACAATAACATTGGTAAAATGAACATCATTGATTAAAACTGTGGTTCTAATGGCTTTAAAATGGCAGGTAATTGTTCCTTGCCTGTCTTCTAAAATCAAATTCACATGATCTATTGCATCTTCAATAATTTCATGAATATTATTTGATTCCTTAGTAATATCTAATTCTTTCTTTTCTAATTTAGAAATTCGAAGCACATTTTCTACTTGTGCATGCATGCGCTTATTTTCATCCTTAATCATTTGAAGGTATCGCAAAACCTTCTCTTTATCATCTATTATTTTTGGATTTCTAATCGCATCCAAAGCTAAATTGATAGTTGCAATTGGCGTTTTAAATTCATGTGTCATATTATTAATGAAATCATTTTTGATTTCAGAAATTTGACGTTGACGTATCAATTGATTCAATGCACTTGTATACGCAATTAAAATAATCAGTGTAAAAACAATAGAAAGAACTGTTATACTAACGAGTTCTGACAATAAAAATTTCTTTTTGAGCGGAAATGTAACCAGTAATTGGTATTTACTATTTCCTTCATTATCAGTAAAAATAGGAATTGAATACGTTGCTTCTTTATCATATTTAAAGGCATTTGATTTAATTTTGGTCGCTAAATTATTGCTGTAAATACCAAACTCAAATCTTGTTTCAATACCATATTCTCCTAATTCTTTTTTAATCAGTTTCTGTAAAACATCACTGGTAACGCGTTCTTCGAGCGGCATTGCAGACAGCACATCCTTCGCGGAAATTTCAAAAAGAGCGTCATCCAGAATATCAAGGTTACCTGATTTTTCAATTCTAACATCAGGAATCAAACTTTGACTCACTCCTGATTTATCCATCGAATTATTGTTATAAACTTCAGTTACCCTTTTGGAACTAAAGCTTTTAAATTTTTCACTATCAAATTTTTTATCAAAGAACGTTGGTGAAATATTATAATCTTCAGAAATTATACTGTTAGAATATATAATTGTTTTATTTGTTCTTGGATTTTTTTGAACATAATAAAACTCTAATATATCATCCTTTTCAGGCACTTTTCCGGTGCTGTCTTTATAATGATTTATTTTATCATAAAAACTATATGTTTCTTGCTTTTGAATCTTATCTGCCACATTACCAATTACTTGCTTAACATGGAATTTAAACTGCTCATCATTGTTTTTGAATGAAGTATTAAACCAATACACTTGAACAAGAATTATCCCTATTAAGGACAGACTCATCAATAAAACAAGTAATCTAAAAAAAAGTTTATTCATCGAAACAAATTTAGTATTTTAACAATATATTAAATAATAGATTAACCAAACATTAACACCTATACCACATTTTGTTTAATCTTTAAAATTTTAAGAATTTTAACAACTTCTAATTTTGTAGTTTCCATAGAAGTATTTTCTATGATGAAATCGCTTTTTGAGATGCGTTGTTCATCAGTCCATTGTGCATTTATTCTTTTCAAAACAAGTTCGCGTGTCGTTTTATCACGTTCAACAACTCTCTTGATCCTTGATTCTATTGGTGCTGTGACAGTTATAATCAAATCACAATTTTTATAACTTCCACTTTCAAATAAAATTGCAGCTTCGTAAATAACATAAGGAGCTGCAGTATGTTGTAAAAGCCATTGCTCAAAATGTTTTTTTACAGCAGGATGAACAATATTGTTAAGTTTTTCTAATTTTTCGGGGTTATTAAAAACAATTTTGGCTAATTCTTCTCTGTTCAACTTCTCATTTTGAAAAACTGTATCACCAAATACGTTTTTAATAGCGCTTATAATCTCTACAGATTGCATGATTTTTCTGGCTTCGTCATCAGCAATGTACACCGGAATACCAAATGATTTAAAATAATTTGCAATGGTGGTTTTCCCACTTCCGATACCGCCAGTTAAACCAATTATTTTTGTCATATTAAACTTTGAAAAATAATTCAGGGAAAGCTTCTTGAGGTTTTTGCTTCAAAATGATAATTTTAAAAAAGGATACAATAAAACCAGTTCCGTAACCGTAAAATTGTTTCCAAACAGCTATCAATGATAAATACCCAATTTTCAAGCTTTTATTTTGATAAGAAGACACCAAAAACAGTACCAAAAAGTAAACAAAATACAATTGAAGCAGTAAATCAAAATTAAAAATCAACATCAATAAAAAGGAAATAAAAAATCCAATTATAAATACCGAAGGAAAGAAAAAAGTAAGCTTATTGTATTTAGGATACCAACTATTTAGAATTGGTCGTGCTTTTCCAAATTTGTTTACTTGAGTCGAAAACTTATCCCAATCAATTCTTCTCTTGTGATATACAAATGCATTAGGAAACAGTTTAGTCTCAAAACCTAAATTCCAAAGTCGAATTGACAAATCTGGATCTTCACCGGGATGAATATTTCCAAAACCTTTTGATGCTTCAAAAGCTTTACGAGACAATCCCATATTAAAACTTCTAGGCTGAAACTTATCTATTTTTTCAGAACCACCTCTGATTCCTCCCGTAGTCAGAAACGAAGTCATCGCAAAATTAATTGCTTTTTGTATATCTGAAAAACTATCTAAAGCCTTATCTGGCCCACCAAAACAATCTACATAATTCTGTTTTAAAGCTTTATCAACCTCTGATAAATATTCTTTTGGAATAATACAATCCGAATCGAAAATGATAAAATAATCACCTCTGGCTTTTTTCATTCCGTAATTTCTGGAATCCCCAGGCCCCGAATTTTCCTTGAAATAATAGGAAATATCAAGTCTGTCACCATATTTTTGAGCTACATCTTTGCAAACTATGGAAGAGCCATCTTCAATAAGAACAATTTCAAAAATTTCGTTAAACGTTGAATGAGACAAGCTCTCTAAAAGTTCATCAACTTCATCCGGGCGATTGTAAACTGGTATAATTAGGGAAAATAACATAAATTGTGACTGTGGTATTAAAGATCTTTTTTTAGGCTCAAAAAATTTTAACAAATATAATCTTTATCCATAAAAAAACCATCAACTATTAATTGATGGTTTTATAAATATTTAATTTAGTAATTGGGATTAAGCAATACTTTCTATGTTTACCAGTTCGTTAGCATCTGCTTTATAATCTACTCCTGCAACGTCAAAGCCAAATAGATTGTAAAAATCTTTTCTGTATCCTTCTAAATCTCCTATTTCAGATAAATTTTCAGTTACAGCTTCAATCCATAATTTAGCTACTTTCTCTTGAACATCAGGACGCATTTCTAAATCGTCAATACGGATTCTTCCTTTTTCATCAACCGGAACTTCATTTCCAGTATATAATCTTTCTTGATACAAACGTTGAATTTGTTCGATACAACCTTCGTGAATTCCTTCTTCTTTCATTATTTTATACAACAAAGAAATATACAATGGAATAACCGGAATGGCCGAACTTGCTTGTGTAACCAATGCTTTATTTACCGAAACGAATGCTTTACCATCAATAGCAGCTAAACTGTCAGTGATAGCAAATGCTGTCGCTTCAAGATGATCTTTAGCACGACCAATTGTACCTTTTCTATAAACGGCTTCAGTCAATGATGGCCCAATATATGAATAAGCAACAGTTGTAGCCCCTGGAGCCAGTAGATTTTGAGCTTTTAAAGCATCAATCCACATCGCCCAATCTTCACCACCCATTACAGCAACTGTGTTTTCAATATCCTCACCACTACAAGGCTCAATTGAAATCTCTGAAACTTTACCCGAATGAAAATCAACTGTTTTATTGGTAAAAGTACTTCCGATAGGTTTCAAAACAGAACGATGCAAAACGCCTGTAACCGGATGCATACGTACAGGAGAAGCTAAACTATAGATTACTAAGTCCACTTGCCCTAAATCCGCTTTTATAAGATCTAATGTTTGTTGTTTTACTTCATTCGAAAACGCATCTCCATTGATACTTTTTGCATATAAACCCGCTTTATGCGCTTCAGTTTCAAAAGCTGCAGAATTATACCAACCTGGTGAAGCTGTTTTACCTTCTGTTGGAGGTTTTTCAAAAAATACACCAATAGTTCCTGCATCAGAACCAAAAGCACTTGTAATTCTTGAAGCCAAACCAAATCCGGTTGAAGCTCCAATTACCAATACTTTTTTAGCCCCGTTAATAGGTCCTTTTGATTTAATATATTCTATTTGATTTTTAACATTTTGTTCGCATCCTTTTGGGTGAGATGTCGTACAAATAAATCCTCTCATTCTAGGTTCTATAATCATATTCTTGGTTATTCGTTTTTTATTTATTCGTGTAATCGTTTTATTGCTCCTGCAAAAGACTTGCTTTTAAAGGAAACAAATATAAAGTAAAAAATTAGTTCAGCAAGGCTTTAGCATGATTTAAGGCCGAATCAGAAACAACAGTTCCAGATAACATTTGAGCAATTTCAACCAGTCTTTCCTCTCCGTTTAATAACTTCAATTCAGACAGTGTGTCTTCGCCAACAGTTGATTTGAACACTTTGAAATGTGCATTTCCTTTTGCTGCAATTTGAGGTAAATGGGTAATGGCAAAAATTTGCATTTCCTTACTCATCTCTTTCATGATTTCCCCCATCCTAATGGCGATTTCTCCGGAAACACCAGTATCAATTTCATCAAAAATTAAGGTTGGTAATTTTGAATATTGTGCCAATATCGCCTTAACAGCCAGCATAATCCTTGACATTTCACCACCGGAAGCCACTTTCTTCAATAAACCAAAATCAGTTCCTTTATTGGCAGAAAATAAAAACTGAAGCTCATCTTTTCCATTTTGGAAATAGGTTTCAGTAGTAGTAATGTCAATATTAAAGCGAACATTTGGCATTCCCAAAGTTTCTAAAATGGTAATCAACTTTTGAGATAAAACTGGAATCGAATCCAATCTATTCCTATGAATTGTAGTCGAAAAAGCATCTAATTCAACTGTTTTTTGTTCGATAGAAATCGTCAGTGCCGCAATTTCTTCTTCCATATTGCCTAATGCTAAAACTGAATTTTCCAGATTAGCCTGAATTTCCAGTAATTCCTCCACAGAGGAAACCTGATGCTTCTTTTGCAAATTAAAAATCACTTGCAATTTTTGACTGATTAAATCCAATTGCTCCGGATCATTAATCAGTTTCTCTGAACAGCGATTCATTTCATCTGAAATATCATCAAACTCAATCGTTACGCTTGTAATTCTTTCCAACAAAGAATGATAATCCGTCGAAAAAGACGCGATTCTTTGCAATGAAGTCTTAATTTCATTCAAATTATGCATGACACCTATTTGCTCTTCATTGGCAATAGCCAAAGATTTATCAATAGATTCTTTTATAATCTCAACGTTATTCAACTTCTCAAAATCAGCCTCAAGAGATTCTTGTTCTCCAGCTTTTAATTGAGCCGCAACTAATTCATCCAATAAAAAAGTATTGTATTCTTGTTCTTTCTTAGATTCGCTTTGTCTTTTCAGTAGCGAATTTAATTTGGATTTATCCGATTTATAACTTTTTAAAAGAGATTGATATTCCAGAATTGTTTCTTTATTATTGGCAATTGCATCAATAATTTCGAACTGTACAGTTTCATCCGAAAGTTCTTGGGTTTGCTGTTGCGAATGAATATCTATCAAGAACAAGCTCAATTCCTGCAATTCCTGAAGGTTCACAGGACTGTCATTTATAAAAGCCCTGGATTTTCCCGAAGGAAGAATTTCTCGTCTAATTATGGTGTCATTTTCATAATCTAAATCATTTTCTTCAAAAAAAGGAAGCAAATTATATTTAGAAATTTCGAAATGAGCTTCAATAACACACTTTTCTTCTTTATTTTTCAAAGAAGTTAAATCGGCTCTTTTTCCTAAAACCAAACCTATTGCGCCTAATATTATCGATTTTCCCGCTCCGGTTTCTCCTGTAATTATTGAAAATCCTTTTGAAAAATCAATAGACAATTTTTCTATTAAGGCATAGTTTTTTATCGAAAGTGACGTTATCATTTACTATATTATTTTGTGATGTGAGGCTGAACTAAAAATTGAAAAATTAATTAATATTTCATCAGCATCCATTTACTTGAATTCAAAGGAGAAATTTTATTCAGATTATCGACTAAATCTGAGATTGTAATACTGGGTCCGCCAGAAAATATAGAAACTATTTCATCTGATTTAGCATCGAAAAAAACGCGGGTTAAAAATGCATTGGGTCTGGAAGCATTTAATTTAGTTAAATCGATTAATGATGCTTTTATTTTTTCTTTAGACGCTTTTAAATCCTGGTTCATTACATCTAAACCAGTATGATAATCAAGCATGGTTTGACGTATTTGTTTGAATGCCGGGGATAAAATATCATTTATCAAAAAGTAGCGATTTTGGTTTCCATCAGCTTGACTCCATCCTTTAGAACCGCCTTGTTGTGCGACATTTGAAATGTTTTGAGCTGTTTCAAAATAAGAATTTCCCGATTCAGAAACAAAAGTATCTGCATCCATTCCTAAAATCATATAACTGTAAAAAGCCAAAACTGAAACTAAATTAGAATCGAATGTAGTAGGACTAAAAATTAGATTTTCAAACTCTATATACCTAAAATTAAAGTCTTTATCATTATAATTTAATACTGGAGAGGAATAGGAGGAATTAAAAATAGGTCTTGAAGATTGTACTTGAATGGTTGCCGTAAATTGATCTGAGTTGTTCGAAGAAACAGTAATATACATCGAACAATTAATTTTCTCATTTTGCTTAACCGTTTGTCCCGTCCAATCCGTTTTATTTATAAACTCACTTATGGAAGTTTGCAAGGTTTTAAAAACTTGCTGATTTGTAACACTCAATTTTTGTGAATCAACCGTTACCGTACAGTTTAATTGTTGCGCTTGCGAAAGCCCAAAAGAAAAAAGCAGAAAAAAAATAATTATTTTATTCATCTGTAGATTTGTATTATTTCTTAACGGTTAACAATAGTTCAAACACCAATATTGCGTTTGTATTAATCCGACACCCTATTTGATAAAATGTACTTTCACCTTTTCTAGAATATCATCAGCAACAGCTTCTTTTGATTTTAATTCCATTGGCTCAATATTGAAATTTTTATCAATAAAGGTAACTTTATTCGTTGCTTTCCCAAAACCAGCACCTTTATCTTGAAGCGAATTTAAAACAATCAAATCTAAGTTTTTTTTCTGAATTTTCAAGATTGCATTTTCAATTTCATTTTCTGTTTCTAAAGCAAAACCTATCAAAAACTGGCTTTTCTTTTGTTCGCCTAAAGAAGCTAAAATATCTTTCGTTTTTTCGAGTTCTATTGTAAAATCATCAGCCGCTTTTTTTATTTTTTGATGTGCAACATTCTTGGGTTTATAATCTGCTACGGCAGCTGCTGCAATCGCAACATCCACATCTGGATAAAACTG
Source organism: Flavobacterium algoritolerans (assembly GCF_030010385.1). Lineage (NCBI taxonomy): Bacteria > Pseudomonadati > Bacteroidota > Flavobacteriia > Flavobacteriales > Flavobacteriaceae > Flavobacterium > Flavobacterium algoritolerans. The sequence goes on along the minus strand of NZ_JASCRZ010000002.1, from coordinate 380,106 downwards.
ATGACAAGCCACGTACATTTCTTCTGCAGATACAATAGGAATCACATTAATTAATGGGTTTGAAACTTTACAATTTGTAGGTCCCGAAACCAAAATCACCGAAGCACCCAGATTTGCAGCGCTTATTGCTATATCAAAACCCATTTTTCCCGAAGAATGATTTCCTATAAAACGCACAGGATCTATTGCTTCGTATGTGGGACCGGCAGTAATTAATATTTTTTTTCCTTTAAGAGGCAATTTACTGTTTAAATCCGCTTCCAGAAAGGCGATAATGTTTTCAGGTTCCGCCATTCTTCCTTCACCGGATAATCCACTAGCCAATTCACCGCTTTCTGCAGGAATTATGACATTGCCAAACTGAGTCAGAGAATAGAAATTAGCAATAGTAGAAGGATGTTTGTACATGTCTAAATCCATTGCAGGAGCAAAATACACTGGACATTTTGCAGATAAATAAGCCGCAATCAGAAGATTATCACAAGTACCATTTGTCATTTTAGACAAAGTATTTGCAGTTGCTGGAGCAATAACCATCAAATCAGCCCAAAGTGCTAATTCAACATGATTATTCCATTTTTCATTCTCGTCTTCTTGATTATAAAAACTGGAATGAACAGGATTTTTGGATAACGTAGATAACGTAAGAGGAGTTACAAAATCCTTAGAAGCAGGTGTCATTATCACTTGGACATGTGCACCTGCTTTTATGAAAAGTCGTACTAATGTGGCTGTTTTATAGGCTGCAATTCCACCAGAAACTCCAAGTAGAATTTTCTTACCGCTTAAAACTGACATAGTAACTATTATTTATTTGAATCTCTGTGGTAGATTTTTCCGTCTAACCATTCTTGAACTGCTAAAGCGTGTGGCTTAGGTAGTTTTTCGTAAAATTTTGAAACCTCAATTTGCTCTTTGTTTTCAAAAACTTCTTCAAGACTGTCATTATATGTAGCAAATTCTTCCAATTTCTCAGTCAATTCTTTTTTAATTTCAGAATTAATTTGGTTTGCTCTTTTAGCCATAATGGTTATCGCTTCATACACATTACCAGTAGGTTCTTCAATAACAGTTTTGTTGTATGTTATTGTATTTACTGGAGCATTCGTCTTCTTTAAATCCATGACTTTATTTATTAAATTGTTGTAAATCTTTGTCTATTCGAGCTAACATTTCGTTTGCTACTTGCTTGTATTTAGTATCCGCTTTAAATTTAATCAAGTTCAATTGAGCTGCTTTTGCAACATTCAATCGGTCTTCCATTTTTGATGGAATACTATTAATTGCCAATTGATACGCTGAATCTAACTTGTAATATAAAGCATCTTCTTTGAATGGAGTTCCCGGATAATCTGCTACAAAATTGTCTAAAGCAACAATTGCTGATTTATAATCAGAAATCGTATTGTATCCTTTAGCATTCTCGAAAACCTTTTGTTCTATTTTCTCGCTCAAGACTTTTACAGTTGCATTTGCTTCTGCCAAGTACTGAGAATTAGGATTATTATCAATGAATGTTTGTAATTTATCTAATGCTTTAGTAGTATCCGTTTGATCTAAACTGTAAACTGGCGATAACATAGAATAGCTTTTTGCTCCTAAATAAGCTGCTTCTTCCAGTTTTTCACTTTTTGGATATCCTGAAACAAAACTCTCAAATTGATATCCTGCCAAGTAATATTGTTTTGTTTTGTAATACGATTGAGCAAACATGTAAAACAATTTTTCAGCTTGAGGTTTCCCTCTGTATGCTGGAGCAATTTGTTCAAAAATACGAATCGCTTTAGAATATTTCTCTGCGTCGTATAATTTAGTGGCCATTTCAAATTTAACAGCAACATCTTCGGTTTTTAATGCTTTTTGGTATTCACTACAAGAACTGAATAAAGCTACAAGAAGCAATAGAGATATTATTTTTTTCATTTTTTTACTTTTTTTATGATTTCTTGGTTGAAACAACCCATAAAATCATACCGAAGTTTCGGTGGCAAATTTAGTTATTAATTTAGCGACTTCAAAATATATTTTTTGTTTAAAAAAAGACTCTTTTTTTATCCTTGTTTATTGACTTTTTTGACAAATTGATCAATTCTTTCTGCTAATGAATCATCTACTTTTACTAATGGTAAACGTACTGTGTTTTCTGAAATTCCCAGTGATAGAAACACTTGTTTGATTCCTGCTGGATTTCCTTGTTCAAAAATCATATCAATACAATCTGCTAAAAGGTATTGTGATTTGAATGCTTCGTCCACTTTACGATTCAACCCTAATCGAATCATTTCAGAAAATTCTTTAGGAAAACCTTGTCCAATTACAGATATAACGCCTGATCCTCCTGCTAAAACCATTGGCAAAGAGATCATATCATCCCCAGAAATTACCAGAAAATCTTTTGGTTTATCTTTCAGCAATTGCATCGCTTGAACAATATCACCGGCAGCTTCTTTTATGGCTACGACATTTTCAAAATCATTAGCCAAACGGATAACGGTTGAAGGCAACATATTGCTGGCTGTTCTTCCTGGAACATTATATAAAATAACCGGAATTGGTGATGCTTCGGCTACAGCTTTAAAATGCTGGTAAATACCTTCTTGTGTAGGTTTATTATAATACGGAGAAACCGATAATATTGCTGTAAATGCAGACAAATCTCTTGTCTTCAACTCCTCTACCACTTTTAAAGTATTGTTTCCTCCTACTCCAAGCACTAATGGCAAACTTCCATTATTAGCTTCGATTACGGTACTAATAACTAATTCTTTTTCGTCTGGAGACAATGTTGCATTTTCGGCAGTTGTACCCAAGACTACAAGATATTCAATTCCTCCGTCGATTGAAAAATTCACAATTCTTTTTAATGCTTCGGTGTCAATTGAAAAATCTTCTTTAAACGGGGTTACAAGAGCAACACCAGTACCTATTAATGATTGCATATTAGATTTATATTTTGTTTAATATTTTTAAATATTTGAATAGCTCACTTACAAAAAGTGAATAATTATCGACATCTGTTTTAATCATAAAATGATTTAGTCTTTTGTCTATTGATGAAAAACCAACTTTAAATTGCGCTTTTGAAATATGAGTGATTTTTAATAAAATTGCTTTTTCTATGTCGTAATAACTGATTAACAAATCAAATTTTTCAGTGACAAAATCATTTACTTCCGAAGAAGAAATTTCTCCATTCCAATTTAAATCTCCTGAATTAAATACAGGATATGTTCGCTCTACTGTTTTTTTAAGTTTATCTCTGTATACAATTGTTGTTATATTTTCTGGTGCAATTCCGTTTGCTATCAACTGTTGAATTAATAATTCCGTTTCAGCAAAACGAGTGGCATCAACCAGTAAACCAATTGTTTTTACAACATTAACTGACTCAATATTTTTTAAATTTTGAAAGCTTTTTTTTAATGTTTTTTTTACAAAAAAATCCTTTATATAATTCAAAAACATATTACTTTTACTTGATTACAAAATTAATTAATTAAGTCGCATTTAAAATGGTAAATCTAAAAAAGTATAACGATGTTTCTAAACTTTTTGTTATATTCTTAACATTTTTTTTTGTTGCTTCCTGCAGCAAACAAAATTACTACATTACTAAGATAGAAGGCAAACGAATTCCTATCACCGAAAAGGAAATTCAAGTCCCTCAAATTGAAAATTTTATTAAACCTTACAGAGAACACATCAATAAAGATTTAGACAGCGTTCTAGCGTATTGTCCGGAAACATTAGACAAAAGCACTGGGAAATGGCAAACTACAATTGGTAATTTGATGGCTGATGTTACTTTAATGAAAGGAAACACCGTGTTTCAAGCCAGAGAAAAAAAGAACATTGATATTTGTTTGCTCAATAGCGGGGGAATTCGTTCCATACTTCCAAAAGGAAATGTAACGGCACGAACGGCTTTTGAAATTATGCCTTTTGAAAATAGTTTGGTTGTAATTGCTTTAAAAGGTGAGCAAATTCTTGAAATGGTCGATTATTTTATCGCCGAAAAAAAACCACACCCTCTGGCTGGAGTAACTTTTACAATTGACAAAAATAATCTTCCAAAAAACATATTAGTACAAGGGAAACCTGTTCAAAAAGAGACTATTTATTACGTAGGAACCAATGATTATTTGTCTAATGGTGGTGACAATATGAATTTCTTTAAAAAAGGGGTTCAGAAATTTGATTTAGATTATAAACTACGAAATATTCTTATTGATTATTTTAAAGAAGTAGATACAATTCCTGTGATAAATGATGTTAGAATTACGGTTGAATAAGAAATTTAAATAACAAAATAGTTTTAGAAAACATAAAGCCCTAGCCCCGAGTGAAGTGAAAATCATTTTTTATCGTTTTTCACGATAAAAAATATTGCAACGAAAAGCGGGAAATAGCTCCTGATTGCTTCGTTCCTAGCAATGGTAATTGGATTAAAAATAAATATAAAATGAAAAGAAGAGAATTTATAGAAAAAACAGCTGCGAGTTCAGCTTTACTAAGTTTAGGTTTATCATTAAGCAGCTTTGAATCTTCACAAAAAAGACATCTTACTATTTTACATACGAATGATGTGCACAGTTACATTGATCCATTTCCTGCGGATCATCCCAGAAATGCAAATATGGGTGGCGTGGCACGAAGAGCAGCCTTGATTGAAACGATTCGAAAAGAGAATCCAAATGTATTATTACTGGATGCAGGCGATATTTTTCAAGGAACGCCTTATTTTAATTATTATGGTGGAGAGTTAGAATTCAAGTTAATGAGCATGATGCAATATGATGCTTCTACGATAGGAAATCACGATTTTGATAACGGTGTTGAAGGTTTACATGCGCAAATGCCACATGCTAAATTTGAGTTCCTATCTGCCAACTACGATTTTAAAAACACCGTGATGGATGGTTTTGTAAAACCGTATAAAATATTCAACAAAAATGGCATAAAAGTGGGTGTTTTTGGACTTGGAATAGAGCTTGAAGGATTAGTTGATAAAGGAATGTACAAAGAAACCGTTTACAACAATCCAGTTGAAACGGCTCAAGATATGGTTCGGATTTTAAAGAAAGAACAAAAGTGTGATTTAGTGATTTGCTTGTCGCATTTAGGCTATAAATACAGAGACGAACCTAATAAAATATGTGATTTGAAATTAGCGGAACTAACGCAAGACATCGATTTGATTATTGGCGGACATACACACACTTTTCTGGAGAAACCTACTGTTGTAAAGAACCTTGCAGGTAAAGAGGTTCTTGTAAATCAAGTGGGTTGTTACGGTATAAATCTGGGAAGAATTGATTTTTATCTGGATAACGATAAAGCTAAAGCATTTGAAGGAAAATCGATTATTGTGTAACAGTAATCGCTTCTTTTTTTGCATTTATCGTTTCTGCATCAATCACAAATCTATAAAAGGAATAATAACTTGTGACATACAAAATCATTGCCAGTGGCCTGAAATATGTGGGTGGCAGATTAGACAAAAAGCATTTTTCAATAAAAACTGTAAAATAGAGCGCTGTAGATAATAATCCAAAAATAGCCAGCCAGGGCGAATTATTACTGTCGTTCATGAAATAATTCGACAAAATAACACCGGCAAGAATCGATACTAAAATGTTTTGAGCTACCAAAGGATAATAACTGCCTTTTGGAATTTCATCCGAAATAGAAAGCAAATAGGAAAAAATAAAAACAAAAGGAATAATTGCTATTAATATTGGTACAAAATCCTTAATATTATTCAACTTTATGATATAAAATATAAGTAAAATTCGATGCGTAAAAATACCTATTAAGCCCAAAATCAAAAAAAGTATTGATTCAAAAAGAATGAAAATACTGGTAAGGAGTAAAAAAAATACGGTCATATAAAAAAGCACATTTCTTTCCTTAGAAGTAACCCAATAAAGATAGATTAGCAGTATGGCTACCAAAGGTCTAAATGCAAACAGAATTACTTTGAATGAAAATAATTCTGCTAGAACTTCAATAATTGAAAAAGAAAAGAGCAAACCAAGGATTGCATTTTCCTGTAAAAAATTATACTTTTTAGTCAGTAGCTGCATTAGCGTTATTAATTAGATTCATAAAATCATCTTCGGAGATTATTGGTATGTTCAACTTAGTTGCTTTATCCAATTTTGCAGGTCCCATATTATCTCCTGCAACAACATAATCCGTTTTTGCCGAAATAGAGCTTCCTACTTTTCCTCCATTATCTTCGATTGCCTTTTTTAAATCATCTCTTGAAAATTTCTCAAAAACTCCTGAAACAACAAATGTTTTTCCGGAAAGTTTATCTGTAGCGTTTGGATTTATATGTTCAATAATTTCAAATTGAACACCAAACCTTTTTAGCCTTTCAATTATAATTCTATTTTCTTGATTTTCGAAAAAGTCAATTACACTTTGCGCAATTCGTTCACCAATTTCGTCTACCAAAATCAAATCCATCAATGTAGCCTGACTCAATGCATCAATGTTTTTATAATGTTTGGCTAGTTTTTTGGCAACCGTTTCACCGACAAATCGAATTCCAATAGCGAACAAAACGCGCTCAAAAGGAATACTTTTTGAATTCTCAACACCTTTCACCAAATTTTCAGCAGATTTTTGAGCCATTCGTTCCAAAGGAAGAATTTGATCCACAGTCAGTTCATATAAATCGGCATAATTATGAACCAATCCGTTATTAAAAAGCAAAGCAACAGTTTCGCCTCCTAAACCTTCAATATCCATTGCTTTTCGAGAAATATAATGCTGAATCCTTCCTATAATCTGCGGTGGACAACCATAAAAATTAGGACAATAATGATTTGCTTCGCCTTCGGTTCTCACTAATGCCGTATTACATTCCGGGCAATTAGTGATGTATTTTGTTGGTTCTGTATTTTCTGGACGCTTACTCAAATCAACAGCAATAATCTTAGGGATTATCTCCCCTCCTTTTTCTACAAAAACAGTATCTCCTACACGAATATCCAATTTCTCAATTTGATCAGCATTATGTAAAGAAGCTCGTTTCACAATGGTTCCTGCTAATTGTACCGGCTCTAAGTTGGCCACAGGAGTAATGGAACCCGTTCGCCCTACTTGATACGAAATTGAATTTAATTGTGTAGAAACTTGTTCTGATTTGAATTTATAAGCAATTGCCCAACGCGGAGATTTGGCTGTAAAGCCCAATTCATCCTGATAGTGGAAAGAATTTACCTTTACCACAACACCATCCGTTTCATAGGGAAGGTCATGTCTATGAATATCCCAATAATCTATAAACTCGAAAACCTCGGTTAAATTACTGGCTAATTTTGCCTCTTTTGGCACTTTGAAACCCCAATTTCTTGCCGTTTCCAATCCTTCAAACTGTGATTTGAAAGGAAGATTATTTCCAATTAAAAAATACAATAGACAATCCAAAGGCCGTTTTGCAACTTCAGCACTATCCTGCAATTTTAAACTTCCCGAAGCTGTATTTCTGGGATTTGAATACGGTAATTCTCCTATTTCGATTAAATCCTGATTCATTTTTTCGAAACCGGCAAAAGGCAAAATAATCTCCCCACGCACATCAAATGTAGCAGGGAAATTCCCTTTTAATTTTAACGGAATGGATTTTATAGTTTTGATATTATTAGTCACATCGTCTCCTTGAAAACCATCTCCACGCGTTACCGCACGTTTTAATTTTCCATTTTCATAAGTAATACTAATAGATGCACCATCGTATTTTAGTTCACAAGTATATTCTAATGGAACATCTCCTAAAACTTTTTGAACACGTTTTTCCCAATCCATCAATTCTTCCTTAGAATAGGAATTATCAAGAGAATACATGCGGTGTTCATGCGGAACGGTTTGGAAATTTTTTGTAATCGTACCTCCTACTCGTTGAGAAGGCGAATTTTCGTCAAAGTATTCCGGGTATTTATTTTCTAAATCCTGAAGTTGTTTTAATTTTAAATCAAATTCAAAATCGGAAATTGTGGGTGTATCTAACACATAATAATTATAGTTGTGCTGATTTAATTCTTCCCTTAATTTTTGAATCGTATTTTGAATATCCATAGAAAATAAAAATTGGCTATTTTAGTTTTGAAAAAGTGTACTAAAATAACCAATTAAAAATAAATAGCAATACAATTAGGATGCTATAATAGTATTTATTTGCTGGTATAAAAGGCCGTCGCTCAAAAACGAACCTTGTTGTATCAATTCAAAAATGGAAGCATTACGCTCATCCGTAAACTCTTTTTTCCCAACTTTCATTTCAATAGTATCCGTAAACATATTATCGCTAAGCCATTGCAATCCATCTTTAGTTAAAAAATCCACTTCAGGAACCAATGATTTTAAAACTATAGATTGAACATGGGTATCAAAACAATGAAAAAGGAAAATATGATTTTTAGAAAAATGTTCTAAATACGTTGCTTTCGAAAGAACTCCTTCCCAAATTAAATCAGAAAAAATGTCTAATTCTTGTTCGGCAACTTCTGGTTTTTTAGCTTTTATTTTATCCCACTCTGCTTTATCAATTGCTTGAGTTGCTAAAAAAGTACTGAATTCCTGATTCAATTCTTCAAATTGTTCTTTTGTTAATCTTGAGTATTTCATTATTGTATTTTAATATTTAACTTTTGTCTTAACTCTCTTTTGAAATTTTTAAATCAAAAAAAAGCCCTCTCAAATGAGAGGGCAAATTTAATCTATTTTTATCTTTTTTTAGAAAATATATCTAACTCCAAACTGTGCTTGCCATCTTGACAATAAACTTGCATCATAGTTGAACGTTTTAGTTTGAGTTCCATTAAAAGTGTATGTTGGAATTTTTGTAGTTTGATCTACAGATACACCAATTGGTTGAACACTTGTTGGTACTTGAACCAATCCCCAATCAGAATTAATCAAATTTCCTAAATTCAATACATCGATACTAAATTGAATAGTGTTTGTTTTAGTAGAAGCCGAAGAAACTTTAAAATTATAATCTTGCATTACTTTAAGATCCCATTTCCCTCTCCATGGAGATAAAGCTCCGTAACGCTCTGCATACTGACCTCTTCTTTCATTCAAATAATCATCTTGACTGATAAATGCATCAAAAGCCGCTCCTTGTCCTACTCCAGAAAAAGCCATAGAACTGATTTCAGCAGTTGTTGGAATATAAATCAAATCGTTTGTTCCTGATCCGTCATTATTGATGTCTCCACCATAAATGTAGTTAAAACGACCTCCTTGAGCATATTCAAAGAAAGTAGATACAGTAGTTGCCCATTTGTCATTACCATATTTCCATTTTTTTGAAGCTACACCAATAAAACGGTGTGTATCTCCATATTTAGAATCAGATAAAACGGCATTATTCACGTTTCCTAAAGCTGGGTTAAAAGCGAAAGCATCACCTGTAATTTCCGCTTCAATTGAATTCACATCTTGAGATTTCAAATAGTTATACGCTAAACTTGCGAACAATCCGTTATCAAAATTCTTTTGTACTTTGATAGAAGAGTTAAATGCACTTCCTTTATCAGAATTTGTCATTACGTAAGCACTGTTACTTTGCTTATCAGAAGCATTGTCATAAATTAATCTGTTATCAACACCTGCAAGAGTTCCTGAAGGCGTTCTTAAACCCCAGTTTTGCACGTGAACTCCATTGATATCTTTATTATAAGACATGTCAACAGTAACAATGTAGGCGTTTTCAAATTTATGGTCAACACCTAAACTTGTTCTCCATACTTGCGGCCATTTATAATCTGGATCCATAATTTGGAAAAAACTATCATCAGCACCGCTCACTTGATTTCCTAACCAAACAAAAGGAATTCTTCCTGTGAAAATTCCGGTTCCTCCACGAATTTGTGTAGTTTTATTTCCATTAACGTCCCAGTTAAATCCAAGTCTTGGAGACCAAAGCAATTTATCACTTGGTAATTTTGTTGATATTAAAGGAACTTGATTTCCTGTTTCCGGGTCATAATACTGAGTCGCATTATTTCTCGTAGCGCCATTATCTGTATCAATATACTTTTGAATCAAATCAGCTGTATTAAAATACAATGGTTTATCTGCTCTTAAACCAAAAGACAGTTTAAAATTATCGTTAACACTCCAGTCATCCTGCATGTAGAATGCAACTTGACCTACGTTTAATTCTGATAATTTCCATCCATTATCTTCTCCTACTCCAAAAGAGTTTTTATCTTCAAATTGATTTTGCGCATAAAGTAAATTCTGAGCAATTATACTTGTTGCAAAAGGCTTAGCTGCATCAGCTAAAAATGCTGCTACATTTGAATATGGTGTATAAAAAGTTCCTGCATAACCATTAGGATTACCAAAATTATCATAACCAGCTAAGTTAAATGAATTCTGAAATTGAAATTTTTCAAATGATGCACCAAAAGTAAAAGAGTGATTCCCTACAGTATAATTTAAGTTATCTGTAATTTGAAAAACTTTTTGATCTAATGTATTATTGATAGAAAATGGCTCATGCCCTGCAATAATATAATTTGATCCTGCTCCGTCTTGAATATTAATTACTGGAGCCGGTGAAGAAAATGGATTTCTAAAGTCATCAAAATGCGTGTAACCAGCCTGTAATTTATTAGATACTTTTTCATTAATCTTAGAGTTCAACTCTAACAAGAAAGAACTCAATTTATTATTGATTTGATATCCTGAATTTTGAAATTGCAAAGTAGAAGCATTCGGACCTCTAAATCCTAAAGCTGACGGGTGAGCCGGTTTGTCTTTGGAAGCATCCAAAAAGTTATAAATAACGGCTAATTTATTATTATCATCAATATTCCAATCTAATTTTACAATTCCTTTTCTTGAATTTGAATTATGAGAGAAACCTTGATAAGCACCTGTATTATATCCTAATGAAGATAACGCATTTGAAACATTGATCAAATCTGTTTCTAAAACTCTGGATTCATTAACGCCAGTTACAGCATCACCGTTATTAGCCACAAAGTTTGATCCTAAATCACTTCTTTCGTCAATTTCAAAATTGGTAAAGAAGAATAATTTATTTTTAATAATTGGTCCACCAACACTAAAACCTGCTTGTGTTTGCTCTAATGAAGGTACAAATATCTTTTCTCCTTTTATTTTATTACCCGTCATGTCTTGATTTCTATAGAAAGCATAAGCTGTACCATGAAACTCATTTGAACCGGATTTAGTAACTGCATTCACAGAAGCTCCAGTAAAACCAGATAAAGTAACATCATAAGGAGCAGTCGCCACTTGAATTTGTTCGATTGCATCCAATGAAATTGGCTGAGAACCAGTTTGTCCACCAGGAGTTGCAGCATCCAATCCGAAAGGATTATTGAATATTGCACCATTTAATGAATAATTATTGTACTGATCGTTTCTTCCTCCAAAAGAACCTCCACTTGCAGTTGGCTCTAAACGGGTAAAATCATCGGCTGATCTTGAAATAGAAGGCAATGCAGATAATTCTCTACGTCCAATTGTTGTTTCTGCACCAGTTCTTCCACTTTGAAAAACTTTATTTTTGGTTCCAACAACTTTTACTTCTTCTAATTTCTGACTTTCATCTTTTAAAAGAACATCTAAACTGAATACTTTACCTAAATCAAGATAAACCTCATTGAATTCTTCACTTTGATAGCCTACAAAAGTTACTGTAATTTTATAAGGACCACCAATTCTCATATTCAAGATACTAAACCTTCCATCTTCATTTGATAAAGCTGAATACTTAGATCCTGTTGGAGTATGAACTGCCAGTACTGTTGCTCCGGGAAGCGTCTCATTATTGGAACTTTTAACAATCCCTTTAATACTAGAAGTAGTCGTTTGCCCAATGACTGAGTAAAAACTACTAAAGATTAGTAATAATGTAATAATTTTTTTCATTTGTTTGAATATGTGTTATTTGTGGGTCAAAATTAGACAAAAAAAAATCACTCCTAAGAGTGATTTTTATATTTTATTAACAAAATGTTAACCAAATGTTATTTTTCAGCAACGATTTCGTAGTCTAATTCAACGATAACATCTCTGTGTAAACGAACACTAGCAGTATATTTACCAGTACGTTTAACGATTCCGCTAGTAATGAATTTTCTTTCGATTTGTTGTCCACCTTTAGCTAAAGATTCAGCAATATCAATATTCGTGATTGAACCGAATAATTTTTCACCACCTGCTTTTGCAAAGATTTTAATTTCGATAGCTTTCAAAGCTTCAGCTAATGCTTTTGCATCTGCTACAACTTTAGCTTCTTTGTGCGCTCTTTGTTTTAGGTTTTCAGCTAATACTTTCTTTGCAGAAGAAGTTGCTAAATGTGCATGACCTTGAGGAATCAAAAAGTTACGACCGTAACCATTTTTTACCGTTACAATATCATCTTTAAATCCTAAATTTTGAACGTCTTGTCTTAATATAAGTTCCATGTTGTTGTCCTTTGTTATAGAAGTTAGGTTTCATGTTTCAGAAAACCAACAACTGAGTTTAATTATTATTTTAGTAAATCCGCCACATATGGCATTAAAGCTAAGTGACGTGCTCTTTTCACAGCTACTGACACTTTTCTTTGGTACTTCAATGAAGTTCCTGTTAAACGACGAGGAAGAATTTTTCCTTGCTCATTAACGAATTTCAATAAGAAATCAGCATCTTTATAATCAATATATTTGATACCTGATTTTTTGAAACGACAATACTTTTTAGTCTTGTTTGTTTCTATGTTTAAAGGAGTAAGATATCTGATATCCCCGTCTTTTTTTCCTGAAGCAGATTGTTGTAATGTTGCCATGATAATTAAGCTTTTTGAGATTTAAGTTTTGCTCTTCTTCTTTCAGCCCAAGAGATAGCATGTTTGTCAAGACTTACAGTTAAGAAACGCATAACTCTTTCGTCACGTCTAAATTCAGTTTCAAAAGCGATAAGAACTTCTCCTGATACTTTAAATTCGAACAAATGGTAAAAACCACTTTTCTTGTTTTGGATTTCGTAAGCCATCTTTTTAAGACCCCAGTCTTCTTTAGATACCATTTCTGCTCCTCTACTAGTAAGAAAATCTTCAAATTTGCTTACTGTTTCCTTTACCTGAACTTCAGATAAAACGGGATTTAAAATGAAAACAGTTTCATAATGATTCATAAATATATATTTATTTGTTATTTTGGGTGCAAAAGTAATCAATTAATCTGATTAAACAAGTCTTATTTCATTTTATTCGACGTAAGGTAAAAAAATCCGCCCAATTAGTTTTTTTTAAATAAAAAAGTAATATATTTACTCAGCCAAATCTAAAATACTAAAATTATGAAACTAAACTGTGTTGTAGTAGATGATAGTTCTATTCAAAGAATGATTATCGCAAAGTTAGTTAATAATCATCAAAATTTACACTTAATCGGTGATTTTTCTAATGCAATCGAAGCCAGAAGCTGTATGTCTATACACAATGTAGACCTTATCTTTTTGGACATCGAAATGCCGGTAATTAGCGGCTTTGACTTTTTGGATGGTTTAAAAGTAAAACCTCAAATTATTTTCATAACCTCAAAAGCTGAGTATGCTATGAAAGCGTTTGATTATGATGCTACGGACTACCTTCAAAAACCAATTGCAATCGACAGATTCAACGCTTCGGTAAAAAGAGCTATTGATTTACATCTACTTAAAAAAGAAAACAAAGAAGAAGAAGGAGAACATATTTTCATTAAAAGCAATTTGAAAAAATTGAAAATATTTACTTCTAAAATAAAATGGATTGAAGCTTTTGGTGATTATGTAAGAGTAGTTACAGAGGAAGACAGCAATCTAGTACTCTCTACCATGAAATCTTTTGAAAATGACTTATCAAAAGAAAAATTTGTACGCGTACACAAGTCCTATATTATCAACATTGATAAAGTAGAACGTTTCAACAGTAAATTTGCCGAAATTGGAGTTACAAAAATTCCTTTAAGCCGACATAAAAAAGAAGATTTAGTAAAAGCACTTGCCTTTTCATAAGCAACTGAATTTTAGTAAAAATCGACGTTTGACGTAACTTTTATAGCTCTGTATTGAGCAACAGCTTCAAAACTATTCAACATTTTCTGGATAGTTTTTTTTGTGCTTACAATTGATGCATTCTGAGGAATCTTTATTATAATCGTACGAATGTATTCGTTTCTAATTCTGCTGATTGCAGGCTCTTCAGGTCCCAACACCGGCATATTAAGATTCTGGCTCATCACTTGATACAACCACATCGAACCTTCTTTTAATTTATCAAAATCACGTTGTTTCAAAGTAAGCTTTATAATTCTGAAATACGGCGGGTATTTATATATCTGGCGGTCATACAGCTGCTCTTTATACATACCCAAATAATCATTATTAGTGACTTGCTGTATTGTATTATGATTCGGATTATACGTCTGGATAACAACTTTTCCTTGTTTTTCTGAACGTCCAGCTCTTCCCGCAACTTGAGTCATCATTTGAAAACTTCTTTCGAAAGCCCTAAAATCAGGATGATACAACATATTATCCGCATTCATAATTCCCACTAAACTCACATTATCAAAATCCAATCCTTTGGCCAGCATTTGGGTTCCAACTAAAATATCCATTTCTCTATTCTTAAAACTATCGATGATTTTTTCGAATCCAAATTTTCCTCTGGTAGTATCCTGATCCATTCTTCCAATTTTAGAATTTGGAAAAATAGACACTAATTCTTGTTCTATTTGTTCAGTTCCAAAGCCTTTTGTAGTCAAATCAACACTCGAACAAGAATGACAATGTGTAGGTTTCGCAGTTGTATATCCACAATAATGACAGCGCAACTGGTTTTTATGTTTATGATAGGTTAAGCTTACATCACACTGCTGACATTGTGGTACGTGACCGCAAGTGATGCATTCTATTATGGGAGAATATCCGCGTCTGTTTTGAAATAAAATAACTTGTTCTCCCAGTGACAAAGCGAGATTAATTTCGGCAATCAAAACATCACTAAAATGTCCGGTCATTTTTTTACGAAAGTATTTATCTTTTAAATCCACCAATTCAATATTCGGCATCATGACATTTCCAAATCGTTCCGAAATTTCGACCAGCCCAAATTTATCTGATTTGGCATTGAAATACGTTTCAATACTTGGCGTAGCCGAACCCAAAAGTACTTTTGCTTTATGCGAATAAGCCAAAACTATAGCCGCATCTCGAGCATGATAACGCGGTGCTGGATCTACTTGCTTAAATGTCTGTTCGTGTTCTTCATCTACAATTATGAATCCCAGATTATAAAATGGTAAAAACAAAGATGATCTCGCTCCTATTACCACTTGCGCCTTTTCTGAATTCACCAAAACTTGATTCCAAACTTCGATACGTTCGTTATTATTATATTTCGAATGAAAAACAGCTACTTTATTGCCAAAATATGTTCGCAGCCTACCAACTAATTGAGTCGTCAAAGCTATTTCTGGCAATAAGTACAAGATTTGTTTTCCAGTTTCCAGATATTCTTCAATAAGTTTGATATAGATTTCTGTTTTTCCGCTCGAAGTGACACCATGCAACAAACACACGTCTTTTTGAGTAAAACTCTCTTTGATTTCCTCAAAAGCTTTTTGCTGGGCTAAACTCAACTGCAATTGATCGGCACGGATTTTTCCTGAGAACTTTACGCGGTCTTCCTGAAGAAAATAATCTTCGAATATTTCTTTTTCTATTAATGCTTTAACAATTGCCGAAGAAGAATTAGCCGCTTCAACAAGTTTTTTTACAGTAATGGGCTTCTTCTCTGTAGCACTCAATTGAAAATAATTCAATACGATTTCTTTTTGCTTATTAGCGCTTTTTAGTGTTTCGAGTAATTCGCTCAACCCTTCATTTGATTCATATTTAGGATGCAAACGAACATAACGCACTAACTTAGGCTTGTAGGTTTCCTGTATTTCTTCCTGAAGTACTAATATATTTTTATCTATCAATTTTTGAATAACGGGAAAAATATTCTTTTTGTTTAAAATAGCCATTATATCTTGTACTTTCAAAGAACTTTGCTGTTGCAAGGCTTCGTAAACCAAAAATTCATCATCCGAAAGCAGTCTTGTATCAACAACTAAATCTGTTTTTTGAGAAATTATGGTTTCGCTTTCCAGCAAAAGTGCACTTGGCATGGCACCGCGATATACATCACCAATAGCGCACATATAATAGGATGCAATCCATTGCCAGTGTGCAATTTGGATTTCAGTTACAATGGGCTTTTCATCTAGAATTTGATGAATTTCCTTGGCTTCGTATAAAGTGGGTTTGTTTTGATGAATTTCAATAACTAATGCCGTGTAAATTTTACTTTTTCCAAAAGGAACAGCCAACCGCATTCCAATTTTTATATAATGGAACTCCGCTTCAGAGACGCTATAAGTAAAAGTTTTGGCTAAAGAAAGGGGTAAAATTACTTCGACGAAATGCATTTTTATTTTATTATGAGTTTTGAGTTATGCTGATTCTTTACTTTGAACTCATAACTCACAATTTATAATTATTTTACTCGAATCCAAGTTTGGGTTCTTCCAAATAACGGTACACCAATATATCCGCGCACTTTTAATTTATCATTTCCCTCGAGAGCCAAAAAGCATTTATATAATTTTCCTGATGTTGGGTCAAGAATTTTTCCTGAATTATATTCATTCCCATTTTTTGTTAAGCCTTTAATAACAACAAGACCCAAAACCGGTTTGTTTTTTTCGTCGCCGGGACAATGTACACATAAGTTTTTTTTCTTTTCAGCATCAAATATATCGATAACTTTTCCATAAATTTTTCCAGAACGCTCATAGATTTCTACAATCGCTTTGGCTTTGCCGGACTGATCATCAATAGTCCTCCATTTCCCGATAACGGTATGATTTTGACCATAGAAAACTATTGAAATAAATAATGTGAGTACGGTTATGCTTTTTTTCATTGTTGTTCTTTTTTTGCCCTGATTGCAATATAAATTATATTGTCCCTAGGAACGAAGCAATTGAAACGCAAGATTGCTTTGTTCCTCGCATACTAACTTATAACCAATAACAGGAAATAGCTAAAAATTTTGAAACTATATTGGTGTTAATAATTTATATTTTTTTCGCTTTTAATTTATTTACTGTGGCATTCAATTCGAAACCCAACAGCAATATCATACAATTAATCCAAATGTAAAACATCAAAATCAATAATGTTCCTATCGACCCATATAATTCATTGTATTTAGAAAATTTTATGACCCATATCCCAAATACGTACGAATCCAAAAGAATCAATATGGTCGTAAATACGGAACCTATTGATATAAATGCTCTATTTTTGTCGTGTTTTGTGCCAAACTTAAAAAGTATAGACGTTATGCCTAAAATCATTAAAATTACAAATGCATATCTTCCTAAAACAATTAACGCAATTTGATCACTCAGTATTGTTTTTTGAATAAAAACTTCAAAAACTACTATTGTTGCTACAGTCACGATCAATAAAAAAGATAACAATAAAGACATTCCCAAAGCAACTATATATTGCCTGATAAATCCTCTTTTTATAAGAACATGTCGAGAAGATTCAAATCCTCCAAGGATTCCATTCAACCCGTTTGCCATCAACAAAATTGACAATAAAAACCCATAAGACACTAATCCTGAATGACTGTTATTAAGAATATCATTGATGATTTTATAAATAGCATCATACGTATTGGGTGGCACTCCTTCCTTTACAAACAATAAAAAATCATCTTGAAAACCTTCAATAGGAATGTATGGAATAAGGTTTAAGATGAACAGCGCAAAAGGGAATAAAGCCATGAAGAAACTAAAGGCAATCGCACTGGCATGATAGGTCAAAGCGCTTTCGACAATTCCTAACCCGTACAATTCCAATAAATCATATAACGACAATCCTTGCAACCAAGGAAGTTTGATTTTTTTTAGCACATTAACCAGATTCCGTACTATTGGAATTCTTTGTAATTTTACTTCTATTTCTTTACTCATATCGCTTTTAAGCTCAAATCCATGTTATAAATAGAATGTGTCAAGGCTCCTGATGAAATATAATCTACACCACATTCTGCATAATGACGAATGGTATTTTCGTTGATATTTCCCGAAGATTCTGTTTGACATTTATCCCCTATCAAAGCTATCGCTTTTCTAGTATCGTCATAATTAAAATTATCTATTAAAATTCTAAAAACACCTTCACTTTCCAGTATCTCTTTGATTTCATCCAAGTTTCTAGCTTCAACAATGATTTTTAAATCCAAATTATTTTCTTTTAAGAAAGCTTTGGTTTTGGCTATAGCCAAAGTAATTCCGCCCGCGAAATCATTGTGATTGTCCTTTAGCATTATCATGTCATACAAAGCAAAACGATGGTTTTCGCCTCCGCCAATTTTTACCGCCCATTTCTCACAAGCTCGGAATCCTGGTGTCGTTTTACGCGTATCAAGAATTTTAGTATTAGTTCCTTCTAATGAACGAACATACTCTTTGGTTTTAGTAGCAATAGCAGACATTCTTTGCATTGAATTCAATACTACACGCTCCGACTTCAAAATAGACTGTGAACTCCCCGAAACATGAAAAACAACATCTCCTTTTTTTACTGGAGTACCATCCTCGATAAAAGTTTCTATTTTCAAATTAGGATCTACATAATCAAAAATCATTTTGGCGAAAGCCACACCAGCAATTATTCCATCTTCTTTTACAAGCAACTTCGCTTTTCCATTTGCTGTAGGTGGAATACAAGCTAAAGAACTGTAATCGCCAGGACCTACATCTTCCCGAATGGCATTTTGTATTAGTATGTCTAACTCGTTTTTAAACTGTATATCGCTAATCATTTTATAGAAAATTTATGGAATGCTAAAGTAAGATTTATTTTGTGGATTTGAAAATATGTATGCTTGGTTCTTTGAAAAAAGAGGTAAATCAATGTGTTTTAACAGCGTATTACATTTTAATTAAAAAAAGAATATTGATACTAATAATTTAACACCTATTCAACTATTTATATCCAATAAAATCAATTCTTTTATACTGTGGTGTATTATTAAAATCTTATATTTGAGCTAGTAACTAAAACGCTGATTATGAAATCTTTTTTAAGCCTTCTTTTTGTATCCTCGAT
This sequence comes from Flavobacterium algoritolerans, assembly GCF_030010385.1. Taxonomy (NCBI): domain Bacteria; kingdom Pseudomonadati; phylum Bacteroidota; class Flavobacteriia; order Flavobacteriales; family Flavobacteriaceae; genus Flavobacterium; species Flavobacterium algoritolerans. The sequence continues at coordinate 360,909 of NZ_JASCRZ010000002.1, read as the reverse complement.
ACTATTGACTTCCTGCAAAAAAGAAGTTGAACCACAAAATAACGCAACTCCTACAAATGTAGTTCCTTTTACTGAAGTTGGTAAACAAATGAAGAATGAAGCTTCGACAGCAACTCAGGTTCAACAAACTACTAATACTATAAATCCAAATAATGCAATGGCTACCTCCAGTGCTGTAGCTGCAGGAATGAATCCTGCGCACGGTCAGCCATCACACCGCTGTGATATTCCTGTAGGCGCTCCATTGAATTCTCCGCCAGCAGCAAACGCAAACAAACCAGGAGTCCAACAACAGAATCAACCCGTTCCTACATCAACAGTTACAACTTCCACAACACCAGTTGCCACCACACCAACTCCTGAAGGAATGAATCCACCACACGGTCAAACCAATCACCGATGTGATATTACTGTGGGTGCGCCGCTGCCTAAATCATAATTGAACTAATTATTAAACTAAAACTGGCGTAAAATTCTTAAGATTTTACGCCAGTTTTAGTTTTTTGAATTAATCCATTGTAAAAAATAAAACAAGAACTTTTATAAAAAAAATAGTTTACTAACCCAAACAAAATGAATGTCATAAAAGTTTTTGATTTTAATTTAGAAAGCGACCTTGAAAATTGGAAAGTTGTAAATGACGCTGTAATGGGTGGAGAATCAGAAAGTAAATTCTATCTGAATACAAATGGAATTGGGACTTTTAAAGGTAAAGTTTCTTTAGAAAATAATGGCGGATTTTGTGCTGTAAAATATGTTTTTGGGCCATTGCTTTTAAAAAGCATTACACATTTTTGTATTCGGCTTAAAGGAGACGGTAAACAATATCAATTTAGAGTAAAGACCAATCGAACTGATTCACATTCGTATGTATTTCCTTTTCAAACTTCCACAGATTGGCAAAGGATTGAAATTCCAATCACGGAACTGTATCCTGCATTCAGAGGGCAAAAATTAAATTTACCTAATTATGACGGTTCTAATTTAGAAGAAATCACTTTCCTGATAGGTAATAAAAAAGAAGAGTCATTTCAATTGCTAATTGATGGCATTGAGATAAAATAAATATCATCTTAGCTTTGGTAATTTTATGAATTTAAAGCCAGAATATTAATTTCCATTAAAGAGAATGCGTTTTAAAACTGTTAATTTTTCTATCTTTGCGCCTCTGAAATCAAACAAAAATGAACATCAAATTGATTGCTATCGGTAAAACTGATAACAAAGCTTTACAATCTTTAATAGACGATTACACCAAACGTTTGTCTTTTTATATCAAGTTTGACTTAGATATTATTCCTGATATCAAGAACGTAAAAAATTTATCCGAAAGTCAACAAAAAGAGAAAGAAGGCGAATTAATTTTGGCAAAAATTACACCGACAGACCAACTTATTTTATTGGACGAAAACGGAAAAAATTTTTCCAGCGTAGGTTTTTCAGAAGAATTACAAAAGAAAATGAACTCTGGAGTAAAAACTTTGGTTTTCGTAATTGGTGGTCCTTATGGTTTTTCAGAAACGGTTTATGCCAAAGCGCAAGGAAAAATATCGCTGTCTTTAATGACTTTTTCACATCAAATGGTACGTTTATTTTTTATAGAACAATTGTATCGTGGTTTCACGATTTTAAGAAATGAACCGTATCATCATCAGTAATTATTCTGTTTAAAGTTTTCTTTGTTTGAAGTTTAATAAATAAATTCTTGAGTGCTTTTCATGTCTACTTTTAAACTTTCAATAAAAATTTTATTTTGAATGTAACCTCCAAAAGTTAGGTTTTTATTAAAGCAAAAAACATATTGATTTGAGGTGTTACTTGGCAGTTTATTCAAATAGCTTTGTAATTCTTCTCTTTTTATCACAACATTATCTACTAAAATTTCATTGTTTTTGGTAAAAAAAATCACCAATTCTGACTTTGGTCTTTCCAATTTATAATACACATTAGTAAAAGGAATAAAGGCTAGGTTTTTACCAATAGTATCTGCGTAAGAATAATAATTTTTGGCCTTTTCATTCTTGTGTGCTTTCTCAGTACGCTTTTTCTCCTGCAACTTCATGATTTCCGGAATGGCAAGTCGTAGTGGCAAACGTTTGTCAACATTTAGAATCCAATTAGTTGAAATAATACTGTTTTTCCTGTTTACTTCAGCTAGCGTATCTTTTCCTTTTGTTCTAAAAAAAATATAGATTGGAGAAAGATCATCTACATTTTTGACAATTGTTGTATTGGCTTTTGGTAATAAAACATCCTCTTTGTTCCCACAAGAAAACAAAGTAAAAAGAACAATCAAAGTAAAATATTTCATCGTTATAAATTGATTTTATTGAATAATGCAACACATTCCATGGCTTCTTTTACATCGTGGACACGAAGGATTTTTGCTCCTTTGGTCAATGCCAAAGTATTCAAAACCGTCGTTCCGTTTAATGCATTTTCTATAGTCGCATTCAGCGTTTTATAAATCATTGATTTTCTTGAAATTCCAACAAGAAGTGGGAGTTCCAATATATTTAACAATTCCATTTTTTGAAAAACTTCATAATTTTGATCTGTTGTTTTGGCAAAGCCAAAGCCCGGATCGATAATCAAATCATTGATACCAAAACTTCTGGCCTTGGCAACTTTTTCAGAAAAATAGAACAACATTTCTTTTACAATATCATCGTAATCCGTTAGTGTTTGCATCGTTTGAGGATTTCCTCGCATGTGCATCATAATATACGGAACATTATATTTTGCAATTATCTCAAACATTTTTTCGTCCAGATTTCCTGCTGCAATATCGTTGATGATTGCTGCACCACTTTCTATGGAAGCTTTTGCCACTTCACTTCTAAAGGTGTCAATCGAAATTATCGTTTCTGGAAAATGTTTTAGAATCAAATTTACAACAGGAACAATTCTCGCAATTTCTTCTTGTTCCGAGACAAATTCTGCACTTGGTTTACTGGAATAAGCGCCAATATCTATAAAAGTGGCTCCTTCAAGTACCATTTTTTCAACTTGCGAAAGTATTTCGGTTTCATTCTTATACTTTCCACCATCAAAAAATGAGTTGGGCGTCACATTCAAAATCCCCATAACTTTGGGAGTTGATAAGTCAACAAGTAATCCTTTGCAGTTAATAGTCATTCGTTTACAGTTTTAAAGACTTCAAAATTCTACATTCAAAAAAATTATCTTATTTTTGAAAAAATTTGAATACAAATATACACCAATAATGAAGAATACTTCAAAAGAATATGATGCTGTGACTGCGACTTGTCGTACGCTGTTTATCAATAAAATGAAAGATTACGGATGTGCTTGGCGAATTTTAAGACTGCCTTCCTTGACCGATCAAATCTATATAAAAGCTCAAAGAATTAGAAGTTTACAAGAAAATGAAGTCCGTAAAATTGATGAAGATGAGACAGGTGAATTCATCGGAATTATCAATTATTCCATAATGGCTTTGATTCAATTAGAATTAGGTGTTGCAGACCAACCTGATTTAAGTGTTGCAAAAGCAACCGAATTATACGATGCCAAAGTTAAATTGACCAAAGACTTAATGGAAGACAAAAATCATGATTACGGGGAAGCTTGGCGCGACATGCGTGTGAGTTCACTAACAGATTTGATTTTACAAAAACTACTCCGTGTCAAACAAATAGAAGACAACAAAGGAAAAACATTAGTCTCTGAGGGAATCGATGCGAATTATCAGGATATGATAAATTATTCGGTTTTTGCCTTGATTCTAATGGGTTTTGGAAATAAATAATAAAAAGCAATAACTAAACATAAAATCGCCAAGATTCCAAAATCACAAACTGGAATCAAGAATGGCGATACCATATTCCATTAAAAAACAAATATTATCTTCATATGAAAAATATAATTACTCAATTTTCTAGAATTTTCGTTGGAATCTTATTCATTATCTCCGGATTAATTAAACTGAATGACCCAATCGGGTTTTCATACAAACTGGCTGAATATTTCAGTGAACCCGTTTTCAACATGCCCTTTTTCGTTCCGTTTGCACTAGGAATTGCTTTGTTTTTAGTAATTCTTGAAGTGGTTTTAGGTATTATGTTGCTCATTGGTTACAAAACCAAATTCACTATCTGGAGTTTATTAATCTTGATTGTACTGTTTACTTTCCTAACTTTTTATTCCGCTTATTTTAATGTGGTAAAAGACTGTGGTTGTTTTGGAGACGCTTTGAAACTGACGCCTTGGCAATCTTTTACAAAGGATATTGTTTTGCTTTTCTTTATTCTGATATTATTTTTTAATCAAAAATTGGTAAAACCGTTGTTTAGCAATAACGTACAAAACATAGTTATTTACGCCAGTATCGTTTTATCTTCACTTATGGGAGTTTGGGTTTTAAACCATTTGCCATTAATCGATTTTAGACCTTATAAAGTAGGCAATAATATTCAAAAAGGAATGCGAATCCCTGATGGAGCAGAAAAGTCAGTGGTAGAAATGGTCTTTATTTACAAAGTTGGTGGTGTCGATAAAGAGTTTACCGAAAAAGATTTGATGTCGATTCCTGAAGGTGCCGTATTTGTAGACCGAAAAGACAAAGTTATCACAGAAGGTTACGTTCCTCCTATTCATGATTTTACAATGGAAAAAGACGGTTCAGATTACAAAGATGAATTTTTAGAAGAACCAAAATTGATGTTGATTACTGCTTACGATTTAGTTAAAGCGGATCACAGTGGAATGGCAAAATTGGAAAAACTGAGTCAGGATGCTAAAGCTAAAGGATATAAAGTAGTTGCAATGACAGCTTCTTCACCAGAAGAAATAGCTGCTGCAAAAAAACAATTCGGATTAACATTTGATTTCTATTTTTGCGATGCTATAACTGTAAAAACAATCGAAAGAGCCAATCCAAGTATTGTACTAATTGAAAAAGGAACAATAAAACAAAAAGTTCATCACAATGATATTGCAGATTTAAAATTCTAAATAAACTATAAAACTTTAAAGTCGTAAAGTCCAAAACAGGAAACTTTACGACTTTTTACTTTAAAAGAATGATAAATGCTTTCTAAATAAATCAGTGAATCCAAATCATTCCATTATTTTTAAACTATAACGATATTGCTTTATCATTTTCGAATAATGCTTTCAAAATTTCTTAATCCGTATAACGCATTCAAATTGTTTGTTTAACTTTGTTTAAAAACAATTCTATAATGAAAAAAATAATAGTACTACTAATTGCGGTTGTAACATTGTCTTGCACCTCAAATGCGCAAAAAACTAAATTCTCCAAAGAAGCTTTATCTGAAACCCTTTTAGCCACTGATGGAAGTCAAGTTGCTTTTAAGGACATTTTACAAAAACACAAAGGAAAAACCCTGGTAATAGAAGTTTGGGCTTCCTGGTGTGGGGATTGCGTGAAAGCAATGCCAAAACTAAAAGAATTACAAGCTAATAATCCTGATGTTGGCTACTTATTTATTTCGATGGATAAAACTGCCGATAAATGGAAAGCCGGAATCGAAAAACACGAATTGAAAGGGGATCATTTCATGGCAAATGACCAAATGAAAGGGGTATTTGCAAAAGCCGTTGATGTGGATTGGATTCCAAGATACATCATTCTTGACAAAAATGGAAAAATTGTTTTATACCGCGCCATAGAAACTGATTTTGATAAAATCAATGAAACACTTAAAAATTTAAAATAAAATATTGGATTCTTTAATTTCAATATTGAAAAACATAACCAAAAACTAAATATAATACAACTAAAATGAGAAAGAAGATTGTTGCCGGAAACTGGAAAATGCATAAAAATGCAGAGCAAACTGAAGATTTATTGAATGAACTAATAGCAAAAATACCAACTGACGCAAAAGCACAAGTAATTGTTGCTCCAACATTTGTAAACTTGGCTTCTGCTGTTGACCATTTGGAGTTTACTAATATCGATGTTGCTGCACAAAACGTACATCAAGCAGAAAGTGGTGCTTTTACAGGCGAAATTTCAGCTGATATGTTAAAAAGTGTTGGTGTAGATATTGTAATTCTGGGACATTCAGAACGCAGAGCTATTTTTCATGAAACGGATGCTTTGATTGCTAATAAAGTAAATACAGCCTTAGAACATGACATGATGGTTATTTTTTGCTTCGGAGAAGAATTAAAAGACCGTCAATCAAAAAATCATTTTAATGTGGTAGAAAACCAATTGCGTGATGGTTTATTCCATATTGAATCTAAAGATTGGGACAACATAGTTTTGGCCTATGAGCCAGTTTGGGCAATTGGAACTGGAGAAACTGCTTCACCGGAACAAGCACAAGAAATGCATGAATTCATCAGAGAAACAGTTCGTAAAGCCTTTGGAAGTGAAATCGCTGAAAACGTATCTATCCTTTACGGAGGAAGTGTAAAACCTGAAAATGCTAAAGAAATATTCTCAAAACTTGATGTTGACGGTGGTCTTATTGGTGGTGCTGCCCTAAAAGCAGATGATTTTGTAGCAATTGTAAATGCAATATAATTTCATTTTTCAGATATAAAAAAGCGGTGATTCATTTCACCGCTTTTTTTTTTAAATTCCTATTTCTACCTGAAATCTCACATACCAATTATTTTTTGTTCTACCATCAAAATAACTTAAAGTATCAAAAGTCAATTCGCTTTGCAACTTAAAAGTATGTTCCCAAATATATTTAGTTAAACCCATCGTATATTGTTTCGAATTTGGAGCCAAAGTCCTGATATCATCTCCCACTTTTTGAGAAGAATATCGCCCAATAATTTCATAGTTTGAAGGGAAATTATAACTCAACTGATGATCAAATCCGTTCCCTATATAAGCATAATTAGATTGTGTAATATCATCAGGATTTACAGTAACAGCATTTCTGGAAGTCGTTCTAGACATGTAACTTGACATCGCTGCCCAGCCATTATATTTCAACATAGCATCCAGCATCACTGATTTCATAGTACGCTCTTCAAACAAATCATTCCCTAATTGCCCCTGTGTGCGTTTCGCATGATTATTTTGCTGAAAAGCTCCTGAAAGCATTAATTTTGGTTTTTTTTCTCTAACAATGTCTCCTTCAAAATAAGTTCCATCTCGAGAAAACGCTCCAAACGGTAATAACTCCACTTTTCCGGTTACAGCAACTCCAGCATCAGCATTTCCAGTTATGTTCCTGCCTTCTCCTGTGGAAATAGCTGTTTTTAAATTATAAGAAAATTTATCTTTGAATTCATTCATATTATGAACTTGAAAACCAAAATCCCTGTCGATTGTAAATCTGGCATTATTGATGGATCTATCAGTTAACTGTAATCCTCCTGATGAATTCACACGCTGGCGATTTCCTGGCAATTTAGTTTGTCCAAAACTGATATTCCAATGTTTATTAGGTCTGTAAAAAACTACCGCATCACGAATAATATTGATATTTTCTCCTTCTTGAATTTCGCCCACATCACCCGGGGCAAATGACAATTGAATCGCATATAAAAACTTTGGACTTCCTACATATCCATCAAATCGCAAACGCAAACGTCTTATTTGTCCGTCATAAACACCATCTTCACCCCCATTTTCGGAATATGTAACCCTGTTTTGCATTCGAAAACGAATATTCAACTGATATAAACTGTCTGGAGAAGTCATTCCAATTCCTTTACCAAAGCTATAATATGGAAGAGCGGATAATTTTAGGTCGTTATCCTGTTTGTTTTGCTTTATGGTAACTTGAGCATTCCCTATAATACCAGAAAGAATAACAAAAAATAAAATAATCTTTTTCATGTAGTTGTTACGTGTTTGTTGTGCAAATGTAAAATAAAATTTGATTTACAAATGCCGTTTAAATAGTGATTACTACCTTTGCAAAAAAAATAAGCATGTCAAACATTTATATTGGGTATCATTTTACTATTGAGCCTAAAGACTCGAGCAGTAGCGAACAGGCGAAGCAATTACGTTCTGAAATATTAATCGCAGAATTAGGAGAAAGAGCATTTGAGAGTTTTACAGAAACTGAAACGGGTATTTCTGCTTTTGTACAAAAGGATTTATGGGATGAAATGATTCTTGATGACATTCATATTTTACAATCTGAGGAGTTTACAATCGATTATACATTTGAAGAAATCGAGCAAGTAAACTGGAATGAGGAATGGGAAAAGAATTTTGAAGCAATAGATGTTGATGGCAATTGTCATGTACGTGCGCCTTTTCACCCAAAAACGGATGCCGAATTTGATATTGTAATCGAACCAAAAATGAGTTTTGGAACCGGTCACCATGAAACGACACACATGATGATTCAGCATTTATTAGAAATAGATGTTACCGGAATGAAAACCCTTGATATGGGATGCGGAACAGCCATTTTAGCCATACTTGCAGAAATGAAAGGCGCGCAACCAATCGATGCAATTGATATTGATAATTGGTGTTATTTAAATTCTATAGAAAATGCACAACGCAATAATTGTAAACACATCACAGTTTATGAAGGTGAAGCTGCATTACTGGAAGGCAAAAAATACGATTTGATTATTGCGAATATCAACAGGAACATTTTGTTGAACGATATGCAAAGTTACATAAACAGTTTAAATCCTAATGGAACACTGCTTTTAAGTGGTTTCTATCAGGAAGATATCCCATTTATAGATGCTTCTTGTACTGAAAAAGGATTAACGTATGTTAAAAAATTTGAAAGAAACAATTGGGTATCTTTAAAATATGTAAATTAGTGGTACTATTTTTTTATTAATTACGAAAGTACAAAAACCTACAAAATGAGTACTAAAGAAAAAGTAAGAGAAAGAGTTAGTGTTAAGGAAGCTATAAGTTTAGACAATGAAATAGTGGTTTACAACGATGATGTAAATACTTTTGACCATGTCATAGAAACTTTGATTCGCGTTTGTAATCACACTCCGGAACAAGCAGAACAATGTTCATTAATTGTACATTATAATGGGAAGTGTACCGTAAAAACAGGTCCTTACGAAAAATTAAAACCACAATGTACCCAATTATTAGAAGCAGGATTAAATGCAGAGATAATTTAAGACTAATAAAATTTCCCTGTAATAAATAAATTACTATGAATAATTCAAAAACATTCTCTTTTATTCTATATTTGAATAAAAAAAAGTGTTTTTATGGAAGAATATGGTAAAATTTTAGTTTTTGTAATGCCTGTTTTTTTGATATTAATTATTGTCGAAAAAATATACGGGCATTACAAAGGGGAAGACACTGCACCAAACATGGATTCTGTTTCGAGCGTAAGTTCTGGAATGGTTAATTCCCTAAAAGATGTTTTAGGACTCAGCATAACACTAGTTTCTTACGACTGGATTGTCTCTAAAATAGCTTTATTTGATCTTCAAGCAAGCTTTCTAACTTATTTTATTGGATTTATAGCTATTGATTTTTATGGTTATTGGAGTCATCGTTTGTCTCATCAAATTAATTTTTTGTGGAACAAACATGCCATTCATCACAGTAGTGAAGAATTTAATTTGGCCTGCGCACTTCGCCAACCGATATCCAGTTTTGTGAATCTGTTTACCTTTTTATTGATACCGGCCGCTCTTTTAGGAGTTCCCTCCAAAGTGATTGCAATAACGCTTCCTATTCATTTATTTCTACAATTCTGGTATCATACGAAGCATATTAAGAAAATTGGTTTTCTGGAAAACATACTGGTTTCGCCATCACATCATAGAGTGCATCATGCCATCAACCCAGAATACATGGATAAAAACCATTCTCAAATATTCATCATTTGGGATAAATTGTTTGGTACTTTTCAAGCAGAATTAGAAACTGTTCCACCCGTTTTTGGAATCACAAGACCAGCAAGAACCTGGAATCCCATTCGGATTAATTTTCAGCATTTATGGTTATTGATTACAGATGCTTGGCGCGCCGAAAACTGGAAAGACAAATTCACAATTTGGTTTAAACCAACAGGCTGGCGTCCAGAAAATTTTGAAGAAAAATATCCCGTAAACAAAATCACCAATGTTTATGATTTTGAAAAATACGGTGTTCAACATTCTAAAAAATTGATGTATTGGTCCCTTTTTCAAGCTATTATCACCTTATTACTCATTAGTTACCTCTATAATTCTATTGCTCTGATAGGTTTACCAAATGTATTTATTTACGGTGCATTCATCTTCCTGACCGTTTATAGTTACACAGAATTAATGGATACCCGTAAAAGTTCTATATTCTGGGAAAGCATGCGTTTTGCATTTGGAATTGGACTAATTTTCTATTTTGGTGATTGGTTTGGCATGAATCAGCTATTTCCTTTTGCGAGTTATGTTGTTGCAGTTTATCTCATTTTGTCATTGATAGTAACTATTTATTTTGTCAGCAGTAATTTTGAAAAAGAAACAATGATTGTAGCTCAATCTTAAAAACAACGTATGAAAAGCGATATAATATTAAAGAGTTTTATTGGATTTAGTCTTTTTTATCTTTCGTTTCTATTATTTGGGAATGAAAATACAGTTTGGTTTTTGAAACCCTACTTATTGCCATTTTTAATTCTCGCTGTTTATTTTCATGAAAAGTTTGTTACCAAAAAAAATCTTTTAACAGCTTTGACTTTGTCATGGATAGGCGATATTATTTTGATGTTTGCTGACAAAGGAGAATTGTATTTTATAGCAGGATTGATTGCTTTTCTTCTATCACACATTTCCTATATCATACTGTTCAGCAAACAATTAAAGATTTATTTAAAGAAAAGTAAAATCATCTTCTGGGTAGGAGTTACAGCAATTGCCTTTTATTTAATAGTAATGATGTTGATTTTACTGCCAAGTCTGGGAGACTTAAAAATTCCTGTTTTTGTTTATGCCCTGACAATTTCAATTATGCTATTATTTGCATTGAAAGGCTTTTTAAACTGGCAAAAACCTGCCAACATCTATATTTTAATTGGCGCTATTATTTTTGTAGCTTCAGATAGTATTTTGGCGTTTGACAAATTCTATACTCCGTTGCAATACAGCTCATTCCTGATTATGGCAACCTATTTAACCGCACAATACTTGATTGTTACCGGTATTTTAAAATTAAACAAAAAAAAGTAGCATTTTCATAAGAGAATGCTACTTTGATAACCGATGTATTTCGATTAATGAGGTAATTTATTTTTTAATAATCCATATAAATAAGTTCCTAAAAGAGCTCCAAAAAGCACTATCAGAACGGTCCAAAAACCGGCTCCTAGCAAAATAAAGATAGGACCCGGGCAAGAACCAACCAGTGCCCAACCCAATCCAAAAAATAAACCGCCAATCCAGTAGCGAGCAGATCCTTTTTCTTTATCCGGAATTTCAATCGATTCTCCTTTGATGTCTTTTATATTGTTTCGTTTCATGATTTGAATTCCAATAATTCCTGTCAAGATAGCCACAGTAATAATTCCGTACATGTGGAATGACTGAAATTGAAACATTTCATAAATGCGATACCAAGAAACTGCTTCAGATTTAGTTAGTACAATTCCAAAAACAAATCCAACCAACAGATATTTTATTATATTTTTCATGCTTTTTCTTTTAATGTTAAGTTCATTCTGATTGCCTTACAATTCTTATTTTACAATTAATGGCAATAAAAAATGCGCCATTATCAATCCACCAATGAAAAACCCTATAACCGCTTTCAAAGAAGGAATTTGTAAATTACTCAAACCTGAAATAGCATGTCCTGAAGTGCAACCACCAGCATAACGAGAACCAAAACCTATCAAAACGCCACCAATAAGCAGTATAAAAATACTTTTTGGAGATTCTAAAATGGATATCCCAAAAAGAGCATCCGGCATTAGTTTTCCGTTTGGAGCTTCAATACCAAGTTGTGCTAATTGTGCAATTGTTTTAGGATTAATAGCCACATTTGAAGCATCCCCCATAAAATGAACGGCAACAAAACCGCCTAACATAGCTCCAAGAACGACTACTAAATTCCAGCGTTGTGCTTTCCAATCAAAATCAAAAAAGGCTACTCGTTTTCCTAAACCAGCCATAGAACACAATGAACGTAAATTAGAAGACATCCCGAAAGACTTCCCGAAATAAATCAAAGAAAGCATAATCATACCAATCAAAAACCCAGAAATAAACCAGGACCATGTTTGAAAAATAATATCCATATTGTTTTTTTGTGCAAAGATAAGAAGCATTTGATGAGATTTTGGAAGAAATGCGACATTCGGTTAAAAAGTGCTAATCCAAATTATTACGGGAACTCGCATTAAGGTCTAAAGTTCTGTTTATATTTGTATTATTTAAATTACATGGTATTGTAATTGCTATATAAATTTCACCTTATAAATTTACATTGAACATGAACAAATCAATCTTTTTTATTGCTTTACTAATCGGTATGGCTTCCTGCTCAAGTACACAATCTACTTTGAAAAACACAGATGATAACGCGCCAAACCTTACCCTTTCAAAAGACAATACTTTTGTGATTACGGAGTACAGTAAAGACAAAAAATATGGCTATGACAAAGATTATCCCATCAATATTTTCTTTAACAACACCAAAAATGAAACCATCAACCAGCAACGTTTTTTTAATGCTCTTGCCGGACCGAATGGTGAAGCCATAACCTATACGAAATTAGAAAACTGTTGTCCGTTTCCAACAAAAAGAAGCGAATTAGGTGCCGGATTTTTAGATGTTTATGAAGTAAAGTGGGAAGGTCAAAAAAAAACCATTACGCTATACGTGAACATTTACGAAAAAGGAATATTGATGGTTCCTGTGGGACTGTCATTGAAAAAATAATAGCTTTAGAATCCCAAAATATCCTTGCAAACCAATCCCCTAGCCCTGATGGTACCGAAGCGTCGGGAGAAATCCTACCGTTTTTTCGGGAGATTGCAACGTACAGCGGGAAAAAGCTCCTAATAAAACGTTAATCCAAGAAATTATTTGCAAATCATAAATAGTAAATCGCAAATCATAACTACCTTTGCATCTTTAAAAAATTCATATTATGAACCTACAACATATTCCACAAATTAAATATACTGACAGTGGTAATTTCTTTCTGCTAGCTGGTCCTTGTGCCATTGAAGGTGAAGAAATGGCAATGCGAATTGCCGAAAAACTAGTTGGTATTACTGATAATTTACAAATTCCTTTAGTTTTTAAGGGATCATTCAAGAAAGCTAACCGTTCTAGAATTGACAGTTTTTCAGGAATTGGTGACGAAAAAGCATTGAAAATCCTTAGAAAAGTTTCTGAAACATTTAAAGTTCCTACTGTTACTGATATTCATACGAATGAAGATGCGGATATGGCTGCTCAATATGTAGATGTGCTGCAAATCCCCGCTTTTTTAGTGCGCCAAACCGATTTAGTAGTGGCTGCTGCCAATACCGGAAAAGTGGTAAACTTGAAAAAAGGACAATTTATGAGTCCGGAAAGCATGAAGCATGCGGTTCAAAAAGTATTGGATTGTAATAATGAAAACGTAATGGTTACGGATAGAGGAACAATGTTTGGCTACCAAGACATGATTGTTGATTTTAGAGGAATTCCTACTATGCAACAATACGCTACAACTGTTCTTGATGTTACACACTCATTGCAACAACCCAACCAAACCGCTGGTGTAACTGGAGGAAGACCAGATATGATTGAAACCATTGCCAAAGCTGGTATTGCCGTAGGTGTGGATGGAATTTTTATAGAAACTCATTTTGATCCTGCCAATGCAAAAAGCGATGGAGCAAATATGTTGCATTTAGATAACTTTGAATCATTAATGACCAAGTTAGTTGCCATCAGAAAAACAATAAATACATTTTAAATTTAGGCCCCAAATTCATTGAAACATTTTTTTTTATTTTCAGCATTCCTAATTATACTATTTACTAATACTACAATTGCACAGGAAAAAACAGTAATACAAGATCGATACACCAGCCATAATAAAGGGAAATTTTTTATTTCATGGGGAGGAAACAGAGATAGTTATACTAAATCTGACATCACTTTTCGTGGAAAAGACTATAACTTTACTCTGGATAATGTACAAGCGCATGACAAACCAAAAGGATGGCATGTTGATTATCTCAATCCAGCCAGGATGACTATTCCTCAGACTAATTTAAAATTGGGGTATTTTATAAATGATCATTATAGTGTAGCAATAGGCGTTGACCACATGAAATATGTGATGACACAAGATAAGGCTGTAAATATTGATGGTTATTATCCTAATCCGGGATCATATGATGAATTGTTACCTAACGATCAGGTGCTTTTGACAGAAGAATTTTTAACTTTTGAGCATACCGATGGTTTAAATTATGTACACACTGAATTTTCAAGACACGATGATATTTCCTCTATTTTTAAAATTGGAAATACAGACAAAATCCAAGTTAATTTAACGGAAGGAGTTGGTTTTGGTCTTTTATATCCAAAAACAAACACAAAATTATTGGGTAAAGAACGTCATGATGATTTTCATGTTTCCGGTTATGGAACTTCTTTGAAAGCAGGTTTGAACATCACTTTTTTCAAGCATTTTTACCTTCAAGGAGAACTTAAAGGCGGTTATATCAATATGCAGGATATACGAACTACAACAAGCTCCGAAGATACTGCTTCACAGGACTTTTTCTTCTTTCAAAGAATTATTGCTGTGGGAGGAATATTCAAAATATAATAGCACACAAATAATAATAAAAACGAGGCTGCCTGTAAATTGACAGCCTCGTTTTGTTTAATCTAATTTTTTATTTTAATGAATTAGATGCTTCAATTTTAATTATAAATTTGTTTCTAGCATCGCTTTTATTATAAGTATTTATTAGCTAAATTTGAATATTAAGTTTTTTCCAAAAGAACAAAAGTAAAGAATTCATAAAATTTGTATTTGCCCAAAATCCGAATGATAAGTAACCTCTAAAATCAATGACTGTAAAAAAAAGTAATCCTGATTCAGAAGGGATCTATCACTTTGATAATTTTTTTAATATCTCCGCTGATTTTATTTGTATTGCAGGATTTGATGGCTTTTTCAAGAGAATAAATCCCGCTGTTTCAAAATTATTAGGCTTTTCAGAAGAGGAATTATACGCTAGACCTATCAGTAGTTTTGTTTATACTCCAGACCTTAAAATTACAATCGAAACCAGAGAGCAAGTATATAAAAACAAGCCCCTTTTAAATTTCGAAAATCGGTATTTAACTAAAAGCGGAGAGATTGTTTGGCTATCTTGGACATCCATGCCTGTCGAGTCAGAAAAATTAGTGTATGCGATTGCAAAAAACATCACTCATAAGAAGAAAGTCGAAGAAGAGCGCAATTTACTTCTTGCAAATCTTACACAAATCAATAAGGAACTTACCGTTTTATCACATAAAACATCCCATGATTTAAAGTCACCTATCAATAATATGCTTTCGGTCTTTAGCCTTATCGATATTTCTAAAATCAATGATCCTGAAACGTTGGAGTTAGTAGAAATCCTTAAATTAACCAGTGAAAATTTAAAACAAACTTTAAATGATTCTATTGATCAATTAGTAGAAAATGAGAGTATCAACACTCAAATTGAAGAAATAAATTTGAGTGAATCTCTTGCTGAAGTCCTTGCATCCATAAATTCCTTGGTAAGTGATTCAAAAGCAATTATTAATGTTGACTTTTCAGCTTTTGAGAATGTTACTTTCAACAAGGCCTACATTAAAAGTATTTTTCTAAATTTATTAACTAATTCAATTAAATATTCGAAACCACATCAAGCACCCGTAATTACTATTCAATCCAGAAAAAATAATGGCGTGAACCAATTAATTTTTTCTGATAATGGGTTAGGTTTTGATATGGATAAAGTGAAGGATAAGATTTTTGGTTTATATGAAAAATTTCACAGTAACGTTGACAGTAACGGTATAGGATTGTATCTGGTTTACAATCACATCACAAGTTTAGGTGGCCGAATAGCGGTAGAAAGCAAAATAAATGAAGGTGCTACATTCACTATTTCCTTCAAATATTGAAAAAAAATAGGATATAGCACCTTCACAAATTAGGGTGTTTTTATTTTACAATTCCATTCTGATCTATCAAATACATAAGTGAAGCCATGGTTGCAGCTCCTAATTCTAATTCTCTTTTATTGATAGCATCAAAAGTATCATTTGCAGCATGATGGTAATCAAAATAACGTTGTGAATCTGGTTGTAATCCAGCTTTTACGATATGATTTGATTTCAATGGACCAATGTCAACACCCGAATGTCCTTTTACAAATTTATGAACTAAATACGGTTCGAATAAAGTTGCCCAACTACTGATTTTATTGAAATTTGCTTCATCAGCATCAATTGAAAAACCTCTTGGTGAAAATCCTCCTGAATCACTTTCTAAAGCAAAAATATGGTTCTCTTTGTTTTTGTTGGATTGATCTTCATATTCTTTTCCGCCGCGAACACCGTTTTCTTCATTCATGAACAATACCACACGAAGCGTATTTTTAGGTTTATATCCTATATTCTTAAAGATATTCAATACTTCCATACTTTGCACACATCCAGCGCCATCGTCATGAGATCCGTCCCCTAAATCCCAAGAATCAAGATGTCCACCAACAACCATTATTCTATCTGGATGTTCAGAACCCGTTATTTCTCCCACAACATTATAAGACAAAACATCATCAAATGTCTGACACGATTGTTTTAAATAAAATGGAGCGTTTGGTTTTTCTTTTAAACTTTTACTTAAAAGTTCAGCCCCATTTGTACTAATAGCAGCAGCAGGAATTCGCTGTTCTTTTGAAATTTCTCCATAATTGGTTCCTCCAGTATGTGGCAAATCATCCAATCGTAAATTCATCGATCTCACGATTACGGCTAATGCACCCAGTTTCCCCGCTTCTCTCGCGCCTGATGATCTTTGGTCTACACAACTGCCGTAAGCTTTGAAAGTTTCAATAAATTCAGGGTTCATAGGTCTGTTAAAAAAGATTATTTTCCCTTTTACTTTTTCTTCCCCTAATGCTGTTAATTCCTCTATACTTTTTACTTCAATTACAGTCGCTTGTACTCCTTTTTTGGGAGTGGCAACAGAGCCGCCGAGCGCACATATTGGAAAACTGATTTTTTGATTTCCAAATTGTAAATACGCGATTTCTTTTTCGCCTCTAACCCATTTTGGCACCATCACTTCCTGAAGATATACTTTATCTAATCCAAGTGTTTCTAATTGCGCTTTGGTATACAAAACTGCTTTTTCGGCTCCGGTTGTACCCGATAATCGAGAGCCAATTTTATTGGATAAATGTTCTAGCCAAGGATAACATTTGGCATTGGTTAAGGATGATTTATAAATTTCCTTCAAGGTTTGTTCTTCTTTAGTTTGTGCAAAAAGAACAATTCCGTTAAGGAATAGTGCAACACATAAAATTGATTTTCTCATAATTTAATTCGGTGATGGTTTGAATTTTTTGGTTTCAATAGGAACGGCAATTTCGTGATTCTTAACGAATATTTGATGCCACATTCAAAAAAAATCTTGCAAATTATTTTTTCTGAATTTATAAAAAACAAATAAAGCCATTAATTTTCGTGACATTTTTATAAACACACTTTTTTATAAAAAAACCCTTCGATATAAATACCGAAGGGCTGATCATAAATAAACAAACCAAACATTTACTTAATCAACACAAAATCAACTTTATTGTCAGTGCTGGAATCCGTGCCTACAAAAACTTGAAAAGCACCCGGTTCAGCAATAAATTGTAAATCAGAATTATAGAATTTTAATTCTTCAACAGAAATTTCGAAAGTTACTGTTCGTTTTTCTCCTTTTTTAATGGATACTTTTTGGAACCCTTTCAATTCTTTTAAAGGTCTTGTAACCGATCCTACTAAATCTCTTATGTACAATTGAACTACTTCTTTCCCGTCAAAATTTCCAGTATTTGTAACGTCAACGCTAACCATTACTTTTTCGTTGAAGTTCATTTTATCAGATGAAATTTTCAAATTTGAATAGCCAAAAGTGGTATAACTCAATCCAAAACCAAAAGGATATAAAGGTTCATTTCTTTCGTCAATATAATTCGATCTGAATTTTTCGAATTTACCTTCCTTGTTCGCAAGAGGTCTTCCTGTATTTTTTTGATTGTAATAAATAGGCACTTGTCCCACACTTCTTGGGAATGTCGCCGTTAATTTTCCGGAAGGATTTTCATTTCCAAACAAAACGTCAGCGATAGAAGCTCCAGCTTCGCTTCCTGCAAACCAAGTATTCAATATTGCCGGAACAGTTTCATGTTCCTGAACCAATACCAATGGACGGCCTGTAAACAAAACCAAAATAACTGGTTTTCCTGTTTTCAATAATGCTTGTAATAAGTCTTTTTGAGCTTGTGGAATCTCCAAATTAGTTCTGCTGCTGCTTTCTCCTGACATTTCTGCTGATTCCCCTAAAGCTGCAACAATTACATCCGATTGATTGGCTATTTTCAAGGCTTCCGCCAATAATTCCTCGGTAGTTCTGCTATCACGGTGCAATGTTTTTCCGAACATAGTTGCTTTTTCCTCGAAAGCAGCATCATAATCCAGATTACTTCCTTTGGCGTAAAGCACTTTTGTAGCGTCACCGGCAACTTCTTTGATTCCTGCTATTAATGAAATGGATTTATCCATATTAGTAGCCACACTCCAAGTACCCGCCATATTTTCTTTGGCATCAGCCAATGGGCCAATAACAGCAACTGTTCCTGATTTCTTCAAAGGAAGCAATTGATTATTATTTTTCAATAAAACCAAAGATTGCGCTGAAATAGCTCTCGCTTCTGCTCTGTGGTTTTTTGTAAAAACCTCCGTTTTAGCTCTTTTTTCATCACAATATTTATACGGATCATGGAACAAACCCAAATCATATTTGGCATTCAAAATAAGGCGAGCCGCATTATCAATTTGTTCGATGCTCACTTTTCCTTCCTCTAATGATTTCTTTAAAGTAGTAAGGAAACCTTCACCCACCATATCCATTTCAATTCCGGCATTTAATGCTAAAGCTGATACCGTTTGTAAATCCCCCATTCCGTGTTCTATCATTTCAGGAATTCCTGTAAAATCAGTCACTACAAAACCATTGAAACCCCATTGTTTTCTCAACACATCAGTCATTAACCATTTGTTTCCGGTAGCGGGAATCCCATCAATTTCATTGAAAGACGCCATAACCGAACCAACTCCGGCATCAATAGCGGCTTTGTAAGGAGGAAAATAATCGTTGTACATTTTTATTCGGCTCATATCAACCGTGTTATAATCACGTCCTGCATCTGGCGCGCCATACAAAGCAAAATGTTTCACACACGATAAAATGGTATTGTTCTTCGACAAATCATTTTGTTGATATCCATTGACCATTGCTTTTGCAATTTGGCTTCCCAAAAATGGATCTTCACCCGAACCTTCTGAAACTCTTCCCCAGCGTGGATCACGAGAAATATCAACCATAGGCGAAAAAGTCCAGTTGATTCCATCGGCACTGGCTTCCTGTGCTGCAATTTGAGCACTTCTTTCAATCAATTTCATATCCCAAGTACAAGATAATCCAAGCGGAATAGGAAATGTTGTTTCATACCCGTGAATCACATCCATTCCAAAAAGCAACGGAATCTTCAATCGGCTTTTTTCGACAGCAATTTTCTGTACTTCTTTTATTTTCTGAACTGATTTGATGTTGAATAAACCACCAACTTTACCTTCTTCGATATTTTTAGCTACATTAGAACTACTGGCAGCACCAGTTGTAATATCACCAGAAGTCGGCAAATTCAATTGTCCAATTTTCTCTTCCAAAGTCATTTTCGAAAGTAACTCAGCTACGAATTCTGTTTTAGGTTTGATTGTAACTGCCTTTTTAGTTGCCTTTTTTTGGCTGTAGCCAAAAAGTGAAAAGCCAATAAGGAATATAATAAGTTTAATTTTCATTTTGTCTGTTTTTTGTTTGTTTGAACATCCAATCATAAATTTCTTGGTTGTCATATACTCTTGTCCAACTATCGTGATTTGCATCATCAAAAATCGTTAGTGCCACATTCGTATTACAGGTTTTCAATTTTTTATACATCGCAATCGAATACTCTACATTTACGACATCATCCAGTAAACCATGGAAAATCCGAGTTGGAATGGCTGCGATTTTACAATTCTCTATCATCGGAATTCTATCCACATATCCTGCAATAGGAACTAATGCAGCAAAGGTTTCAGGATGTGCAAAAACAAGATTCCAAGCGCCCCAAGCTCCCATACTAAGACCTGTAAGATAAATTTTGTTGCTATCGATATTGTTCTCTTTTTGAATTTTTAAAATCAAACGATAGAGCACTTCTTCATTCCAATATTCATTCTCAGGACATTGCGGTGCCAGAACATACGCATCTAAGTCGTGACTTTTCAAATACTTGAATGGCCCATGCGCTTTTACTTTTTCGATATCGGTTCCTTTTTCACCAGAACCATGAAGAAAAACAATCAACGGCTTTTTTTCTTTAGTATTTTTTGGAATATGCAAAGCAAAAGTTAATTCGCGTTTTTGCACGATTTCGGTTTTTATACTACCAATTTCATCCCTTTGAGCAAGAGAAACAATGGAAAATAATAACGCGACTATTGCTAATTTACATTTCATCTAAAATTTATTTTAAAATCCATATTGAGTGGACGAAAAACCTAATGTTTTCAAACCCACTTTTACCTCAGGTGCCTGCATAAATAATTTCCAAATCAATCCCGTACGATGATTTTCAATCATGGGAACAATTGTACCTTGATCAATGGCTAAATAACGTGGAGTCACCCAATTATAATGAGGCGAAAAGGCATCATAAGGTCCTGCAATCCCAACTAAAGAGCTCTTTTTTTCATCATACAAATAATGCAAAAATTTCATGCTTTCCGCAGGTGTAAAAGGGAATGAGGATAAAGCTGCCGTAGGCGAAATTACTCCCGTATCATTCAACGGTTGATGTGCCGTATATCCTGTAGTACCATCGGGATTTCTGGTGTAACTAGCTGTTAATCCCCAACATTTATCGGAATAACCCGCCCATTGTTTTGGATTAGCAATACAATATTGATTGATGATTTTAGAATGGTTCTGTGTTACTGTCCAATAATTTGCATACGCATCTGTCAATCCTCGAGGATCCATTCCCAAGTAAGAATATTGTGCCCAAAACAAAGGCCCAACATTTCCTGTAGCCCCGTTATAATTAAAAATTACCGGTATTCCATATTGAGAACTTCCGTTTGCAATTGCACCGTTACGAGCCCAAGCTTGATGATACGCTGCTGCTGGAATTGGATGTGTTGGAGAAGCTGCGCCCATAACATAAGTAATCAAACACTCGTTGTAACCTTCTAATTTGAAATTCATTTCCCAACCATAGTTAGGAGACCAGTGCCAATACATGGCATTTTCACCTTTTGTGTACCAATCCCACTCTACGCCTTTCCACAAATTATCTGCTTTGGCAGCAAGAGCTTTTTCTGCGGTATTTCCGTTTTTAAAATATTCTCTAACGGTTAACAATCCTTGGCACAAAAAAGAAGTTTCAACAATATCTCCACCATTATCTTTTGTTCCAAAAGGGATTACTTTTCCTGTTGTTCCGTTTATCCAATGCGGCCATGCACCATGAAAACGTTCTGCATTTTCTAAAAAAGTCATTGCTGTTGTAAGTCGGGAAACGGCTTCGGCTCTTGGTACAAAACCTCGTTCCACACCTACAATAAGTGTCATTAAACCAAATCCTGAACCTCCAGTTGTAATAATATTAGCTTCAAAACTAGGATCTTCAGTAAGGTAACGTTCCCGTGCCAATTTTGAATTGGTTTCGGCATATTCCCAAAAATATTTGATAGCATCTTTTTGGACTTGATCCATCGCTTCCGTATCAGTTAAAGGAACTATGGGCACTGTCGGACTCGTTGGCAATGGAGTTCCGCCACCCTTCCCTTCAGGAGATGATGAGGAACAAGAAATAAAAAGATTTAAAAAAATTAGTCCGTATAAGTACTTTTTCATTTTTATAAAATAAAAGTATTAATAATTGAAAAAACACCTAGTTTATGGAAAACTAGGTGTGTAAGAGTGCTTTTTATCTGTTGTCTTTTTCTAATTTAAATAAAGCGACAACTTCATTATCAGAAAGAGCTGCATTGTATATTCTGAATTCATCCATCATACCGGTATAATTCAACATCCAACCATCCGGAGCACCCCATGGAGTACCTAAATGTTGTTGAAATCCTCCAATAATGAATTTTGAAACATTCGAATTGGCAAGATCCCCATAACCAACACCTCCGGTAAGAGGATCACTTGCATATCTCTTAGAGATTGAAGCGGGTAAATCAAGCTTTTGTCCATCAATGTACATGCTGTAAGTAGAACTAGCTCCACTATAAGTCCACACAACATGTTTCCATTTTCCAAACATATTCGTTAAAACATTTGTACCACCATGCTCAATAAACTGACCAGACCATGCAATACTTGGCATTACATCTTTTTGAACGTGATTTTTCACTAACATTGTTGTTGCTGGACTTGTACCTTCAATCAATGAGAAAATATTTCCCCAGAAATCAGTTGTTTTTGGCAACATAAATAATGACTGTGCTCCTCCTGTGTGTGGATTTGTATTGATCCACATAGAAACGGTAATACTTTTTACATCAACCAAAGAACTCGCCACTGCATTGTAAGCAATAAAAGAACTTGAAGATCCTTTATAAGCCATTCCTTTGATTCCGTTTCCATAAGTTACATTTGTACCTACTCCACCAGTTATTCCATTTTTTGAATCTGCAATACTGTTCTCAAAACTAAATTTAGTAACTAAATTAGCGGCAGCAACGTCATCTGAACTTTCATACCCGCCAATTGCTTCATAAGCAATTGGGGCATTAACTTTATCTATACTATCCTCGTTACAGCTCACAAAAAATGGTGAAGCTAAAACAGAAGCAAATAAGAAAATATATTTATTTTTTTTCATTTTACTGTTTTTTTAAATTAATAACCAGGATTTTGTGTTGACAATCCACCTGCTTGTGTAATGAAAGCTTGTGGCAATGGAAACAATTCATGTTTGCCTGCAACAAATGTTTTTCCATCAATAGCAAAAGCAGCTACAGCTTGTCCTGTACGCACTAAATCAAAGAATCTATCGTGTTCAAATGCCATTTCTACTCTTCTTTCTTTCCAAATTGCAGTTTTTACATCGCCTTGAGAAACAGCAGTTGTGTTCCCTAATCCAGCTCTTGTTCTGATTTGGTTCAACAAAAGAATCGCAGCAGGAGTTTGATTCAATTCATTAAGCGCTTCGGCTTTCATTAATAACACCTCAGCATATCTCAAATATTTGATATTCACATCGGTTTCCCAACCATCTGTGAAAGCAGATGAATACGCTTTATAGTTGTATCTTGGATTTTCAACAGTCAATGGTACTACTCTACCATCGTATAATGTAGTTCCTGCAAAAATGATTGTTGCATTTTTTCTGACATCACCAGCTTCATAAGCATTTACTAAACTTTGAGATGGTGTGTTGAAACCCCAACCCCAACCACCGGCACCACGAGCACCTTGTGTATTAGAATATCCTGAAATTCCTTTGGCTGGCACAGAACCTGTTCCTTGGATTTCAAAGATAGATTCGGCATCATTCTCTCCTGCCAATTTATACATAGAAGCATAATCTGAAACGATAGCATATCCTGTAACCAGGTTACAGTTGTCCACTACTTTCTGCCAGTTTTTTTGGTATAAATTTATTTTTGCCAATAAAGCGTAGGCAGCTCCTTTTGAAGCTCTTCCTTTTTCAGAAGCCGCATATTCTGATTTGTTTGGCAATATCGCAATAGCATCATTCAAATCACTTTCGATATAAGCATATACTTCGGCACTTGATTTACGCGTTAATTGCATAACTCTGTCTTCTTCTGAAGAAGGATTTGGTAAATGATCGATAATTGGAACACCTCCATAGGTTTTCACCAAAGTAAAATACATAAAAGCTCTCAAAAACTTAGCTTCTCCCAATAATCTTGCTCGTAAAGCAGGATCTGCTTTATCTAATTGCGGGATAATACTTAATGCTTGATTGCATCTGTTAATTCCTTCGTAATTAGCTGCAAAAATCTCACTAGTAGATGGCGTTGAAGCGTTATAGGTTAGGGCATCCATTAAATCTTTATCGGAACCTGTATCTCCTGGAGACGATCCTTTGTCAGCATCATCAGAAGCAATACTTGACAACCCAATCCAAGAAAATGAAGTCATGTTCCAATCTAAAAACTTACTGTAGATTGCTGTTACAAAAGTGGCTGCTCCTGCATCATTATTGAATAATTCAATGTCTTTTGTAGAAATAGATTCTGTTTGATCCACATCTAAATAGTCGTTTGAACATCCCGAGAAAAAGTATGCGGATAGCGCAAAAATTGATATATATATCTTTTTCATTGTATTAAAATTTTAAATTAGCACCAATAACAACTGATCTTAATGTTGGGTATGCATCCAACTCAATACCTTGTGTTCCATAAGGATCTCCATTACCATTTAGTTCCGGAGAGAAACCTGAGAATTTTTGAGTGATAAATGGATTTATAGCATTTACATATATTCTGCAAGAATTTAAAAATTCTCCTTTCAAAGGAATTTTATATCCTAAAGTAATATTGTTGATTCTAAAGAAATCCCCAGATTCTAAATAGTAAGTAGATGCTACAGGAACTTGGTTAAACGGACCAGGTTTTGAAGCAGTTGTATTGTTTACTGTCCAAAAATCTGTTGCTAATGAATCTTCAATATTTTCTCCTGTAAAACGTTGTGCTTTTTTACCATTGTACACTTTAGCACCAGAAGTACCGTATCCATCTACTGAGAAATCAAAGTTTTTATAGTTCATTCCTAAAGTAACACCATACGTTGAATTTGGTAAAATAGAACCAACGTATTTTTTATCAGCATTCGCATCTAAAGCATCTTGAGTCACTTTGGCTCCTGTCGCAGTATAGTACAACATTTTCCCATTTGTAGCATCAAAACCAGCATACTCATACATATAGAAACTACCTAATGGTTTCCCAACAGAAGTATTATCTAATAATTTTGTCCATTGTCCATTTCCTAAATCTCCACCTGTAATTGGCGCAAGCGTAGCATCTTTCAAGCCTGTCAATTCATTTTTGTTGTTAGAGAAATTCCCTCCAACCCAGTAACTTAAATTATCGGTTAATTTATCGTCCCAACGCAAAGCAATCTCATATCCTTTATTAGACACTTCTCCAACATGTGCCGGTGAAGAATTACTTATACCAGAAGTTATGTATGGTCTTGTGTTTAAAATAACATTTGTTGTTGTTTTATCATACACATCAAATGATCCTTTCAATCTGTTGTTCAATAATTCAAAATCTAAACCTGCAGACGTTTCTTCAGTAATTTCCCATGATAAACTTGGATCTACTTGAGAATTGATGGTGGTACCTTCGTTCAATATAGAACCTCCTAAATAATACGTAAGACCAGAACTATATGCTTGGTTGTTAAGAGGTACATTTTGGTTTCCTAATTTACCCCAGCCTCCTCTTAATTTCAATAAGTCTATTCCTTTTGCATTAGCCATAAACTCTTCTTTGGTGATAACCCATCCTAAACCAAAGGCCGGAAAAGTTCCCCAACGATAATCTTTACCAAAATTTGATGAACCATCACGTCTGATTGTACCTGTAAATAAGTATCGGTCCATTAATTTATATTGGAAACGACCAAAATAAGAAGCTATTTTATTTTCATTAAAAACCTCATCTCTGTAATTAACAACCGTTCCTACATAATCAACACCTGCTAATGACCAGTAATTTGAATCTGCATTTACATTTTTTCTGGCGACAGTCAATTGTTCTCTAGCGCCTCTAACAGAAGTTTCGATCCCTGCTGTTAATTCAATATCATGAATATCAGCAAAAACTTTATTGTACGTCAAGTAATTAGATAGGTTCCAATTGAAATATTGATTTCTGCCTTTTGTCAATAAATTAATATTTTTATCCGCTGGATAAATAATACTGCTTAACTGACCAGGATTATTATTTGACTGCCAAATTGTTTTTGTGTCTTCGAAATTGTAATTTTTCCAAGAATAATATTCCCCGTTAAACTGTGAGGTGAATTTTAATGATTTTAAAATATCATAATCTAATTTCAAACCACCTTGCAGGGTTATGCTTCTTTGCTCTTCATCAAAATAATCCAATTGTGCTACAGGATTTCCAACATTGTTAAAAGAAGAACCTGAAGTGCCAGCAAAACCGTCAGCACCAACGTAAGAAACACCGTATTGTCCATTTGAAAAACGAACAGGAACAATTGGAGATTGTTTGTAAGCGTTAGTAAAAGCGCTTAATGGTTTTGGTGTTGAATTTGCTGAACCAAAACTGAAATTTTGATTTAAAGTCAGTTTTTTAGAAATTTTGAATTCGTTATTACTTCTAAAAGTAGTACGACTGTAATCCAATCCGTTAAGAATTGCTTTCTCTTGATAATTTCCTAAACTGAAGAAGTATTTAATATTCTCCGATGCTCCAGAAACCGAAACGTTATTTTGAGTATATGAACCTGTTCTGGTAATGGCATCAAACCAATCTGTGTTAACAGGTTGATCCTGTGAAAAAGTTGTGGTTTGTAAAGCAGAATTCGAATAATGTGAGTACTTATTACTTCCTGCCATTTTTACTTTTTTCAAAGGCGCTCTAAAACCTGCAAAACTTTCAAATTCTACAGAAACCTTATCTCCTTTACCTTTTTTAGTCGTAATAATAATTACACCATTGGCAGCTCTGGTTCCATAAATTGCTAATGCAGATGCATCCTTCAAAATTTCGTACGAAGTAATATCATTCGTATTAACGTTATTGATATTCTCCGTAGGCATACCATCCACAATATATAAAGGAGTTCGTCCACCTAAAGCGGTACCTAAACCTCTAATAATTACTGAAGGAGTACTTCCTGGTAAGTCTGAAGAAATTACCTGAACACCCGCCGCTTTACCTTGTATGGCTTGCGAAGCATTCAATACTTTGGTTTTAGATATTTCCTCTGCTTTTAATGAAGTAATTGCCGTAGTATTATCAATTTTTTTTCTGGTTCCGTACCCAATAATAACCACTTCTTTTAATTCCGTGTCTTTGGATTCTTGCAATTGTATACTCATGGGTGCTGCTGTTGCAGAAACAGATACAGCATCAAAACCTACCATGCTAATTTTTAATACCTCTCCTACTTTGGCATTGATATTAAAATTACCGTCAAAATCGGTATCAGTTGAAGTTTTAGAATCAGCCGCGACTATCATGGCTCCCGGAATCCCAATTCCATCCTTATCTAATACTTTTCCCTTAATTACTTGTCCAGACATGTATGCCGGTAGTAAAATGAGTGCTAAAAAGCTAAAAATAATATTTCTCATATAATAATGATTTGTTAAAGTTAGTGGAGCCAAAGTAAATAATTACAACGTTATAGTAAGCAAAACGGCGATACTACACGAATACATCAAAACAGCAAAACAAGATCATAAATCTATGTATTACTGCCTATAAGAGCGGTTACGAGATACTACACTACATCTATATGATGTAGTAATGATGTGTTGTGATTCCGTAATAAATACACTGAAATAATATATTATCTATAAAAAATAAAGCTTATTTATACAGTTAATAAAAATTTAGAGAGGTTTTCATCCTGAACAAGGTTTAATTTCTTTCTTAAGCGGTAGCGGTGGAGTTCTACACCTCTGAAAGAAATATTCATCATGGGTGCAATTTCCTTAGACGAAAGATTCATTTTTAAGTAAATACAGAGCTTAATATCCTTCGAAGTTAGGTTTGGATATTTTTTTGAAAGGTTAATTATAAATTCGTTGTGAATTTGATTCAAATTTGTTTCAAATGTTTCCCATTCATGTTTGTTAACAGCATTGATTTTTATGGCTTTTTTGATTTCACTTTTTAGTTTATTAAAATCCATATCAGAATCCAGAATACTTTGAATATTTTCAATCATTTCACTTTGTTTCGCAATCGAAAGTGATTTTCCGGCAACCTCTGAGGACTTCGATTGCAATTCCAGTTCTAAAATATGTTTTTCATATTCTTGAATATTCAATTCGTTTTCGGCCTTTAATTCCATCTCCAGAATTTTCTTTTGATGTTTTAATTCTTCATCACGCAACTCCAGTTTCTGAATGTATCGCATTTTATTCCATTTGTAATACAGATACAATATACCACCAATCACTATCAGATATAATAAAATCATCCAAAGAGAAAAATACCATGGTTTGGCCACAATAAATTGAAAGTTGGAAATTTTATCATAATTCAATCCGTCGTGAAGGTAAACCGTAATCTCATTGGAACCGCTATTTAAATTATTCAAAACAATCAAACCTTCATTTACAGGAATAAATTCTTTGGTACCATTTATTTTATAAAATAAATTAGGTCTTGTTGCTCCAAAAACACCTGATATTACATGTATGCGAAGCTCCGAATTGTATGGAATCTTTGAGTTATTTTTAACCAAATCATCATTTACAAAGGCTTCAACACTTATATTTGATGCTTTCTTGTTCGCATATTTTAATTGCAACGAGATAAAACCATCATCCAGATTCAACAGGTAATTATCTTTGTTTTTGAAAACTTTTACATTGTCATTAATGATTTTTCCCTTGTAATATTTCTCTTGAATAATAGTGCGGATAAATTTATTGTCATGCGCATAAATATGATATAAAAGCCCTTCTTGCAGTATCAGAAAGTGATTTTCATCAATAGAAACGATGTTTGATACATTTTTAAAATTAGTATTAAACAATTCATTTTCTTCTAATTGATTGGTGATTGAATTATAGGTGTACCACGATTTATTGATTAAAAACAAGATTTCATTTCTGAACTCAAATATTTTCACTCCAAAATCATTGCTTATTTTGCTGTGCTGGGTGACATTCTTGATGTCAGTTGTTTCGTATGCATCATTATACAGAATTCGATACAAACCTCTATTGTTATCGGCTGCCCAAATTTCGTTTTTTCGGTTTTGCGCAACATATTTGATAGGCTTCAATATTCCTTTTATAACTATGTTTTGATTCAAATCATTACTGTCATTATAAATGATTACGCCGCTGTATGTTGATTGCAAATAGGAATTATTAATGCTGCTTTTGACTAAATTCCAACCTCCGTTTATAGTACTTAATTTAGAAAACAACCCACTCTCGTATATAAAAGTGCCTTCGTTATGGCCTATGAGGTATTTATTATTTATTTTACTGATGTTCCAAGCTTGCCCTTGCGTATTAGGAATTAACGAAAGCACTTTGTCTTCATATTTAAAAACGCCATGATTAGAAGCCATCAAATAGCCTTTTGGAGTACTTGCCACGGAATAAACGGAACCTAAAATCCCTGAATTATCATAAAAAATAGAAATAGGGGAATTAACCTCGATATGAGCAATTCCGTTGTCTAACCCCAACCACAAATCATTTTCTTTGTCCAGGCCAATACTCAAAATAGAATTGTTCATCAACACATTATTTCGATTGATGTTTTTATACGAACCAGAATTCAAATCAAAAATATAAACCCCTTTATTAGCCGTTCCTATGATTAATTTATTGTTTTTAATGAATTTGGCGACGTTGATATTTGCTGCTTTCAAGATATCATTTAATGCACTTTTCCAAGCACTCAGAATACCATTTTCTTCCACATAAACCCCATTTTTTTTAGTAAAAAAATACGTTTTGTTTTTGTTTTTTTCAATAGCATGGATGACGTTGTTCTCTAAAACGGACCATCCTTCTATCTTTTCAAACTTGGAATTCTTCATTTTATAAATTCCTTTTTCTACCGAAGCAACCAATAATTCATTACCAACCGGAAAGCAATAGGAAACCAGAAAATCAAATTTACTTTCTTTAATTACTTTTCCGTCAAACTGGAAAAGCCCATTAAAAGACTGAAAGTAGATTTTATTATTAAATTTAAATATCTTCCAAATTTCTTCATTATCACTGTCGTCAAAAACTTTAGTTTTATTGGAGTTAGAAATAGAAACGTAATGCATCTTTCCTTCTTTTCGGAACCAATACCCAAATTCTTTATAAGAACCGGTATAAATGCGGTCACCATCAACCATTACGGAGCGAATAATTGTTTTGTTTGGCAAGCTATTTTTCTCCCACTTTACACCGTCATACCGCAATAAATAATAATTATTGGCAAAATACATGGCGTTATCATTTCCTTGTGCAACACTCCAAATCTGATTATCTCCTTGATAATTTGATTTGCTGTAATTCTCTACAAAAGGGAGTAATTCCTGTGAATAAAGTTGGAATGAGATAAAATAGAGTAGGATTATTGATGTAATTCTTGCTTTCAAAATGTGGTATTTTATATCCAAATATAATTAGATTTATCAAATAAAAGGCATAAAAAAAGCCTCTGTTTACAGAAGCTTTTTTTGAGTTGGTTATTTTCTTAATTCGTCAGTAATTCAAATACCTGATTGGCAATTTCAATTTCTTCATTGGTAGGAATGACTAATATTTTAGTCTTTGAATCTGGTGTGTTTATTTCTCTAATTTCTTTCGAACGAATTTCATTTTTGGATGCATCCAATGCTATTCCGAAATAATCCATATCGGTGCACACTAATTTTCGGATGTACGAAGAATTTTCTCCAATCCCAGCCGTAAAAATAATGGCATCGAGCCCATTTAAAACAGCCGTATACGAACCAATATATTTCTTTATTCGATACGCATTCATCGCTAAAGCCAATTGACAATCCGCATTTCCGTTCTCCGCATTGGCTTCTATGTCTCTTAAATCGCTGTACCCGGTAAGCCCCAGCATTCCGCTTTGTTTTTGCAACATCGTATTCACCGCTTCAAGCGAATAACCCAACGAATTTACCAGATAAAAAATCACAGATTGATCCACATCTCCACTTCGGGTTCCCATAATTAATCCGTTCATTGGACCAAAACCCAATGTATGATCAATACTTTTCCCGTCTTTTATAGCGGTCATACTGCAACCGTTTCCTAAATGTATCGTGATAATTTTAGAACCTGTATTCTGAGAATTTTGCTTCAAATAATGAATCGCATTTTCCGAAACGTATTTGTGACTCGTTCCGTGAAAACCGTAAACGCGTATTTTATTTTCCGTCAAAAGGTAATTTGGTACCGCATATTTGTGCGCCACAACAGGAATCGTTTGATGGAATGCCGTGTCAAAAACAGCCACTTGTTGTGCTGAATTAAAAATTTCCTCGGCAACATTTATTCCTTCTAAATTTGCAGGATTATGCAAAGGTGCTAAATCAAAAAGCTGTCTGATTTTATCTTTTACTTCATTGGTAATAACTACCGTATTCGAAAAAGCGCTTCCGCCATGCACCACACGATGCCCAACAGCTTCTATTTCATCCGTACTTTTAATCACCCCTACTTTTTCATCCATCAGTAATTTGGCAATTTTTTCCAACCCAATTTTATGGTTTGCAATAGGCAACGTTTCTTCTATTTTAGTCGTATCCGTTACATACGTTAGGTTTGAAGTTTCCAGTCCTATTCTGTCGATCATCCCCGAACAAATAACTTCATTTGCCGGCATGCTAATCAATTGGTATTTTATGGAGGAACTTCCTGAGTTTATAATTACTATTTTCATTTTATAATCCTTGTGCTTGAATCGCCGTAATCACGACTGTATTTATAATATCATCTACCGTACAACCACGGCTTAAATCATTAACCGGTTTATTCAACCCTTGTAACATTGGACCAATTGCTAATGCGCCTGTTTCTCTTTGAACCGCTTTATAGGTATTATTTCCTGTATTCAAATCCGGAAAAATTAGAACGCTGGCTTGCCCTGCCACTTCTGAATTTGGCATTTTACTTTTTCCAACAGCCATATCAACGGCTGCATCGTATTGAATAGGACCTTCAATTTTTAAATCGGGACGTTTTCTTCTCACTATTTCAGTTGCCGCTCTTACTTTATCTACTTCATCTCCTTTTCCTGATGAACCAGATGAATACGAAAGCATGGCAATTTTTGGTTCAATACCAAAAGCCAAACTGGAATCGGCAGAGGAAATGGCAATTTCTGCCAATTGTTCCGCAGTAGGATTTGGATTAATGGCACAATCTCCAAAAACAGAAACCCTATCTTCTAAACACATGAAAAATATAGAGGAAACTACAGATGAATTGGGTTTGGTTTTAATGAATTGCAAAGCAGGCAAAATAGTATGCTGTGTAGTATGTGCCGCTCCGGAAACCATTCCGTCCGCGTGCCCTTTATACACCATCATGGTTCCAAAATACGAGACATCTTCCATTAAATCCTTAGCCATTCCTATGGTTACATTTTTTGCTTTACGCAACTCATAATACGTATTTACATAATCATCATAATGTTCCGATTCTATCGGATTTATGATTTGTACTTTAGAAAAATCAAACGGAAGTCCCAACTCCGCTACTTTATTTTCAATTTGTTTTTTGTTGCCAATAATCGAAATATCAACCACATCCATCGTCAATAATTGTGAGGCTGCAATAATGATTCGTTCGTCATTTCCTTCCGGTAAAACAATGTGTTTTCTATGTTGTCTGGCTCTTTTTACTAAATTATATTGAAACATTTTTGGTGTCATTCCTTCCGCTTCAAAAGTGATTAGCTTTTCAGCCAAGTTATCTAAGTCGACATATTTTTCGAAAGTAGTAATAGAAATTTCAATCTTCTGCTTGTTGTTTGCGTAAATTTTGGACTTAATGGAACCTATTTTATTCGTAATATAATACGTTCCTTCTTCCACCGCAATAATTGGAACAATGGTAGAAAGTCCTTCTATCAATTTCAAAATACTGATTTCAGGCAAAATATTTCCTGTCAAAACAATTCCGGAAATGGTTGGATAATTTACGGATTCATTGGCCTGTAAAGCGCCAAGAATAATGTCTGCTCGGTCTCCGGGAGTAATCACCAGACTATTCTCTTTTAAATGCAACAAATAATTGCACAATTGCATGGCGCCTACACTAAAATTTCCGGTTTGATTGTTCAAGTGTGCCGAGCCAAATAAAACTTTGGCATCCAACTCATTTACAATTTCCTGTACGGTTGGATTATTCAATTTATGAATCAAAGGAATAGAATTCACTAATATACTTTCGGGCAAACTTTTCTTTAGACCGTTAGTAACCAATTCAATATTCTCTGGCTGCACTTTATTGGCGATTACAGCCAAAACCTCAACATCTTTAACCTTGAATGAGTCGTAAGCTAAGTAAAGACTATCAATTAATTCCTCTAATGTTTTTCCCACTCCGGAACCCACGATAATTGTTGGAATACCAAGATTTTTAGCAATCAGAACATTCATGTCCAATTCGATAACAGTTCCTTCCCCTGTAAAACTGGTTCCTTCAACCAAGACAAAATCGAAACGTTCCTCTAATTTCTTGTATTTTTCAATAATCAAATCGAGAACCTCTCCTATTTTTCCCTTGTTCTTCTTTTTGATTAACTTACTTTTTGTAATGGCATACGCATCTTCAAATTCAATATCCATCCCAAAATGACCAATCACAGTTTCAATATGATTATCAAATCCTCCTTCTTCAAAATCTTCTACAATGGGTCTAAAATAACCTACTTTGGCCATCTTACCAATAAGCATACTCATCAATCCCAACGTAATAATTGACTTCCCACTATTTTGTTCGCTTGTTGCAATATATATGGCCTTGTTCATTTTTTTATTTTTTAAATTTAATTTCAAATGAATTGGATATAATCCTTTTCTATCACTAAAACCAACGGCGTTTTTTAAAATAAACAATCATTCCAACCACTATTAAAGACATAGCTCCCATAACGGTATGATAGCCATAATGACGCTTGAGTTCCGGCATATAATCAAAATTCATTCCGTAAACTCCCACAATAAAAGTCAGCGGAATAAATATCGCAGATACAATGGTCAGGGTTTTCATAATCTCATTCATCTTATGCGTTTGTGCCGAAAAAAAGAAATTAGACGCACTTTCCAAAGAACTCATATCAGATTCAATTTGTTCCAAAAGTTCTAAACTCTTTTGATGCAATCGGGCAAAAAAGCTAAAAGTATCTGCTTCCATAACATTAAATATGGTATCGTCTTTTATGCTTTTTATATCATACAATGAATCCCGAAGCGGAATGATAGAACGTTTCAAAAAATTTAAATTATCCCTGTGTTTCTCTATTTTTTCTAAAATTATAGGATCTACACTTTCCTTGGTAAGATTGATCAATTCCTCTATTTTATCTTCCTCGCTTTCTAAAGTGATGTAGAAATTTTCCATGATGGCATCCAGAAGGATGTACAACAAATAATCCGCTTTCTTTGTTCTTACGATTCCGGAATGCGTTCTAATGCGTTCTCGAATATGGGTAAAAAAATCACTTCGCTTTTCCTGAAAAGAAATTAAAACCCCATCTTTTAACAAAAAACTAATTTGTTCGACACTTATGTTATCAGAGTGTTCCGCTGGTAACAATGATTTTATGTTGAAAAATAAATAATCATGAGACTCTTCCAGTTTTGTTCTTCGGGTGGTATTTAAAATATCAGCCAACATAAAATTATCAATTTTAAAATAATTCCCAATCGATTTTAGCCACTCCACATTATTTAAACCGTGAATATTAATCCAGTTTGTTTTTTGTCCCTCAATATATTTATCTAAATCCGAAACCTTAAAATCCTCATACTCGGTAAGATCCAAATCATCATAAACAAACAACTGCAGCTCTGATTCCTTACTTTTATGAATACCAGTATATTCTAAATTATAAGGTTGTGTTTTCTTTCCTCTCTTGTACTTAATTTTTCTCATTCCAGCTGATTTAAGTAGTAATATTACAAAAAACTTTTACAAAAAAATCGTTTTTTGGCACTTTTGACATTCCTAAAAATGAAAAAAACAGGTTTAATTTAATATTTAAAAAAGCAAAGATACCTCGAAATAATAATTCCTTACATGAGAAAAATCATGTTGTGACATGGAAAAAGCAATTAATAAACGATTGTTAATTATTGTTAATTATTTAAAATCGAACCTCAAAATGGTCTTTTTATAAAAATATATCAATAAATTTGGACGTAAGTCGTAACAAAATTCAACAAAAAGCGACTTACCGACTATATCCAATTATAAACTTTATTAATAAATTAACTAAATGGTAAAAAAAAAACTAACCCTAATTATTACCTGTCTGTTATTTTGTTTTGCGCAAGCCACATTTGCACAAAGCAAAAAAAAGAAAAGAGCAGACAAAAACGCCCCAGCTAAAGTAGAAGCTAAAGCACCCGAATCTAAAGACGGTAAAAAAGAACCTAAACCGTACAAAAAAGTTATTGACTCAACCGCAGTAACACAAAAAGGATTAATTGACATTCATAAAATTAATGACAAATATCTTTTTGAAATTCCAGACTCCCTTTTAGGAAGTGAAATAATGACAATAACCCGATATTCTAAAACTCCAGCCGGAGGAGGAATTTTTGGAGGAGAAGAAATCAACAGACAAGTGGTTCGTTGGGAAAAAGGACTAAACAACAACATTCTTCTTAGATCAATTACTTACGTTATTATGTCTCCGGACGGTGACAAACCAATGGCACAAGCGGTTAAGAATTCAACTTCAGATCCAATTATTGGAAACTATGATATCTTGGCATTCAAAAAAGATTCAACTGGAAAAAATAATGCTGGATATGTGATCGATTTAACGAGCACTTTCGATGGTGATATTCAGACTTTTTCATTAGATCCAATTAAAAAACAATTGTTAAACATTGTAGCTTTTCAAAAGGATAAATCATTCATCTCAAAAATAAGTAGTTATCCAATAAATACTGAGATTAGAACTGTAAAAACATTTACAACTACTCCACCGCGTATTTCAATTACTCCAACACCACAAATTGGAGTTAATTTACCTTCTGCTTTAGATGCAGGAGTAGTAACGGTTGAGATGAATACTTCGATGATTTTATTGCCAAAAACACCTATGCGCAAAAGAGAATTTGACGCACGTGTAGGATATTTTGCAAATGAATACGGAGTTTTTGAAGAAGAATCTCAAAAATCAGACACTAAAACTTTTGCTGTAAGATGGCGCTTAGAGCCAAAATCTGCCGAAGATGCTGCAAAGCAAAAAAAAGGGGAATTAATTGAGCCACTAAAACCAATTGTATACTACATTGATCCAGCTACACCTGACAAATGGAAAAAATTCATTAAACAAGGTATTGATGATTGGCAAGTAGCATTTGAAGCTGCAGGATGGAAAAATGCTATTCGTGGCGAATATTGGCCAGAAAACGATCCAACAATGAGTTTGGAAGATGCCCGTTTTTCAGTATTGAGATATTTTGCTGCTGAAATTCAAAATGCATACGGACCAAATGTACATGACCCTAGAAGTGGTGAAATTTTGGAAAGCCACATTGGTTGGTACCATAATATCATGAGTCTTTTAAGAAACTGGTACTTGATTCAAACTGCGGCTGTAGATCCTGCAGCAAGAACAAAAAAGTTTGATGATAAATTAATGGGAGAATTAATCCGTTTCGTTTCTTCTCATGAAGTAGGACACACTTTAGGATTACGTCACAACATGGGAGCAAGTTCTGCCACTCCGGTTGAAAAACTGAGAGATAAAGCGTACCAAGATAAAAACGGACATACTTCTTCTATCATGGATTATGCACGTTTTAATTATGTGGCACAACCAGAAGATGGTGTTACTGCCTTATTCCCAAGAATTGGGGATTATGACAAATGGGCTATTAAATGGGGGTATTCTTATTTTGACGGAGCTAAAACTGAAACTGAGGAAAAAGCGAAGTTGAATGAAATGACTAAGGAAGCTTACAAAAATAACCGTTTATGGTTTGGTACAGAAAGCAGCCCTTATGACCCAAGATACCAAACAGAGGATATTGGAGATAATGCAATGAGAGCTTCTGAGTACGGAATCAAAAACCTAAAAAGAATTTTGCCTAATTTATTAGAGTGGACAAAAGAAAACGGAGAAAGCTATGCTGAACTAGACGAACTTTACGGAGCACTTACAGGACAATTCAGAAGATATATGGGCCATGTTACTAAAAACGTAGGTGGAATCTATGATTCTCCAAAAACGTATGACATGACAGGAAATCAATTTGAAGTAGTTCCAAGAGCTATCCAAAAAGATGCTGTATTATTCTTAAACACTCAATTGTTCACCACACCAAAATGGTTATTGGATCAAAATATCCTTTCGAAAATAAACCCAGAAAGCGGTGTTGAAGCAATCAAAGGAATGCAAGATGCTACCTTATCAAGTTTATTAGCTGGAGATAGAATTGTTCGCCTTATAGAAACTTCTTCTATGAGTAAAAACAACTATACCGCTGATGAATTAGTAAGCGACTTAAAAAATGGAATCTTCTCTGAATTGAAAGGAAGCAGCTCCATTGATGTGTATCGCAGAAACATTCAAAAATTGTATGTTGACAAAATGATCGAATTACTTAAACCAGGTACAGCCATGGTTAGATCGGTTCCTGTAGGTGTTACTTACGGTTTCACGACAAGAAGAGTAAATCTTGCTCAAACTGACTTACCTTCTATTGCAAGAGGTCAATTGAATAGTTTGAAAAATGAGATGAAGTTAGCCTCATCAAGAATGACTGATCGAATGAGTAGGTATCACTTACAAGATTTAATTTCTAGAATAGGACAAGCTTTAGATCCTAAATAATCAATTAAAAAAGGGAAAATGTTCAATAACATTTTCCCTTTTTTTATGATGTATTTGATATGATTTCAATACCTACATACTGTAGATATTTAATGGATATGATACTAAAACAAAAAACCGAACTATCGCTAATCCGGTTTTAAGACTAAATATAAAAAATAAAAAAAGTAGTTAATCTTTTTGAGACTTAACAGCTAGACTATAGATAACCAAACCAAATCCAATTTTATTAATAGCATCTGCAATATTATATGCTACATCAATATTACCGGCGGGAATTAATCCATTATACCATCCAGTTGTTCCCATCATGTATCCTAATGGATAAATGGACCACCCAACAAGTACAAACCAACATAAAATCTTGTGTGCTTTTTGAATTTCTCCTCCAGCTGTAGCAGCTAGTTTTGAAGCTTCTCCAAACCAAATCTCATAAACTATTGCAAAATAAGCAACTCCTGAAATGAATCCCCATAGCGCAGCACTATCCGTAAATACCACTTCACCAAAGTAACCTGTAACTAACATTACTAAAGAATAAATAATCATCTTCCATAACAAAGATGTTTTGGCACCAGCTACTTTTAGTATGAGATAAAATTCTAAACACATTAATGGTACTGTAAGAACCCAGTCTACATATCGAAAGAACGTAGGCGATTCTCCAAATGATGCCCAATAATCTCTCATGTAGAAATAATGTACGGCAGCAATGAAGGTTATCAGACCTGATACTAACACTGAAGTACGCCACTTTTTATCAAACTGGCTTAAGGATAAAAAGAAAAAAGCTGATGCAGCCATCATTGCCATACAGCCTACAAAGAAGGTAAACCCTACGTAATCGGTTGGTGATAATTTTCCGACTAAACCTGAAATAAAAATAAAATTTGTCATAAATAAATAATTTTAATGGTTTTTTGTTTAATCAAATGTAATAAATATTAAACAATAAAAAATAATTTTTGTTTACTTTTTTTTAACTATTTTTAAACAATAATTAAATTTCATGAAAAAATATTTGAATTTCGCAATTGTAGCAAGCTTTATCGGGTTATGGATGGATTCCTTTCTATCTAACAAATACCAGATAATATTGGGTTTTCTTTTGATTTTTACTTTTGGAATTTTGCATGGAGCAAATGATTTAGTACTAATTAAAAATATGAAAGCCAAGAAGCAATCGAGTTCATGGTTTAAAATATTAGGATATTACGTAATGGTGGTTTTAATAGGTGCCCTTCTGTTTTATACAATTCCTCAACTAGCACTACTTTTATTCATACTTATAAGTGCCTATCATTTTGGAGAACAGCAATGGCAAAATTTACTAGAACACGTTGCGAAATCGTTCCTAATATTATTTCAATTTTTTTATGGATTCATTATATTACTATTACTTTTTGTTTTTCACTCCAGTGAAGTGCAAAGTATTATTTTGAACATCGCAAATATCAATATCCCAAGCTTATACTTTAATTTACTGTTACTAATTTCATCAATCGTTTTTATTGTTTTAAGCACCTATTTGTACTGGAAATTAAACAAAATTAGAAAAAAACTACTTTTAGAATTCTTTTACTTAGTCCTCTTTGCAATCCTTTTTAAGTCTTCCAGTCTGATTTGGGGATTTGCTATTTATTTTGTTTTATGGCACAGTATTCCGTCGATAATTGACCAGATTAAATTTTTAAATGGTTCGTTTTCAATAAAATATTTTATTACTTATTGTAAAACAGCGGGAATTTATTGGTTGATATCTTTAGTAGGAATTACACTCATTTATTACTGGTGTAAAGAGGAACAACTTTTTAATGCGTTGTTTTTCTCTTTTTTGGCAGCCATAACTTTTCCGCATGCGGTAGTGATTACTAATATGTTTGGCACAAAACAAACTAAAAAATAGAAATGCATAAAAAAAACCGTTCACCAATGGTGAACGGTTTTCTAAATCAATAGTAGCGATGCACCGCAGTGCATCGCTACAAGAATTTATTATTTTACTTCTTCGAATTCAACGTCTTCAACATTGTCTCCTTGAGCAGCATCACCTTGTGGTTGTGCTTCACCTTGACCTTGTTCTCCTTTAGCATACATTGCTTCAGTAGCTGTTTTCCAAGCTGCGTTGATGTTATCCAGCGCCGTTTGAATTGCAGGTACATCTTGAGATTGGTGAGCCATTCTCAATTCAGTTAATGCATATTCTACAGCAACTTTATGATCATCAGCTAATTTAGCTCCAAGTTCTTTCAATTGAGTTTCAGTTTGGAAAATCATTGAGTCAGCCTCATTAATTTTCTCCGCTTTAGCTCTTAAAACTTTGTCAGACTCTGCGTTAGCTTCAGCATCTTGTTTCATTCTTTCGATTTCTTCAGAAGTTAATCCAGAAGAAGCTTCGATACGGATATCGTGAGATTTTCCAGTTCCTTTATCAGTTGCAGAAACTTTGATGATACCATTAGCATCAATATCAAAAGTTACTTCAATTTGAGGAACTCCTCTTGGTGCTGGTGGAATACCATCTAAGTTGAAACGACCAATAGTTTTGTTATCAGCAGCCATTGCTCTAGCTCCTTGAAGAACGTGTAATTCAACAGTTGGCTGAGAATCAGCAGCAGTTGAGAAAACTTGAGATTTTTTAGTTGGAATAGTTGTGTTAGACTCAATTAATGTAGTCATTACTCCACCCATAGTTTCGATACCTAAAGACAAAGGTGTAACGTCTAATAACAATACATCTTTTACATCTCCAGAAAGAACTCCACCTTGAATAGCTGCTCCAATAGCAACAACTTCATCAGGGTTAACTCCTTTAGATGCTTTTTTACCAAAGAATTTTTCTACTTCCTCTGCAATTCTTGGCATACGAGTAGAACCTCCTACAAGGATAACTTCATCAATATCAGAAACAGTTAAACCTGCATCTTTCAAAGCTCTTGCAACTGGTGCCATAGAACGTTTTACTAAATCGTCAGTTAATTTTTCAAATTGAGAACGAGATAATTTTTTCACTAAGTGTTTAGGTCCTGAAGCAGTAGCCGTAACGTATGGCAAGTTGATTTCAGTTTCTGCAGAAGAAGACAATTCAATTTTCGCTTTCTCAGCAGCTTCTTTCAAACGTTGCAATGACATTGGATCAAGACGTAAGTCAATACCTTCTTCAGTTAAAAATGCATCTGCTAACCAGTCAATAATTTCGTGGTCAAAATCATCTCCACCTAAGTGAGTATCTCCATTAGTTGACAATACTTCAAAAACTCCGTCTCCTAATTCAAGAACAGAAATATCAAATGTACCTCCACCTAAATCGTAAACAGCAATTTTTTGATCAGTTCCTTTTTTATCCAATCCGTAAGCTAGTGCTGCAGCAGTAGGCTCATTGATAATACGCATAACTTTAAGACCTGCAATTTCACCAGCTTCTTTAGTCGCTTGACGTTGTGCATCATTAAAGTAAGCAGGAACAGTAATAACTGCTTCAGTAACTGTTTGTCCTAAATAGTCTTCAGCAGTTTTTTTCATTTTTTGAAGTGTCATTGCTGACAATTCTTGAGCAGAATATAAACGACCATCAATATCCACACGTGGTGTATTGTTGTCCCCTTTTACAATTTTGTAAGAAACTCTTTTTGCTTCAGCCGAAACTTCAGAAAAAGAATGCCCCATAAAACGTTTGATAGAAGCAATAGTCTTAGTTGGATTAGTTACCGCTTGTCTTTTAGCAGGATCTCCTACTTTGATCTCTCCACCTTCAACAAAAGCGATGATAGATGGTGTTGTTCTTTTTCCTTCTGCATTAGGAATAACAACTGCTTCATTACCTTCCATTACAGAAACACAAGAGTTGGTCGTACCTAAATCAATTCCGATTATTTTACCCATTTTTAATATATTTAATTTTATTGTATACTTGTTTCAATGACTCGAAGTCGATAAGTCAATCTTTGTGCCAATACAAAACCAACTATTAAATTGTCAGTTTATGTTAAAATTGGCGTAAAAAAATCTGACAAGATGACATTTCAGCGGGTTTGTCATTCTGGCGGAAGTCGGAATCTGGAGCTCTCTCCCGCTCTCCGCTGTATCTTTATGTTCTTAAAGAAAGAACATAAAGGATGCCGCTACTATCAGGGCTAGGCATTTAGGTTTTAATCCCCTTTTTGGAATTAGGAATTCCTATTTATACTTTCAAAAAAATCCAATTTAATAAGCTCCCAAGATTTAACCCGTAAACACAATGGGTCAAAATCCAAATCAGCTGATTCAAAATTTACAAATTGGCTTTTAATAGTCGAACAATCAGTATAAGGATAACGCTGTTCATAAAACGAAATCATTTCATCAATAGGTACTTTATCAAGATAATAATGTAAATCCCAAAAATCTTTTTTTCTACCGCCTCTCAGAACAACATCTAATTTCATTGCAATAATTTCATTTTCAGAAGCCATACGAATAGAATCCTTATTAATTTCTTCGAAAATAAAATCATCCGTATAATACAAATCTACTTTAACTAACTCGCTTTCAGAATATCCTATCTCAAAATAAGTCCCAAACGCAACATTATCAAGATTCCTGGAAAGACAAAAGGGATATTTATTCTCCAGAAAACTTCTAATTTCCTTAAAATCAATGGAACCATATTCAGCCGCTGTAAACAAATCAATATCAATCGACATTCTATGACCAATTTGTAAACTTAAAGCAGTTCCTCCAACCAATCTGAAAGGAAAAAATAAAGGCTCATCCATCAAATCGATAAGAATCTCTTTGAGCAAAGGCGAAACCGTATTCCAATGAAGCTTTTCCATTCTATATTATAACTGGTGTTTTAATAATTTAACCTTATCAACCACTTCTTTTCCATAAAAACGAATAATTTCCTCCTGCTCCATTTCTATTCCTCTAGAAAAAACACGTTTAATGACTGCCACCCTATTTTGTTTCCAATCAATCTTATCAAAAGTAGTATCCCAAAAGGTAACTTTTCTTAATTTTGAAAGATCCGGTTTATAAGTACTATCTTTCTTTGCTTCCTTTATGTCATAAAAAACTTGAAGCGTCATCAGGAAACCTTCTTCTAATTCTAGTTTTTCCTCCATTTTAAGAGACAAATCAACATTCATCCTCCTATTACCCTTTATTATAGCACCCAAAGTTTGAGGATGTTCACCAACAGAAAGCGCAAATTGCCTTTGGTTGATGTTCCTTTTCTTCAATTCCCGCTCCACAATTTTACCGGGATGAATTCCTTTTATGATGTCAATCGTTTTCATAGTACAAATATAAACAAAATTGTTTATATTTTTCGACTTTGAAATTTGGAAAAGTCAAGTACTTTGAAAAGCAATAAAAACGGGTAAAACAGTAGGCTATGGAAAACTGAAGAAACGATGCCGCTACTATCTGGGCTAGGAAATCTGATTCCTAAGTTCATTTGTTTTCATTCGATTACTTTACCAATTTCAACACCAATAATTCGTAATAATTTAATTACATTAGCAGAACTGTAAAATGCTATTTGTAGCGCAAAGCATCCTGATTTTGGATGGATATGCGCTAGTTTGTAACGGGCATATACAAGTTGGCAGCAAGTAATTTGCGTGGAACGAAAGAACTTTAGTTAATCATGAAGAAAAAATCTGATATAGAAGTAATAGAAAGTGACTTTAATCAAAAAAAAGTTAATCATATTGTTCATTATCTTGACAACTTTGATACACTTCTAAAAATCTTGAAAGACGGATTTGCACCTTCTTATTGTTTAGAAATTATTAATGAAATTGATTATTACATTCCGATGACAAGTTTCTGCAATATTCCATTAAAAGATGTCGATTTATATATGCGATATGGAAAATATGGAATTGGAATGAGTTTAGATTGGGCTTTAAAAAATTCAATCTCTCCAGTTATTTATATACACAAAACAACACCTTTTAAAGAATTACATTCAAGAATAAATAGTATCCATCTGGACAAAATGTTTCAAAAAATATTCAATAATAGAAAGATTGAAGATTTAGACAACATAATAGAAAATTTTGACTATTCAGAATATGAAAAAACTTTTAAAGAAATAAATAATATCACTGTACCTGCACTGCAATTTTTTAAAAATTGGAAAACTACATACAAGGGAAAGAAATTATTACCTATCATGAAAGAGAATGGAGATATATTCCTAGACTAGAAAATCAAAATTTACTTCTTAGTGATGAATTTA
The DNA here is from genome assembly GCF_030010385.1 of Flavobacterium algoritolerans. Taxonomy (NCBI): domain Bacteria; kingdom Pseudomonadati; phylum Bacteroidota; class Flavobacteriia; order Flavobacteriales; family Flavobacteriaceae; genus Flavobacterium; species Flavobacterium algoritolerans. Next base: position 316,666 of record NZ_JASCRZ010000002.1, on the reverse strand, counting down.
AGGATTTGAAAAAAAGCATATTCGCAAAAAAACCACATTTACCGCAGTTTACTCTTTCCTTAACTTCAATTGACGACATTAGATATGTTTTGATTAAGGACGAAACTCAAAGAAAAAAAGTGTTACGCGTTTTGAGAACAAAATTTGGAGAAAATGTAGTTGTTGATTCAATTCTTTCTGGAAAACTGATGATAATAACTGAAGATTTAATTAAGAACGATTTTTAGTTCTACCTGCTGCCAACAGCGGTTTCTCGCAATTGCGAATTTTGTTGTGAATTCAAGTTTGCGTTTCGCAAGAATTTTTATCTTTAACAGAAAATAATTAGTTCCGAAGTTCGCAACCTCGCCAAGCGCGAGAACGTTAGGCGTCACTTTACCGCAGAGTCAAGAAAAATACTTTTTTGATTTTAACATAAATTATTCTAATGAAAAGAATTGTATTGACATTAATAGTTTTATTGCTTTTTAACTGCGCGAAAAAAGATCAAAAAGATAAACATTTTCAACCAACTACACTTTTAAAAGAAATAATAAAAAATGAACGAGTAAAGAATATAATTTGGGATTTTAAACTTACCAATCTTGAAATTAATAGAAGTGGAAAACAAAACAAAGAGTATGAAATTTTTCGCAACAATCTAACTGAAAAAGAATTAGTACAAATTACAGAATGTGAAGTTCCTTTGTTACGTTGTATTGCTTTTAAAACTTTAGTCGAACAAGATTGCATAAATATTAGGAAAATATTTAATAGACACTTAAATGACTATGATTTGGTTAAAGGACATTATTACGACGTGCTTATTAGTGAGCCAGTTAAAATTTTCATGCTTAATCAATTAAGTCCTTATTCAAATTCGAAATTTAAATTTTCAAAAAAAGAGTATAGAGCAATGCAAGATGAATATTATAAGTAGAAATTAAGTAAATGAAAAAAGCGAACGCCTAATAACTACTACAACGGATTTGGTCAATAAAACTGAATTATAGAAACTAATTAAGTAATAAAACAAAAAATGGGACAATATAAAGCAAACTCCATAAACTCTAAAAGTTTCATTTTGACAATAGAAAATACCAGAATTGGAGAATTAAATTATACAGAATGGTATTCGTTTAAAGCAGAAATAAAGTTGGCTGACAATTCAATTTATCAACTTGAACCAAAAGGATTTTGGGATTCTAAAATTGAATTAAAAAAAGCAGAAAAGACACTATTAGAATTCAAAATGGGTTGGAAAGGAATTGTAATTAAAACTAATTTTAATGAAAATGAAAAAAATTATTTGTTAAAATTGAAAGGACTGCTTAGTAATAAATTTATACTTGTTGATGCCGAAGAAAACGAGATACTAGTTGTGGATACTGATTTCAAATGGAATAAATTTAACTTTGATTATACAATTGAAACTTCGACAGAATTTGATACTATGGAAAATAAAGAACTTATGCTGTTGACTATTCTTCACTGTGTAAATTATTATTTGACTATTATTGTTGCCGTTACTTAAACAACATAAATCAGATAGTTTGGATTTATAAATCAATACTCTCAAGATTTTTATTCGTATTTTCGTTTAGCCCAAAACATTCGTTTTCATAACCTTGCAAACAACTACATGCCGCGAAACGTTAGCAGTCAATGCAGAGCGACACCCAAACCAACAAGTAGATACAAAACTTCAATACCGATTTGAACAATGAAAAAATATTTCTCACAAGCCCGAGTTTTTACTTTTCTGATACTATTACTTTTTGGCACTGCCTGTAACGGACCAATTGAAAAAAACGTACCAAAAGAAAAGGGAAATGAATCAAACATACTAGCTGTTGCACATCCTAAACTTATAAAAACCATAGGCTCGCCTAAATATGGCAATGTACAATCCGCGCTGCAGGACAAAGCCGGTAACCTTTGGTTTGGCACCACAGAAAATGGTCTTTATAAATATGACGGAAAATCCTTCACTCAATTTTTAGTCTCCGATGGTCTAAACAGTAATAATATTAATGCCATTTTGGAAGATAAAGATGGTAAAATTTGGATAGGTACTCCAGCGGGAGTTTGTCTTTACGATGGTAAAACATTTGCTAAAATCGAGATTCCTTTACGAAAAAACCTGCCTCCCAACAAGTTTAAAAAAACGCAGGAGGTATTCAGTATCATGCAGGACAAAAACGGAAAACTATGGTTCGCAACAATTGATGGTGTTTACTTCTACGATGGTAAAACTTTTACTCCGTTTGTAATTGATGAGAGCGGAGTTGGCTATATGAGCAGTAACAATAGCGTTGAATATATTTTAGAAGATAAAGCTGGTAACATTTGGTTTGGTGGACGAGGTAATAAGGGTGTGTTTCGTTACGATGGTAAATCTATAACCAATCTTAAACCAAATGGTGACAATTGGGCTTGGCCCGCATTGCAAGACAAGAACGGAAATATTTGGTTTAGCAATTGGAGCGGTGCTTACCGTTATGATGGAAAATCATTTACAAGTTTTACAAAAAATGATGGCTTGCTAAGTGATTCGGTTATGCGAATTATAGAAGACAAAAACGGCAATATTTGGTTTGGTGGCGGTGGTGGCATTTGCCGTTACGATGGAAATTCTTTCACTTGTTTTACAACAAAAAATGGACTAATCAATCAGGGGATTTGGGCAATTTTGGAAGATAAAACTGGAAATCTTTGGATAGGTACGAGAGAAACAGGTCTCTACCTTTACGATGGAAAAACATTTATTAATTATTCGGAATATAAACACTAGCTTGTAACGGATAAACAAAATTTGCAACAACACATAAAAATGAACAAAAAAAACATCAATCACTAAAACCAACAATCATCATGAAACAACGATCTAAGCATTTTGCAGTAAAGACAATCCTAATTGGTCTATTCATCCAGCTAATTACAATACCGGTTTCCTTTGGGCAAACCAAAACAGAACAAATCGATAAGTTAATGAACCTGTATTCAGAATACGGGCAGTTTAACGGCTCTATTCTTGTCGCTGACGCAGGTAAAGTCATTTATAAAAAAGGATTTGGAATGGCAAACATGGAGTGGAATATTCCGAACCAAGCGGATACCAAACACCGATTGGGTTCTGTTACCAAACAATTTACCGCTATGTTGATACTTCAATTAGTTGAGCAGGGAAAATTAAAGTTGGATGCTCCTATCTCAACCTACCTTCCTGATTATCCTAAAGCATTGGGCGATAAAATCACCATTCATCATTTACTGACGCACACCTCTGGAATTCCTAATTACACTTCGTTTCCTAATTTCGTGAAAGATTTAAGCATCAATCCGTATAGTCCAGAAGCTTTTGTGAAAAAATTTGCTGACTTACCGCTGGAATTTACACCAGGTGAAAAATTTGCGTACAGCAATTCCGGTTATTTTTTATTGGGATACATTATAGAGAAAGTTTCCGGCAAAACCTATGAGCAGAGTTTACAAGACAATATTCTTACGCCACTAAAAATGAATAATACAGGATTCGATCACCATGAAACGATTCTGAAAAACAGAGCTTCCGGGTATGAGAAAAACGGCAAAAACTTCATCAATGCCAGTTACCTTGATTTATCAATCCCATACGCAGCCGGCTCTTTGTACTCTACTGTAGATGATTTGTATTTATGGGATCAAGCACTTTACACCGAACAGTTACTTTCTAAAAAAAATAAAGAACTTTTATTTAATTCCTATATCCCTGCAGGACCGGGACATTATGGTTACGGATGGTTCATCAATAAGGCTTTCAATGGAGAAAAGAATGAAAGTATTATAGTTATTGAGCATGGCGGTGGAATAAATGGATTCAACACCTTGCTTTCCCGTATTCCGTCTGACAAAAATCTAGTGGTTTTATTAAATAATACGGGCGGTACCAACTTAAACGAGATGAATAAAGCGATTAGAAATATCCTTTATAATAAACCGTACAGTTTACCTAAAAAATCATTAGCTATTGCTTTCGTAGACGTAATTCTGGAAAAAGGAATTACATCTGGATTAACTTATTTTAAAGAAAATAAAAATTCAAATACTTATGCTATCAACGAAAATGAAATGAATAGCGCAGGATATCAATTATTACAAACCGGAAAAGTAAAAGAAGCAATAGAAGTTTTCAAACTAAATGTAGAAGCGTTTCCAAAATCAGGAAATGCATATGACAGTTTGGGAGAAGCTTATTTAAAAAACGGAGATAAAAAGCTTGCTATTCTAAATTATAAAAAATCCATAGAACTAGATCCAAACAATGAAAACGGGAAAAAAGTATTGGAAGAAATTTCAAAGTCTTAAATTATAAAACTTATAAAAAACCGCACGTATCCTGTTTCATTTCGAGCATGACCGTGCGGATAATAAAATCCTACTTGTGAATTCCTTTTTAATTTACTGCCTTAGTTGATTTCCCTACCGTCAAATAAATATGATTATTAGGAAACAGAAATTCAATTTTTGTATGCTGCTGGTTTACTCTCATTTCTACTTGTTCATTTTCATTTTCTAAAGTATAAAAGGTGTAATTTCTATCCAGATGAAAAATACCGGAGTCAACAATTTTATATTTCATTTTCGTAGCCGTGAGGAAGAAAACTACATCGCGCTTTTGAGTGTCTAAGAATACAAAAGAGTATTCATTTCCAGTAATATTACATTCGCCTTGCTTAAAAGGCTGCTCATCTATGCAATACCGCTGCACATTAAACACTTGTTCTTGAGCATACAAACCACTCGTTAGCAACAACAATACAATTATTTTTTTCATACACATGGTTATTTCTGTTATCCGGAATTAGACAATCCTTTTTTGTTATACAAAAGACACGCCACAATATTTTTTGAGATAAAATAATCCACAAATACTCCTTTTACATTTACTTGCTTATCATAAAAAAGCCTTAAAAAGCAATGTTTACCGTAATCAAATTCCGTTTTTATTTGTATTTTCGATTTTCTAAAACCTACCTGCTTTCATTGAAATACAATCCTGAAAGCGCCCCTAAATTAATTTTAAAAATAAAACAACAATGACTTCATTTAGCAAAGAATTATCCTTCCGTTGGTCTGATCTTGACCCTAATTTTCATGTCCGACATAGTGCTTATTATGACTTTGGCGCACAACACCGTATCGAAATTCTGGAAAGCCTTGGATTAACGATGAAGGTGATGCAAGCACAAGGCTTTGGCCCTATCCTTTTTAGGGAAGAATGTGTGTTTAGAAAAGAAATAAAACTCTCGGATAAAATTTCCATGCACACCAAAACTTCAAAAGTAAATGCAGATGCATCCCGCTGGTCGATTGTACATGAGTTCATCAATGAAGAAAATAAACTATGTGCAACCATTACTGTCGATGGCGCTTGGATGGATCTTAAACTGAGAAAACTAGCCTCTCCTACTCCCGAAATTGCTATTGAAGCCCTGAGTATTTTTCCTAAAAGCAACGATTTTGTAAACCTTTAAAGGAATTTAAATAGACAAACCCAATTTCCTCATTTTGGATACAATTTTAGGAGATTGGGTTACTTTTAATTTTAGTATCATACTGACATTTGCATTGTTAATTTAAATTCACAATTAAATAAAAAAGTATGAATACTAATAAAAAAATCGAACTGGGAAGTCAAGGACTTTTTGTTCCAAAAGTAGGATTGGGTTGTATGGGAATGACCCAAATTGCAGGAATGGATGTTTATGGAAAAGCAGATGAAACCGAATCTATCGCTACTATCCACCGTTCATTAGAACTAGGATACAACTTCCTGGACACTGCAGATTTATACGGCCCTTTACTAAATGAAAGGCTTGTCGCCAAAGCCATTAAAGGAAACAGAAATCAATATACCATTGCCACAAAATTTGGTTATGAAATTGATGACAAGGAACAACTGACTTGGCAATTCAACGGTACAAAGGATTATGTAAAAAAAGCAGTGGAGCGTTCGCTTAAAAACTTGGGAACTGATTATATTGACTTGTATTACCTCCATCGTTTAGACCCAAACACGCCTATTGAAGAAACTGTTGCGGCTATGGCTGAATTGGTAAAAGAAGGAAAAATTGGTTACATCGGACTTTCAGAAGTTTCATCGCAAACCATAAAAAAAGCCCATGCTATTCACCCTTTGACTGCGGTACAAACAGAATATTCTTTGTTTGAGCGTGGTGTAGAAGAAACGGGGATTTTAAAAACGCTTCAAGATCTTGGAATCGGATTTGTGGCTTATTCTCCATTAGGTCGAGGATTCATTTCTGGCGATATCAAAAGCCCTGATGATTTTCCTGATACTGATTTTAGAAAAAGTTTACCCCGTTTTCAAGGCGAACAATTTTACAAAAACATTGCCTTGGTTAATGAAATAAAAAAATTGGCTACCGAAAAAGAAATAACACCTTCACAATTAGCCATTGCCTGGATTGTTTCAAAAGGTATTTTACCAATTCCGGGTACAAAAAGAGTGAAATATATCGAAGAAAATAATGCTGCTGCAGAGATTAAATTAAGCATTAAAGACCTAAACCGTTTAGAAACCATCATCCCTTTAGGAACTATCACAGGTGCTCGTTATGATGTTGTCAATATGGTAGCCATCGATCAATAAAACAACATTATTCAGTAGGAAAAGCTATCTTTACAATTCGCTTTTCTTACTGAATTTATAATTCGCATCATGAAAAAAAAGACCCATTCTCCGTATATCATCAATTCCATTTCTGAGTTGCATCGTTTATTGGAATTACCTAAACCAAAACATCCATTGGTTAGTGTCATTAATCTGAATGAAATAAAATGTAATTTTGATGAAAGCATAAAAAGTTTCGTTTATAATTTTTATTCCATTTGCACCAAAAAGGATTTTAAAGGTAAATTGAAATATGGACAAAACTATTATGATTTTGACGAAGGTATAATGACTTTTTTTTCGCCGGGTCAGGTAATCTCGACTGTTGTTGATGAGGATATAGCGCTTTCAGGAATATGGTTAGTCGTTCACCCAGATTTTATCCAAAATTATGCTTTGGCAAAAAGCATCAAAGACTATGGCTTTTTCTCCTATGCTGTAAATGAAGCGTTACATCTTTCGGATAAAGAAGAAGCAATGATTACAAACATTATGCAAAATATTAATGCCGAATATTGTTCTGTAATAGACGGTTTTAGTCAGGATGTTATACTCTCACACATTGAATTATTGCTCAATTATTCCAACCGATTTTATCACAGACAGTTTATTACCCGTAAAAATGCCAGTAATGATTTGTTGAGTAATTTAGAAAAATTGCTTTTGGATTATTTTAATAGTACAAAAGTTCAGGAATTTGGCCTTCCAACTGTTCTATACATTTCAGAGCAATTGAATGTCTCTCCAAATTATTTGAGTGATATGCTCCGATCACTCACCGGACAAAGTACGCAACAGCACATTCAGAATAAATTAATTGAAAAAGCCAAAGAAATTTTGACCACAACTTCTTTATCCGTTAGTGAAATAGCATACCAATTGGGTTTTGAATACCCGCAGTCTTTTAACAAATTATTTAAAAGTAAAACCAATGTTTCGCCTTTAGAATTTAGGAGCTCGTTCAATTAAACATGAGATGTAGTATTGATAGCCTATTGTATTTGTAAAAACTAATGATACATTTATCGAATATTATATATGTAAGAAAAAAAATGAAATTATTTCCATTAAAAGGGATAAAACCCAATGCAACAAACTTACATTCTATTTTGATGAACACACAAGTAACATTCCCAAAGTAACTGTCTACCGCAACTACTGAGACATCTTTCCCTTTCGCTATTTTTACTAAAAAAATCAAATTTAAATCAAAAAAACTAAAATGAAATTAACCAAATTACTTTTTCTAATAGTTGTTACTTTAGCAATGAGCAGCTTTAAAAAAAAAACTACAGATTATACAACTATAGAAAAACCAGAAGTTCTTTCCAGAGAATTCTACCAAATAAAAACCTATATTTTCAAAACGGAACAACAAGTTGAAACCACTGAAAAGTATTTGAAAGAAGCATTTCTTCCGGGTTTGAAAAAACTTGGAATTAAAAATATTGGTGTGTTCAAACCAAGACCAAACGCTACCGACACGATAAAAAAAGTGATGTTAGTGATTCCATTTTCATCCATGACTCAATTTCTAGGATTGGAAGATAAACTGGCCAAAGACAAAACCTATTTGGCTGCAGGAGCAGATTATTTAAACGCTTCCTATAAACAAGCACCATATTTGCGTATCGAATCTATTTTATTGAAAGCTTTTTCAGATCATCAATTTTTGTCAACTCCCGTTTTGAACAGTCCAAGAGCAAATCGAGTGTATGAATTGAGAAGCTACGAATCAGCAACCGAGGCGATTTATAAAAACAAAGTTGATATGTTTAATGCTGGTGGTGAAGTAAAACTCTTTGACCGACTTGCCTTTAATGCGGTTTTTTATGGCGAAGTTATTTCGGGAGCAAAAATGCCAAACTTAATGTACATGACCACTTTTGCAGATCAGGAAAGTAGAGATTCGCATTGGAAAGCCTTTGTAGATTCGCCGGAATGGAAAGGATTAATAGCTATGGAAAAATACAAAAACAATATTTCTCACATAGACATTACTTTTTTATACCCAACTGATTATTCTGATTATTAGTTTAAAAAATCATAATTTCAATCCTAAACTACAACTCTTAAACAGTTGTAGTTTTTTTTTATTTAAAACTTAAAATTTTACTTTTTTCCCAAATCAAAACAAGTACAAATCCCTCATTAAGAAAAGATTAAATCATTAATTTTAAGTATCTTTAGTTCTATTTTTAACTATGGAAACCCTCAATATAATATTAAAACTTTCCGCTGGCGTGGGACTGTTCCTTTTCGCCATGTATCTTGTGGAGGAATCCTTAAAAAATCTTTCGGGTAGAAATTTCAAACTGTTTCTGCAGCGAATCACAAAAAACAACATTGGCGCGGTGGCAGGCGGAACAATAGTAACTGGTATTCTACAGAGCAGTTCTATGGTTTCGTTAATGGTTTTGGCATTTGTGGGCGCCGGAGTTTTCACCATGAAAAATGCTATGGCCATTATTCTGGGAGCAAATCTGGGAACAACACTAGCCAGTTGGCTAGTGGCAACACTTGGTTTTAAAACCAATATAGAAGTGATTGCTTATCCGGCAGTTTGTTTAGGAGGTTTTCTCCTAATCCTCCTTGGAAATCGTAAAACCATAAAATATGTTTCCTATTTTCTTCTGGGATTTGGTTTAATGTTTATCGGGCTTTCCTTCATGAAAACAGCTATGGAAACGCAGGTTCACTATTTTGATTTTTCACAATATGCATCGAAGCCATTAGTTATTTTTTTGATAATTGGATTTTTGATTACGCTGGTTGTTCAATCTAGCTCTGTAACTATGGCACTAACATTGAGTGCTCTCAACGCAGGAGTAATAGGGTTTCCCATGGCAGCCGCAATTGTTCTGGGCAGTGAAACGGGTACCATTATTAAAATAGTGTTGAGCGCTATTGGCGGAAATGCTTCCAAAAAACGAGTGGCACTTGGTAATTTATTATTTAATATTTTCATTACTGCCATTGCTTTTGTATTGCTTAGACCTATTCTTTTACTGATAACCGATATTATAAAAATCAAAGATCCACTCATTGGGTTGGTTACTTTTTCAAGTCTAATAAATCTGTTGGCTATTGTATTATTTCTTCCTGTTTTGGATTTATTCACCTCATTTTTAGAACGTTTTTTCAAAAATACAGATGGTTCGACAGCAGCATTTATAAACCACGCATCAATTGCAGAACCAGAAACCGCTTTGGATTTATTCCGAAGAGAGACTCGATATTTCATCCATAACTCGATGCTTTTCAATTTGGAACTATTTAAAATCGAAACCCATGAACTTGATCAAGAAATTAATTACACGGAAATCAATGATAAAAGAAATTTTGATTCAAAAACTACTGAAGAAAAATATGAATTCCTAAAACAGTTGCAAGGCGAGTTACAAGCTTTTTATTTGAAATTAAGAGCCAAATTAAATAGTGATGAAAATTCAGAATTGAACCAATTAATTTCGGCAGTGCGAAGTTCCATGCATGCGGTAAAAAGTATAAAGGATATTGGAAGCAACATTACGAATCTCAGCAGCTCATCAAAAGAGATTAAATATCAATTTTTTCTGCATCATAAAAAAGAAACTCAAGAACTCTACATGAAATTAAATACATTTTTGAATACGGATAAAAAGTCGGGTTTTGAAGAACTGAAAACTCAATTTGACACCATTCAAAAAAATTACACCTCAGCACTCAACACGTTTTATACTGAGGCGCAACTTGCACCTATTGAAGATATTGACATTACAACCGTAATAAACTTCAACAGAGAACTTTTTACCTCAAACAAGGCAATGCTAATGGCTGTAAAAGACATTTTATTAGATGAAAAACAAGCTCAAAATTTTAATGAAATTCCCATCTACAAAACATAAAAATTGCGCTTTGCCTTGTTATGTAATCTAGTAATTTTGCAATATTATTTTTGAATTTTATAATGTATTTCGTTTTCATTTTTTAATCTTTGTACGTAATCCCATTTGCAGACAAGATTGCAATTCTTATTTAAATTGGTTAATTTTAACCAAAAAATACACCTCATTTGAAAACATACGTAAAGAAAAGTTTAAAAATTTTCCTTTGGATAATAGGAATTATAATCCTGTTGTTCTTAATTCTTTTTGTTGCTATTCAAATTCCTTCTGTTCAGAATTATGCCAAAGATAAAGCAGTAACGTACCTGGAAGGAAAAATCAAAACCAAAGTAAGTGTTGATAGTCTTGAAATTGAATTCCCCAAAAAAGTAATTCTTAAAGGCGTTTATTTTGAAGACCAAAAAAAAGACACTCTTTTTGCGGGAGAAAAGTTAGCTGCTGATATCAGTCTGTTTCAATTGATAAACAATAAAGTCGAAATCAACTCCTTAGAATTAGTGGGGATTTCGGCACATTTAAATAGAGATTCTAAAGCTGTTTTCAATTTTGATTACATCATAAAAGCATTTGCTTCGCCAGAGAAACAAAAGAGTGATTCGCCACCCATGCAGTTTTCTGTAGAAGAAATTAAGCTCGACCGCATCAAGTTTAAATATACTGATGCCGTCACAAAAAATGATCTTTACGCTAATCTAAAGCATTTTGAAACGAGAATTAAAACTTTCGATTTGAACGAAATGAACTTTGAAATTCCGAAAGCAAAAATCAATGGATTACAATTTAAATTAAAGCAAGGTTTGGTTCAAATATCCAATGCGACCAAAGCGGCAGCAATAAAAAACGAATCGGAACCCATCTTAAAATTAAAATTAGGCGAAATTGATTTAGCAAAAATTGATTTTGATTATGAAAGCGAAGAAACCAATTTATCCACAAATTTTTATTTGAAAAAGCTACTTGCTAAAATTGACAAAATTGACCTTAACAATCAATTCGCAATTATAGAAAGTCTTGATTTAACTGGCGTAGAAGGTACTTTGACTTTTGATAGATTAGATGTAATCAAACCTAAAAGCGAAGCTACAAATACCGAATCTAACAACTGGGACGTCAAAATAAAGAAAACGGAATTCAAACGGGTAAATTTCCGTTACGATAATAATAATAATAATAAGGCTGCAGTTCAAAAAGGAATTGATTACAACCATTTGAATCTTACCAATCTAAACTTACAGGTAGATGAACTGAATTACAATTCTGAAAATATTTCCGGAGTTGCCAATTCATTAACCGTTAAAGACAAAAGCGGTTTAAATATTCAATCCTTTAATGCGGAATTTTTCTATGGCAAAAAGAATGCTTTCCTTAAAAAATTATATTTAAAAACTCCGCAAACGGAACTGAAAGATGAAATTAGAATTGGCTACCCTTCTATTGAATCTTTAGCTAAAAATCCGGGAGAATTAGGTCTTATTGCCAATTTAAAAAAGAGCAAGTTGGGGATTAAAGATATTTTGCTTTTTGCTCCAACTTTGAATAATACGAATCCATTTATGAGCAATCCCAATGCAATATTGCTGATTAATGGAACTGTAAAAGGAAAACTAAAAAACATTGAATTTCCAAGTATAGAAATTAGTGGCATTGGAACTACAAAAGTTGCGGCAAGCGGGAGAATCATAGGCTTACCAGATGTAAACAAAGCCTATTTTGATTTGAATATTAAAGACTTGCAATCCGGTTCGAAAGATTTTGTTGGCTTTTTGCCAAAAGGAACCATTCCAAATTCGATTCAGTTGCCGGCAAAATTCAGCGCCAAAGGAATTTTTAAGGGAACCATTGCTAATTTCAATACCAATATGAATATCGTAAGTAGTTTTGGAAATGCAAAAATCAAAGCTACATTTGACCAAAGCAGAAAAAATTACGAGAAATACGATGCCCAAACCGAACTTACTAATTTTGATTTAGGGAAATTTATCAAAAACGACTCCATTGGAAAAGTAACTTTAAAAGCCAATATAAAAGGAACAGGATTTGATCCAAAAACAGCAACTGCATCATTAAACGGAACTGTTCTAAAAGCGTATTATAATAAATATACGTACCAAAATGTAGCCGTAAAAGGAAATATTCGCAACGGAAATTTCAATGCAACTGCTTTCGCAAAAGATCCTAATCTAACTTTTGATTTGGTAAGTAGCGGCAGTTTTAAAGACAAATATCCTACCGGAAAACTAAAACTGAATGTGGATATCGCTGATTTGGAAAAACTGAATCTGCACGCTGGTCCATTGAAAATAAGAGGCGTTGTAGATGCTGATATTCAATCGGTAAATCTTGATTACCTCAACGGAGCGGTACATGCGCACAACATTACCATAGTTAATGCCAAAGAAGAATTTGTAATTGATTCCATTAGCGCAGTGGCAACCTCCACCTCTGAAAAGAATACATTCGTATTGAAATCACCGTTTTTGGATGTGGACGCCAACGGAAAATACAAGTTATCAAAAATAGGAACAGCTTTATCAAATTCTATTGCAAAGTATTATGACAGCAAACCAAGTTCCAGAAAAACAGCTGTGGAAAAACAAGAATTTGTTTTTAAAATTGGCGTAAAAGACAGTCCAATTCTATTAAAACTAATTCCTGAATTGAAAAGTCTGGAACCCATTAATATACAAGGGCGATACAACTCTGTCAACGACTCTATTGTTTTGAATGGTACAATTCCGAAATTAATTTATGGCGAAAACACCATTACAAATGCTGTCCTTAAAGTAGATACCAAAGACAATTCGCTTGCTTACAGCTTTATTGTGGATGACATTCAAAACAAACAAATTCAATTGCCACATACCAGTATTTCAGGTAAAGTGCAAAACAATATTGTGGATTATACGTTGCAATTAAAAGATTCAAAAGACAAAGAAAGATACTTAATTGCAGGTACATTAAAAGCTGCGAACGGCAATAATGATATCAATCTTGATCCAAATAATTTATTGCTGAACTATGAATCTTGGAAAATAACGCAAGACAATTTAATTCGCTTTGGCAAAAAAGGAGTTTATGCCGATAATTTCGAATTGAGTAAAGATGGAAGTAAAATCCTGATACAATCACAATCGCAGCAGGCAAATGCACCAATCGCAATTGATTTCAAAGATTTTGACATAAAAACCATTACCAGTATCGTTGAGAAAGATGATTTGCAAATGAGCGGTAAAATCAATGGAAATGCATTGGTTAAAAATATAAGTACTACTCCTCTTTTTACTTCAGACTTAAACATTGAAAATTTTACTTTCAAAAAAGATACAATCGGAAACATCAGTATCAAAGTGAATAATGCGATTGCTAACCAATATGACGCTGCAATTGCCATTACAGGTCAGGGAAATCAAGTCAATTTAGAAGGAAATTACAAAACGAGTGACAGCAGTTTTGACATGAATCTTGATATTGATAAATTGAATTTAAAAAGTATTCAGGGTTTCACTTTGGATAATATTACTGAAAGCACAGGATTCTTGACAGGGAATTTTAAAATAACAGGAAATACTACCCAACCCAAAGTAGTTGGCGAATTACAGTTCAATGAAATTGGTTTCAAAGTGAAGCAGCTTAATGCAAAATTCAAGTCTTTAAACGATAAAATTGTTTTTACACCTAATGCTATTCTTTTCGACAATTTTATAATTAAGGATGAAAAGAACAATGATTTAGCTATCAACGGAAAGATTGACAGTGAAAATTTCAGCAATTTTGGTTTTGATCTAGCCATCGATGCTGATAATTTCAAAGCCGTCAATTCTAAGGCAAAAGACAATGATATGTATTATGGTGAATTGTACTTGGACAATCATTTGCAACTATCTGGAAGTTTAGACAATCCCGTTGTTGAAGGAAACATCAAAATTAACAAAGACACTAAATTTACTATTGTTTTACCACAATCAGATCCATCAATTGCCGACAGAGAAGGAATTGTAGAATTCATTGACCAAGACAATCCGAAATTAGTCGAGACCATTGTTATGGATGAATTGGACAGTGAAATGGACATAAAAGGAATCAACGCTTCGGTAAATATTGAGATTGATAAAGATGCTGAATTGTCGTTGGTTATTGATAAAGCAAACGGGGATTTCCTAAAATTAAAAGGAGAAGCGCAATTGAACGGCGGTATTGATCCATCCGGAAAAACAACTTTGACAGGAAGATATGAATTATCTGAAGGTAGTTATGAAATGAATTTTAATGCTATCAAAAGAAAATTTGACATCAAAAAAGGAAGTTATATCCTGTGGACTGGTGAACCTACAACGGCTGACATCAATATCACTGCGGTTTATAAAACTGAAGCTGCTCCAATTGATTTGATAAATGATCAATTAGGAGATGTCACTGCCGAAGTGAGAAACACCTACAAACAAAAAATTCCTTTTGAAACCGAATTGAAAATGAATGGCGAATTGATGAAGCCAAACATTTCTTTTGACATCATTCTACCTGATGGAAACAACAGCGTTTCAACAGAAATTATCAATGCGACACAAGCTAAATTGACGCAATTGCGTCAGCAACCGGATGAATTAAACAAACAGGTTTTTGCCTTACTGCTTTTGAATCGTTTTATTGGAGAAAACCCTTTTGCCAGTGAAACCGGAGGCACGAGCGTTTCGTCACTAGCAAGAGAAAGTGCCAGTAAAATTTTGTCACAACAACTTAATAATTTGGCGGGGGATTTAATTGAAGGCGTAGAACTCAATTTCGATTTGAATACTTCTGATGATTACACCACCGGTCAACGAGAAAATAAAACCGATTTGAGCGTAGGAATTTCGAAGAAATTATTGAATGACCGATTGAAAGTTACGATAGGAAGCAGCTTTGGAATTGAAGGTCCGCAACAAGTAAATCAAAACGCCAATAATATTGCAGGCGATGTATCGATTGATTATCAACTTTCAAAAGACGGTAGATATAAAATACGAGCGTACCGAATTAATAAATACCAAGTGGCGCTTCAAGGGGAAGTTGTGGAGACAGGAATTGCTTTTATCATCACTATGGATTACAATAAATTCAGTGAATTATTTCGCAAAAGTGAGGCAAAAAAAGCAAGGCGGAAAAATAAATAAAAGTTTTTGCACCATTAAGAAATTAAGAAAACAGACCAATTGATTTTCCTTAATGAAACTTAATTCCTTAATGGTTTAATTTTTTTTAATAAATAATAAATTGATGAACAAGAGCCATATACTATATTTTCTTTTTTTAGCATTGTTCGCTTCATCGTGTAGCAATACGAGATTTCTGCCCGAAGGAGAACTATTGTATACGGGCGCAAAAGTAACTGTGGAAGGAAAAGAAACCTCTAAGAAAGAAAAAACAGCATTAAAAACAGCATTAAAAGAAGTTCTTAGACCGAAACCAAATTCTTCAATTTTAGGATTTAGACCGAAACTATACATCTATAATCTGGCTGGGACGCCAAAGAAAGAAAAAGGATGGCGTTATTGGCTTAGAACCAAAGTGGGCGAAGCTCCTGTTTTATACAGCCAAGTAGATTTAGAATACAACAAAAGTGTTTTGCAAAACTTTGCCGAAAACAGTGGCTATTTCAACACAAGAACATCGGCAGATTCAACCCGACATGGTAAAAAAGCAACCGCAGAATACATTGTAAAACCCGGAAAACAATATAAAATTAAAGAAGTAAAATTCCCCACAGATTCCTCTATAATTTCGACTGCCGTTCGCAATACCAGACGAAGAAGTTTGTTAAAAAAAGACGAAGGTTATAGTCTTGACGCCATCAAAGAAGAAAGAATTCGCATTGATGCCAGACTAAAAGAAAAAGGATTCTTCTATTTTAATCCTGATTATCTCAAAGTGCAAGTAGATACAACTGTTGCAGACCATCAGGTGGATCTTATTGTAAAAGTAAAAGACGAAGCTCCAAAACGAGCAGAGACACCATACAAAATCAATAAAATTATCGTTTATCCAAACTATTCCATAGGTTCTGACAGTGTAAAAAACAATATGGATTCCATCAAAAAATACAATGATTTAACCATTATTGATCCGGAGAATTTATTCAAACCCCGCATTTTTGACAGAGCATTGTATTTCAAAAAAAATGATTTATACAACCGTACCGACCATAATTTATCCTTGAATCGATTAGTAAATCTGGGGACTTTCAAATTTGTAAAAAATCAATTCAGAGTTTCTGACACAACAGGAAATTATCTGGATGCGTATTATTATCTGACGCCATTACCAAAAAAATCAATCCGACTGGAATTATTAGCCAAAACAAATTCCGCTAATTATACCGGAACGGAACTCAATTTAAACTGGAGCAATCGAAATACTTTTAGAGGCGCTGAATTGCTTACCATCTCTGCTTTTGGCGGTGTTGAAGTACAAGTTTCCGGGCAAAACAATGGGTTTAATGTATACCGCATAGGAACCGAAGCAAATTTAGTTTGGCCACGATTAGTCGCGCCTTTTAAACTAAATTCTCCAAGTGGTTTTGTTCCAAAGACGAAGGCAACATTAGGATATGAATTCCAAAACAGAACCAAATTATATTCCCTGCAAACCTTCAAAGGTTCTTTTGGCTATTTATGGAAAGAAAACGAACGAAAAGAACATTTATTCAATGTTACTGAGATTACATACGCCAGTCCGGAAAACGTCACTGCTTTGTACCAAGAACAAATTCTGAAAAATGAATCTTTAGGAAAAGTCATTGAAAAGCAATTGATTTTTGGACCAACTTATTCCTATACCTACACCAATACACTTCAAAAAAGAAAGAAGAATACCTTTTATTACAAAGGGAGTATCGACTTAGCAGGAAATGTGGCAGGATTAGTTTCGGGAGCAAATGTTCGAAAAGGCGATACCATTAAATTATTTGATGTTCCGTTTAGTCAATTTGTCAAAATAGAAAATGATTTTAGACATTACTATAAATTAGGTCCAGATTCTCAAATAGCCAGCCGAATTATTGCAGGTGTTGGATTTGCTTACGGAAACTCCCGTGAAATGCCTTTTATCAAACAGTTTTTCATTGGTGGAACCAATAGTTTACGAGCCTTTAGAGCACGTTCCATTGGTCCGGGAAGTTTTGATGGCGCATCAACCAACACCAATACTTTTTTGCCCGATCAATCCGGTGATATAAAATTGGAATTTAATACCGAATACCGTGCTAAAATTTACGGATTGGTGAAAGGTGCTTTGTTCTTAGATGCCGGAAACATCTGGCTATTGAATGAGAATCCGGATAAACCCGGAGCCAAATTTTCAAAGAAATTCCTGAACGAAATAGCTGTTGGAGCCGGAGCCGGATTGCGTTTCGATTTCTCGTTTCTGATTCTGAGAACAGACCTCGCCTTCCCTATTCGGAAACCATACTTGCCTGATGGCGATCGTTGGGTTTTAGATCAAATTAACTTTGGAAGTGGCGCTTGGCGAAAAGAAAATTTAATTTTCAACTTGGCTATTGGCTACCCTTTTTAAAACCATACAATCTGGATAAAAAAAAGAGCACGATAATTATCGTGCTCTTTTTGTATGATAAATATTCAAATTTTAGTCCACCAAGAATAATGCATTGCTGAACAATAGATTTCCGTTTTCCCAGAAACCTCTAAACAACGGATTATCAACCATATAAATTACTTCGCCATTTTCTTTCTTATCGACAGCAAAGCTTACGGTATTATTCAATTTCTTTTTGATTTCATTACCAACAAAACCGTAACTCTTATAATCTTTAGGTACGTAAACAACATTTGTTGCTTTTTTCAATAATGAATAATGTCTGTCATCCGTTTTTAAGCTGAAATATTTATCTCCTAAACCAAAAGACATTGGATGTGTTTTATTCAAAAGATTCTCAATGATAGCACCAGGAATTGATTTAGAAATATACCTGCGTTCAGTATCTTGGAAATCTAAGAATCGTTCTTTTAATTCATTTTCAGAGTCCTCTTTTTCAGAGCTAAGTTTGTCTTCATCCGTAGCAAAAGGACTCAAAGCATATCCTTCTTTTCCTTCAAATAAACTAAGTGCGCTATTCATGGCAATCACTTTTCCACCATTTTTAACCCATTCTGCAATTTGTTTCTGTTGTTCTTCAGAGAAATTGTAATAACCATCAGGCAATATCAATGTGTTATAATTGTATAATTTTATTCTTTTAAAATTATCCGCATCCACAACACTTACCGGATACCCCACTGTTTCTTCCAGATAATACCAAACAGAACCAAATTCAGTAGAACCAACTCCTTTGCCTGACAATAAAACAATTTTTGGAGCTTTTAATAAATTGAAATTTTCACCACCAACATCTTTAGAATTCGAAGAAAAACCAATTAAAATATAATTAAAATCTGTTTTTATTTTCACGAGATCAGTAATCGTTTTTTCAAAGTCAGCTACATTAGGATTGTCAGTTTTGGTAACCAGTAAGCCTCCCGGCTCAACAGTTGTATCACCAAAAATAGCTTTTTTCATCGCTGATCGCACCTTGATATTATTTTGGTGCAACAAAGACAAAACCTGAGCTGAGATTCTGTTATTCCACGGAATATGAAACGCATATACATTTTTAGGAATCGTTTTTTCCAGCGCTTCAATTGACGCTTTTGTTTTAATGGCTAAACTATTTTTCACCGCATATCCCTCAACTCCATACGCCAAAGGCAATGCCCAAGAGGTAATGTCATACGATAAACTGTCATTCAATTTTTGGTTCGGTTCAAAAAGAACTTGTGCAAAAACGGCTTTTTGTTGGTCTACTTTTACAATCAAATCATTCGGTTCAATCGTAAAACCTTTCTCTGACTTGGTGTTGTAATTGAATCCTGAAGCTTTTTGACTGGCATCGGCATAACTGAATTCTACATTATTTTTTTTCAACAAATCCGCCATTTGAATTAATTTCGGATTGTTTTTCATCACATACATTTTATAATTTCCCTTAACTGTTTTTCGAGAATTATTCATAAAACCTCTGAATCCTTTCAGCAAAACATCCGCTTGTGATGCCGCCGATTCCACAACCGTTAAAACAGCCGTTGCGTGATGCGTCAATCGGTCTTTTATAGTCAAATTGATTCCGTTGCTCATCACAACTTCTCTTCCTGCTCCTATTCCTCCTTGTTCCAATGTCATTCCGACTGCTCCGTTGTAAGTAGGATATGTATCGCCATAACTTGGATAAAACAAATCAAAACGTTCCCCCGTATTGTACATCCAGTTTTGAGCATCGAATTTCTTAGAAATATTTTTTCCTAAAGTGTAATGAAAATCTTTTTGATACTTTTCAATGTATTCGTGCAAAGGTTCTGCTGATGGGGGAAAGAAATACGGAGAATTATATCCCATTTCGTGAACATCTGTATGAACTTGAGGCATCCATTGGTTGTATAATGCAATACGCTGTTGGGTTTCCGGTTGTGTTTGCCACGCCCAGTCTCTATTTAAATCAAAAATATAATGGTTGTATCTACCACCTGGCCAAACTTCCATGTGCTCTCTGTCTGACAGTTCCGGATGCGTTTTTTTACCTGAAATCTCTCTTAACCAATTTCCGTATCTGGAATATCCATCAGGATTAATGCATGGATCAAGAATTACAATAGTATTCTCTAGCCACTTCTTAGTTTCTGCATTCGAAGGATTTACTAATTCGTAAGCCACTGTCATCGCGCTTTCGGTTCCTGCAAATTCATTGCCGTGAACATTAAAACTCAACCATACAATTAACTTATCGCCAATCATTTGCGATTTATTCTCGGATAAACCAATGGCGGCTAAATTGTTGTTTCGAATTTGTTCTAAATTAGCCAAATTCTCCGGACTGGAAATAAAATACACATTCAAATCCCTTTGTTCCGGTGTTACACCATATTTCTGGTGTTTTATAAAAGTAGACTTTTCCGTAAGATGCTTGAAATAATTTTCAGCCTGATGATAATAGGTAATTTGTTTTCCGTAATTGGGTAAAAATTGAGAAGGACTTTGCACTTGCGAATGAACACTTAGCACCAAAGTTAGCATTAGATAAAAAGAAAAAACGGTCTTTTTCATATTTTT
Organism: Flavobacterium algoritolerans; assembly: GCF_030010385.1. Lineage (NCBI taxonomy): Bacteria > Pseudomonadati > Bacteroidota > Flavobacteriia > Flavobacteriales > Flavobacteriaceae > Flavobacterium > Flavobacterium algoritolerans. The sequence continues at coordinate 295,990 of NZ_JASCRZ010000002.1, read as the reverse complement.
TTGGGTTAGTTATGCTTCAAAAATAGCCATTTAACAAGTATTGCACAAGCTAAATTTCGGATTAGTGAAATATTGATTTTACTAATCCTCAAGTTTTTATTAATTCATTTTTTCTTGAAGAATAATAACAATACGGCAATATTCATTATTAAATAAACAATATTATTCTATTTTAGATTAGTATCATTGCTACATTCTATTATATTTGCAGACAACAAAATTCACACTACAGATGGAAGAATGTATCTCAGTTTTTGACATGTTAAAAATTGGTGTTGGACCTTCGAGTTCGCACACACTTGGACCTTGGAGAGCTGCCGAACGCTTTCTTAGTGAATTGAGAAACCAAAATTTACTTCATACTGTAAACCGGGTAAAAATAGATTTATACGGCTCCCTTTCCTTAACCGGAAAAGGACACGCCACGGATTTAGCCGTAATGCTGGGTTTAAGCGGGCAAGATCCGGAATACATTCCTGTGGAAAATATTGATGCAATCATTAAATCCATAGAATCCAAAAACGAAATCAATTTAGGAAACGAAAGACCAATTCCTTTTTATTTCCTCCAAGACATCGTTTTCAATAAAAACTTCCTTCCTTTTCATGCCAATGGAATGACTTTTACAGCTTATATGACGGATGATATCGAATACGTTTCTACCTTTTATTCTATTGGTGGCGGATTTGTGGTCAAAGAAGAACGCATCAACGCCAAGAAGAAAATCCAGATAAAATGTGCTTTTCCGTATCCTATTGACAAAGCCTCCGAACTATTGGATTATTGCAAAAAAGAAAACAAATCCATATCGGAAATCGTTTATGAAAACGAAAAATCAATGCGTACCGAAGCCGTTATTGATCATGAATTGATGCGCATTTGGAAAACGATGCTCGAATGCATGTACATTGGTTGCCATTCTGAAGGGATTCTTCCAGGCGGATTAAACGTGCGCCGCCGTGCTTTTGATATGCACCAAAACCTCATCGGTTTAGCCAATTATGATTCGCCTCAAAGCTGGCTCGAAGAAATTAGAAAAACAGAAGTAAAATTTCGCCAAATCCTGAAATGGGTTTCTTGTTTTGCCCTTGCGGTAAATGAAGTAAACGCTGCTTTAGGGCGCGTGGTTACTGCTCCAACGAATGGAAGTGCAGGAGTTATTCCAGCTGTTTTGATGTATTATTTAGTGATTGAAAACCATAATGCCGGAGAAAAGGAAATCAAACAATTCCTGATGGTTGCCGGAGAAATAGGCAGTATTTTCAAGAAAGGTTCTACAATATCCGCAGCAATGGGAGGTTGTCAGGCCGAAATAGGCGTTTCTTCCTCGATGGCCGCAGCCGCTTTATGCGAATTGATGGGCGGAACTCCCGAACAGGTTTTAATGGCTGCCGAAATAGCCATGGAACATCATTTGGGATTGACTTGTGATCCTATTGGCGGTTTGGTTCAGATTCCGTGTATCGAAAGAAATACAATGGGTGCCATAAAAGCAATTAATGCTGCTGAACTAGCCTTGGAAACCGACCCAAAAAACGCAAAAGTACCTTTAGACAAAGTGGTAGACACAATGTGGCAAACTGCCAAAGACATGAATAACAAGTACAAAGAAACTTCCGAGGGAGGATTAGCCATTGCCGTAAATTTGGCGGATTGTTAAATTTAATAATACAAATTTAAAACACTGATAATCTATAATTCAACTATTTACAGTATATTTAATACCTATTCTTAAACCAGAAATAATGGAAATTAATTGGGTAATAATCAGCATTATAATCATTTGTGTGCTTATTTTGATTGTATTTCTTATTAGAAAAAATCAAAAAGATAAAAAGAAATACACTCATTTCTTGAACAATGATTTCAAAAAAGCAAAGGAAGAAGAATCAGACTTGAATGACGACACGTATTGATTTATATTGTTAAACTCTTTTGAAAACCCATAGAAATCATTTCACTTTTCATGAAATAAAATTCATTATTTCATGAAAAGTGAAACCAAAACTACTTTCTTCGGGTATCAATAAGATGAACGATTTTCCAAATGTTATCTTTTTTGAAAAGCGTAAAAGCATTCACCCCTTTATGACTTAATTTGCCATTCACATAAAACTCATAAGGCGTCCAAGCGTGCGCCATGCTTCCATCCACTTGAATAGAATAACTCAGAATTTTTTCTTGAAACTTTAATTCAGCAGGAATAGAAGCTATCGATTTAAAAAATACTTGTGGCTTTTCATTGGATAATTTGGTGCCTTTAGCATTCTCACTAATAGATTGTAAAATCATTGTATCCTCACAAAGAGCCTGTAATTTCAGAGTATCTTTGGCATGAAAAGCCTCGAAAAAAGTATCAACCACTTTTTGAATTTCTTGATTTTGAGCCTGAGAATTTGCCGAGAAGAACAATACTATCAATACTACTATTTTACGCATAATTACTTTTTTAATAAATTGGTATTACAAATAACATTACTGTTACATTTTTGAGTTAAAAATATACATTTTATTACCTTTACAATCTTAAAACAACAAATATGTCTGTCGCAAAAAAAGATTATAAAAGGATTACTACAAAATCACTGATTGAGATGAAAGCTAATGGAGAGAAAATTTCCATGCTTACCGCATACGATTATACCATGGCAAAAATCGTTGATACTGCCGGAATTGATGTCATCTTAGTGGGTGACTCTGCATCGAATGTAATGGCCGGTCACGAAACGACTTTGCCAATTACTTTGGACCAAATGATTTATCACGCGTCATCTGTGGTGAGAGCTATAGAAAGAGCATTGGTTGTCGTGGATTTACCTTTTGGAAGTTACCAATCAGATCCTAAAGAAGCGTTGCGTTCTGCCATCAGAATTATGAAAGAAAGTGGTGGTCATGCCGTAAAACTGGAAGGTGGTAAAGAAATTAAAGATTCGATCAAGAAAATATTAAACGCAGGAATACCAGTTATGGGACATTTGGGTTTAACACCACAATCTATTTATAAATTTGGAACCTATACGGTTCGTGCCAAAGAAGAGGAAGAAGCTGATAAACTTATTGAAGATGCTAAATTATTGGAAAGATTAGGTTGTTTCGGATTAGTGTTAGAAAAAATTCCTGCTCATTTAGCCGAGAAAGTTGCCCAAAGTATTTCTATTCCAGTAATTGGGATTGGTGCAGGTGGCGGAGTTGACGGACAAGTATTGGTAATTCACGACATGTTAGGAATGAACAATGAATTTAGCCCTCGTTTCTTGAGAAGATACATGAATTTATACGAAGGAATGACAACTGCCATCGGTCAATATGTTGCCGATGTGAAATCCAGTGATTTCCCTAATTCAAGTGAACAATATTAAGCTCCTAAACCCCAAGGGGAATTGAAAAATGAAAATAGTTTCCAATAAAAGCAACCTTCAAGTGCTACACGAAGACAATCACCTCATTGTGGTAAACAAGCGTGTGGGCGATATTGTTCAGGGCGATAAAACTGGCGATAAACCATTGTCTGATGTTGTGAAAGAATTTATTAAAGACAAATACAACAAACCTGGCGAAGTGTTTCTGGGAGTCGTACATAGGTTGGATAGACCGACGACTGGAATAGTCGTTTTTGCCAGAACTAGTAAAGCGTTGACGAGAATGAATGAGTTGTTCAGCAACCGTGAAACTCAAAAAACGTATTGGTGCATTGTGAAAAACAAGCCTTCTAATACCGAGGATAAATTGGTCCATTTCCTAAAAAGAAACGAAAAAAACAATACCTCAAAAGCGCATTTAAAAGAAGTTCCAGACAGTAAATTAGCCAGTTTAGATTATAAAATCATCAAGGAACTCAATAATTATTTTGCTCTGGAAATTAATCTTCACACGGGAAGACACCATCAAATTCGAGCTCAACTTTCGGCTATTGGTTCACCGATAAAAGGCGATTTAAAATATGGTTTTGACCGAAGTAATCCAGATGGTGGTATTCATTTACATGCTCGAAAATTAGTTTTTGTCCATCCTGTTACCAAAGAAAATATAGAAATTATCGCACCAACACCAGATGATGTGATTTGGAATGCAGTTTAATCTGATCATTATGTTTCAATTAAAAATGTAACAAAAACAATACTTTACATACTTATACATTATAAAACAGGAATAGTTATTCCTGTTTTTTTATTTTTTTATTTTATGATCTACAGCTGGTTTAAAATAATATTTATGTAATTTTAAATTAAAATCATTCAATGAGCTATCATACAGAAATTGCTTTCCGAAAAGAATCCCTTAAAAAATTATTGCATAACATTATAGAAAATGAAGAGGCAATCATTAAGGCTTTGTATGATGATTTTAAGAAACCTGCTTTTGAAGCTGTTTTAACAGAAACTAATTATGTGATTAGTGACTTGAAGGAAACTATAAAAAATATCGATTCTTGGGCAAAGCCGAAGAAAGTTTTTGCTTCTCTTTTAAATTTCCCCTCTTCGGATTTTATTTATAGTGAACCATACGGGAATGTATTGATTCTTTCTCCTTGGAATTATCCGTTTCAATTGGCTTTGTGCCCGCTCGTTGCTGCAGTTGCCGCCGGGAATAAAGTAACTTTAAAACCCTCTGAACTTACACCAAATACTTCGAATATCATTTCTAAAATTATCACTGAAACTTTTGCTGTAAAAGATGTTGTGGTTATAACTGGAGATGCCAAAATTGCACAAGAATTATTAAATCAACGCTGGGACTATATTTTTTTCACGGGAAGTGTCGCTGTTGGAAAAATAGTGGCAAAAGCTGCTGCCGAAAACCTAACGCCCGTTACCCTTGAATTAGGCGGAAAAAGTCCTTGCATTGTTGACGAAACCGCTAATTTAGAATTAAGCGCTCGACGTATTCTATGGGGGAAAATCATAAACGCCGGACAAACCTGTGTTGCACCCGATTATATTTTGGTACACCATAAAATGAAAGATACTTTCGTAAAATTATTAATTCAAGAAATTCAAAAAGCACTTGGAACAAACCCGGAAGAATCATCTGATTTTGCGAGAATCATCAATTTGAAAAATTGGGAACGTCAATTACGTTTATTGGAAAATCAAGAAATACTTTTTGGCGGACAATCTAACAAAGAAACATTATACCTTGCTCCTACTTTACTTGACGAGCCAAAAATGGATAGTTTAGTGATGACAGAAGAAATTTTTGGCCCAATACTCCCAATACTTTCTTATGAATCAAAAGCTGATATTGAAAAAATAATTTCGAGCTTCGAAAAACCACTATCACTGTATTTATTTTCCCAAAACAAATCCTTTATCGATGAAGTGTTGCAAAAATATTCTTTTGGTGGCGGTTGCATCAATGATACGGTAATTCATTTGGCTAACAATCGCCTGCCTTTTGGCGGTGTTGGAAATTCCGGAATGGGAGCGTATCATGGAAAATTAAGTTTTGATATTTTTTCCCATAAAAAAGCAATTGTAAAAAAAGGGACTTGGCTCGATTTACCTATGCGTTATGCGCCCTATAAAGACAAATTAAAAACCATTCAAAAAATATTAAAATGGTTGTAACCAATGAAAAATCAGTAAGCGAGGCCATAAAATACAGGCGATCCGTTCGGGTTTTTAAAAACGAAGCTATTGATGCGCAAAAAGTAAAAGAATGCATTCAATTAGCAACTCTGGCACCCACGAGCAGTAATATGCAACTTTGGGAATTCTACCATATTGTTTCGCCAGAAATAATACAACAAATAGCAAAAGCCAGTTTTGATCAGAATGCTGCAAAAACAGCACAACAAATAGTGGTTGTTCTGGCGAGGAAAGATTTATGGCGCAAAAGAGTCCAATCGAATATTGCTCATTTAAAAATTCAATATGGTAATAAGCCTGAAGCAGATTATTCGAAAAGAGAAAAATTTGCTTTGAATTATTATCAGAAAATTATTCCGACCCTTTATTTTGATTTTTTAGGAATTATCGGAATGATAAAATTTCTTGCTTTTCAAGTTATTGGAATCTTCAAACCCATCTACAGACAAGCCAGACAAAGCGATATGCGCATTGTAGCACAAAAAAGTGCGGGACTTGCAGCACAGAATTTTATGATAAGCATGGCAGCCATAAATTATGATACATGTCCAATGGAAGGTTTTGATTCGCTGAGAATTAAAAAAATATTACATTTACCTGCTCGTTCAGAAATAAACATGATTTTAGGCTGTGGAATAAGAGAAGAACAAGGCATTTACGGGGAACGATTTAGAGTTACTTTTGAAGAAGTCTATTTTAAAAAATAAAAAACTAACAAACCAAATAATACCAAAACCAAATGATTAAAACTACACAAGACCGTATTGAGGAAATAAAAAAGAATGGATATACCTTAGATTTTGGAAATGTTTTCAACCATGCATTCGAAAATTATAAAAAAATTGCGTTGTACGGCGGCTTAATGATTTTTGTCATTTTTGTTCTCCTCAGTATTTTGGCATTTGGAGTAGTAATTGCAATTTTTGGAAGTCTAGCAGTGGTAGATTTTTTAAAACCGGAAAATTTAAAACCGGAAGAATTTAGTTTAGATACCTTACTGATTTTCTCTGGAATTTCTATAGTAATCTCTTGCTTACTAAGTCCATTGACAGCAGCACTAATAAAGATGGCATATTGTGCTGAGAGAGATGAAGAGTTCAATATTTCAACGATGTTTGAATATTATAAAGCACCGTACTTCAAGGAAATTTTCATCGCTACATTTCTTATTTCGCTAATTAGTTCTATTTTCTCTACTATAATTAATTACACACAAATACCCGGTATTAGTTTTGTTATCACAGTAATTATAGAATTATTTACCATTTTAATGATTCCACTTATTATTTTTGGAAAACTAAAAGCTTTAGAAGCTTTAGAAGCTAGTATTCTAATTGTTTCTAAACAACCTTTAATTCTTCTAGGATTAATTGTTGTTGGATCTATCGCTACATTGGTAGGGCTTATTGGATGTTGTATCGGAATTGTTTTTACGCTTCCCTTCTTAAATTCATTGTATTATGCTATTTATAGCGAAATAATAGGATTTGATTCTCAAACTGAGATTGAAAATAGAAACTAAAAATATTTTTTACAGCTAAAAACCAAAATTTAATTTTACTGAATTTTGGTTTTTATTTAAAATAAATCCTTACATTGAAATCTATATCGAGGTAAAAACCCAAATCTAGTCATTCAAATCTAATCAAAATACTTCTATGGTGTCATACTGTAGCCTATTGACTATTTTCAACTCAAAATTAGTTTTATTTTGGGCTTCTAATTTTTTTACAATGAATAGTCTTTTATGGCTAACAATTGCTACTTTATTTATTTTTCTAGCGTATAAAATTTATACTATAAAGTCTACTTTAAGAAGCAAACTATTAGACAAAGGAGTAGAAGCTGTTACTAAAAACAAAGAATATCAGCTCTATTTACTCTTTTTAGGAATCATACTTCCTGCGATAGAAGTCATTTTTGAAATTTTTAAAATTAGGCCTGTTAGTTTATTAATACCCAATTGTTCTATTGGCTTTTCTTTAATTTTATTGTACTTAGTAAGTACCAGATCTACTATTGTATTTAGATATATCAAACAAATTTTTATTGCGCTATTCATAATTTATTTTTGTTTTATAGCCCGTAATCTAATTTATTCTCCAAGTGATGTTATCCCTATAACCGCTTTTGTAGTTTGTTTTTACTTTGCGTACAATGTATTACGACCTATAAAAGTGTATTGGTTTTTTGTTACATCCGTTTTTATCTTCATAGGTGTCTCTTATGTTTTAGAAGTAATACCATTAAAAACTAATATTTCACTATTTATTTATTGTTCTATAATTCTGATTATAAATTACATTCATCACGTATCATTATTAAATATTGATGTTGAATTTCGTTTTAACAATCAAATTATCAATAAAGGAAATTCACTTATTCTGGCAACAAATAAAAAGGGTGAAATTGTTTTTTGTAGCGAGAATGTGGAAACTATTTTAGGATATACTGTAGATCAGGTTATGGGATTGGGTTACTGGAAGCTAACCGAAGACCCTGAATTTTACGGAGAAGATTATCATACTAAGTTTAAGGTAGACAGAATCTTTATCCGAAAAATTAAATGTAAAAATGGCGAATACAAGCACATACAATGGAATGACAAAAGATTTTCAGACGATTTAATTATAGGCATTGGTCAGGATGTAACTAATGAAGTCCATTTACAAAATCAATATAAAAATTTAATTCAAAATGCTATCGATCTTATTTTTGAGGTAGATGACAACGGTAATTTCACATTTGTGAATGCATTTACTATTAAAACTTTAGGCTTCAAAAAGAAAGAAATACTAAACAGACATTATCTAGAATTCATACGTGAAGATTACTGTACTAGCATAATGGATTTTTACCAAAACTTGTTAGAAAATGAGCAAAACTTCCCAACGATTGAGTTTCCATTATTAAAGAAGAACGGAGAAGAACTATGGGTTTCTCAAAAGGTGATCATTAATCGAAATGATACTGGGAAAATAGTAGGATACTCCGGTATTGCAAGAGATATAACTAAATTCAAGGATATTGAATTTGAAAATAAAATTCGTCAGAAAAAAGTAGAGGAATATAACAAAACGATTAAAAAGTTATCGACTACTAACTTTAGAAATTACAAAAATCTGGACCTTAGTATAATGCAAATTATTGAATCGGCATCAAAAGTTACTAAATGCTGTCGCGTTAGTTACTGGAGTTATACCGAAGATGTCATTACTTGTGAAAATTTATATGAATTAGAAATCAATACCTACAGCAAAGGATATGTATTAAAAAAAGAAAATTATCCTATTTACTTTGAATCTATAAAAAGTAAAAAGCAAATTTGTGCGCCTGATGTTTTAGATAAAGTGGAACTATCTGAATTTATAGAAAATTATTTTCTAAAATACGATATCAAATCACAACTTGACATTCCCATTTTTATCAGTGGAGAATTAATGGGAACCATCAGTTTTGAAACTTCAAAAAACAAAAAAAATTGGGATAATGACGATATCATTTTCGCCAGAACAATATCGGATATTATATCATTGACCATAATTTCACACAGTAGATATGAAGCTGAGAAAAAATTAGAATACAAGAGCGACCTTTTATCAGCAATGGCGCTCTGTACAGAGAAGTTTTTAAACAGTAAAGATATAAATGATATTTTCTCAGACGTACTCATTATTATGGGAAAAGCAACAAAATCTCATCGAGCATATTACTATGAAAATGATGAAAATACTGGATTAATAAGTCAAAAATACCGATGGATAATACACAATATAAAATTAACTGAGAATAATGTAAAGCTTCAAAATTTACCATACGAATACTTTGAAGAGCTAATAACACCACTTTTAAACAATAAAATATACAGAGCTATAATCCCTAAAATCGAAAATATTTCTTTGAAGGATAAATTAGCTAATGTAGATGTGGTTTCATTGATACTTTTTCCGATTTTTGTGAGAAACAATTTTCATGGGTTTTTAGGATTTGATGATACCCAAAATGAACGAATATGGTCAGAAGATGAAGTTAATATTTTACAAACATTAGCCAGTAATATCGCCTCTTCTATTGAACGCCTTGCTAACGAAACAGCTATAAATGAAAGTGAAGAAAAGTTCCGATTATTAGCCAATAATATTCCCGGAACCGTTTATTTATCTAATTATGATGAAAATAACACTAAGATTTACATCAATGATGAAATTGAAAAACTAACAGGATATGCAAAATCAAATTTCCTGAATGATCAATTATCCTTTATTGACTTAATTCATCCAGAGGATAAAGCAATTACAATTGCAGCACAAAAAAATGCTATAGAAAACAAAAGAGCCATTCACTTAACGTACCGAATTATACATAAAGACAATCATATTGTTTGGGTAGAAGAGTTTGGAGATGCCATTTACAAAGATGGAAAAATTGCATTTATTGAAGGTATTTTTATTGATATTACGGAGAGAAAACAAACAGAAACCGTTGTACAGCAAAAGGAATTAGCTGAAGCTGCCAACAGAGCAAAATCAGAATTTTTGGCAAATATGAGCCACGAAATTAGAACACCTTTGAACGGAATTATTGGTTTTACTGATTTATTAATGAAAACTAATCTTGGAGTAACCCAAGAAAAATATATCACCACTGTAAATCAATCGGCACATTCTTTATTGGACATCATAAATGACATTCTGGATTTCTCAAAAATTGAAGCCGGAAAACTGGATTTATTTATAGATAAATATGATATTGGAGAAATGTTAGGTCAAATTATTGATTTAATATTATATGAATCCAATCAAAAAAAATTAAACTTAAAACTCAATATAGCCTCAGATATTCCTAAATATTTTTGGGTAGACAGCGTACGTTTAAAACAAATATTGATTAATCTGCTTGCCAATGCTGTAAAATTCACTGAAAAAGGTTCTATACATTTAGATGTAACCGTTATTGAAAAAATAGACGATTCTAATGCTAAAATTCGTTTTGCAGTAATTGACACCGGAATCGGAATTTTAGAACAAAATAAAAAGAAAATATTTCAGGCATTTTCCCAAGAAGATAGCTCAACAACCAGGAAATTTGGTGGTACAGGATTGGGATTAACCATTTCAAACCAATTATTGGGTTTAATGAACAGCCGTTTGCAACTAGAAAGCAAAATTGATTCAGGCAGTACTTTTTATTTTGATTTGAATTTAAAAACTAGCAACGAACCAGTAGAAAAAGGCAGCTTATTTGAAACTGATTTCGATACTATTAAAAATATAGTCGCTAAAAAAAACCTCAGCATCAAAAAAATCAAAATAATGATTGTTGAAGATAACAAAGTAAATATGTTACTGCTAAAAACAATCATTAAAAACTTATATATAAATCCGGTCATATCAGAAATTACAAATGGTAAAGATGCAGTTGATCAATTTGAAGCATTAAATCCAGATATTATTTTTATGGATATCCAAATGCCTATTATGAATGGGTATGAAGCGACACGATTAATCAGAACTTTAAAATCAGGACAAAATGTGCCTATTATTGCTATAACTGCGGGTACCGAAAAAGAAGAAAAAGAAAAATGTCTCAATGCGGGAATGAATGATTATATCCCAAAACCAATTATAAAAGGAATTATTGAGGAAACTATTTCTAAATGGACTACTTAACATCTTCTAAAAAAAATATTTATCCTTTAAATTATTATACTTTTATGTATATTCATTTTTTAAAAACAACTAAAAATAACACAATATGAAATGGAGTGGTAGACGTTCAAGTGAAAATTTTGAAGACCGTAGAGGAATGTCTTCTGGAGGAAAAACAATTGTAGGAGGTGGAATTATTGGTATTATTATCTTGTTATTGAATGTTTTTGGTGGAGAAAATGCCCAAATGCTAACTCCAATTCTTGAACAAATGAATCAAGGAAAAAGTGCTCCCACTGAACAAAGAGCCTTAACTGCAGCCGAAATTGAAGAAGGCAAATTCATAGAATCCATATTAGTAGATACTGAAGATGTATGGGGAAAAATATTTCAAGAAAACAACATGCAATATGAAAGACCAAATTTAGTATTGTTTACTGATGCCGTAGAAACGGAGTGCGGTAATGCCACATCTGCTTCCGGACCTTTTTATTGTCCTGGTGACCAAAAAGTGTATATGGATTTAGCATTTTTTGAAGAACTAAAAACTAAATTTGGTACTCAAGGAGGTGATTTTGCAACTGCTTATGTTATTGCCCACGAGATTGGTCATCATGTGCAAACCTTGTTAGGAACTTCCGCAAAAATGAGACAGATGCAAAAAGGAAAAAGTCAGGCTGAAGCTAATAAATTATCGGTTGCCCTAGAATTGCAAGCTGATTTTTATGCTGGCGTTTGGACACATTACAATCAAAAAATGAATAATTTCTTGGAAGAAGGCGATATTGATGAAGCTTTAAGTGCGGCCCATGCTGTCGGTGATGATGCAATTCAAGCAAAAATACAAGGACATATTGTTCCCGAATCCTTTACTCACGGAACTTCCGCACAACGTAAAGCTTGGTTTATGAAAGGATACAAAACGGGAGACATCAAGCAAGGAAATACTTTTGCAGAAATAGACTAAAATTTATTTTAAAAAACATTCAGATAAAAATAGGGCTATTTGCCCTATTTTTTGTTTCTAACAGATTAAAACGAAGTACAATGATTTTATCTAAACAAAATCAAGCAATCAAAAGCACATCGAAAAATTAGCAGTACCTTTGCCCCCAATTAAAAAAGTAACCTAAATACTAGTGTTTACTTTATAAACACCATTTATGTCATTTAACTCATTAGGTTTATCTGATGCTTTACTTAAAGCTATCAGCAAAAAAGGATATACAACTCCTTCTCCAATACAACAAAAAGCAATTCCACCCATTTTAGAAGGTAAAGATGTATTAGCATCCGCACAAACGGGGACTGGAAAAACAGCCGGTTTTACACTACCTATTTTACAAATATTATCAGTAGGGCAACACTTAAGTCGCAGACCTATTCGTGCCTTAATATTGACTCCAACCAGAGAATTAGCCGCACAAATATTGGCTAATATAAAAGAATACAGTGAATTTTTAGATTTACGCAGTACCGTTATTTTTGGTGGCGTTAACCAAAATCCACAAGTGACACAATTGCGTCAGGGAATCGATATTCTTGTTGCTACTCCAGGTAGATTAATCGATTTGCAGAACCAAGGTTTAATATCACTTGCAAAAGTTGAAATCTTAGTTTTAGATGAAGCGGATCGTATGCTGGATATGGGTTTTTTACGAGACATTGAACGAATCTTGAAAGTATTGCCTTCAAAAAGACAAAACTTACTATTTTCGGCAACCTTTTCAAAAGACATCAAGAAATTGGCAATGGGCATTTTGCACAACCCAGTTCATGTTGAAGCAACTCCGGAAAACACAACTGTAGATGCCATTATCCAAAAAGTATATCCTGTTGCCAAAGAGAAAAAAACAGAACTGATCATTAAATTGATTACAGAAGGAAACTGGAAACAAATTTTGGTTTTTACCCGTACCAAACAGGGTGCCAACAAACTGACGGAAAGCATGATTAGCGCCGGAATCAAAGCAGCAGCCATTCACGGAAACAAAGGCCAAGGTGCACGGACCAAAGCACTAGCAGGTTTCAAAGACGGAAGCCTGACCGCTTTAGTGGCTACAGATATTGCAGCGCGAGGATTAGACATCCCATTATTACCCCATGTTGTTAATTTTGAATTGCCTAATATTCCTGAAGATTACGTTCACCGCATTGGTAGAACCGGCAGAGCTGGAGCAAGTGGAGAAGCGATTTCGTTATTCAGTCCGGACGAAACCGTCTTTTTACGTGATATAGAAAAATTGGTAGGTTTAAAATTGCCAATAGAAAACATCAAAGGTTTTGAGCCAGATCCTAACGCTTCAAAAGAACCTATTAAACAAGGGCAAGGCAGACAGCAACGCAATTCGACTCCTAAGAAACCAAAAACAGATACCACAAATCGTAGCAGTAACAATAGTTTTGGTCCGAGACGTCCAAGTCAAAATAATGACCGACGTTCTAATAGGTAATAACTAAAAAGATACATTTTCTTTTTTTAGGAGCAGTATGATTTCGTTTTTTAAGGAAGTCACCTCCCGCTATACACTACAATCTCCCGATGAAAAATCGGGAGGATTTTCGTTACTATCGGGGCTACAAACCACTTGTATTAATTTCAAGTAAATCCATCACCTCTCTTATATTGACAACAGTAACCAGCTATTTTTATTATCACACCCAAGAAGGAAAATAATTAAACTAGAGCATATATCAAAATTAATATCAGGTTTTGAAACACCTCAAAAAAAGCTACTTAAAAAACGATAATATATATAATTGTATTCCTGATTTACTGATAGCATTACAAAATAAAGAGGAACTGGAAAGTTTTGCTTTTGACCTAAAAAAAGATTGTATTTTACCCGCGATTATTCTATACATCATACATACAAATTAAATGATGTTTCTTCATTTTTCTTGACTCTCAAATCTCGATACTATTTTTAATAGTCCAGAGTTTTTAAAACTAACACGCCAAAAGATTAAAAAAAGGAAAAAGATATTAATGATTCTTTCTTAAGATTCATTAACAGCCTCTAGCCTATCCTTTTTGATTTATAATTTCTAGAGAAAATTAGGGTTATACTAGAGAAAGGAAAAGAGCAGAAACAGATTATTTTACGTGAAATACTCGAAAATAGTAAACAACATTGTAGTAAATAAATTATTGAACAGTATACCAAATTAAACAAATCCAAAATAAAGCTTTAAAACCAACCGTCAATGAAAATCTACTGCTAGAAATTTTGTGGATTGAAATTTTTGGTAGAGGAATTGTCTATTTACTAAAATTAAATTCAAGTGCATCTAAAGTTATATGGATCTCAGAAAAAGATGTGATAATTGATAAATACGATGGCTATGCTTTTGATTAAATGCTATATTCTACATTCATTTTCAAAAAAAGAAAATATTCATTTTAGGAGAGAGAAGCAAAGACGATGTGGAGTAATCTATTCATTAGTGAATCTAGGCAGAAGTAACATTTTAGCTTAAAATCAGTCTCTTAAACTTTATTTGAAGAAAACGTTTTCGTAAAATAGAATAATTCTCGTTTAATTTTCTATTTAATTTTTGAAAATTAATAATTATTATTAATTTTTATTTAATTTGCGAGTCAATTCAACATTCGAATAATGACTTCTATAACCAGACTTTTTGATTTTCCCTATTATCAACAAGATAAATATACTTCAATTCCAGATGCTTTAACAACTAAGCAAAATGGAGTTTGGATAAAAACTTCTACTCAAGAATACATCGCTAAAGCCAATGCTGTTTCGAGGGCGCTCTTGAAAATGAACGTTCAAAAAGACGATAAAATTGCCATTATTTCTACTAATAATAGAACCGAATGGAATATTATGGATATTGGCGTGCTGCAAACCGGCGCACAAACCGTTCCTATTTACCCAACCATTTCCGAAGATGATTATGAATATATCCTGAATCATTCCGGTGCCATATATTGTTTTGTATCGGATGCCGAAGTACTGCGCAAAGTAAATTTGATTCGAAATAAAATTCCGAATGTAAAAGAAGTCTATTCGTTCAACGAAATTGAAGGTTGCAAAAACTGGAATGAATTATTGATTCATGGTGTAGACACAGGCAATCAAAGTGAAGTTGAAGACCGTAAAAACAATGTAAAAACAGAAGATTTAGCGACTATAATTTATACTTCGGGAACCACCGGAAAACCAAAAGGAGTTATGCTTTCGCATAAAAATATTGTCTCAAATGTGCTGGACAGTGCTTCCAGAATTCCTTTTGAAGCAGGAAAAAGCCGTGCATTGAGTTTCCTTCCTATTTGCCATATTTTCGAAAGAATGATTTTGTATTTATACCAATATTACGGAGTTTCGGTATATTTTGGGGAATCAATTGATAAAATCAGTGATAATCTAAAAGAAGTTAGACCAACAGTAATTACTGCGGTTCCAAGACTTTTGGAGAAAGTGTACGATAAAATTTACGCCAAAGGTACAGAGTTAACAGGTATCAAAAAGAGTTTATTCTTTTGGGCGATAGATTTAGGATTGCGTTATGAACCTTACGGTAAAAATGGTTTTTGGTATGAGTTCCAACTCAAAATTGCCCGCAAACTTATTTTCAGCAAATGGAAAGAAGGTTTGGGTGGCAATCTTGATTTAATGGTATCTGGTAGTGCCGCTTTACAACCACGATTGGCTCGAATATTTGCTGCAGCAGAAATTCCAGTAATGGAAGGATATGGTTTAACCGAGACTTCTCCGGTAATATCCGTTAACGATATTAGAAATCATGGTTTCAAAGTGGGGACTGTGGGTAAAGTAATTGATAATGTCGAAGTGCTAATTGCAGAAGACGGCGAAATTCTTTGCAAAGGACCAAACGTAATGATGGGCTATTACAAAGATGAAAAGCTAACTAATGAAGTAATTACTGACGGCTATTTTCATACTGGCGATATCGGAATTTTTGACGAAGAAGGATTCTTGAAAATTACAGATCGTAAAAAAGAAATGTTCAAAACCTCCGGAGGAAAATACATTGCGCCACAATTAATTGAAAATACAATGAAACAATCCCGTTTCATTGAACAAATAATGGTGATTGGTGACGGACAAAAAATGCCGGCAGCTTTCATTCAACCAAGTTTTGATTTTATTAAAGAATGGGGCGTTATCCATGGAATTGATGTTGGAAAAAGCAATGAAGAAATTGTTTCAAACGAAAAAGTTATTGCCAGAATTCAAGAAGAAATAGATAGCCTAAATGAAAAATTTGGAAATTGGGAGAAGATAAAACGTTTTGAACTTACACCTGACGTGTGGTCTATTGAAGGCGGACAGCTTACTCCTACTCTAAAACTAAAACGAAAAATAGTGATGGAGAAATACATTGATTTATTCCATAAAATCTACAACTAGCCTTTGATAAAAACCGTTCCGTTATGAAACTAAAAGTCTTGATTTGCTCCGTTATAAGTGTGTTCTTTTTTTCTAATTGCCAAGAAAAACAAAAGGAAGATTCCATAAAAGCAAATTATTTAGACTTTTCCAAACGGGACGACCAGCTGACTGGCGGTATCAAAATGATTCCGATTAAAACACCAAAAGGCACCTTTAACGTTTGGACAAAACGAGTAGGCAATAATCCGAAAATAAAAGTGTTGTTGCTTCACGGTGGACCGGGATTGACGCATGAATTATACGAATCTTTTGACGGCTATTTCCCTAACGAAAGCATTGAATACATTTATTACGACCAGTTGGGTTCGTATTACAGTGACCAACCCAATGACAATAGTTTGTGGACCAATGAACGTTTTGTGGAGGAAGTGGAGCAAGTACGTATCGCATTAGGCTTGGACAGTTCTAACTTTTACTTGATGGGACAATCTTGGGGCGGAATCCTCGCAATGGAATACGCTTTGAAATACCAAAAAAACCTGAAAGGTTTGATTATCTCCAATATGATGGCGAGTGCAGCGGAATATAACGCTTACGCAAAAGACGTGCTGGCACCGCAAATGGATCCTAAAATCCTAAAACAATTACAGGATATTGAGAACAATAATGATTTTGATAATCCAAAATACAGTGAATTGCTTTTCAAACATTACTATACCGAACATATTTTGAGAATGCCACTGGAGAAATGGCCAGAATCCATCAACAGATGTTTCAAGCACATTAACCCTAATGTATATGTTTATATGCAAGGCCATAGTGAATTTGGTATCACCGGAAACGCTACACTTAAAAATTGGGATGTAAAAGCCAGACTAAAAACCCTGACAGTTCCTACCTTAAGTATTGGTTCTAAATACGACACGATGGATCCCGAACACATGAAATGGATTGCCAACGAAGTTCAAAACGGGCGTTTCTTGTTTTGCCCTAACGGAAGTCATCTTTCGCAATACGATGACCCAAAAACCTATTTTCCAGGTGTAATAAAGTTCTTGAAAGATGTGGATAGCGGGGAGTTTAAAAAAGGATAGACTTTATTCGAAATAATACAAACTCATCAATTGCTGATGAGTTTTTTTTTTTAATCTAAAACAAAAACACAATCACTCATTTCATATTCAATTGTTTTTTAACACTTTATCTGTTATTTTGTTATTTTTTAATACCTTTATTGTATTAACCAATAAAACCAAACATTATGAATGTAAAAAACTTTTTAGTTTCGGGTATTGTAGGTGGTATATTCCAATTTCTTTTAGGATGGTTGTTTTACGGAATCCTATTTAAAAACTCATTCCCTACTAATGGAAAAGAAAACATGCTATTCATATTTTTAGGATGCATGACTTTTGGATTTTTCGTCTCTTACATTTTTACGAAATGGGCTGGAATTTCGAATGTAGCGACAGGTTTAAAAGCCGGTGCCGTTATTGGATTATTCATGTCCCTATACAGTAATTTCTTTATGAATTCTATGACAGCTGAAATCAATTATCAAACTATGGGGTTAGATGTTGTAATCACTGTTATTATGGCCGCATTAGTGGGCGCAGTAATTGCTCTGGTTAATGGGAAACTAAAATAAAATATAAAAACACACCAGTAAACTCCTCATTTTATGGGGAGTTTTTTAGTTTAAATAAAAAATCACAAAAAAATATTTCAATATATTATGCATGCATAGTATTTTTTTATTATATTTGAAATCGATATAGTTACATATGAAAGATAAAACAATAGATTATATTTTACGTGCCACCTGGCAAGCAGTAGCCAGAATGTATAACGAAGAAGCTTCAAAATACGATGCGAGCATGGCAACAGGTTTTGCTTTGTTGAGTATTGATAAAGAAGGTGGGACGCCATCCACTTCTTTGGGGCCAAAAATGGGAATGGAAGCCACCAGCTTGACCAGAACCTTAAAATCTATGGAGGAAAAAGGATTAATTATCCGAAAGAAAAATCCTGAAGATGGCCGTGGCGTATTGATTTACCTGACAGATTTTGGTAAAGAAAAAAGAGAATTATCTAAAAATACGGTGCTGAAATTCAATGAAACCGTAAAACAACACATCTCTGAGGAGAAGCTGCAACATTTTATTGAAGTGGCCGAAACCATCAACGAATTAATTCTAGACAAAAATATATTTAATCACACGAACGCCAGCGAACTGGCGGAGCAAACTGAAAAAACAAATACAAACGAAGTATGAAGCGCACAATTAAAAAAGTTGCAGTAATAGGATCCGGAATTATGGGTTCAGGAATTGCCTGCCATTTTGCCAACATTGGAGTTGAAGTGTTACTGTTGGACATTGTTCCAAGAGAACTTACTGAAGCAGAAGCTAAAAAAGGCCTCACTTTAGAAAGCAAAATTGTAAGAAACCGATTGGTGAACGAGCATTTAGCCAATTCATTAAAATCGAAACCATCCCCTATTTACAATCAGAAATTTGCCAGCAGAATCACTACGGGAAATACTACTGATGATATGGCAAAAATTGCCAATGTAGATTGGATTATTGAAGTTGTGGTAGAACGTTTGGACATCAAAAAAATGGTTTTTGAGCAAATTGAAAAATTCAGAAAACCGGGAACTTTGGTAACTTCAAACACATCGGGAATTCCGATTCACTTTATGAGTGAAGGACGAAGCGACGATTTCCAAAAGCATTTCTGTGGAACTCACTTTTTTAACCCTGCGCGGTATTTAAAATTATTCGAAATCATTCCTGGTCCACAAACAGCAACGGAAGTTTTGGATTTCCTTACTGATTATGGTTCTAAGTTTTTGGGTAAAACTTCGGTCGTTGCCAAAGATACTCCGGCATTTATTGGGAACCGAATCGGGATTTACGGAATTCAAAGTTTGTTTCATTTGGTAAAAGAAATGGGATTGACAATTGAAGAAGTGGATAAATTGACCGGTCCGGTTATTGGAAGACCAAAATCAGCGACTTTTAGAACTGTAGATGTAGTTGGATTAGATACTTTGGTACATGTTGCCAATGGAATTTACGAAAACTGTCCAAATGACGAACAACACGAATTGTTTAAACTTCCAGAATTTGTAAACAAAATGATGGAGAACAAATGGTTGGGAAGCAAAACGGGTCAAGGATTTTATAAAAAAGTAGACAAAGATATTTTGTCTTTAGACTTAGATACTTTAGAATACCGTCCGGCTAAAAGAGCTTCTTTTACCACTTTGGAATTGACAAAAACGATTGATAAACCAATTGACCGTTTTAAAGTTTTGGTAAAAGGAAAAGACAAAGCGGGAGAATTCTACAGAAAAAGCTTTTCAGGAATGTTTGCTTACGTTTCGAACAGAATTCCTGAAATCTCAGATCAATTATATAAAATTGATGATGCCATGAAAGCCGGTTTTGGATGGGAAAATGGTCCTTTCGAAATTTGGGATGCCATTGGTGTTGCCAAAGGAATCGAAATCATGAAAGCCGAAGGTCTTGAACCAGCTGCTTGGGTAAATGATATGTTGGCTTCTGGAATTTCTAGTTTTTACTCTATTAAAGAAGGAGCAACTTTTTTCTACAATATCCCTACAAAATCACAAACTAAAGTTCCAGGTCAGGATTCATTTATCATCCTGAACAACATTCGCGAAAGCAAAAAAGTGTGGAGCAATAGCGGAGCGATTATACAAGATTTAGGAGACGGAATCTTGAATTTAGAATTCCAGTCTAAAATGAATACGATTGGTGGTGATGTTTTGGCCGCCATCAATAAAGCGATTGATTTATCTGAAAAAGAATACCAAGGTCTGGTTATTGGAAATCAAGCAGCGAATTTCTCTGTTGGAGCCAATATCGGAATGATTTTCATGATGGCAGTCGAGCAAGAATATGATGAGTTGAATATGGCTATCAAAATGTTCCAAGACACGATGATGCGCGTGCGTTATTCTGGAATTCCAGTTGTGGTTGCGCCACACGGAATGACTTTTGGCGGTGGTTGCGAAATGAGTTTGCATGCCGACAAAGTTGTTGCTGCAGCGGAAACGTATATGGGATTAGTGGAATTTGGTGTTGGAGTAATTCCCGGCGGTGGCGGATCGAAAGAAATGGCCTTGCGTGCAGCGGATTTATTCCATAAAAATGATGTTGAGTTGAACGTATTGCAAGAATATTTCTTGACTATTGCTATGGCAAAAGTATCTACTTCTGGTTATGAAGCTTTTGATACCGGACTTTTACAACACGGAAAAGATATTATTGTGGTAAACAAAGACCGTCAAATTGCTGAAGCGAAGAAACACGCTTTACTAATGGCCGAAGCCGGTTACACACAACCAATTCGCAGAAGCGATGTGAAAGTTCTTGGAAAGCAAGCTCTTGGAATGTTCTTAGTAGGAATGGACCAAATGGAAGCCGGAAAATACATCTCGGAACACGACAAGAAAATCGCTAACAAACTAGCGTATGTTATGGCTGGTGGTGATTTATCAGAACCAACTTTAGTAACCGAACAATATTTATTGGATTTGGAACGTGAAGCTTTCTTATCGCTTTGTACCGAAAGAAAAACATTGGAGAGAATCCAATTTATGTTAACCAAAGGGAAACCTCTAAGAAACTAAAAAAATGAAAACAGCCTATATAGTTAAAGCATACAGAACAGCCGTGGGTAAAGCCCCAAAAGGTGTGTTTAGATTTAAACGTCCTGATGAATTGGCGGCAGAAACCATTGAATTCATGATGAATGAGTTGCCTGATTTCGACAAAAAACGTATTGATGACGTAATGGTAGGAAATGCAATGCCGGAGGCGGAACAAGGGTTAAACGTGGGACGATTGATCTCTTTGATGGGATTGAAAATCGAAGATGTTCCTGGTGTAACCGTAAACCGTTATTGCGCGTCAGGATTAGAAACAATTGGTATGGCTACAGCCAAAATCCAATCTGGAATGGCGGATTGTATCATCGCTGGTGGTGCCGAAAGCATGAGTTTTATTCCAATGGGAGGTTACAAACCAACTCCGGATTATGCTGTTGCAAAAGCAGGAAACGAAGATTATTATTGGGGAATGGGACTAACTGCGGAAGCGGTTGCCAAACAATTCAATGTATCTCGTGCCGACCAAGATGAGTTTGCTTATAACTCTCATATGAAAGCCCTGAAAGCGCAAGCCGAAGGTAAATTTGACAAACAAATTGTTCCCATTACGGTAGAACAAACGTTTATCAATGAAAATGGTAAAAAAGAAACAAAATCCTATATCGTAAATAAAGATGAAGGACCTAGAGCAGGAACTTCTGTAGAAGCTTTGGCAGGTTTAAGGCCGGTTTTTGAAGCGAACGGAAGTGTAACTGCTGGAAACTCTTCTCAAATGAGTGATGGAGCAGCTTTTGTTCTAATCATGAGTGAAGAAATGGTAAAAGAATTGAACCTTACTCCTATCGCCCGTTTGGTAAACTTTGCTTCAGCAGGAGTTGAACCAAGAATCATGGGAATTGGACCAGTAAAAGCAATTCCAAAGGCTTTGAAACAAGCAGGATTAACATTGAATGATATTGATTTAATAGAACTTAACGAAGCTTTTGCGTCACAAGCATTGGCAGTTACGCGCGAATTAAACCTAAATCCGGATATCATCAATGTCAATGGTGGAGCGATTGCATTAGGTCACCCACTGGGTTGTACTGGAGCAAAATTGTCTGTTCAATTATTCGACGAAATGGAACGCAGAGGAAGCAAATACGGAATCGTAAGTATGTGTGTGGGAACTGGGCAAGGAAGTGCAGGGATTTACGAACTTTTGTAGTCATAGATTACTATCCCTTTATTGAGGATTTAGATTATAAGTAAAAAACATTAAAAAAATAAAAAAATGGCAGATATAATTGAAAAAAACGTAACCCGTGGCGGTCAGTTTTTGGTAAAAGAAACAAAATGCGAAGATATCTTCACTCCAGAAGATTTTTCGGAAGAGCAATTAATGATGCGTGACTCTGTAAAAGAGTTTGTGGACAAAGAAATTTGGCCAAATAAAAATCGTTTTGAAAGTAAAGATTATGCATTTACAGAGGAAAGTATGCGTAAAGCTGGTGAACTTGGACTTCTTGGAGTTGCTGTTCCAGAAGCTTACGGTGGATTAGGAATGGGATTTGTTTCCACAATGCTTGTGTGTGATTATATTTCGGGAGCAACGGGATCCTTCTCAACTGCTTTTGGAGCACATACCGGAATTGGAACAATGCCAATCACTTTGTACGGAACAGAAGAACAAAAACAAAAATACGTTCCTAAATTAGCATCTGGTGAATGGTTTGGTGCCTATTGTTTGACAGAACCAGGCGCAGGATCTGATGCCAATTCTGGAAAAACAAAAGCAGTTTTATCTGAAGATGGAACGCATTATAAAATCACAGGACAAAAAATGTGGATTTCGAATGCTGGATTTTGCTCTGTATTTATCGTTTTTGCTCGTATTGGTGATGATAAAAATATTACTGGTTTCATATTAGAAAACACCGCTGATAACGGAATTTCTATGGGTGAAGAAGAGCATAAATTAGGGATTCGCGCATCTTCTACGCGTCAGGTTTTCTTCAGTGAAACGAAAGTTCCTGTTGAAAACCTGCTGTCAGAAAGAGGAAACGGTTTCAAAATAGCAATGAATGCTTTGAATGTAGGTCGTATCAAATTAGCAGCAGCTTGCTTAGACGCTCAAAGAAGAGTGATTACAAGTTCTGTACAATATGCTAATGAAAGAATCCAGTTTAACACTCCAATCTCTCAGTTTGGTGCCATTCGTGCAAAATTAGCAGAAATGGCAACGAGCTGTTATGCCGGAGAAAGTGCTTCTTACAGAGCAGCAAAAGATATTGAAGATAGAATTATAGCTCGCGAAGGAGAAGGATCTTCTCATCAAGAAGCAGAGCTAAAAGGAGTTGAAGAATATGCTATTGAATGTTCTATTCTTAAAGTGGCCGTTTCTGAAGATGTTCAAAACTGTGCCGATGAAGGAATTCAAATCTTTGGTGGAATGGGATTCTCTGAAGACACTCCAATGGAAAGTGCTTGGAGAGATGCCCGAATTGCTCGTATCTACGAAGGAACAAATGAAATCAACAGAATGCTATCTGTAGGAATGTTGATTAAAAAAGCAATGAAAGGACATGTTGATTTACTTGGTCCTGCATCAAAAGTACAAGAAGAATTAATGGGAATTCCATCATTTGAAACTCCTGATTATTCTGAGTTATTTGCAGAGGAAAAAGAAATGATTGGCAAATTGAAAAAAGCATTCTTAATGGTTGCTGGTGGAGCTGTTCAAAAATACGGTCCGGATTTAGATTCACACCAACAATTATTGATGGCAGCTTCTGATATTTTGATTGAAATCTACATGGCTGAAAGTACTATTCTTAGAACTGAAAAATTAGCGAAAAAAGAAGGCGAAGCCAAAGTGCAAGAGCAAATTGCAATGGCAAAATTATACTTATACAAAGCGGTAGATATCGTTACTCAAAAAGGAAAAGAAAGTGTAATCTCTTTTGCTGAAGGTGATGAACAACGCATGATGTTAATGGGATTACGTCGTTTTACAAAATACACGAACATGCCAAATATTGTAGGATTAAGAGAAATAATCACTTCAAAATTAGTGACTGAAAATGAATATTGTTTTTAATTAGAAGATAGTTTTTAGTAATTTTATTTGTTAAAAAAACCGCCTTGTTCCTGAAAACAAGACGGTTTTTTTTATTGCTTCCGTAGTTAAACTACTTCGCTTCTATTTTCTCAATTGCTGTAATATCGCCATTATATGAAATCGTACTACGGTTATTGGAACTAATGGAAAGTGTCGCACTGCCCTCAAAGAAAACAGAAAGCAACAACGTATAGGTATCCTTCTCTCCTCTGACAACTGCTTTTATCTGATAGGATTTTTTACCTTTCTCGACGCTAAATTCTCTAGGCGTTCCTTCAAAATGTAATCCTACATCACTTCCATAACCAACTCCACTAAATGCTCTGCCAAAAAAAGGCATCTCGCTCTTGATATTATCAGGACGAAATTGTACATAATTAGGATTCGTAGTCAAATCCATCGTTCTAAACCCTTGAGGCAAAGCTGTTCTGCCAACAAAAACAAACTCTTTAGAATCAACCAAAGCCGCTATTTGTTTTTGCTTCTCTATTTTGCGCTCTTCTCTTAATTGTTTCTTACTTTTTTCTTGGCTGTAACCAGCAGCCATTATAAGTGACAAAAAAATTACTGAAATTGTTCGTTTTATTTTCATGACATTCATTTTTAATGTTTTGACGGTAATGTTTCAAAAACTAATATTAAATATATGCTAATAGGTTCTGAAAAGCAGGTTAAACTAAAACTCTAAATTTATTTTTTCTCAAAACGCATCATAGCGATATCGCCCATGATAAAATTTAAAGTTTTTCCATCTTCTGAAATGGAGTAAGAATCACTTTTCTCTAAAGTTGATAAGTACACACTTTCACCTTGACCATCAAGACACATCATTCTGGTTACCGCCATTGGCTCTTTGAAACTGATTGTACTTCCATTAACACTTAATTTTCCCGTGTAATTGTTACAACTGGTATTTCCTGAAAAACGATTTTCTTTCAAGTCAAAGATAATAGTTGGTTTTTTATTTGGGTACAATCCATTAAAAGCTATTCTTGGTCCTGTAACATAATTCAATTCCCAAGTTCCTTCAAGTGAAGCTGTTTTACCTGTGATTGTTTTAACCGAATTGCAAGAAATAAATGCTAAACATATAACCGTAAGCGACAGAATTATTTTTCTCATGTGATCCATTTTTGATTTTTATATTTTTTTCTATAGTTCAAAAACATTGCCAATGTGTCGTTTTTTTATAAAAAATTACAAAAAAAGAGTCTTACAAAACTATCTTTTAAATCCTTCAAACCTTAAAATCAGAAATCAAAATTTAACTCTTTTTCACCTCTACAACTTCTACCTTAATTGCGACAGCATACCCATTTGGAATAATTTTATTTCCATGCGCATTAGCATATACTTTAGTGAATTCAGCACCAAAATATAGGATTATTGCCGAATAATACACCCAAATTAAAATGATGATAATGGAACCCGCTGCTCCGTAAACAGTTGCAACAGTTGAACTTCCTAAATAAAATCCAATGGCAAATTTACCAAACATAAAGAAAAACGAAGTGAAACTGGAACCTATCAAAGCATCTTTCCAGTCTATATTTCCATCAGGCAACGTTTTGAAAATAATTGAAAACAGAATTGTAGTCGTTGCAAATAAAATTAATACATTGAAAATATAAAATATATAAACCGTAGTATCAGGAAAGTAAACAAGCAATCGCGTGTTAATAACATCCATCACGGTATTAACCATCAAACTCACCATCAGTAAAAAACCAACAGAAGCAATCATCGAAAATGACATTAGCCTATTTTTAATAAATTTCATCACTCCTTTATTGGGCTTTGCTTTTAAACCCCAGATAAAGTTGATGGAACTTTGTATTTCGGCAAACACACCTGATGCGCCTATAAGTAACATAATCCCTCCAAAAACAGCCGCAAATGTATTGCTATCCGACAATTCAATATTCTTAATTGTTTCTTGAATTTGGATTGCAGCTTCATTCCCAACCATCCCATTAATTTGCCCAAAGAATCTTCCTGTGACCGCTTCTCTTCCAAAGAAAAAGCTAAAAATTGACAAAATAATAATTAACAATGGAGGCAACGAAAAAATCGTATAATAGGACAATGAGGCACTTAATTTTATGGCATTGTCATCATCAAATTCCTGATAGGTACGCTTCAGTAAACTCCAACTTGTCAAGGCTATTTCTTTATGTTTCATTTTTATATTTTTAGATTCTTTCAAACGAAAAAATTTAGATATTCTGATTTTCATTTATTTACAAAAAACAGAATCCCTTTTTAAGGCTATTCGATTTGAGTATGTTCCCAAAATTACAAAGATATTTTATATAAATCTGAAATGAAATTTACATAATTCCTATACATTTATAGGTGTTTCAAATATGTAGCAAACAAAAAACTAACCAAATTTTAAGTCTTTATTAACCCATCCCTATGTTTTAATGTTTAAATTTATGTCCTACTTTAATAACCTTTTTAGGATAAATTTTCAACCTATGGAAAATAATAATACACGAAGAAATTTTTTAAAACAAACAGCAATACTTTCGACAGGAACAATCATTGGTTCTAGCTTATTTAATACTGCTTTTGCATCTGAAAACCCTTTAAAATTAGAAAATCAAATATCGGAATTAGACACTCTGGATTTTCAAGGAAACTATAGCCTTCCAAAATTACCGTACGCTTACGATGCTTTAGAGCCTCATATTGATAAAATGACCATGGAAATTCACTATAGCAAACACCATCAAGCTTATGTGACAAACTTGAACAAGGCGATTGAAACTTTGGATAAAAACTTAGTTGAACATTCTAAATCACTGGAAAGCATATTCGGAAAAATGTCGAAATTTCCAGAAGCGATTCGCAATAATGGCGGCGGACATTACAATCACAGTTTGTTTTGGAGTTTAATGAAACCAAATGGCGGTGGTACTCCAAAAGGAAAATTAGGGGAAGCAATAACTGCTACTTTTGGTTCTTTTGATGAATTTAAAAAACAATTCAGTGATGCTTCCATAAAACGATTTGGTTCCGGTTGGGCTTGGTTAGTAGTTCAAGATGGCAAATTAGTTATCGGTTCAACACCAAATCAAGACAATCCATTAATGAGTTTGCGTGGCAAAGGATTAAAAGGGAAACCTGTTTTAGCTTTAGACGTTTGGGAACATGCGTATTATCTAAAAAATCAAAACCGCAGAGCTGATTATATTGCTTCTTTTTGGAATGTAGTCAATTGGGATGCCGCTGAAGCTTTATTCAATTCTTAAATACCAATAGAAGCCCTGTTTTAATAGTAATTCAGGGCTTCTTTTATATAGACACCTTTTGTATCAAAATCCTATTTTTATTAATATCCATTGTCAATCATTGCAATGTAAATACGGCTTGATTCTGAGTGTTTTTCATCAAAAATTATAACAATTAAATTTATCTTGTTTAAAACTAAAAAAACAATACTAATTAATTGTAGTATCTGTGTTAAACTAAAAAGCACCGTTAAAACTACCGCAAAAAAGTATAGCTTTGTACCTTCAAATTAAAGCAATGATTAACCCTTCGGCATCAGGTTGGATAGATAAATTTTTTATTGAACAAAAAATTTCAGAGAAAACGGTTTCTAAAACTACGGATACATTTTATCAAAAAGTTAGAGAAACAGGATTTATTTATGGCCATATAATCACATTTGATACCGTAAATACAATTGAAACCAAAGGTTGGTTTAAAGAAGAGATTTCTAAAGTTGCACTATTAAATACTTTATACGGTGTTTTTTGCTTGACCAATGACGAAATCAGTTCCGAGAATTTCATTAAACAAACAGTTACGTTTTACAATCAAATGAATCCACAAGGTTTCAATTTGTTTAAAAAAATACTGCCTAAAAATTCCCTTTCCTTAACGCTGGAAAAAATAATTGATGAGCGTGTCCAAACGAACGATAGTATCATCAGTAAAAATTTCTCCCATCTGGTAACCAATGCGTTGCTTTTTATAGATGTTTTGGCTTTTCGCCAATACTTAATACATGGCGAAATTCCGGAAAAATACCTAAAGAAAATTGAAGAGACAATTGTAAATATTGTGACACTCGCTTTAAAAATTAAATCTAAAAAATCACAATACGATGCTTTATTGATAAAACTTTTTGAAGCTTCCATACGCTACAGTAAATTTTCCCGAATCTCTGTACAAAGTCTGGAAACACTGCAATTGGATTATTTTACGAATGAATTAGAACAATATTATTTGATAGATATTGCCGGAATGGCTTTATGGAGTGATGGCAAAATAGAGAATAATGAGGCTTACTTTTTGCATTCATTGGCTGAAACAGTATCGGTTTCAGATGATTTTGTAAAGCAAAGCATAGAGAGCACCGATGCTTTTATAACGAAACATAAAAAAGAAATACCGTATTTCAACTATTCAAATCCTGTCAAGCATTTTTACGATCAAACGACTCAAAGTGTTGTTACGCTCATAAGCCGTAATAAAAACAGATTGATAAAGGAAATTGTGCAAAGCAAAGAGTTAATGGTATTATTAGCCTATTCTACTCGAAGAGATTTGGACGAAAAAGAAAAGAAAAAAGTCAAAAAACAACTGTTGGAAATTTGTAAAACCGTTCCTTCGTTGACCATATTTTTACTTCCAGGAGGTAGTTTATTGTTGCCTATTTTAATCAAATTCATCCCTACTTTATTACCATCTGCATTTAATGAAAATCTGGATCTGGATAACGAATAAAAAAAGCCGCTAAACGCGGCTTTTTTTATTAGAATTTCAGTTGGTATACTTCGTCCAAATCTTTATCGGAACTGATGTTAACATCTAAATCCGTTACAAAACCGGAATTAAGTCCGTAAGCCCATCCGTGTAAGGTTAAATCCTGACCGTTCTTCCATGCGGACTGTACAATTGATGTTTTGGCTAAGTCAAAAACCTGCTCTTTTACATTTAATTCTACAAAAGTATTAAAACGCTCCGTTTCATCTTCGATAGAATTTAAATAGGTGCTGTGCAAACGATATACGTCTTTTATATGGCGAATCCAGTTATCAATAATTCCAATAGAATCATTCCCCATTGCTGCCTTGACACCTCCACAACCATAGTGGCCACATACCAGCACATGTTTTACTTTCAAGACATTCACGGCGTAATCCAATACGCTCAACATATTCATATCACTATGCACCACCATATTGGCAATGTTTCTATGTACAAAAACTTCTCCTGGTTTTGCTCCTACAATTTCATTGGCAGGAACCCTGCTGTCTGAACAACCTATCCATAATAATGGCGGAGTTTGACCTTTGGCAAGATCTTCAAAATAATTTGGGTCGCTCGCTAAAGAAGTTTCGACCCATTTTTTATTATTCTCTAATATTTTTTTATAAAAATCGCTCATAATTATTTTGATTGTTAATCTGATTAATTTTAAATTGTTTAGAATATACAATCAAATTCAAATATATGAAATTTTAAAATATTAATGTCTCAATTCCGCTATTGTGAAACCTAGATTTTCATCATCTTTAATGTATTGAACATCATCATAGAAAACAACTTCACCTGTTTCAATATTGTGCATAGCTCCAATTATTCCTATCTCACCATTTTCAACCATTTGCTCCAAAATAAAACTTCTTTCAATAATGTTTTTTACACTACGCTTTACGTTAATTTGAGCAACATTCTCTACAAACGAAGGGTTTTTAGCATTTCTTTCAGTTAAAGTTTCCTTTTCTTGATAAACTGCTGGTTGAATTTTTGATAACAATTCAGTAAGATTTCCCATTTCTACATGGTCGCAAGCACCTTTTACAGCACCACATTTGCTATGTCCAAGAACAACAATAAGCTTAGAACCTGCTACTTTACAGGCAAACTCCATACTTCCCAGAATATCTGTATTTACAATATTACCAGCAATTCTTACCGAAAAAACATCACCTAAACCTTGATCAAAAATGAGTTCTGCAGAAGTTCTACTATCAATACAACTTAAAATTGTTGCAAACGGCCATTGACCATCACGAGTATCATTAACTTGCTCAAGTAAATCTCTATGCGCTTTTAGATTATTTACAAATCTGTTATTTCCTTCTTTTAATATTTCTAACGCCTTTCTTGGTGTAATTGCAGATTGCAATTCTTTATTTAATGTCTTCATTTATTTAAACTTTATTTGTTATTTATGCTCAACAAAAACGTGCTTTTCTGCCTCTCCAGTATTTTCTAACTGATAGGCTTTTTTAAATCCTTTCAGTTTCACTTTTATATTATTATCTACTGCTCTCGTAGTTTTAAATTCATGGATTAAATCCAAAATATCATGCGCAATATAAACGGTATCTTTTGCATCAATTATTACCTTAGAATTTTCCGGAATATGACTTAATGTCTGTTTGATTGCGGCTTTATTCAAGAAAGAAACTTCTTGAGCCAAATCAATATGAATCACATCACCATCTGCATATTCTTCTTTTCTAAAATAGTAGGCTCTCTTCAGATTTCCTTTTAAAACAAAAATAATACTGATAACAATTCCAAGAGCTACACCTTTCAATAAATCCAAAAATACAACTGCTAATAATGTGGCAATAAAAGGCACAAATTGATACTTTCCTTTTTTCCAAAAATGTTTAAATGTAGCTGGTTTAGCCAGTTTATATCCAACCAATAACAGAATTGCCGCTAAAGTTGCCAATGGTATTTTATTCAAAATTAACGGAATAGTCAATACACTTATCAATAATAACAAGCCATGAATGATGGTAGACATTTTAGATTTGGCTCCGGCATTATTATTAGCTGAAGAACGGACAACTACGGAAGTCATCGGCAAACCACCCAAAAGTGCACTTATCATATTTCCAATTCCTTGCGCTTTTAATTCCACATTGGTATTCGTATAACGTTTTTGAGTATCCATTCTATCAGAAGCCTCTATACACAATAAAGTTTCTATCGAAGCAACAATGGCTATAGTTAACCCAACCACCCAAACTTTAGGATTCATAACCCCAGAAAAATCAGGAGTTACAATAATTGCTTTAAATTCTTCGAAAGAAGAAGGAACAGGTAAGGAAACTAAATGCTCTTTTCCAATAGCTAAAACACTTCCTGTACCAATGAAAATCTCATTCAAAATAACACCAAGAGCAACAGCTATTAAGGCTCCGGGAACTAATTTTAATTTTTTCAAAAATGGAACTTTATCCCAAGAAATCAAAATGGCCATAGATACCAATGTAATAACAATTGAACCTATTTGGATATAATCCAAAATACTAAACAGTGCAGAAAAGGTATTGCTGCCATCCATTTGTGAGAACGCTTGATCCCCTTCAAAATCATTGTCGTAACCAAAAGCGTGAGGCAATTGTTTCAGAATAATAATAATTCCAATACCCGCTAACATTCCTTCAATAACATTCGTTGGAAAATAATTAGAAATACTTCCTGCTTTAGCGAATCCTAATATTAATTGTATCAAACCTGCTATAAAAACTGCAGTTAAAAAAATATCAAAAGCACCTAAATCCGTTATTGCCGTAAGGACAATTGCGGTCAGACCCGCAGCAGGCCCAGAAACACTTATGTTAGACGTACTTAAATAGCCTACTACTATTCCTCCGATAACTCCAGAAATAATTCCTGAAAATAAAGGAGCACCAGAAGCCATTGCGATACCTAAACACAATGGTAGCGCCACCAAGAAAACCACTAAACCAGAAGCAAAATCAGATTTAAGGTTAGCAAAAAGATTAATTTTTTTTGTCATAATACCAAACTAAAAATTGAATACAAAGAACTGTTCACATGATATGTGTGAAAATTGATTTTAAAAAATAAATCAAAAATTATGTATTAAACTTCGTTTGGTGGGGGAATAAATATCGATGATGTGATATTATCGTGTTTTGATAAATTCTCAGATAGAATAGCGCTGGACGATAATTTTGATGAAGTGATAACTTCAGTAGGAGATTCTAAATAAAAAAAAGTCTTAATTTCTTTGTGTGCATGTTCTTCTTCGGAAACACTATAAAAAATGGAAATATCTGCACTTTTCTCAATCACTGTAACTATTGTTGGAGTGATGAGAAAAGCGATAAATACAATTAAAAATATTTTAGATATCATTTTCATGTGCGCAAAAATAGAATTAAGTTTATTAAATAAGCAATCGTTTCCTAAATTTAAAAAAAAATTAACATTAAATAAAACACAAATACCTCAATTCGATTTATAACACTTGTTTTAATTCTCACTTAACTATAAACTCTCTTCTAACCAAGCTTGCATCATCCAGATTGTCTTTTCTTGTTCTGAAATAAAATCACTCATCATGGAATTTGTACCTTCATCATTAATTTCTCCAGCTTTGTTAAGAATCTCTCTTTCTATTTTTAATAAATGCGACAATGAAGCAACAATTAAATGCACTGCTTTTTCATCATTTGAAATATTTTTACCTACAACTAACTGATTATTATTTATGTAATCTTCAAAAGTATGAAGTGGTGTCCCGCCAACAGTCAGAACCCTTTCGGCTATTAAATCAATTTTTATTTGAGCATCCGTATATAATTCTTCAAACTTTACATGCAAATCAAAAAAACGTTTGCCTCTGATGTTCCAATGAATTCCTCTTAGATTTTGATAATAAACCTGAAAATTTGATAACAAAATATTCAATTCACTAACAATCAATTCTGATTCTTTTACCGGTAATCCTAAAATATTTGTTTTCATGTTATCTTTTCAACAAAAATACACAAGAAAACGGTACTTTACACTATAAGTTTAATTGATTGTTTTTATATTTGCATCAGATATTATTATAAAATGACAATTACTCAATTAAAATATGTTCTTGCCGTAGCCGAACACAAAAATTTCACTCTTGCTGCCGAAAAATGTTTTGTAACTCAACCTACATTGAGCATGCAAATTCAAAAAATAGAAGAGGAATTGAGTATTCAGATATTTGACAGGACAAAAAAACCGATTCAGCTTACTGACATAGGTCAAAAAATTGTAAATCAGGCAAAAAATATCGTCAATGAGGCCGATAGAATTCAAGATATTGTAGAACAGCAAAAAGGATTTATTGGTGGTGAATTCAGATTAGGAATAATCCCAACCATTATGCCTACGCTGTTGCCAATGTTCTTGAATAATTTCATAAAAAAATATCCTAAAGTAAAACTCATAATCGAAGAGTTAAATACTGATGAAATAATAACAAAACTAAATAACGGTCATCTTGATGCCGCCATTGCCGCAACACCGCTGATGGAGGAAAAAATAAAAGAAATTGTATTGTATTACGAACCCTTTGTAGCATATATACCAGAAAGTCATCATCATTTTCAAAAGAAAGAAATAGAAGTTTCAGATTTAAACTTAGATGAAATCTTGCTACTGCAAGATGGACACTGTTTTAGAGACGGTATTTTAAATTTATGCAAAAATGTAAGTAAAAGTGAAATGAGTCGTTTCCAAATTGAAAGCGGAAGTTTTGAAACTCTTATAAAACTAGCTGATGAAGGTTTAGGGACAACATTACTTCCCTATTTACATACATTAGATTTGAAAGAAACTGACAAATTAAAATTAAGACACTTCAAGGAGCCTAAACCCGCCAGAGAGGTCAGCCTAATATTTCCAAAGAGCGAATTAAAAATACAGATAATTGATGCGCTTAGAAATACAATTGCTGGAGTTATAAAAGGTGCTATCGTATTTCAAAATGTTGAAATTATAAGTTCACTACCTAAAAAATAAAAAAAGGAACCGTTTTGCGGTTCCTTTTTTTATGAATTTACGATTAATAAACATTGTTTTAATTCCGGTTTTCCTATTGTGAAATTTAATAACCATTCTCGCAATTGCTCCATTTCGTATGGTAATAATGTTTTGATGGCCTTTTCTAATTCCTTACAAAAAAGCAATGGATCAAAACTCACTCTTTCTAAAATTGATTTTGTATAATCATACATGATTTTTGACATAATAAACGTTGATTTTAGTTAGATTTGGATTCTAATGTGTCGTAAAAATACATTTTTTTTTATTACAACATAACTATTTAACTTAGTTTTAATTTTTTTAATTTTAATTCATAGATTTTAGTTCAAAAAAATAAATCACTGAAAACAAACAACTTAAATAGCGAGCATCAACTTTTTCTAGCACGAAACATTTCTCTTTTTCCAGGTGGTCCAGCAAGTTTTTCAACAGTAAAGCCTACTTCAATCATACTCCTTTTTACAACGCCTCTGGCAGCATAAGTAACAAGTACACCATTCGCTTTAAGCGCCTTATACATCTTCTCAAAAATAGCGGTACTCCATAATTCAGGTTGTACTCTGTACCCAAAAGCGTCAAAATAAATCAAATCAAATTGATCTACATCATCAATTTCTTCAAAAAATTGCTTTCTTTTCGTAAGTGAAAAATCTTCTCTTAAATCAATTTTTTCTCCCCAATTACTTTCATGCATTTTATCGAAAGTTGCACTTTCTTGACTTGCATTCAATTCTGTGACATAATTCATTAACAAAACTTCGTCTACTGAAATTGGATAAGCTTCTACCCCAACATAATCAATCGATTGCTGCAATTTTTTTGACTCCAGTAAAGTAATAAACGCATTTAAACCGGTGCCAAATCCTATTTCCAAAATAGAGACATTTCTGTTTGGAAATAATGAAAGGCCGTTTTTAATAAATACATGCTGTGCTTCCTGTATGGCACCATGTTTAGAATGATAACATTCGTCCCATTCTGCTATATGGATGGTAGTTGAACCATCAAGTGTTTGGATTATTTCTCTTTTCAAAATCGGATTTTGAGGTTATAATGGATTAAAAGCTATAATGTTTGTCCAAAATTAATCAAAATCTAATACGTTTGCCTCTGAAAAATCTATATTTATTGTATAATCAATAGAAATGGGCATGATTTTTTTGGTTTTTTTAAAATGTAAACAAATCTTAGTTAAGTACTATAATTAATAGTTTTTTGACAAGTGTTTTGTTGATTTTTATTTAATTTTGCAAAGATTAAACTTCAACTTATAGAAATCCAGTTTTTTAAGCTCCAGTTTGTCATTTAAAAAAAATCAAAAAACAATACATTACTATGAGTACTACTCAAACCAACAAAATTGAAACAATAAAAGCTTCCTCTACAAAAATAAACGAGGTTGATTTTTCAAACTTAAGCTTTGGTTCTGTTTTTACAGATCATCTATTTGAATGTGATTATAAAAATGGAGAATGGCAAAAACCCGTCATTAAACCCTACGCACCATTTTTGTTAGATCCGTCTACAAGAGTTTTTCATTATGGTCAAGCAATTTTTGAAGGTATGAAAGCTTATAAAGATGAAAATGATGACGTTTGGCTTTTTAGACCTGATGAGAACTACAAGCGTTTTAATACATCTGCAGTTAGAATGGCTATGCCAGAAGTTCCTGAAGAGATATTTATGAGCGGTCTGAATCAATTATTACAATTAGACGAAGCATGGATTAAAAAAGGAAAAGGAAATTCTATGTACATCAGACCATTTATGATTGCAACTGGTACTGGAGTAATTGCTAATCCTTCTGATGACTATAAATTCATGATTATATTATCGCCAGTGAGTTCTTATTATTCTGGCGATGTAAAAGTACTTATTGCAGAACATTTCAGTAGAGCTGCAAATGGAGGAATAGGAGCTGCAAAAGCTGCCGGAAATTATGCCGCTCAATTTTACCCAACTAATTTAGCAAATAAAGAAGGTTTCCAACAGGTAATTTGGACTGATGATGCAACGCATACCAAACTGGAAGAAGCAGGTACTATGAATGTATTTTTTAGAATAAATGATACATTACTAACTGCTCCTGTAAGCGAAAGAATTCTTGACGGTGTGACTAGAAAAACACTTATTGATTTAGCAAAAAGTATAGGTATGAATGTAGAAATTCGTTCCGTTTTAGTATCTGAACTTGTTGAAGCTGCTAAAAATGGAACTTTGAAAGAAATTTTTGGTGCAGGAACCGCTGCTGTAGTAAGTCCAATTTCTGGATTTTCTTATCAGGATGTTTATTATGAATTGCCAAAAATTGAATTCACAATGGCTTTACAACTAAAAACTAAATTGGAAAACATTCAAAATAAATTAGAAGAAGATACTTTTGGATGGACTGTTAAAGTATAATTCTAAGGTTTTATAATATTAAAAAAAGCGATTTTCAATATGAGAATCGCTTTTTTTATGGCTTGATAATTAAATAAAACTTTAAACACTATTCTCCGTTCTCCAATATTTTAGAGAAATCAGGTTTAAAATAATTAGGCCCTTTCATGACTTTTCCATCTTCACGATAAATGGGTTTGCCATCTTGCCCTAACTTACTCATATTACTGCGTTGAATTTCGTCAAAGACTTCTTCAATTTTATGCTGCAAACCATGTTCGATAATGGTTCCGCAAAGGATATACATCATATCACCCAATGCATCCGCAATTTCTATCAAATCATTGTTTTGAACTGCCTCAAGATATTCTTCGTTTTCCTCTTTCATTAAGTTGTAACGAAGCGTGTGTTTACTTTCCCCTAAATTAGCTGTAGGAATTTCACTGTGCCCAATTTTAAAAGCCGTATGAAATTCTTTAACTGAGTTTATCTGTTTTTGCATCTTTTTATTTTGTTAAATGAAAAGGCAAATTAGCAACTATTTCTAAACTATTACCTAAATTTGCCGGAAATAATTTAAACTATGTTTAGTCAAGGTCAATTAGTGTTTGCAGGCTTATTTTTTGTTGCATTTGTTATTGCTGCAATTTATGCCTATCGAAAAGATTTAAAAATCCATAAAGAGTTTTACAAGGGGAATTACAAGATTCTAATAGGATTTGGAATTTTTATTGGAATTTTATTTTTGATAAAAGTATTTTTCAAACGTTAGTTTTTTTAAACCAAACAAATGATGTCCACTATTTAGTGGACTTTTTTATTTAATTTAAAACACTAAACAACAGATGCTTAACAAATAAAATCACTATCCTTATTTAGTTTTTTATTCGAAAAAGAATCCGTTGAAAAGAATCGAAAATTGTAAATTCTACTTAAAATTCAAACCAAAAACAAACAGACAAACATCCCTTGTTTAGAAAATAATCCATATTTATTTAACACTTTCGATGACTTGTAAATAAAATCTTTAACTTTACAAAAATTAACAAACCTGTATATTATGAGGATTTTAAAATACTTATTTCTTTTACTATTGCTAAGTTTTGTGGCGCTATCCATTTTTGTGGCAACTCAAAAAGGAGATTTTACCGTAGACAGAAGTCAAATCATAAATTCTCCAAAATCCACCGTATTTAATTTTGTTAATGATTATAGAAACTGGGAAGATTTTAGTTCCTGGATTGTTGAAGATCCTGAAATGCAAATTACCTATCCTAAAAAAACAATTGGCCCCGGAGCTTCCTTTTCATGGGAAGGAAAAGAAGGCACAGGTAATATGTTGACCCTTTTTGTAAAAGAAAATGACAGTATTTCTCAAAAAATGAATTATGATGGAACTTCATCATCTGTTTTTTGGAGTTTTAAAGATACAATCGGAGGAACAAAAGTAACATGGAAAACTACCGGAAAAATGAGTTTTACCATGAAAGTTTATACGGCTTTTAATGGAGGTCTAAATAAAATTATAGGGGAAACATATGAAAAGAGTTTAGCCAACTTAGACAAAACTCTTGATTTTGAAATAAATACTTATGCCGTAAAAGTAAACGGATTGGTAAAAAAACTTGGAACGTTTTATTTGAGACAAACCTTTACCAGTGAAATTTCAAAAGTCATTAAAAATGCTCAAATCGTATTCCCAAAAATGATTGCTTTTTGCGAACAAAATAATGTCGAATTAAACGGAAAACCATTTATAATTTATCACACTTATGATCCCGTAAAAGGATTGACTAAATTATCGTTTTGTGTACCTATAAAAACCCAAATCTTAACGAGTTCAGGAAGTGATATTTTAACTGGAAAACTGGAACCATTCGAAGCCATTAAAACTACTTTAACCGGAGATTATTCGCATACGAAAAAAGCTTTGGATAAAGCAACAACACACATTAACACCAATCGAATTGTTCTTGACCCTACATTTTCTCACTTAGAGAATTTTACCATCAGCAAAACAGAAATTAAAAACCCTTCAAAATGGGTTACAGAAATTTACTATCCAATAAAACCCAAAGTAATTCCTGTAACTACTTTTACTCCTGCTGCTGTCAAGAAAGAAGAGGCCGTAAAAACGCCTACACCAGTAATAAATAAAGAAGAAGAACAATCTGAATTTTAATCTTTTATAAATAGATTAAACCTTTTTGATAAATTCTATTCTAACTCTTAAATAATCACTTTGCAAGAAGAACAGGAATTTATAAATCAATTGTTAAACTCTAAAACGCAAAATCAAGCGTTTCAGCAGTTATTACAAGATTATCAAAGACCGTTATACAATCATATTCGTAACATCGTTTTGAATCACGATGATGCTGATGATGTATTGCAAAATACTTTTATAAAAATATTTCAAAATCTGAAAAATTTCAAAGGAGAAAGCAAACTTTTTTCATGGATCTATCGCATAGCAACTAATGAATCCTTGACATTTTTGAAACAAAAATCAAAAACGAGTGGCATTTCATCAGAAACTTTACAAAACAAAACTATTGATAATCTGGAAGCCGACGTGTTTTTTGACGGAAATGAAATTCAAATAAAATTACAAAAAGCGATTGCATTATTGCCTGAAAAGCAACAATTGGTTTTTAAAATGAAATATTTTCAAGAACTGAAATACGAAGAAATCTCAGAAATTCTGGGAACCACTGTTGGTGGATTAAAGGCATCTTATCATCTTGCCGTAAAAAAAATTGAAGCTTTTGTTTCGACAAATTAAACCTTTTAGCTGTAACACTGTCTAAAGCATATTATGAAAACATTTAAATTAGAGAACGAACCTAAAATTGAAACTGGATTTAAAACTCCAGACCATTATTTTGAAAATTTTTCAATCAAAATGATGGAGCAATTACCTAAAAACGAGCCAAAAGTAATTTCTATTTTCCAAAAAAGAAAAACTTTAATTATGATGGCAGCAGCAATTTTAGTACTTGCTTTGATGATTCCAATTTTAAGTCCTTCTTCGACAAACACAAAAGAATTAGACGCTGCGGCTTTAGAAAATTACATTACGTATCAATCTAATGTAAACCAATATGACTTGATAAGTGTACTAGAAACTGAAGATATTAATAACATAAAAACCGGTATTGTTTTAGGAGATGATGCGATTGAAGATCATTTGTCAACAAATTCAAACTTAGAAAATCTTATTTTAGAATAAACTAGACTGTAAAGCTTTCGTTTAAAGCCATAATTAAATAAATACGAAATGAACATAAAAAAATTATTACCAATACTATTACTATTCGTTTCTTTTAACTTTTACGCTCAAGGCGAAAGTATGAAAGAGAAAAAAGAACAAATAAAAGCTTTAAAAGTAGCTTTTTTTACGACTGAATTAGACTTAACAACTAATGAAGCCGAAAGATTCTGGCCAATATACAATACATTTGATGACAAACAGTTTGAACTGAGACATCAAAAAATGAAAACGTATATGAGAAGAATGAATGATGGCTCGCTGGATAAAATAACTGAAAAAGAAGCAAATACCTTTTTGGCCCAAATTGAAGATACTGAAGAAGAGTTATTTTTATTACGAAAAAAATTCATGCAAAATGTGAGAACAATTTTACCAGCCGTAAAAATAGTTAAACTAAAAAAAGCTGAAGAAGATTTCAATAGAAAATTGCTACAACAATACCGTAACAAAGGTCAAAAAAAATAATCTTTTTTATTTTTATTAGTTCAAAAAAAACACCCTAAACTCTGATTATATTAGACTTAGGGTGTTTTTCATTATTTAAAACTGATGCGAATCATTTTATTTTGTCCCGCTGCAATTGCTGTGTGGTTATCTATAAACCTTATTGTATTAAGAGTAGAATCGGTAGAAAATTGTTTCCATGAAGTACCACCATCCGAGGAATAGTATATTCCTGAGAAACCAACTGTTACCAGCCCTTTACCGTTACTTTCAGGAACATATTGCACACAAGAAGCATATCCAAAACCTTGATTTTCTGCTATTAGCTTCCATGTTTTTCCACCATCAGCAGTGATTGCTTTATTAGAAAAATTTTGATTTCGCACTTCATAATCTCCTCCGGCAACAAATCCAGTTTGAGCATCATAAAAATCTGCCGTAAAAATTCCGGTCATTGATTTCCCCTGAACTATTGGAGTATCATACACTTTCCATGAATTTCCTTTGTCAGGAGAATAAAAAACTCTAGATTTTTTTCCACCGGAAACAATCCAAGTATGATTTCCTTTGATTATAATATTAGTGTTGCTTGCCGCAAAAGCTGCTTCTCCATCCATCACTTTTGGTAATTTATCCGATGAAACTTTATTCCATGAATTTCCGCCATCACGAGTAATAATTACGTTCAGACAATCAGCAATTGGATCTCCCATCGCTATCCCTTCTTTATCATTCCAAAACTGCATACTATCAAAAAACACTTTCTCGTGATTTTCCTGATACACTAATTTTGTTTCTTTTCCGTCTTTTGAAATTTGATATAACAAAGCTGGATTCCCAACATTTAGAATAAAAATATGCTTTTTTGTTTTGGCATTACTTCTAAACTCAAGCTTCAAGGAATCTTTGATAATCTTGCTTTCAAATTTTTGATTATTATCCAAATTAAAAAAACCAAATCTCCCTTTATCAGCTGCAAACCAAATTTTATTTGCATCAATTAAAACAGCCCTGATACTTATTTTATCCTGAAATAATGTATCTACCACAATAGACTTAAATTCAGCATTAGCATCATTTTTTATAGCAAAATCAGCTGTTTTACAGGATATCAAAACAATTGAAATCAATAGAATCAAAAAAGAAGTTCTCATTTTCTTATACATTTTAGGGCTAATTTACAATTAATAATAAGAATAGTAAACATGGTTTAAATTAATTGGCACAGTAATTGGATAATCAAAAATAAGGATAAACTTAATTCAATTAATTATGAAAACGAAACTACTACTATTGAGTTTATTGACTACTGTTTTCGCAACACAAATACAGGCGCAAGATAGAACATCAGTAAATGCAATGAATAATGAAATCAGTGACAATCTTGATCTGAGAGCTGTTGCTTCTATTTTTGGTGACTCTAGAAATCTACAAGATTTTGAAAGACGCCTGAATGACCCTGAACTACAAATATCAAATTTAGATTTAAATGATGACAATGAAGTTGATTATTTGAGAGTTATTGAAACTGTCGAAAATCGGACTCACGTAATCATCATTCAATCTGTTATAGATACGGATGTATATCAAGATGTAGCTACAATTGACGTTGAAAAAGACAGAAATAACAACATTCACGTTCAAGTTGTAGGAGATGTGTACATGTATGGTCAAAATTACATTTATGAGCCTGTGTATTATAGTACTCCACTAATTTATGCTTCATTCTGGTCTCCTAATTACCGTCCTTATTATTCTACATGGAATTGGGGGTATTATCCTTCTTATTATTATGCATGGAATCCATTTCCAATATTCAGATACAGAAATAACATCAACATTAGCTTGAACATTAACAATAATTACAATTATGTTAATTACAGAAGAAGTGAGCGCGCAATCGTTTTACACAGCTCTAGACGTTCAAATGGTTATGAAAGACAACACCCGAATTATTCCTTCTCCAGAAGAAATGCTAATGTAACTAACCGTTATGAATTAGATCAAAGAAGAGGTTCAAGAAACGAGGTTGGTTACTCTAACAGAAGAACAGGAAATCAAAGAGATTATTCTCAAAACAGAACTGGTTCATCAAGAGAAACAACTCCACAAAGGTCAGGTTCATCAAGAGATTACTCTCAAAATAGAACTAATCCTTCGAGAGAAGTAGGTCCACAAAGAGGAAATTCTCAAAGAGATTATTCTCAAAACAGAACTAATCCTTCTAGTCAGGCAACGCCACAAAGAGGAAATTCTCAAAGAGATTACTCTCAAAACAGAACCAGTCCTTCAACTCAGGCAGCGCCACAAAGAGGAAATTCTCAAAGAGATTATTCTCAAAACAGAACTAGTCCTTCTACTCAGGCTGCGCCACAAAGAGGAAATTCTCAAAGAGACTATTCTGAAAACAGAACCAGCCCTTCTACTCAGGCAGCGCCACAAAGAGGGAATTCTCAAAGAGACTATTCTCAAAACAGAACTAGTCCTTCTACTCAGGCTGCGCCACAAAGAGGAAATTCTCAAAGAGATTACTCTCAAAACAGAACTAGTCCTTCTACTCAGGCTGCGCCACAAAGAGCAGAGTCACAAAACAGAGGTAATTCCTCAAGAGAATCAGCTCCACAAAGAAGTGAATCTCAAAGAGGAAATTCTTCAAGAGAGAACAATAGAAGATCTTAAAAAACTTCAATAGAAAACTTTAAAAACACGGCTCATAACGCCGTGTTTTTTTTTATTGTATAAAAAGCGTTAATTTATTTTAAAAGTGTAAATTTGACCAGTTTTTTAAAAAAAAATTTCATGAGCACTTCACACAAAGACCTCCATAGTAAATGGACATTAGGTGGGTTATTAATTTCATTAGGAATAATTTACGGAGATATTGGAACTTCACCATTATACGTAATGAAAGCCATACTTGGGGATCATGTTATTAATGCTGATATTGTTTTAGGCGGAATTTCATGTGTTTTTTGGACACTTACTTTACAAACCACTATAAAATATGTCATCATTACACTAAGTGCTGACAATCAT
Organism: Flavobacterium algoritolerans; assembly: GCF_030010385.1. Taxonomy (NCBI): domain Bacteria; kingdom Pseudomonadati; phylum Bacteroidota; class Flavobacteriia; order Flavobacteriales; family Flavobacteriaceae; genus Flavobacterium; species Flavobacterium algoritolerans. The sequence continues at coordinate 252,682 of NZ_JASCRZ010000002.1, read as the reverse complement.
GGAGAAGGTGGAATTTTTGCTTTATACGCTTTAGTCAAGAAAACAAAAATCCAATGGCTAATAGTCCCCGCAATAATCGGTGGAAGTGCATTACTTGCTGATGGAATTATCACTCCTCCTATCTCAGTATCATCCGCAGTTGAGGGAATCAGAACCTATTACCCTGAAATTAATACAATCCCAATTGTTATAGGCATCCTATTTGTGCTTTTTACCATTCAACAATTTGGAACCAAATTAGTCGGTAAGTTTTTTGCCCCAATGATGATGATTTGGTTTGCAATGCTTGCAGTACTTGGGATCGCACAGATTTCTCAAAATACAGAGGTTTTAAAAGCTATCAATCCTTATTATGCCTATCATTTATTAACTATTCATCCAGAAGGCTTTTTTGTTTTAGGCTTTGTATTCCTTTGTACTACCGGTGCCGAAGCTTTATACTCAGATATGGGACATTGCGGACGAAAAAACATCAGAATCAGTTGGATTTTTGTAAAAATCGCTTTAGTGCTTAATTATTTTGGGCAAGCTGCCTATTTGACACACCACGAAGGAGAAACATTGCAAAGTTTGGGTGGAAAAAATGGAAATCCATTTTATCTAATAATGCCTGACTGGTTTCAACCTATTGGAATCGTAATAGCTACGCTTGCTGCTGTAATTGCTTCACAAGCATTAATCAGTGGATCATTTACATTGATAAATGAGGCGATGCGATTAAATTTTTGGCCTAAAGTAAAAATCAAATATCCTACTGAATTAAAAGGTCAATTGTACATTCCTTCGATAAACTGGTTATTGTTTTTTGGTTGTGTCGGAATCGTATTGCACTTTGAAGAATCCAGTAATATGGAGCATGCTTATGGTTTAGCCATCATTTTATGCATGATAATGACCACTATTTTACTTAATTTTTATTTGATAATGAAAAGAGTAAAATTATATTTCATTGTACCACTGATTACCATTTACTTAATAATCGAATTCAGTTTTCTGGCAGCAAATATCACTAAGTTCGCTGATGGAGGTTATGTAACTCTTTTTATAGCTATTGCATTGATATCAGTAATGACTATTTGGTATTTGGCAAAGAAAATCAACAAGAGTTATACTAAAATTGTTAAAATTGAAGATTATAAAAAAGTACTTGTTGAATTAAGTGTTGATTTATCGATCCCAAAATATGCCACACATTTAGTCTATATGACCAATGCAGGAAGAGTGGATGAGATAGAAGAAAAAGTGATGTATTCTATTTTACAAAAAAGACCTAAAAGAGCTGATATTTATTGGTTTGTCCATGTGAATATATTGACTGAACCCTATAAAACCGAATATAAAGTAACCGAAATTGTTAAAGATGACTTGTATCGTGTAGACTTTAATTTAGGATTTAGAGAGCCTACAAAAATTAACTTGATGTTTAAGGAAGTTATCAAGGACATGGTGCAAAAAGGAGAAATGGATATTACCAGCAGATACGAATCTTTGAATAAAAACAACATCATAGGTGATTTCAAATTTGTATTGTCTGAAAAATTCCTTTCTAATGATAGTGACCTAAGATGGCATGAAAAAATAATTATGAACTCTTATTTCTTAATTAAAAAATTGAGCTTATCAGAAGAAAGGGCGTTTGGTTTAGACAGTAGCTCTGTAAAAATAGAGAAATTCCCAATGGTGCTTCATGCACCTGAAAAGATAGGTTTGACAAGAGTAAAATAAATATCTTTTCATTTAAAAATATAAAAAAACACTGTTTTGAGAACAGTGTTTTTTTTTCAAAAAAATTAAAAAACAACATTCATTATTAAAAATATAACATTCAATCAATTAATAGTACCTTTGCACCTCAATTATTTAAAATGAGATTACACAGAAATTTAGTTTACACAACAATAGATGCATTAAATGCCATTTTTAATGAAGGCGAATATGCTGATAAAGTGGTAGCAAGATCCTTAAAAAAAGACAAACGTTGGGGAAGCTCTGACAGAAAGTTTGTTGCCGAAACCATCTACGAAATTGTACGTTGGAAAAGATTATACGCAGAAATCGCGGAAGTAAAAGAACCATTTGACAGAGATAATCTTTGGAGAATGTTTTCTGTTTGGGCAGTATTAAGAGGTTATCCTATTCCTGATTGGCGTCAGCTGGAAGGAACTCCGGAACGAAAAATAAAAGGACGTTTTGACGAACTTTCTAAAGTGAGAGCTTTAAAAGAATCTATTCCAGACTGGATGGATGAATTGGGAGTTAAAGAATTAGGCGAGAAAGTTTGGGCAACTGAAATAGCAGCTCAAAACCAACCGGCAAGAGTAATTTTAAGGGTAAATACACTTAAGACTACAAGAGAAGCGCTACGTGCTATTTTGATGGATTTAAACATTGAAACTGAAACATTAAAGAATCAACCTGACGCTTTAGTGTTAAAAGAAAGAGCCAATGTTTTCTTGACTGATGCTTTCAAACAAGGTTTCTTTGAAGTACAAGATGCCAACTCACAATTAGTGGCGGCTTTCCTTGATGTAAAACCAGGAATGCGTGTTGTTGATACGTGTGCAGGTGCAGGTGGAAAAACACTTCACATTGCTTCTTTGATGGAAAACAAAGGGCAATTAATCGCTATGGATTTGTATGAAAGCAAATTGAAGCAATTAAAAATCAGAGCCAAAAGAGACGGTGCTTTCAATATTGAATACCGCATTATTGACTCAACAAAAATTATCAAAAAACTACACGAAAAAGCAGACCGCGTTCTAATTGATGCGCCATGTAGCGGTTTAGGAGTTCTAAAAAGAAACCCAGATGCAAAGTGGAAATTGAAACCGGAATTTATCGATAACATCCGTAAAGTACAATCAGAAGTTTTAGAAAGTTATTCTAAAATTGTAAAACCTGGTGGAAAATTAGTTTACGCTACTTGTTCTATATTACCATCCGAAAATCAAGAGCAAATTGCTCGTTTCTTAACTACTGACATTGGTAAACAATTCAAATTTATTAAAGACCAAAAAATCTTGGCTTCAGAGTCAGGTTTTGACGGATTCTATATGGCTTTGTTAGAACGTAAAGAAAACTCCGAACAGAAAGAAAAAAGAGTACAAAAAGAAATAGAATAGATTTTAGTCTCTATAATTCACAAAAAAGTCCTCGAAAATCGAGGACTTTTTTTATATCATTATTTTTTCAGCTCAATCTTTTTCCAATTTTAAACCTTAAACTAAAAAAACTCTACAATTTTTAATTAATCATTCATTGAGATTAAAAATTCTTCATTATTCTTCGTTTTCTTGAAACGATCATTAATGAAATCCATCGCTTCCACTGGATTCATATCCGAAAGGTATTTTCTCATAATCCACATTCTTTGCAATGTTTTTTGATCCAATAACATATCGTCACGTCTTGTACTTGAAGAAGTCAAATCGATAGCCGGGAAAATACGTTTGTTAGCAATTTTTCTATCTAATTGCAATTCCATATTACCAGTTCCTTTAAATTCTTCGAAAATAACTTCGTCCATTTTCGAACCAGTTTCAGTCAATGCAGTAGCGATAATACTTAATGAACCACCATTTTCTACATTACGGGCAGCTCCAAAGAAACGTTTTGGTTTTTGCAATGCATTTGCATCCACACCACCACTTAATACTTTACCTGAAGCTGGCTGAACTGTATTATATGCTCTGGCTAAACGCGTAATGGAATCCAATAGAATCACTACATCGTGACCACATTCTACCAATCGTTTAGCTTTTTCAAGAACGATATTGGCAATTTTCACATGCTCTTGTGGTTCTCTGTCAAAAGTAGAAGCGATTACCTCACCACGCACACTACGCTGCATATCGGTAACCTCTTCCGGACGTTCATCAATCAATAAAACGATTAAATACACTTCAGGATGATTTGCCGCTATTGCATTGGCAATTTCTTTAAGCAACATCGTTTTACCCGTTTTGGGTTGCGCAACAATCATTCCACGTTGTCCTTTTCCTATTGGTGAAAACAAATCGATAATTCGTGTTGAAATAGTGCTTTGCTTTTCGGCTAATTTAAATTTTTCTGAAGGAAAAACAGGCGTTAAATGTTCGAATGAAACTCTATCACGAACTACTTGAGGATCGTGTCCGTTTATTTTTAAAACGCGTACTAATGGGAAAAATTTCTCTCCTTCTTTTGGTGGACGAACCACACCTTTTACAGTATCCCCGGTTTTAAGACCGAATAATCTGATTTGGGAAGTTGATAAATAAATATCATCTGGCGAAGCTAAATAATTATAATCTGAAGAACGCAAGAAACCATATCCATCCGGCATCATTTCTAGAACACCTTCACTTTCAATAATTCCATCAAATTCAAAATCGGAAGCAGCGAAATTGCTTTTTTTATTTTTAAAATTTGGATTCCCGTTTCCATTACCGTTTTGATTTGGGTTTTGGTTCGGATTCTGATTTGGATTCTGCTTATGTAATTGGTTTGGATTTATCTTTTTTACTGGAGAAACAGGAGCTTCTGTTTTCTCTTCAGTTGCTGTATCAGCAACTATCACATTCTCAGTGCTTGCTTCTTTTACTTCTTCTTTATCCTTTTTTAAAGCAATTTTCTTCTCGTAAGCTGATTTATTAAATTTAATAATTTTACCTACTTTTTTCTCATTCCCTTCAGATTCTGGCTTTGGAGCCGATTCTTCTTCTTTTGAAACAACTTCAATTGGAAGATTATTTTCAACTGGAGTATTTATTTCAGCTACAACTTCTTCTTTTTCAAAAAGAGAATTTGGTACCGCTTTTTGAATTGCCGCTTTTTTTACAGGAACTATTCTAACTCTTTTAGGTTTATCGTCATCAAGGTTATTTTCTTTTTTTGTATCTGATGCTGAATCAACATTTACCACTTGATGCTCTAATATTTGACTAATTAATGTCTCTTTTTTTACACCGTTAAATTTTATGGTTTTAGCTAATTTAGCTATTTCTTGAAGCTCAGAAAGCTTCATTTCTTTTAATGCAGAAATATCAAACATGAATGTTCTATGAGTTTAATTAATTTTTGGAAAAAATGTAAAAGATAGGTAGTGAACTTTATTTTGAATCAACCGCAGTATGAAGTGCTTACGGTATTATGATGCAATAATACGAATAAAATTTAATCAGACAATAGTATTTATTAAAAAGAAAATATATTTTTGTAAAAGATATTTAACAAATGATACAAAGAATTCAGACCATATATTTACTACTTGCTTTTGTTGTTACAGGCATCTTACTATTTTTTATTCCGTTATGGACAATGAAAGATGGAAAAGACTTTTATTTCATGCAAAGTCAAATATATACCATAATACTGGGATTGAGTACTACACTGACTTTGTTAAGTATTGTTTCCTATAAAAAAAGACAAAATCAATTTGTTATTGGCAGATTGAATATCATATTAAATTTGATTTTATTAGGATTGTTTGTATATCGTTCACTAAATCTATCTGGAGAAACACCTGCTGTTTCAGAGAAAGGTATTGGGATGTTTCTACCTGTAGTTGCTATCGTGTTATTAGTCTTGGCTAATAAAGCTATCAAAAAGGATGAAGATCTTGTAAAATCTGTGGACAGATTGAGGTAAACCTATAAACTTTAGTTTATTAGTGCGAAGAGAACCCGAATGTAACAATTCGGGTTTTTTTGTGTCTAATCTTTTTTATTTGGATTAAAAAAAGAATAAAAATCTTATAAAATGATATTCTCCTATTTTTTTTATAAATTTGAAAATAGTAATTACGATATGTTACAAAAAATTAGAATTCACCTTGCTGATGACCATCAAATACTTATTGATGGTATTCGTACGTTGCTGCATACCCTTCCTGATTTTGAAGTAGTTGGATTCTCTCTCAATGGAGACACCATTTTCAATGAGGTTACCGAAAATAAAGCCGACATTCTTATTTTAGATATTAATATGCCTAAAAAAGATGGAATTGAAGTCATTAAGGAATTTGCCGAAAAAGGATTTCCCTGTAAAATTATTGTTTTATCCAGTTATGATGATTTAAGAATAATAAAGGAAGTCATGAAACTGGGCAGCAGTGGTTATTTGACAAAAAAATGTGCCGGTGAAAACATTGTTGAAGCAATTCAGGCCGTATCCAGAGGCGAAGAATATTTTTGTAAATCAGTACGGGAAAAAATCTTTAGTACCGTTACAAAAGACAATGTGAAATTAATTAAAAATGAGTCTGCCGTAAGTTCTATTTTAACGGATCGTGAGTTAGAAATTATCACCTTAATATCACTTGAATACAGCGGTAAAGAAATTAGTGACCAACTGTTTATCAGTGTGAATACTGTTGAAACCCACCGCAAAAATATAATGAAAAAACTGGACGCAAAAAACTCAATAAGTCTGGTTAAATATGCCATTAAAAACAAATTAATTAAATCCTGATTTGTGAATCACAAATGCGATTTACTTTTAATTAAAAACAACCATAAACAGAAAAATCAAATTATCTATGCCGTACAAACAAATTGTTATAGTATTGATTTTACTACTTAATTTCTCTGGAATTACTGTTTTTGCACATAAAAAATTACCCCAAAAGAAAGAAGTTACACAACTTGCAAAAGAAGCCAATGAGCTTATGAAAGCGGGTAATTTTGAAAAATCATTAGTAAAATCAAGACATGCCCTAACACATGCTATTGCTTTAAAAGACGACAATCTAATTGCTGCAACCTACAACACAATTGCAGCAAATTTTGACCAATTATCTGAATATGAAAAAGCTTTTTTTTATTACAATAAAGGATTAATCTACGCCAATAAAACAAATAATGATGTTTTAAAAAACTGGTTAAATAATAACTTGGGAAACATTTATTGCTTTGACAAAAAACAATATGAAAAAGGAATTTACTACTACAAAAAATCGTTGCAATACAGCACAAAAATTCATGATTCAGCTCAAATAGTTTTTACTAAACTTAATATTACCTGGGCGTATTTTGACATTGGACGCTATGAAGAGGGTCTTCCCTATTTAAAATACATCAATAAACACCACAAAAAACATGGTGATGAATCAACCATTGTTGCACTGAACATGCTAAATGGAATGTATTATAGCTATAAAAATGACACTCAAAAAGCGTCGTTTTTTTTTCAGAATGCCATCAGATTAGGAAATGAAGGAAATGAAAAATCAGACTTGTCGTATTCACATCATGAGTTTTCTAAATTTTTATTAAAAAATGGAGATTATGAAAATGCATATAAGAATTTGGCACTTTACAATGACCTTACTATTAAATTAAATAACGAGGAAAAGCTAAACAAAGCAAATGTTGCCGGAATAAATCTTGAGATTGATGAGTATAAAAGAGAAATCGACAAAATTGGAAACGAGTACAAAACCAAAGAGTATTTACTTATACAAGAGCAATCCAGAAACAAAAAAATTGTAATTGTAATAATTGTCCTTTTATTATTTTTCTTTTTCCTTTTTTACATTTTCTCAGAAAACTCAAAGCTTAAGCAAAAAAACAGAATTAAAGACATACAAAGTCAACTGCAACAAAATACAATCAACGCATCTATCAACGGACAAGAATTAGAACGAAAAAAAATTGCTTCGTTTTTGCATGATAACATCAGCGCCTTATTATCCTCAGCAGGATTACACCTCAATGCATTTACCTCTCAAAACCATACTAATGCCGAAGAAATTATAAAAACTAAAGCCATATTAGAAGAAGCACACGATCAAATAAGAGATTTATCCCATGAATTGATGCCGACACTTTTAGCACGATTTGGTTTATTTTACGCATTAGAAGATTTATGCGAGAAAAATTCAAACTCCGTAATTCAATTTAATTACTCTATTGTTGTACCAACAAAAACACGTTACAATGAGGATTTTGAAATGAAAATGTATTTTATAATAATGGAACTACTCAACAATATCATAAAACACAGTCTTGCCACTCAGGCTAACCTGACTATTCAAGAAAACAATAAATCACTCCAAATCAAAATCGAGGATAACGGTCGAGGATTTGACTCCGATAAATTTTATATCCTGGAAGGTTTTGGAATCAACCAGATTAAAGCCCGAATAAATAATCTAAAAGGGACTATCACAATACATTCAAAGATTGATTCCGGAACAACTGTGGCTATTGAAGTGCCTATTTCCTATCAAAAAAAAACAACTACACCCGTTTTTCCATCTCAATAATTTCCATATCCTTGATTTTATCTCCCTCAATCACAAAACGCAACATCGTGCGCACTTGGTGAAAGCCACTTTTTCCAGCTGCACCGGGATTCATGTGCAATAAATTATGTTTTTTATCAAAAATGACTTTCAGGATGTGCGAATGTCCACAAATAAATAATTTTGGTGGATTCGATTCCATCTTTGCTCTAATATTGGGATTGTATTTCCCCGGATACCCGCCAATATGCGTAATCCAAACATCGACTCCTTCACACATAAAACGATTGTGCAACGGAAATTCTAATCGGGCTTTTGCATCGTCAATATTACCATAAACACAACGCAACGGTTTTAGCTTTTTAATCGCATCGGTTACAGCCAAATCACCAATATCGCCAGCATGCCACACTTCATCAGCCTGAGCAACATATTTCAAAATCGTATCATCAATATGGCTGTGCGTATCAGAAAGGAGTAGTATTTTTTTCATATTTATGGTATCATTACGAGGTACGAAGGAATCTGGAGCAATTTACTTCGTCAGTTCGCTTCGCTCGTGCCAGCTATCCGTTACAATCTTTATTATTTTTGGCAGCAAAAACAATAAAGGATTTTCACTTCTATCAGGGCTAGGATTTTGTGGTAAAATTAGACATTCAAATTCCAAATAAAAAATCAAATTGAAACTTAACAAACTTTGCGCCTTAGCGACTTCGTGGCAAAAAAATTAATAAGTATCTTTGTGGCTTCAAAAAAATTCACTTGAGATATTTCATCAAATTAGCATACAACGGAATCCATTATCACGGCTGGCAATACCAACCCAATGCTGCTTCCGTTCAGGAAACGATGAACAAAGCGTTTTCGGTGCTATTGAATACAACTATCAATCTTATGGGAGCCGGAAGAACGGATACCGGCGTTCACGCCAAAGAAATGTATGCTCATTTTGATTTTGAAACACTATTTGATATTCCAAGTTTAGTGCATAAACTCAACTCTTATCTTCCTAAAGATATTGTGATTTATGCAATTATTCCGGTTCATGATGAAGCGCACACCCGTTTTGATGCCACAAAAAGAACCTACGAATATCATATCAATACGTTCAAAGATGTTTTCTCGCAAGAGCAAAGTTGGTATTTCCATCAAAAGTTAGATATCGATTTGATGAATGAAGCGGCGCAACTACTATTCAATCACACTGATTTTCAATGTTTTTCAAAAGTAAATACTGATGTAAACACATTTGACTGTACGGTTTTTGAAGCCTATTGGAAGCTACAAAACGGCAATCTGATTTTTACCATTTCGGCCAATCGTTTTTTACGCAATATGGTGCGTGCCATTGTAGGAACATTGGTAAACATAGGATTACACAAGATTACACTGGCTGATTTTAATGCCATAATAGAAAGTAAAAACCGAGATAAAGCTGGTTTTTCGGTTCCGGCGCATGGTTTGTATTTAACCAAAATAGAATACGATTACATTACGCAATAGCCCTGATAGCAGTGAAAATCCTTTTATGTTTTTGTTGCCAAAAACATAAAAGATTGCAACGAATAGCAGGAATAGCTCCAAAAAACATGAAAGCAAAAGCATTTGATACCAGATTATTCAAACGAATATTAAAATTCACCAAACCCTATCAATGGCGTTTTAACGGTGTGATTATTTTTGCCGTTTCACTGTCGATTTTTGCGGCATTACGTCCGTATTTATTGAAACAAACCGTAGATGGTTACATCGCAACCCAAGACCAAAAGGGCTTATTATTGTATGTAATCCTGATGGGAATTGTACTTTTACTGGAAGTATTCTCGCAGTTCTACTTTGTGTATTGGGCGAACTGGCTCGGTCAGGATATTGTGAAAGACATTCGAACAAAATTATTTCGCCATATTTTAAGTTTCCGAATGAAATATTTTGATCACGTTCCTGTGGGACAACTAGTGACACGTTCGGTTTCAGATATTGAATCCATTGCCCGAATTTTTAGTCAGGGATTGTTTATGATTATAAGTGACTTGATGAAGATGGTTGTGGTACTGGCTTTTATGTTTTACATGAACTGGAAACTGACATGGATTGTGATTGTGGCGATGCCTATTCTAGTTTATTTCACTCGAATTTTCCAAAAGAAAATGCAAATCGCCTTTGAGGAAGTACGTACCCAAATTGCCAATATGAATTCCTTTGTACAGGAACGCGTGACGGGAATGAAGATTGTCCAACTCTTTAATCGGGAAGAAATTGAATACGAAAAATTCAAAAGCATCAACGACAAGCACAAAAAAGCATGGATAAAAACCATTCTTTATAACTCCATATTTTTTCCTATTGCCGATATTATTTCATCCTTAACCCTTGGTTTTATTGTCTTGTATGGTGGAATCAAGATATTAAACGGAGATAATTTCACCACTTTTGGAGATTTATTTTCGTACACGATGTTCATCGGGATGTTATTCAATCCATTGCGTCAAATTGCGGATAAATTCAACGAGATGCAACTGGGAATGATTGCCGCGAACCGTGTTTTTGATATTTTAGATACCGAAGATCAAATTCAAGATACTGGAGTTATCGAAGCGCCAATCTTTAAGGGAGACATCAAATTTAAAAAGGTACGTTTTGGATATATTTCGGATGAAGAAGTGATAAAAGGAATTGATTTAGAGGTTAGTGCCGGGCAAACTATTGCGATTGTAGGCTCTACAGGTGCCGGAAAATCTACAATTATTAATTTGCTGAATCGTTTTTACGAAATCAACAGCGGTTCAATTTATATAGACAATCACAATATTGAGAATTACACATTGAGTTCCTTACGAAAACAAATTGCAGTAGTATTGCAGGATGTTTTCCTTTTTGCCGATACTATTTTCAACAATATTACCTTGAACAATCCTGAAATTAGTCGCGAACAGGTTTTGGCTGCAGCCAAAAAAATTGGCGTCCATGAATTCATCATGAGTTTGCCGGATAATTATGATTTTGATGTGAAGGAACGGGGCGTTATGCTTTCTTCGGGTCAGCGCCAATTGATTGCTTTTTTGAGAGCGTATGTCAGTAATCCGAGTATTTTGATTCTGGACGAAGCCACTTCATCGATAGATACATATTCTGAAGAATTGATTCAGCGTGCTACAGAAACGATTACCAAAGGCAGAACATCCATTGTGATTGCACATCGTTTAGCAACGATTGTCAACGCAGATAAAATTGTGGTAATGGACAAAGGATTGATAGTAGAACAAGGAACGCATCAGGAATTAATAAACCGTGAAAGTGGGTATTACAAAAACTTGTATGATTCTCAGTTTTCGGTAGCGAATTAGTTTTTTTCACAAAGCGACAAAGGCTAAAAAAACACAAATTTGATTTTTACCTTGTAGCAGTTTGTTTAAAACCAAGGTCTTTTTCTGAAAATTTGTTAGTTTGCTACTTTATTACTTTGAAACTTTCTCAAAACAGAATAAATCCTTAAATTCGCCCAATCAATTAAACAAGAAAAACACACAAAATGAAATGAATTTTTACGAATTCATTTTACCAATAAAAAACAAATAAAAAACTTTGAAATGAAATACGATATTATAGTTTTAGGAAGTGGTCCAGGTGGTTATGTTACAGCTATTAGAGCATCACAATTAGGCTTTAAAGTAGCCGTAATAGAAAAAGAAAACTTAGGTGGTGTATGCTTGAACTGGGGTTGTATTCCAACTAAAGCATTACTAAAATCAGCTCAGGTTTTTGATTATCTAAAACACGCTTCTGATTATGGATTGACTGTTTCATCATTTGATAAAGACTTCCCTGCTGTGGTACAACGCAGCCGTTCAGTAGCTGATGGAATGAGCAAAGGTGTTCAATTCTTGATGAAAAAAAATAAAATCGACGTGATTGATGGTTTTGGAAAATTAAAACCAGGAAAGAAAGTTGATGTTACTGACAAAGACAATAAAGTTACTGAATACAGTGCAGATCATATCATTGTAGCGACTGGAGCACGTTCTCGCGAGTTACCAAACTTGCCTCAAGATGGAGTAAAAGTAATTGGTTACAGACAAGCAATGACATTACCAACGCAACCAAAATCGATGATTATTGTTGGTTCCGGAGCGATTGGAATTGAATTTGCACATTTCTACAACTCTATGGGAACTGATGTAACCATCGTAGAATTTATGCCAAATGTAGTTCCTGTTGAAGACGAAGACATTTCGAAACAAATGGAACGTTCTTTGAAAAAAGCAGGGATCAAAATCATGACTAACTCATCTGTTGAGAGAATTGATACTACTGGAGCAGGTGTTAAAGCATTTGTAAAAACGGCTAAAGGAGAAGAAGTATTAGAAGCTGAAATTTTACTTTCGGCTGTTGGAATCAAAACTAACATTGAAAACATTGGATTAGAAGAAGTAGGAATTGCTACTGACAAAGATAAAATTTTGGTGAATGCTTACAACCAAACCAACATTCCGGGTTATTACGCCATTGGTGATGTTACGCCAGGACAAGCATTAGCTCACGTAGCTTCTGCTGAAGGAATCAACTGTGTGGAAAAAATTGCAGGATTACATGTAGAACCTATCGATTATGGAAACGTTCCGGGTTGTACGTATGCAACTCCAGAAATTGCCTCTGTAGGTTTGACTGAAAAACAAGCTAAAGAAAAAGGATACGAATTGAAAATTGGTAAATTCCCGTTCTCAGCTTCAGGAAAAGCAAAAGCTGCCGGAACACCGGATGGTTTTGTAAAAGTAATTTTTGATGCTAAATACGGAGAATGGTTAGGATGTCACATGATTGGAGCCGGAGTTACTGATATGATTGCTGAGGCAGTTGTAGCGCGTAAACTGGAAACTACAGGACATGAAATCCTAAAATCAATTCACCCACACCCTACTATGAGTGAGGCTGTTATGGAAGCTGTGGCTGATGCGTATGGTGAGGTAATCCACTTATAGATTTAAGAATTTAAAATTAAGATTTCAGATTATATAGTAATCCGATTTGTGAAAGCAAATCGGATTTTTTTATGGAATTATTTCCAACACAAAACATCCATTTTGTGGGAATTTAACATATTAACATTTATTTACAAAGCAGCGTTATGAACCTATTCAATTCTGCTTTATATTTGTATTTCAAGCGATTTTACTAAATTCAATTCCGATTTTATTCCATCATAAATGAATACTGAAACCATCCGTTTTTCGAATACACTGCATGAAAACCAAAATAAAAATTGGGTAAGAGCCATCGATTCTACCAAAATTATCAATTGGATTGATGATTTATTCAAAATATTATTTCCCGAGAAAGTTTTGGAAACCATACAAATCGAATTGCTTTTGGACCAAAACAAAGCCAACTTTATTGCTATCCTTTCGGAGATTGTAAAAGATAAGACAGCCAATGAAATTCTGGATGACGCCGAATCTTTTTACACCGTACTTCCTGACCTTTACGGATTCATGCAAAAAGATGCACAAGCTATATTAGATACGGATCCCGCTGCCGATTGCATTCAGGAAATCATCAATTCCTATCCCGGTTTTTTTGCCATAGAAGTCTATCGCATTGCCAATGCCATTGCTTCCCGTACCTCTTGCCTGCTACCGCGAATTCTTACCGAATATGCGCATAGCAAAACCGGAATTGACATTCACCCAAGTGCCACCATCGACGTTCCGTTTATGATTGACCATGGAACCGGAATTGTCATTGGCGAGACCACAACCATAGGAAAACATGTGAGTATTTATCAAGGAGTTACTTTGGGAGCGTTGCAAGTCGAGAAAAACATGCAGGAAAAAAAACGCCATCCTACCGTAGAGGACCATGTTATTATTTATGCCAATGCCACCATTTTGGGCGGAAGCACCATCATAGGAAACCACAGTATTATAGGCGGAAATACGTTTATAACGAAGAGTGTGAATCCGTATTCATTTGTCATGCAATCCAATAAAAATACTGTTTTGAATCAACAGGAAACAAAAGATATTAATTTTTTCTCCATATAAATTATGACAAAATACAACAACATACTCGAAACAATAGGCAACACGCCACACGTAAAAATCAATCGTTTGTTTGGTGCCAACCATAATGTTTGGATAAAACTGGAACGTGCCAATCCCGGAGCTAGTATCAAGGACAGAATCGCTCTTGCGATGATTGAAGATGCCGAAGCAAAAGGATTATTGGCCGCAGGCGGTACTATTATTGAAGCCACTTCTGGAAATACGGGAATTGGTCTCGCCATGGTTGCTGCTGTAAAAGGCTATAAATTAATACTGGTCATGCCAGAATCCATGTCGATAGAAAGACGCCGACTCATGAGTCTTTATGGTGCCGAATTTGTCTTGACACCCCGTGAAAAAGGAATGAAAGGCGCACTGGAAAAAGCACAGGAACTAGTAAACGAAATTCCTAATGCTTGGTCGCCGCTACAATTTGAGAATCCTGCCAATATCGAAATTCACAAAACAACCACCGCTCAGGAAATCATAAAAGCATTCCCTGACGGACTGGATTATTTGATAACCGGCGTAGGAACCGGCGGTCACATCACTGGTTGTGCCGAAATATTAAAGCAACATTTCCCCAACCTAAAAGTCTACGCCGTAGAACCCGAAGCTTCACCAGTTATCAGCGGAGGCGCACCGGCTCCCCACCCTATTCAAGGAATTGGAGCAGGATTCATCCCCACCAACCTGCATACTGATTTACTGGACGGAACCATTCAAGTGAGCAAAGACGAAGCATTTACTTATGCCCAAAGAGCCGCCAAAGAAGAAGGCATGTTCGTAGGAATATCCTCTGGAGCATCGCTCGCAGCAGTGGCCAAAAAACTGCATGAAATCCCTGAAAATGCCAAAGTCTTGACTTTTTGTTACGACACCGGAGAACATTATTTAAGCATCGAAGGCTTATTTGTATAAACGGAAATCCCCTTTAAATACGAACCGATTTGTGAAAACAAGTCGGTTTTTTTTGTGGCTTTTTTTGGGCGTGTCCTTGTTGCAGTACTATTGCATACATTACTTTGTATAGTTTGGCAACACGGTCAGGCTGTACGTTACAAACAAAGTTCACTGAACTCCGCTAAAAATTAAAAACATTGTGAAGTAATCTTTTATTGCGCTCCGCTTCATAAAAGGATTTCCACTGCCGTACTTCATTCAAAACCGGACTAGTTAAAAGCCACTGTTCTTAAGAAGAGCATCAAACAAATAAAAAATGCTTTTAAGAACTTGTAAGAAAATTTTAATATATTTGAAAACAGATAAAGCAAAATAATCCTTCACTACTCCAACTGTTTATGAATGTAAATTCGAAAGTTTGTTTTTGTATCATGAGAGTTAGCAACAATAAGCTAAGAGAATAAAAATAGAATTCAATAATTTATAAACAATTAAAATCTTTAAAGTACTAAATTTTATGAAGACTCTTTTGTTGGCAATTTGTATCTTTTTTTTCACGCTTCCGAATTTTGCTCAAAACGAAGCTTCAAATTGGTATTTTGGAAGATTTGCTGGTTTAGATTTTAGAAATGGATCTCCAATGCTTTTGACCGATGGTAAAATCCAAACAAATGAAGGATGCTCTTCCATTTCAGATTCGGATGGAAATTTATTATTTTATACGAACGGTGTAAAAGTCTGGAACAAGAATCATAATATAATGGTAAATGGCGATGGTCTGAAGGGGCATTGGTCAAGTTCAAATTCTTCAGTTGTAATACCAAAACCAAATTCAAAGAACATTTATTATTTAGTAACTCTAGATGAGCCAAATGACTTGACAGCTGCATATTATCCCAATTCGGATCCAAATCCAAGAAATTTAGATCCATTTGATCTAACTACTGATTCAGACGACGGACTCAATAACGGCTTAAATTACTCCATAATTGACATGAGTTTGAATGGCGGAGAAGGAGAAGTTGTTTCAAAAAACATTCACTTAATCACTTACAATCCATCAGATACTGAACAAAAAAAATATAAGTGTTCAGAAAAACTAACTGCGGTATATAATAGTGATGGCACGGCAATTTGGTTTTTAACGCATTTTATTGATAAATTTTATGTTTTTAAGATCGATAACACAGGAATAAATACAACTCCAGTAATATCGCCTTCAATTTTTACTATACCTATAAATGGCTATTTAAATAATGCAATAGGATGTATCAAGTTTTCTCCAGATGGCAATAAATTGGCAATTGCGAATACTTATATAGGTACTGATTCTAAAACACAATATCCCGGAAATGCATATCTATTTAATTTTGATAATAATACGGGATCAGTGTCTAGTGGAATCAAGATAATGGATGGTGATCATCCTTATGGTTTAGAGTTTTCTCCAAGCAGTCAGGTTTTATACATAAATACCAATAAATATAATTCGTTAACTAGTGACTTATATCAATTTGATCTAACAGCATCCGATATAAGCAACTCGAAATACAGGGCATGGGGAGCTATTGGCGCTGGAGCTTTACAACTTGGAATTGATGGAGAAATTTATATTTCTATGCCTGACAGTTCATCTCTATCTCAAGTACTAAATCCTAATACTTATGGCAGCAATGTTGATATTACATGGTACAATATTGATTTAGAAGGATTTAATCCCCCTTACAGAAAAAGTTTTTTTGGTCTACCCACATTTATACAATCTAATTTTGAACAAAATATAACTTTTGAAGATCTTTGTCTGGGAAGCGACGCTAAATTTAATTTAATTAATTATTCAAGCGTAGATTCAGTTACTTGGAGTTTTGGGGATGAAATCTCTGGAGCGGCCAATCAATCAACTGATTTAAAACCAGTATATGTATTTGTCACCGCAGGTACTTATGAAATCACCGCATCTGTAAAAAGTACAACAGGAACAACACGAATTATAAAAAGAAAACTCGAAATAACAGAACTGCCAACTGCTCACCCTATAAGTGACATTTATGTTTGTGCAGAAGATAATAGTAGTTACTCAAATTGGGTGTCTTCTTTTCCTACATCACATCTTGAAAAAGAAGTTTTGAGAGATCAAAAAAATATGATTATCACTTATTACGGAGCATATGGATCACCAATCTATAATATAAGTAATACTTCAGTGTTTGGTCAAGAAACAATAAAAGTACGTGTTGCAAGTAAAAATAACCCAACGTGTTTTAGTGAAACAATTTTTAAAGTAATAGTAGTTGATGGAGCAAAAGCTTTTCCAATTGATGACATTTATGCTTGCGATAATGACGGAGATGGTTTTGCAGAATTTGATTTAAGTAAGGTCAAAGGAATGATAGCTGGAAGCCAAACAAACATGACAGTTACTATTTTTGACGAAAATAATAATTTAATAAACTTATCCGCAACAGGGACTTATATTAACACAGTTCCGCTAAAACAGATACTCAAGGCACGAATAAGTGATGAAAATGCAAATTGTTATCAAGAAAAGAACTTTAATCTCTTAACTAGTCCCCAGCCTATCGCCCATTCGTTAACTACTTTAATCGGCTGTGATGACAACAACGACGGTATTTCGGAATATTTTGATACATCAAATATAGAGTCCGATGTTTTAGGAAATCAAACAGGAATGAAGATAACTTATTTTGATTCTACAGGAAACCAATTAGCAAATCCACTGCCTAATCCATATACAAACTCCATAGCAAATCAAGAAACTATAACTGTAAGAGTTACAAATCCCCAAACAAATTGTTATACGGAAACATTTCTAAATTTAGTAACCTCAGCAAAACCAATGATTAATCAACCTAAAACGTTATATGGTTGCGATGAGGGTAATGGTTTTGGAAATTTTGATACTTCAACAATTGAAAATCAATTGATAGGAAATCAAGAGAGTTTACTTATTTCATATTCTGATCAAAATGGAAATATATTACCAAGTCCTTTACCTTTAAGCTTTAAGAATACAATAGGATGGTCACAAATCATTAAAGTAAGGGTAGAAAGTAAATTAAATCCATTATGTTATTCTGAAACTAGTTTTAATTTAATTGTAAATGAACTTCCTAAAATAAATATTAAAGACGAATATAATTTATGTGATTTAGAACCCTTCCTTTATCTTGCTACAGATTCAAATTTTGATTCTTGGAAATGGACTTTTGAAAATGGCACCGTTATTTCTAATTCCTTCGAGGCAAATTTAATAGATTCAGGAATTTATACTCTTCGGGTTTCTAAAATAAGTAATGGCATATCCTGTGAAAATTCATTTTCATTTAATTTAATTCGTTCAATTCTGCCTAAAATTAGCGAAGTCAAAACACAAGATTTATCAGACAATAATTACATTGAAATTATAACCGCTGGTAACGGCGATTTTGAATACAGTATTGATGGATTTAATTTTCAAGATAACAACACTTTTTACAACATATTAGGAGGAGTTTATGATGTTCAGGTTAGAGATAAAAAAGGTTGTGGCGGTGATAAACGAGAAATTGTGCTGGTAGATTATCCTAAATTTTTCACACCAAATAATGATGGATATAATGAATATTGGCACATCCTAGCAATAGAAAAGTTTCCAAATTCAGTTACAACTATTTTTGACCGATATGGAAAATTAGTAAAAAGGCTAATGTATAATGATATTGGGTGGAACGGCACTTTTAATGGAGAAAAATTGTTGGCTTCAGATTATTGGTTTACCGTTGAACTAGGAAATGGCAAAAATTTTAAAGGCCATTTTTCATTAAAAAGGTGATTGTTTTTACGATATAATCTTAAAAGTAATTTGCTAACATATGCTATCGGTGATTAAGGCAATTTAAGAATTAGTTTCTATTTGTAAGAATTTAATTATTCAGAAAATCAGACTTAATTTAGTCACAAACCCGTGTAGTACCAAGAACATTGGCGAACAGTTTGAGAGAACCAAAAACATATGAATATATTTAACTTTTATACAAGTAAAAGGCATTTAAAACAATTTGAAATGAAAATTGCAGAATTGTTAAATAATGAATTTCCGGAATTTAAAAAAGTAATTGAAACATCTAAACTTTACGGCATCCACTTTACAGTAAAACCACAAGGAATTTATTTGAATAGATGTTATAGCCCTAAAGTATTTGAAGAAATAAAAAGAAATCATAATACATCTTTCGATTTAAATGGAATTCTTGTTTTTGAAAAAAAATCCAAAAAGCATATTCCTTTAAAGCTACATTATTTTCATAATTCTTTGACAATTATACACATTAATGACCCCAAAAAGTTTCATAGAAATTTTGACTTAAATAATATAAAAGTTGAAGAAATTGAAATCAAACATTTAAACTTACAAAATCCAGATAAAGAAATTGTCTTGAAAGTTCTTAAGAGCATTGATGAACAAAAATTAAACCTTTTGGATATTGAAAACACTTTTAAAATTGAAATAGACAAGAAACTTTTTTATACTATTTTAGATATGGAAGACGGAAACTATATTGCAATTGATAAGCAAGGAAAAATCTATCGATTAAACCACGACAACAAAGAAAGAGTAAAAAAAATAGCAGAAAATCCAATTGGGTTTTTCAAAATATATAGTGGCCTAAAATCTGAATTGGAGAATATGATGAACGTATAAAACCGAACCGCAAACAGCTACTACAACGGATTTGGGCAATTGGCTTAATTTAATCCAAAATTATCTAAATTAGTCTTCCTACAAACTATCAAATAAAAATAAATAATAAACATTTTATACATGAAAAGAATTACTGTGTTCTGTGGATCCAGTTTTGGAAACGAAAAAAATTATGAAATTCAAGCTTTCAAACTGGGACAAATAATGGCCGAAAATAATTATGAACTCGTTTATGGCGGTGCAAAAGTAGGTCTTATGGGAAGTGTTGCAGATGGAGTTTTAAATCATAACGGAAAAGTATTTGGTGTTTTGCCAAGTTTTCTGATGACTAAAGAAATCGCACACGATAGATTGACCGAATTATTCATCGTGGAAAGTATGCATGAAAGAAAGACCAAAATGAATGAACTTAGTGATGGCATAATTGCTTTGCCTGGCGGATTTGGAACCTTGGAAGAATTTTTCGAAATGCTGACTTGGGCGCAACTTGGACTGCATAAAAAGCCAATCGGAATTTTGAATGTCGATGGTTTTTATGATTTACTGCTGGAATTTGTTGCAAACATGGTCGATAAAGGTTTTCTAAAACCAACCAATCAGCAAATGATACTGGTGAGCGATAATGCCGCAGATTTGCTTGACAAAATGGAAAATTATGTCGCTCCCGAAGTTGGAAAATGGATTAAAAAAGGAAATGAATAAGTAAGAGAATCAAGACTTTAATTCAACAAATGAATAACAATCAAAACGCGGTTATCGCATTATTAGCTGAATATAAAAAAGCGATTATTGAATTGCAGCACGTAATTCATGATATTTCAGAGGAGGACTTAACATTTACAGTTGATCATGCGACGACAAATTCGGATTGCAAATCCATCCAAACGATACTTTCGCATGTGGTGAGTTCCGGATATTCTTATTGTGTTTACATTCAGAATTTTAAAAACAAGAATACTGTACGTCCCGAAAAAGTAAATCGGAGTTCCATTGCTGACTATATAAATGATTTAGATAACGTTCTAAAATTCACACAGGAAACATTTGCAACTATTGAGGATGATGTGCTTGAAGAATTAGAGGCTTCAAAAAAAATTAGGACTTCTTGGGGACAACTTTATGATATAGAACAATTAATGGAACATGCTATAGTTCATATTTTACATACAGAAGACAAATTGAGACATTTAAAACCACAATTAAACAACTGAATTAAGCCGCAAACAACTGAGCATTAGTTTGTTTTTATGGCATAAAACAATATATTTACTTAAATTAGCATTAAAACGAGCAAGACAATTATTTCAAACCAAAAAAACACGAACAATATGAAGTGGACAGCATCTTTTTTTCTTATCCTAATTATCAACATGGCAAGTTACAGCCAGAAGATTGATGAATCTGAAATTATAAAAAAACTACTTGAAAAAGAGTCCGCAACATGGAGAGCTGGTGATAGTAAAGGTCATACGGAGTGCTGGCACATTCAACCCTACAGCCGAATATTAATTTCTACTGCTGATGGAGTTACACTTGATATTCCGCCAACAGCTATGATTAACACCAATCCTAGTGCCATGGGAAATGGCGGTTTTTCTGTAAATACAAATTATAAAATGAGTATTAATGGGAATAGTGCCTGGGTAAGCCATGACGAAGAATCTACAGCTAAGGATGGCAAAAAAACGTTTTCCTATGAAATTCGATTACTAGAAAAAATAAAAGGACAATGGAAATTAGTGGGGCAATCCATTCACTTATATAATCCAAAATAATTTTTAAATCTTTATCTTTATTATATTTACTAATTACAGTACAACAATACAATCTCTGTTTTGATCGATTTTAAAAAAATTTAATTTTACTCAAAAAAAGAAGCATTATTTATAGATTTTGTTCTTTTAGATTATTTCTACAGACAAACTAATAAATAATAGTAATACTTTGAATCAACAAATCACTAATTATTTATCAATTCTATTAAATAAACGTTTATAAACCAATATTAAATGTTAATAATTTTAACAATTTGTTAATAGTATTCAGTAAATAAGAAAAGTAATATTTATAGTTTTACAGTCCAACAAATTATTAAAACAATTATGAAGCAATTTTACTTAAAGACACAGTTCTTTCTTGTAGCTGTATTTATTTTTTTAAGTTTTATTTCCAATGCTCAAGTTCCTGCTTATTATAACGGAACTAACATTAGCCAAACAGGAAATGTCTTAAAAACAAGCCTGTCAAATTTAATCATTTCAACCCATTCTACTTATTTGACTTATACCCCTGGAGTTTGGGATGCTCTGAAACAAACTGATTTAGACCCTAACGATCCCTCGAAAGTTTTACTGATTTATGGTTATAATGACAGTGATGCTGATTTAACAAATGACCGAACCCGCTCCAAAGATAAAAATGGTGGAAACCAAGGGGACTGGAATAGAGAACATGTATTTCCTAGATCATTAGGAAATCCTAATTTAGGAAGTGAAGGTCCAGGAAGTGATGCACATCATTTAAGAGCCTCAGATGTAAATTTTAATGCAACTAGAAACAATTATCCTTTTGGTGCCGGGTCTGGAAATGCTAAATTAGTTAACAATATCTTCTACCCTGGCGATGAATGGAAAGGTGATGTTGCCCGTATGATTATGTACATGTATTTGCATTATGGTACACAATGTCTTCCTAGTGTAGTTACTGTAAGTTCACAGAACTACAGTACTGATATGACCGATATTCTACTAGAATGGAGTGCAGAAGATCCAGTTTCCCAAGTAGAAATTAATAGAAATACAATATTAGAAGGAGTTCAAGGAAATAGAAACCCTTTTATTGATAATCCTGCTTTTGCGACAGCAATTTGGGGTGGGCCACAAGCTCAAAATAGATTTGATGGCAGTATTCAATTGGATACAGAAATTCCGTCTGTACCCGCTAACTTGGTTGCCACAAATACAACGGCATCAGAAACTACATTAACATGGGTTCAGGCTACAGATAATGTGGGCGTTTTAGGATACCGAATTTATAACGGAACAGTACAAATTGCTTCTTCTTCAACCCCTAGTTATATTTTATCTGGATTAACAGCTAATACAAATTATACTTTATCCATAAAAGCATTTGATGCGGCTGGAAACATTTCAAACGCTAGTAATAACGTAGCTGTAAAAACTCTAGCTGGAACACCACTACCAACTCCAACTACTTCTGTTGTTTTCATGAACGAAATTCATTATGATAATGCAGGTACTGATGTAGGTGAAGGTGTTGAAATTGCTGGAACAGCTGGAACCGATTTAACAGGTTGGAGCATTATTCCTTATAACGGGAATGGTGGTGCATCTTATACTCCTGCAGGAAGTTTATCAGGTATAATTCCGAATCAGTCTAATGGATTTGGAACTGTTTTTGTATCTATAAATGGATTACAAAATGGAGCGCCTGATGGCCTTGCATTAGTAAACAACTTAGGAAATGTAATTCAATTTTTAAGCTATGAAGGAATTTTTGCTGCTACTAATGGTCCAGCAAGCGGAATGACAAGTACGAATATTGGTGTTTCTGAAATTGGAACCGAAGCAGTAGGCTTATCATTACAGTTGAAAGGGTCTGGAAAACAATACAGTGATTTTACATGGCAAACATCAGTTGCAAGCACGTATGGAAACATCAATAACGGACAATCATTCGCAATGGTTGCCGAGCCTCTTACTCCACCAACAAATTTAGTGGCAACTAATCTTACTGCAACTACTTCAACTTTATCTTGGACAGCAGGAACATCAAATGCTTCTTTTGAAATTTATAACGGAGGTACATTATTAGCAGCTACAACAGCCACTAGTTTTACTCTTACTGGTTTAACATCAAATACTACTTACGCCTTAACAGTGATTGCATTAGATGCTAATGACAACGCTTCAATAGCTAGTAATGTGGTTAGTATAACTACCTTAAATAATACTACACCTACTCCAGCTGGAGCTGTTTTTATCAACGAAATTCACTATGATAATGCAGGAACAGATCTTGAAGAAGGTGTTGAAGTTGCTGGGCTTGCAGGTACCGACTTAACAGGATGGAAAATCATCCCTTACAATGGCAATGGTGGCGCTTCTTATACTCCAATAGGAAATTTATCAGGAACAATTCCAAATCAATTAAACGGATATGGAACAATATCAGTAACTATTCCGGGATTACAAAATGGTGCTCCTGACGGAATTGCATTAGTAGATGCTGCTGGAAAAGTTATTCAATTTCTAAGCTACGAAGGTACTTTTAAAGCGACGAATGGTCCTGCGACAGGAATGACAAGTACTGATATTGGTATTGCTGAGGCAAGTACTGCAACTGTTGGGAATTCTCTTCAGCTTATTGGTAAAGGAACCAAATATACTGATTTTACCTGGGAAGCAGCTGCAAGTACTTTTGGAAAACCTAACAAGGGAGAAAAGTTTGGTAATTTAGTTTTTATCAATGAAATTCATTATGACAATGCAGGAACTGATATTGCTGAAGCAGTAGAAATTGCTGGTTACTCAGGAACTGATCTAACAGGATGGAGTATCATTCCATACAATGGATCAGGAGGAGCTAGCTATACTCCAACAGGAAATTTATCCGGAATTATTCCAGATCAATTAAATGGTTATGGTACTGTATCTGTAAACATTGCTGGATTACAAAATGGTGCTCCTGACGGAATTGCATTAGTAGATGCTGCTGGAAAAGTTATTCAATTTTTAAGCTACGAAGGTACTTTTACTGCTACTAATGGTCCTGCTGCAGGAATAACAAGTACAGATATAGGTATCGCTGAAGCAAGTACAGCAACAATAGGAACTTCATTACAATTAACCGGAGTAGGATTTACTTATGCTGATTTTACTTGGCAAGCAGTCAATAATACTTTTGGAGCTATAAATAAAGGACAGTTTTTTGGTAATGCTTCTGATATACTGGTAGTTATTCCAATTGCTGAAGCTAGAGCAAAAACGGATGGAGAAATTGTAACCGTAACTGGAGTTTTAACCGTTTCTGACCAATTTGCAGGATCAGCTTACCTACAAGATGCTACAGGAGCGATAGCAGTTTTTGACAAATCAGTTCATGGAACTGGACTTTTTAAAATAGGAGATTCTATCACAATTACAGGAACTAGAAGTTCTTTCAGCGAACAAGTACAAATAAGCCCAGTAAGTGCGGTTACCAATAATGGATTACCTAATCAACCTATTGTGCCTCTTACTATCACTTTGAGTGAAATGGCAAACCACCCTGCTGAATTAGTTCGCATTGAAAACACAACTTTTCCTAAGCCTGGCGCCATGATGTTTGGTAATTCAAACACTGCTATTACAGATGCTAGTGGAACAGCTCAATTGAGAATCGATGCAGATGTAAATGATCTTACAGGTTTTGCGCAACCAGAAAATTGTTCAGAAATAATAGGTGTTGTGGGGAATTATTTTGCAACTCAACAACTATTACCTCGAATGAGAACAGACTTACCTTGTGCAAATAAATATGAACAAACTGGTAATGATTTAGCAATTTCAAAAGAAAAAACTTTGGATATCGCTACTTGGAACATCGCTTGGTTTGGTGATGAAACCAATTCGCCTGCAGCAGGAAACACCAACCCTGATGCCATACAAAAAGCGGCTGTCAAAAATGTTTTACAGCAATTAGATGCTGATATTTATGCTGTAGAAGAAATCTCTGATGATGCTTTGCTTGCTCAGATGGTTAGCGAAATGAATGATTACAGTTATGTTTTATCAGAGGCTACGTCATATCCTAATGATTTTAGTAGTCCAAAACAAAAAGTTGGATTTATTTATAAAAATAAAACAGTAACTCCGTTGAATACCAAGGTGCTTTTGAAAACCATTCATCCTTTTTATAATGGTGGCGATGTTTCTGCACTTGTAAATTATCCTGATGCTGATAAATCTAGATTTTTTGCAAGCGGTAGATTGCCATTTATGATGACTGCAAATGTTACAATTGATGGTAATCAAAAACAAATCAATATTATTAATCTTCATGCAAGAGCAAATACCAGTGGTGATGCGCAAAGCAAGTATGATATGCGTAAGTTTGATGTAGAAGTTCTAAAAGACACATTGAGTGCACAATATCCCGATGCAAACTTAGTATTACTAGGAGATTATAACGATGATGTTGACTATACAGTATCTGATGTAACAACTACAGTTTCAACTTATGAAGATTATGTAAATGACAGTTCTAATTTTAATGTACTTACTAAAACATTGAGTGAAGCTGGCTTTAGATCGTATGTTACTTATGAAAACATGATTGATCATATAACAGTTTCTAATGAACTTGCTCATTTATACATCAATGAATCCGCTAGAGTACATTATGAGTTTTACACCAGTGATTATACAAAAACAGCTTCGGATCACTTTCCAGTTTCTGTAAGATTGCAATTAAAAGAATTTACTCTTGACGCTAGCAGTGCAACAAATATTACTTGCAATGGCGAAGCTAATGGTACTGCTACTGTTTCTGTTTCAGGCGGAATTGCACCATACACCTATACTTGGAGTACTGATGAAATTACAAATACAAACTCCGTATATAATCTTGATGCAGGAACTTATACTGTAATTGTAAAAGATGCTTTAAACAATAAATTGACTGCTAATTTCATTATAACTGAGCCTTCATTGATTACTATTCCATCAACAAATGAGGTAAATGTATATTATGGTTACACTAATGCTTCCTGCACGACACTTTCTGCCGGTACAGTAACTGGAGGAGTATTACCTTATACATACCAATGGAGCAATGGAGCAACCACAAGTAGTATTGCAGTTTGTCCTACGGCAACTACTACATATACACTAATTGTGAAAGACGCTAACGGTTGTATATCTGCCACAGAAAAGATTGTCAATGTAATTGATGTGCGTTGTGGTAGTAATTCAAAAAATCCAAAAGTGGAAATATGTCATAACGGAAAAACAATTTGTATTGATGAAAATGCTGTTGCAAGCCATTTAGCCCATGGAGACAGTTTAGGTAATTGTGCAGCAATAAATAAAGATTCAGTATCGATAACTGATGTAAATGTATTTCCAAATCCATTCGTAGAAAGTGTAGATGTAAGCATTAACATTTCTGAAAATACAAAGGTTGACTTTTTACTTTATAACTTCAACGGACAGATTGAAAAACAAAGCAGTCAAGAAGTTAAAGCTGGAAAATCAATTACAAAATTAGAATTTTCAGAATTGAATAAAGGATACTATTTCTTGAAAATCGCTATAAATGGTAAAGTCAAAGATATCAAATACTTGATTAAACAATAATTTTTTATAAAGAGATAAAAAAATTCTCTCTATCCAATAAATCAACTATAGCCATCAAAAGTAATTTTGATGGCTTTTTTTTTGATCGGCTACAGCTATTATTTACATTTTAATTCTACTCCAACTTTTAAGAAAACAAAAAAGAATTATTTACATAATCTAAAACATTATTTGCAATCAAAAAATACTAGGTATTCTATATTGATTTAAAAAAACAACTATCAATGTCCGCTTTTGTATTGAAATGACTAAACAAGATGCGCAAACTTATTATCTTTTTAATTTTAATCAGAAAGCATTTCGGCTTAAACCTATCAGGATTTTATACTTCCAGACTAGTAGGCGTTTCCATGAGAAACAGTAGTTATTCTCATATCCAAATGAAACAATAGCATCACCTTTTTTGCTGATGCAAAAGGCAATAAAACAAATAGTACAACCTTAATACAACAAAACACAAACATCTGTATATTAAATACTTAAAATAAAAAATATCGAAAAAAAGTATGTTTTTTGTACCGATGAAATAATTATTTGTTTAAATTTACAGTATTGGTTTAAACAGGCAGGAACACCTACTACCTCATCTTTTAAACTTGATATGTAAATTTCAAACCTACTTCTGAATTACAAAATTTACTATCCTAATTAACTAAAAAATCCGCCCCAGTAATTTTCTATTGTTTCTAATCTAGCATACCAATAATGGTCTGTTTATACTTAAAAAACATACGAAATGGGGAAGTACAAATACATACTGTTTTTTGACCAAATTGGTATTGATGCTATTGGTAAAGTTGGTGGCAAAAACGCCTCTCTCGGCGAAATGTACAATCAACTCAATCCAATAGGGATTCGTATTCCTAATGGGTTTGCTGTGACTGCTGAAGGATATCGTCTTTTCAGGAAAATGAATACTCTGGAAAAACCATTGAAGGATTTATTATTTTCATTAGATACACAGCACTATTCCAATCTTTCTTCCATTGGAGAAAAAGCCAGAAACCTTATTTTATCAGCTGCCATTCCGGACGAAATTCGGGATGAAATTTACGCTGCCTACCAATCCCTTAGTGAACAATGCAACAGCAATACCCTTGATGTGGCAGTGCGAAGTAGTGCTACATCTGAAGATTTACCAACTGCGAGTTTTGCAGGCCAAATGCAATCGTTTTTGAACATCAAAGGTGCCTCCCAATTATTGGATGCAGTTCATCGCTGTTTTGTATCCTTATTTACAGATCGAGCCATCAAGTACCGTCATGACATGGGTTTTGCCGCATTAGACGTTGCCATTTCTGTTGGCGTACAGCAAATGGTACGAAGCGATAAAGCTTCGTCCGGCGTTGCTTTTACCATTGATCCCGACAGCGGTTTTGAAAACACCATCATCATCAACGGGTGTTGGGGATTAGGAGAAAATATTGTTCAGGGAACTGTGACGCCTGATGAATGGATGGTTTTTAAACCTACTTTAGAAAATCCGGATTTGAATCCCATTCTGAAAAGACAGTGCGGGAGAAAAGAATTCACGATGATTTATGCTGAAAAATCAGCAACCACATCGGCAGAAAATACCATTATCAACACCGATACATCTTTCGAAAAACAAAATCAGTTTTCGTTAACAAATAAAGAAGTTATTCAACTCTCCCAATGGTGTTCTAAAATTGAAAAACACTATAAAAAACCAATGGATATTGAATGGGCAAAAGATGGTTTGAATAACCAACTCTATATCGTTCAGGCTCGTCCGGAAACCGTTCATGGAAAAGCCAATAAACAAGTTCGGGAAATTTACAAACTCAAAGAAAAAAGCACCCTTTTGACACAAGGAATTGCGCTTGGCGATAAAATTGCTTCCGGAAAAGCGCGTATTCTAAACAGTCCGCAAGAAGGCGATTTATTGCAAAATGGGGAAATCATAGTAACCGATTTGACTAATCCAGATTGGGATCCCATTATGAAAAGAGCATCGGCAATCATTACCAACAAAGGCGGACGTACCAGCCATGCTGCGATTGTTGCCCGAGAACTGGGAACTGTTGCCGTTGTGGGTTGCGGAAACGCTACTTCTGTTATAAAAAATGGTCAGGAAATCACCGTTTCCTGTGCCGAAGGCAAAGAAGGAAACATCTACGACGGAAAATTGAAATGGGAAGTATCAGAACAGGATTTCAGTAAACTTGAAATGCCTAAAACATCTCCCATGCTTATTCTGGCCGATCCCGAAAGAGCGTTTGAGTTAAGCCATTATCCCAATCAGGGCGTGGGTTTGATGCGAATGGAATTTGCCATTTCGAATACTATTAAAATTCATCCGTTGGCGTTGTGCGAACCTGAAAAAATAACAGATGAGAAAATTATTTCCGAAATAGCCGCAATGACAAAAGGCTATGAAGATCCTAAAAACTATTTCATTGATAAACTGGCCGAAGCTGTAGCAATTGTTGCCGCCGCTTTTTATCCAAAAGAGGTAATTGTTCGAATGAGTGATTTTAAAAGTAACGAATATGCCAACCTCATCGGAGGGAAATATTACGAGCCCGATGAAGAAAACCCGATGATTGGTTTCCGTGGTGCCTCGCGTTATTACAGTGATTTCTATCGAAAAGGGTTTGCTTTAGAATGCGAAGCCATGAAAAAAGTACGAAACGAAATGGGACTGCACAATGTAAAACTGATGATTCCTTTTTGCAGAACCGTTGAAGAAGGTGAAAATGTACTTACCGAAATGTCTAAAAACGGATTGGTGCAAGGCATTAACGGATTACAGGTATATGTCATGATAGAGATTCCGAGTAATGTATTAATGGCCGATGAATTTGCAAAACTCTTTGACGGATTTTCTATTGGTTCCAATGATTTAACGCAACTCACATTAGGTTTAGACCGCGATTCCGCACTGGTAAGTTATTTGTTCAGCGAAGAAAATCCTGCTGTCAAATCTTTAATTAAAGAAACGATTCGGGTGGCCAAACGTTTTGAAATAAAAGTGGGATTGTGCGGACAAGCTCCGAGCGATCTCCCCCAATTTGCGAAATTTTTAATTAACGAAGGCATTGACAGTATCTCGTTTAATCCAGATGCTTTAATAAAAGGAATTGAAAATATTTTGGAAGCGGAAAAGAAAACAAAAAGAAAAATTCTAATGTAAATCGATTTGATTATGGAAGCAACATTCAAAAATAAAGTAGCCATCGTGACGGGTGGTTCCTCAGGAATCGGTAAATCTACTACCTTGGCTTTTGCTCAAAAAGGAGCTAAAGTAGTTGTCGTAGATTGGATAGAAAACAGTGAAACAATGAACCTCATCAAGGATTTAGGTGCCGAAACCATTTTTATCAAATGCGATGTATCAAAAACCGAAGACGTAAAAGCGATGGTTGAAAAAACTATTGAAACTTTTGGCCGTTTGGATTATGCTTATAATAATGCCGGTGTTGAAGGAAAATCTGCTGTTACACAAGATTGCACCGAAGAAAACTGGGATCGAACCATAGGTATCAATTTAAAAGGAATTTGGCTATGCATGAAATATGAGATTCCCGAAATAGTAAAACAAGGCAAAGGAGCTATTGTGAACTGTGCATCTGTAGCCGGATTAGTCGGATTCGCTGGTTTACCTGCTTATGTAGCGTCTAAACACGGCGTTATTGGATTATCAAAAACAGCAGCTTTAGAATGTTCTAAACTAGGAATCAGAATAAATGTCGTTTGCCCAGGAGTGATACAAACACCTATGATTGATCGACTTACCGGAAAAACGAAAGAAGCAATAGAACAATTTACAGGTTTAGAGCCAATAGGACGTTTTGGCAAACCCGAAGAAATAGCAAATGCAGTGGTCTGGATGTGTTCAGACGAAGCTTCATTTGTAACTGGACATGCAATGGCAGTAGATGGCGGATTTGTCGCACAATAATTTTTGAGTTTTAATACCACTAAAAAATGTATAGAATGTATACTTACGAAGTAAATCTAAAATGGTCCGACAAAAGGAAAGGGATCTTAAGTTCTCCCGTTTTGCTTCAAAATATTGAAGTCGCGACACCTCCTGAATTCCCGAAAGGAATGGATAAAATTTGGTCTCCAGAGCACCTGTTTGTTGCCGCAATAAACAGTTGTCTATTAACTACTTTTCTGTCGATTGCCGAAAATTCAAAACTTCAGTTTATAAGTTTTGAGAGTAAATCAACTTGTATTGTCGATAAAATCAATGGGAAACATACTATAACCGAAATCATTCTTCAACCCAAACTCGTCATCCATTATTCCCAAAAACCAGAACGGGCAAAACATATTTTGGAGTTGAGTGAAAAGGCCTGTTTGATTTCGAATGCTATCAAAACTACTATTCGGTTAGAGCCAGAAATAATTATTGAGTATAATCTTGTTCCACTTGGCAATTCTTTCTAGAATAGTATTCAGAAAATATTTCCAAAAAAACAGAGCATAATTATCCGAGTACTAGATTTCAATAGTGGCACAAGACTAAAATAACGAGTCAAAAACTGATTCAAAAAACATAATTCATGGATGCGAAAAAAGGACTTTTACTTTTGTATCAAATGCTGCTCATTCGGCGATTTGAAGAAAAAGCTGCTGAGTTATACACTAAAGCCAAAATCAGAGGATTCCTGCACTTATACATTGGTGAAGAAGCCACAGCAGTAGGAATAATGCAGGCTTTAACTGATAATGATACTGTATTGAGTACCTATCGGGAACATGGTCATGCTTTGGCACGTGGCATTGATCCTGATGTAATTATGGCAGAAATGTATGGAAAAATAGAAGGCTGCAGCCGAGGTCGAGGTGGCTCCATGCATCTTTTTGATGCTTCAAAAAATTTTCACGGAAATAATGCTGTATTGAGTGGCAATCTTTCAATAGCTGTTGGAATGGCATTGGCATCCAAAAAACAAAAGAAAAACAACATTATCTGTTGCTTCTTTAGCGAAGAAGACATTACCAAATGTGAATTTCAAGAAGCTCAGAATCTGGCGGCACTCTGGAAAGTTCCTGTTTTATTTGTCTGTGAAAATAATCTGTATGCTAAGGGCAACGCAGTCCGATATTCGCATACTGTAGCAGAATTAGAAAAAAAAGGCATTGCATCTTCAGCCGTTGATGGAATGAATTTAATAAAAGTAATGCAGGCTGCCAATGCAGCTGTAGAAAAAATTAAAAGTACCGGAAAACCCTATTTACTGATTTGTAACACCTATCGTTTTAGGGCATACTCCATGTTTGATGTCGAATTATACCGTGCTAAAAAGAAAGTGGAAGAATGGAAAAGACGAGATCCGATTCCGCAATTTGAGCAGTTTCTTTTGCAACAGCAATGGATTACGGAAAGTGAGATTGCTGGTTTTGAAAGTAAAATAAAAACAAAAATCCAGAAAGCACTGGATTTTGCCGAAGAAAGCGCTCGGGAACCATTAGAGCAATTGACAAAATTTGTTTACACCGAAATTTAAACTATAAACATTAAAATCAAAAAACACCATGAAAAACTTTACACTAAACTCATTGAAAGAAAACAGAATGGAAGACATCCAATTTTGTCAAAGTTGCGGTATGCCTCTTCATGCAGACAAACTAAAAGGAACCGAAAATAACGGTATCAAAAGCAATGACTATTGCAAGTATTGTTATGTGAACAGTGATTTTAAAAATCCGGAAATGAATCTGGACGACATGAAAAATGCTGTACAAACCTATATGGAAAAAAGAAAACTTCCCAGTTATATGATTCAAAAAGCCGTAAATATTTTACCCGCTTTAAAACGTTGGAAAAGCAAACAACAATAATCAATCCTTCTCATGAAAAGCAACATGGCCACACAATCCATCACCTATCGTGAGGCTTTGAATCAAGGCCTTCGCGAAGCATTGCAAAATGATAAACGCGTCTTTTTGATGGGCGAAGATGTGGGCCGTTATGGAGGAGCTTTTGCTGTAAGCAAAGGATTATTGCAGGAATTTGGAGAAGAACGCATTATGGATGTCCCACTTTTAGAAGCTGGTTTTGTTGGAGCCGGGATTGGAGCAGCAATGGCTGGTATGAAACCCATTATTGAAATAATGACAGTCAATTTCAGTCTATTCGCAATGAATCAAATTGTGAACAATGCGGCTACTTTACAGCACATGTCCGGCGGACAATTGAATGTTCCTCTAATTATACGAATGGGAAGTGGTATTGGACGCCAGTTAGGAACACAACATTCGCATAGTTGGGAACCTTTTTATGCACACATTCCAGGATTAATTGTCCTATCAGTGGGAACGCACGAAGATGCAAGAAGTATGCTGTATGCCGCCCTACAAAGTCCTGACCCTGTGTTATTGTTTGAATATACGATGCTGCTTAATCTCGAAAAAGAAATAGCGACTGATTTGCCAATTGCCTCTATTGCTAAAGCCAAAGTGTTACGAGAAGGAAAGGACATTTCGATTATCACTTACGGAACCGGAGTGTATAAAAGTTTAGAGGCTGCTGCCGAATTAGCTACCGTTGGGATTGATGCAGAAGTCATTGATTTACGCGTTTTGCGACCATTAGACGAGGCTACTTTCTTGGCTTCGATTGCCAAAACACATAGGGTATTGATAGTAGAAGATGCTTGGCGCTCTGTGAGTATTTCCTCGGAAGTGAGCGCACGTATTATGGAAAACGGCTTTTATAATTTGAATACTCCCGTACAACGATTGTGTGGTATTGAAGTCCCTATTCCCTACCCTGCACATTTGGAAGAAGCAGCCATTCCTCAAAAAAATGATATCATAAGTGCCGTAAAAAAGATGCTTTATCGGAATTAATTTTTTTGATAAAAAACACCAATTTGAAAAGCAACATAAGCATCCGTTTGCTCTTTAAAACTGCTGATTAAAAACAACTTATATTCATTAAATTTAAAAATAAGAATTGAAATTACTGAAACAAGTTTGCTAAAAATTCACTACCTTAACAAGTATTTTTTTAGAAATGAAAAACAGCAAAAATGAAAGTATTAGTCTATAGCATATTGGGTTTTGATAAGGCTTTCCTTGAAAAAGCACCGCATGGTAATCACGAATTAGTTTTTACGGAGCAACCTTTGAATGAAAGTACCGCAGCCCTTGCCAAAGGATTTGATGCTGTTTCACTTTTTACTTCGGATGATGCTTCAGAGACAGTATTGCAGAAACTATATACTTGTGGCGTCAAATATATTGCCCTGCGTTCCGTAGGCTATGATCATGTTGATTTGGCCCGAGCAAAATCATTAGCGATGAAAGTGGCAAATGTTCCTGAATATTCGCCTTACGCCATTGCTGAACTCGCCGTGGCCTTGTTAATGGCACTAAACAGAAAACTGGTTTTAGGTCAGACGTTAATGCAAATTGGCGATTATCGTTTGGATCATTTGGTGGGTTTTGATTTGCATGGAAAAACAATAGGTATTGTAGGAACTGGAAAAATAGGAGCTGCATTTGCAAAAATAATGCATGGTTTTGGCTGTAGAATAATAGCCTTTGATATTAAGGAAAACAAGGAACTCATGGATGAAATTCCAATTACTTACGTTTCACTAAAAGATTTATGTGCCACTGCTGATGTGATATCCGTTCATTATCTACTCAATGGGACAACAAACCATCTGTTTAATAAAAGCACATTTTCATTAATGAAAAAAGGAGTGATTTTTATTAATACTGCCCGTGGAGGAATTGTAAATACCAAAGACTTATTAGAAGCAATCGAAAATAAAACCATTGGCGCTGCAGGATTAGATGTTTACGAAAAAGAGAAACCAATATTTTTTCAAGATCATACTGATACTCCAATACATGATGATTTGTTTTTAAAACTTCGTTCCCATCCTAATGTGATGATTACCGGACATCAAGGTTTTTTGACAAACGAAGCATTAGAGGGAATTGCACACACTACAATTGCAAATTTGAATGCATGGGCCTATAATGGTATTTCTGGAAATGAGGTGAATTGATACCTGTTTTGAAATCATTTATAAACGAATAGAATATTTTATTGTTTGTCTGTTTTTTATAATCATGCTGCGTTTAGCAGTATTAAAAACTCAAAAGATGAAAGGATCCTTTAAACTCGGAAAAGTATCTGGTATTGGAATATTCATACACTGGACATTCACTTTACTTATTCTGTTTATCATTTTCATGAACTACAAATCAGGGCAAAATGTTACTCAAATAATATGGTCTGTGGTGTTTATCTTGTGCATTTTCGTTACTGTTTTATTACACGAACTAGGTCATGCTTTAGCCGCAAAAAATTACAACATAAAAACCAAAGACATCACCCTTTTACCCATTGGCGGATTGGCCAGACTGGAACGATTACCAGAAAAACCATCCGAAGAATTAATAGTTGCTTTTGCGGGGCCTTTGGTAAATATTACATTGGCCTTTATCACAGGGATTTTCATTACGATTCCGGATACTTCAGAACAATTAATGGCAGAATTATCTAATGGCGTGAACGCGAATAATTTCTTTCTTAATTTCTTTTTAGTCAATTTCTGGTTGGCACTTTTCAATTTAATCCCCGCATTCCCTATGGATGGCGGCAGGATTTTACGGGCGCTGTTATCGTTCAAGTTACAAAGGCATGTTGCCACAAGAATTTCGGCACGGATAGGACAACTATTGGCAATGGGATTCATTATTTTTGGATTTTTCACTTCTCCGATTTTAGTTTTTATCGGTATTTTTGTCATTATTGGAGCTCAGGTTGAAGCAGATTATACGGAGTCTAAGTTTATCTTAAAAGGCTTTAAAGTCCATGATGTTGTCATGAAACAATACCCGACGATTGATGCAAATGATACTGTAAAAACAGCAGTTGAATTGGTATTGGACAGCCAAAACAAGAATTTCCTGATTACTGAAGAAGGTATTCCGGTAGGAACACTGAATCGGGACCAAATTATTATGGCACTTTCAAAAAAAGGAGATGATGAATTTATTTACAACGTCATGGACCGAAATTTAGTTTACCTCGACAGCGATTCTCTTTTAGAAAAAGTTTTTGAGCTCATTCAACTCAATAAATCAAGATTAATGCTCGTTATGGAAAATAATAAAGTTGTTGGTATTTTAGATGTTGAAAATCTTATGGAATTTCTTTTAATTAACGAAGTGAAAATAAATAAAGCCCATGATAGAAAGTAAAAATAGCCTTATTGCTCCAAAAAATCTGGAGCTTGTTTACAGTGGCGAAGATTATTTTTCTAGATTAGAGGCTATTATTCGGAATTCACAGATTGAAATTCACATGCAAATGTATCTTTTTGAAAACGATGCAACCGGAAATAGAATTATTAAAGCATTAAAAGAAGCCGCTTCGCGTAAGGTTCAGGTTTATGTCCTTTTGGATGGTTTGGGGTCTTTATCATTTCCCTCAGAAATACTAAAAGAAATGAGACAAAGCGGCATAAACATTCGTTTTTTTGCTCCTTTATTTTCAACCTATACCTTTTATCTTGGCAGAAGACTACACCGAAAAGTTATTGTTGCTGATGCAAAATTCGTGCTTATTGGCGGTATAAATGTAGCCGATAAATATTGTGGTTCAGATACAGAAGCTCCTTGGCTCGACTATGCTGTTCAATTAAAAGGAGAAATTGCCGAACCGCTTCAAAAATTGTGTACCGATATCTATTTCAAAAAAAGACACTTACACAACAGCAAAATAAAATCTTCTTTTCTTGTTCAGGAAGATGCCATGGTTCGCATTCTTCAGAATGACTGGTTAAAAGGCAAAAATGAGATTTGTGATGGGTATATAAAATCGATTAGAAATGCGAAAAAAGACATCATTATTGTGGGAAGTTATTTTCTGCCTGGGATTCGAATCATTCGAGCCTTGAAAAAAGCATCTAAAAATAAAGTAAAAATTAAATTAATTCTTTCGGGAAAATCAGATTTACCGCTCACAAGGCGCGCTACCTGCTATCTCTATGACAAACTGCTTAACTATAATATTGAATTGTACGAATGGGACCAATCCGTCTTACATGGAAAAGTGGCCGTAATAGATGGCAATTGGACCACAATAGGATCATTTAATCTAAATAATTTAAGTTCCTACGGAAGCCTTGAAATGAACGTTGAAATAAACTCTGCTTTATTTTCTAAAATGTTTCAAGCTCACCTCATCGAAATTATTGCTCAATGCCAAAGCATAACACTCCAATCACTCAAAACTAAGAACAATCTATTTACAAAATCCATTAACTTTCTTTCGTATTGCGTTACCCGAATAATAGAAATAATTGTCACCTATACTCCCTATAAGCGATTCAATAATTGATTTATAAAATTGAAATCAAGGGTTGAAAGTCTTTTTTTGTGCCAAAACAAA
Source organism: Flavobacterium algoritolerans (assembly GCF_030010385.1). NCBI lineage: Bacteria > Pseudomonadati > Bacteroidota > Flavobacteriia > Flavobacteriales > Flavobacteriaceae > Flavobacterium > Flavobacterium algoritolerans. Next base: position 215,061 of record NZ_JASCRZ010000002.1, on the reverse strand, counting down.
AAAGTATATTCTGTTTCTAAAATCAAAATCATTGTTGAAAAAATTATCACTATTAGTACTGTTAATAAATTATTTTTAATTAACTTTATATATGATTTTTAATCATTTAAAGCATTAATAATAAGCATTTTATAAATAAATAACAATGGAACCACACCGACTAAAAACTAAAAAAAAAGAGGATTGGATTCAAAAAGATTTGGAGAGTAAAATTCCCAAATTAAGCAGTAAAATAGTGTTTATTCCCAGTCAGGATGAATTATTTTTTTAGTTCATTTCTCAAAGAAATTTGTTAGCCCAGGTTAACATCGGAGCCGTGAGTCACTGCTCTGTAATTGAATGTTCTTTCAAGCACCAGGTTTAAAAGATTCTCCGCAGAGCTCCGAACTTTTAAACCGGTATTCTTAATCGGGGTTAGGGACAGAATAGTCCCTACTCCATTAACGATTTCAACGCTATGGATTTTACTCAATACAAAGAAACCTTTACCGAAAAATCACATAAACTAGGCTATTCGCTGCCCAATATTCAACGTTGTCTGGATTATGCCGAGGTATTATTTTCTCATGACGTACCGGTTATTTACAATCCAACCCATTTATCACTTCTGGTGGGATACAAGAAAGAATACTTAAAAAAAGCGGCTGTTTATCCCCGCTATTTTTACCGTGATTTTGAGATTTCAAAAAAAAATGGCACAAAACGACTTATTTCTGAACCGCTTCCAAGCTTGAAAGAAATCCAACTCTGGATTTTGAGAAATATCCTCAATAAAGTTCCCATAAGCCCTTTTGCGAAAGCATACAAAACCAATGTAAGCCTTATAGAAAACCTGAAATTTCATAAAAATCAGCCTAAAGTATATACATTAGACTTAGAAAATTTCTTCCAATCAATTACTATTGAATTAGTTGAAAAAGAGTTTCATCAATTGGGATATTCTAAAATGGTATCAAGACTGCTCTCCAAATTATGCACCCGAGACAGAACTTTGCCTCAAGGCGCACCCACAAGCCCGTATCTTTCGAATTTAATTTTTAAAGATGCCGATGCTGAGATTGCCGCTTACTGCAAATTGCATAAAATAAGATATACCCGTTATGCTGACGACATGAGTTTTTCGGGGGATTTTGATGAAAATAAACTGCTCCATAAAGTTGTTGAAACTGTTGAAAAATTAAAACTTCGCATCAATAAAAACAAGACTAAACTCATGACGGCCAATACGCGCCAAACCGTGACTGGAATTGTTGTGAATGAAAAACCGCAAGTGGCATTACACAAACGCAATGATTTAAGACAAGCCATGTATTATATCAAGAAATTTGGTTTCGAGGAACACCGCGAATACAAAGAAATTAACCAAAAAAATTATCTCGAACATTTATTGGGGAAAATAAATTTTGTGCTGCAAATAAATCCAAAAGACATCGAATTTTTAGAGTATAAATCTATATTGAAAGACCTAAAAAAGAAACAGGATTTAAAAGCTATGGAAGACGAATTATTACCAATATAAGAATTGAAAAACATTCTTGGTAAAAAAATGTTTCATAAAAACTCCTTTTTAGAGTTTTTTTTATTTTCATAAATACCTGAAATAAAGCCGTTTATTCCTGTTTTAATACCTGAAAATTAATTAAATTTGATAGCGCAAAATGTCTAAAAATCACAATCATTTGTGCTATCTTTTTCATGCACATAGATATTGATAATAGCAAGATTACAAACTCTTGACATCTTTATACCCTATCAAATAATTAAAAAATAATACCTCATGAAAAAAATAACAACCATCATCGCAACACTATTTTTATCTACTTTTCTGCTGGGACAAACAACATGGAAAGCAGATCCAATGCACTCAAAACTTACTTTTAGCACCGTGCATCATGGTATTTCGGATATAGCGGGATTATTCAAAAAATTTGAGATAACCGCAACAACTAACAAAACGGATTTTAGTGATGCTGTATTTGAGCTTTCGACTGATGTTGCCTCTATTGACACCGAAGTGGAAATGCGTGATAATCATTTACGAAGTGCTGATTTCTTTAACGTGGAAAAATATCCTAAAATGACTTTTAAAAGCATCTCCATAAAAAAAATCGGGAAGAATAAATACAAACTTGTAGGCACCCTCACATTGCATGGAATCACAAAACCGGCAATAATTACTATGTGGTATAGAGGAACTATAGTGAATGAACAATCAAAAGCAATTACTGCAGGCTTTCAGTTTAGCGGAATTTTAAAACGTTCTGAATTTAATGTAGGATCCAAATTCCCTTCGAAAATGATTAGTGATGAAGTACAAATCAAAGCAGATTGTGAGTTCATTAAACAGTAAATACCTTCGATTAAAGTATTAATAAAGCCTACAAATTATATAAAAACAATCCAGATGGCATTTATAGACTATTACAAGATTCTTGAAGTGGACAAAAAAGCAACCGAAGCCGAGATCAAAAAGGCCTATCGAAAACTGGCCCGTAAATACCATCCCGACTTAAATCCCAACGATAAGGAAGCCGAAAGAAAATTCAAGGAAATAAATGAGGCAAATGAAGTATTGAGCCATGCTGAGAATCGTAAAAAATATGATGACTATGGCGAAAACTGGCAACATGCGGAGGAATTTGAAAAATCAAAACAACAGCAGCAGTACCATAGAGGCGGCCAACAAGATGGTTTTGGCGGGTTCAGTGGCGGCGGAGATTTCTCTGATTTTTTTGAGTCTATGTTTGGAGGTCGTTCGTCAGGAAGTGGAGGTCGTCGTAGTGCACAGTTCAAGGGGCAGGATTTTAATGCTGAACTGCATCTTGATCTAAAAGACGTGTACACCACCCACAAACGCACCTTGACAATTAACGGCAAAAACATCCGTATTACTATTCCTGCCGGAGTCGAAAATGGGCAGCAAATAAAAATTAGCGGGCTTGGTGGCGAAGGTGCTGGCGGTGGCCCAAAAGGAGATTTGTACATCACTTTCACTATTGAAAACCATACCAACTTTAAGTTAGACAAGCACAACCTCTACTCCACTGTTCCCTTAGATTTATATACTGCCATATTAGGAGGCGATATCACCGCAGATACTTTTGACGGAAAAGTAAAACTAACCGTAAAACCCGGAACCCAAAACGGAACAAAAGTAAAACTGAAAGGAAAAGGATTTCCAGTTTATAAAAAGGAAGGTGAATTTGGAGATTTATACATTACCTATCAAGTGCAAATACCCACAAATATTACTGAAAAAGAAAAAGAATTATTTACGGAACTCGCAAAGTTAAGAACGTCATGAACATAGAAAGCCTCATACCGATACCTGCATTATGCATTCATTATAAAGTAGAACTCTCCTTTTTTGACAACCTCAGCGAAATGGGTTTACTCGAAATAAAAACAATCGAAGAAACACAATATATCCATCCGGATGCCATCTATGAAATAGAGAAAATGATACGCATCCATAAAGAATTAGATATTAATACGGAGGGAATTGATGTGGTGTTTAATCTATTACAAAAAATTGATACTTTGCAAAATGAACTGATTTCCACTAAAAACAGATTGCGTTTGTATGAAAGTTGAGATTTGATAATACCAATATTCTTTTTACTGAATATAAAAAGTAAAAAATATGAACTGGCATTTACTACCGCTATCAGAAGTAACACAGTTGCTAAACACAACTTCATCCGGAATTACTGATGTAACTGCGGCAGAACGCTTGCGCGAACATGGGAAAAATCAAATTGAAGATAAAAAGAAGAAGACAATTCTACAGATGGTGATTTCTCAGTTATCTGATTTCATGATTCTCATCCTTATCGCTGCGGCAATTATCTCAGGCATAATAGGTGATGTTACGGATACAATAATTATTCTTGCTATTGTTATGATCAATGCAGCAGTGGGATTTATCCAAGAATATCGGGCAGAAAAAGCAATGGAAGCATTAAAAAAAATGGCGGCAAACCAAGCCCGAATTTTACGCAAAGGAAAAATAATTGACCTTCCTACTTCGGAAATTGTTCCTGGAGATGTTGTGGTATTGGAAGCTGGAAATGTTATTCCTGCTGATGTCCGTTTTTTTGAAACCCATCAAATAAAAGTAGATGAATCAGCACTTACGGGCGAATCAAACAACGTAGAAAAAAATCCAGAAGAACTTCCCGAAGGAAATTATGCGCTTGGCGACCAAACCAATATGGGCTACAAAGGAACTTCTGTTACCAATGGTCGGGCATTAGCTTATGTTGTGGCAACAGGAATGCATACTGAACTTGGACACATCGCAAAAATGATCCAAACCGATGAAACCTCTACACCCTTACAAAAAAGATTAGCAGCTTTTGGCAAACGATTATCAGTGATTATACTTATTATCTGCGCTATAATTTTCTTAATCGGATGGTTGCGGGGAGAATCTGTTTTGACCATGTTGATTACTTCTATTTCACTCGCTGTTGCCGCAATTCCTGAAGCTTTACCCGCATTAGTTACTATTGCACTTGCCTTTGGCGCCAAAAAATTAGCTAAAAGTAATGCCCTTATTCGAAAATTACCGGCTGTGGAAACTTTGGGTTCCGTGACGTACATCTGTTCTGATAAAACAGGAACTCTTACGTTGAATAAAATGACCGTGCAGGAAATTTTTGAAACATCGGATACAGAGTATGAGCCTTTTTTTAAAGAAAAAAACACATTGCTGCACGCTATCGCTTTAAATAATGATGTTACAAAAGATGAAAACGGAAAATGGTTGGGCGATTCAACGGAGTTGGCATTGGTACAATATGCATCCGATAAAAATTTGAATCGCTCTGATTTAGAACTAAAATTACCCCGAATTGGAGAATTACCTTTCGATTCTAAAAGAAAATGCATGACTACAATGCATCAAACCCAAAATTCTAATGGTGAAATCATCGTGATTACAAAAGGGGCTGTCGATGTATTGTTTCACAAACTGAATGACAATCAAAAATCACTTATTCCTGAATTTGAACGTAAAGTCAACGAAATGGCCGAAAAAGGATATCGGGTTTTAGGGTACGCAATGAAAACACTTTCGTCCTTACCGGATACTTCAGATGCTAATTTGATAGAAAATGAATTAACACTTATTGGGTTTGTAGGCATGATTGATCCACCACGAGAAGAGGCAAAACAAGCAGTTTCTGAATGTAAGGAAGCCGGTATTATTCCGGTAATGATTACGGGTGACCACAAGCTGACCGCCAAAGCAATTGCCGAAAAGCTAGGCATTATTGTCACGGATGACGACCTAGTTTTAACAGGTTCAGAACTAACTGCATTAACACAGAGTGAATTTATACAAATTGTAGAAAAGGTAAGAGTGTATGCCCGTGTAAATCCAGAACAGAAACTAAGAATCATTAATGCTTTACAATCCAAAAATCATTTTGTGGCAATGACTGGCGATGGTGTAAATGATGCTCCGGCACTTAAAAATGCTGATATTGGTATTGCTATGGGAATCAACGGAACCGAAGTTTCTAAAGAAGCCTCGCACATGATTTTATTGGATGATAATTTTGCCACCATTATTATTGCCGTTAAACACGGTAGAAAAATATTTGACAACATCCTAAAATTTATCAAATACATTATGACAGGAAACTCAGGCGAAATATGGGCGATTTTTTTAGCTCCATTTTTTGGGTTACCCATTCCGCTATTGGCAATTCATATCCTGTGGATTAATCTGGTAACGGACGGTTTACCTGGATTAGCACTAGCCTCAGAACCATCTGAAACAAATATCATGAAACGTTCTCCCAGAAATCCGAAGAAAAATATTTTTTCAAACGGCATGGCTTTACACATTTTATGGATTGGTTTTTTGATGGGCTGCGTCACCATAGGAATGCAAGCTTACGCAATATATAATGCCAATACACATTGGCAAACGATGGCTTTCACGGTGCTTTGTTTTAGCCAGTTGGGACATGTAATGGTCATTCGCTCCGGGCGTGAATCTATATTCAAAATTGGATTTTTTTCTAACAAACCTATGGTTGGTGCCCTATTGATTACTATTGTCCTTCAATTCATGATTATTTACATGCCTTTCTTTAACGAAATTTTTAAGACCCAACCTTTATCTTTATATGAATTGGGATTCACCTTAGCGATATCAAGCATTGTATTTTGGGCCGGAGAAATAGAGAAATGGATTAAAAACAGACGAGTTATTGACTTCCATGTTCTGTTTTAAAATAATTTATGAGCAAAAAACACCGCTAAAAATGTTAATATTCAAAATGCCAACTTTTGATTGAATTAAAATTAATCGGGTCTTAAAGAGCCTGTTTACAGTGTTAAAAGCCATATTTTTTTATATAAATTTAGTAAGATTATTCAAACGTTAATTATTCTAATTTTTAGAATTAACACTAAAAATTGCCTTAATTTTACAATTCTAATTTATATAATATGACAACAATTACAAATTATTGGTGGGTACTGGTATTGATTTTATGCTTGATTCTTTACAAATTCGTTTTACGTGTTTTCTTCGGAATGGTAATCGTTCCTGAAGATAAAATTGGTTTAGTGACCAAGAAATTTGTCCTCTTTGGATCCGAAAAATCCTTACCAGACGGTAGAATTATAGCTACCAAAGGGGAAGCTGGTTTTCAGGCAAAAACACTTGCTCCAGGATTATATTGGGCTATGTGGCCGTGGCAATTTTCTGTTGAAATGGCTCCATTTACCATTATTCCTGAAGGTAATATTGGGCTACTTTTAAGTAAGGATGGTGCCGAAATACCAACGGGTAGAATTTTGGCACAAAAAGTGAACTCCGACAATTTTCAGGACGCTACCTTATTTCTGAATAATGGCGGGCAAAAAGGACGTCAATCCGCCTTTATAACTACAGGATCTTACAGGATTAATACCTTTTTATTTGAAGTGGTAATGTCTCCTCAAATTGTGATTTCAGAGAATATGGTCGGAATTGTAACTGCTATGGATGGTGAGCCAATTCCTATTGGTCAAATTGCAGGTAAATTTGTTGAAAATCATAATAACTTTCAAGATTTTGATCAATTTCTAAAAAATGGCGGAAATCGTGGATTGCAACCACAGGTTATGCTTGCCGGATCCTATTATATCAATACTTGGGCGATACAAATAGAGCAAACTCCTATGACAGATGTGCCTATAGGGTATGTTGGGGTTGTGATCTCTTATATTGGCGAAGACGGACAAGATGTAACAGGTGATACTTTCAAACATGGAAATATTGTTTCAAAAGGGCAACGTGGTGTATGGATGGAGCCGCTGGGTCCCGGAAAATATGCCTTAAATAAATACACTACTAAATTAGAGCCTGTTCCTACAACAAATCTAGTATTGAACTGGGCAGATGCACGCAGTGAATCCCATAATTTAGACCAAAATTTATCCACAATTACGGTTCGTTCAAAAGATGGTTTCCCTTTTAATCTGGATGTGTCCCAAATTATTCATGTTCCCGCGAATGAAGCTCCAAAAGTAATTGCCCGTTTTGGAAGTATGAATAATCTTGTTTCACAGGTTTTAGAACCAACAATAGGGAATTATTTTAGAAACTCCGCTCAAGAAAGTGATGTAATATCCTTTTTATCAACTAGAAAAGAACGTCAGGAATCTGCTAAAAATCATATCAAAGTGGTTCTTGATGAATACAATGTAAATGCAGTTGACACACTAATAGGAGATATTGTACCTCCAGAATCCCTAATGAAAACTCTGACTGACAGGAAGATTGCCGAAGAAGAGCAAAAAACTTATCAGACACAAAGAATGGCTCAGGAACAACGTCAGGGAATGGAAAAAGAAACCGCTATTGCGGATATGCAAAAAGAAATCGTAAAAGCATCTCAAAGTGTTGAAATTGCCCAACGTACTGCTGATGCAACAGTTAAAAAAGCAGAAGGAGATGCAACTAGTTTAAAATTAAATGTAAATGCAGAGGCAGAAGCTACAAAAATGCGTGCCAATGCCGAAGCGGAAGCTACTAAAGCAAGAGCTGGAGCACAAGCAGAAGCGACAAAACTAACTGCAAGTGCCGAAGCTGAAAGAATTTCTAAAACGGGTCTTGCCGAAGCTGAAAAAATTATGGCTATTGGTAAATCAACCGCCGAAGCCTATCAATTACAAGTTTCTGCTATGGGTGGTGATAACTTCACGAAATACAAAATAACTGAGGAGATTGGCAAAGGAAAAATCAAAGTAATTCCTGATGTTTTAATCTCTGGAAATAATGGATCTGATGGACCAATCAGCGGTCTTCTTGGAATGAAACTAATGGAAATGATGGATACAAAAAGTGAGAAGGAATAAATAGTAATACAATAGTTTTTTATAAAATGTTCAACAAACGCCATTCAAAATTTGAATGGCGTTTGTTTTTATAATTTCTCAAAAAAAGAGCTAAAGAATGTCCTTAAATACTGATAATCAGTTAAATAATCGTATATTTGAGTAGCTGTTTTTTTATTAAAAATTAATTCATTTGCTAATGAATAGTATTTTTAAAATAATCGAATTGTTTAAAAGTTTTTTACTTGAAGTTGGCGAACTCTCTTATTTTGCCGGGCGTTTTTTTAAAGAAGCTTTTAAAAGCCCTTCAGAATTCAAAGAGTTCCTTAGACAATGCTTTTATATGGGAAATCGTTCCTTGTCGCTTGTTGCAGTAACCGGATTTATCATTGGCTTAGTATTCACTTTACAGTCACGCCCCACATTGCAGGAATTCGGAGCCGTTTCCTGGATGCCGTCCATGGTGAGTATTTCGCTTATCAGAGAAATTGGGCCCATCATTACCGCTTTAATTTGTGCTGGCCGTATTGGTTCCGGTATTGGTGCTGAATTAGGTTCTATGAGAGTTACAGAGCAAATTGACGCCATGGAAGTTTCCGGTACAAATCCTTTCAAATATTTAGTGGTAACCCGCATATTAGCAACTACTTTCATGCTTCCTATTTTGGTTTTTTTTGGAGATGCTATTGCCATTTTTGGTTCTTTTTTAGTAGAAAATATAAAAGGGAATGTTTCTTTTTTATTGTATTACAATCAGGTTTTTGATGCATTGGAATTTGGGGATTTAATCCCTGCAACCATTAAAACGTTCTTTTTTGGTTTTGCCATCGGGTTGGTGGGTTGTTTTAAAGGATATTATTGTAAAAAAGGTACTGCAGGTGTCGGTTTAGCAGCTAATTCTGCGGTGGTTTTCACCTCGATGTTATTGTTTATTATTGATTTTATTGCCGTTTTTATCACTGATATTTTTTATGATTTATAACTGATTATGAATACATCTATACCAAATCAAAAGGCCATAATAGAAATCAAAGACTTAAAAAAAAGCTATGGTGATAATCATGTTTTGGATGGTTTTAATATGGTTTTGAATGAAGGAGAAAATCTAGTTATCATGGGGAAATCAGGTTCTGGAAAATCTGTTATGATAAAATGCCTTATTGGATTAGAAGAACATGACAGTGGAACTGTAGTAATAATGGGAAAGGATATTAGCGAACTCAGCCGGGAAGAACTGGATGACCTTCGGACAGAAGTAGGTTTTCTTTTTCAGGGAAGCGCACTCTATGACTCAATGACCGTCAGGGAAAATTTAGAATTTCCTTTGCGCCGTCACAAAAAAAAATTTGGAAAAATAACCGATACCACGCCACTGGTTATGGAAGCTTTAGAAAATGTGGGGCTGGCTCATACCATAAATTTAATGCCCGAAGAGCTTTCGGGAGGAATGAAACGAAGAATCGCTTTGGCCAGAACTTTAATTCTGCAACCGAGAATAATTCTTTATGATGAACCAACAACTGGTTTAGATCCTATTACGGCAAAGGAAATTTTGCTGCTAATGATGTCTATCCAAAAAAAATACAACACTTCGGCAATTATCATAACACACGATGTGGATTGCGCCAGAGTGATTTCGAACCGGATGATTTTATTGGTTGACGGTATCAATTATATGGAAGGAACTTTTGAGGAATTATCAACCTCAACAGATCCTAAAGTACAAGCTTTCTTTAAATAAGAATACATATGGAAAAAACGACATCACAAAAACTGCGCCTTGGACTTTTTGTAATCATCGGATTAACGCTATTTGTACTGGCAGTGTATTTCATTGGCGATAAGCAAAAAATGTTTGGAAAAACCTATCATTTGAATGCCACTTTCAATAACGTAAACGGACTACAAATAGGTAACAATATACGTTATTCAGGAATAAACGTCGGTACGGTTAGAAAAATTCAAATGAAGAACGACACTATTATTCTTGTAGACATGATTATTGATAAAGCTGTTTTCCCTCATATAAAAAAAGATGCGGTTGCCACCATAGGTTCTGATGGTTTGGTAGGAAACATGATCATAAACATTCTCCCAGGTAAAGGCACCTCGCCTTCGGTAAAACCTGGAGACGAAATTCGATCCCAAAATCGCATTCGCACCGATGAAATTTTAAATACTCTCAGTCTAACCAGCAAAAATATGGAACTTATTACGATCGACCTGCTTAAAATTACGAATGAAATCAACCGAGGAAAAGGGACTTTAGGTTTATTAATTAATGACTCTATCATGCCAAAAGATCTCAAAGAGACCATGCATCAAACTTCAGAATCAGTGGCGAAATTAAACAAACTCATTACTTCATTAAACAATAAAGACAATGTGATAGGCGTTCTAAAAGATTCCGCTGTAGCCAATAATATTAAAACAATAGTTCATAATTTAGATAAATCAAGCATTGAAATAGATAAGGTGGTTGGCAATCTCAACACAACCATTTTGAATATTAAGGAAGGAAAAGGCGCCATAAATTACCTTTCCAATGATCCGAAATTAGTTCATAAAATAGATTCTACAATAACTAACATCAATGAAGCCAGTTTCCGTCTAAACGAAAACATGGAAGCACTAAAACATAATTTCTTATTTCGGGGTTATTTTAAAAAACAGGAAAAAGCAAGAAATAAAGAACCAAAGAAAGAAGAAGTGGATAAAAAATATTGAACAGCAAAAAAGATGGAATCATGTTTACAATAGAGAAATTAGGAATAATTCTAAGTCCTACTGACAATACATTTGAAAATAACGGTGTGTTCAATCCCGGTATCTATCAGTATGGAAATACCATTCATGTTTTATACCGAGCAGTAGAACACGGAAATTTTTCAACCATAGGTTATGCAAAAATGGATGGCCCACTTAAAGTAATTGAACGGTATGAAAAGCCACTGATAACCCGTGATTTCGATTACGAAAAACACGGCGTAGAAGATGCCCGAATTGTAAAAATTGAGGATACTTATTATATCACCTATACTGCTTATGATGGTGTCAATGCAATGGGAGCACTAGCTACGTCAAAGGATTTGATTCATTTTGAGAAACATGGAATCATAACTCCGCATGTAAATTACCAAGAATATGAAAATTTTGTAACTTTTTGTGATATCAATAAAAACAAGTTAAATCCAAAATACCATCAATATTATAACCTTTTTGCTCAAATAGGATTAGTGGAGGATGAACACAGATTACTCAGAGATAAAGATGTGGTTTTATTTCCAAGGAAAATAAACGGAAAATTTGTGTTATTGCACCGCATTTGGCCTGGAATTCAGATTGTGCAATTTGATGATTGGAAGGATTTAACCGAATCTTTTTGGGAAGATTATCTTAAAAACCTTGTCAATCATATCGTACTTGATCCAAAAGATATCTTTGAGGTAAACTACATTGGTGCGGGCGGACCGCCTATAGAAACTGAATTTGGCTGGTTGATAATCTATCATGGTGTTCAGGAAACTACAACAGGAAAAATATATCATGCCAAAGCCGCATTACTGCAATTAGACAAACCCGAAATTGAAATTTCCAGATTACTTTATCCGCTATTTTCCCCTACCAAGGAATGGGAAATAGAAGGCGAAGTTAGAAACATAGTATTTCCAACCGGTCATGCTTTATTTGGGAATGACCTTTACCTCTATTATGGTGTAGCAGATAAGCATGTTGCAGTAGCAAAATTAGACATTAATGAATTGCTACTTGAATTGAGAAAGCAATCTTAGAAAAAGTGCCATAAAACTCCAAAAAGGAATAAAAATGTTACTTGTAAGTTCGTATCCACCAAGAGAATGTGGTATAGCAACTTTTTCAAATGATATTGTCAATGCAGTGAAAATTGTCTTTGGAGATACATTGCCAGTTGAAGTATGCGCTTTGCAAAATAGTGAGCAACACTTTGAATATAATAATGAAGTAAGCTTTATTTTACCCGTTGATTCATTGGAACATTACCGAATGGTTGCCGAAAAAATAAATGAACGAAACGACATAGGACTTGTGTGCATTCAACATGAATTTGGTTTATTCAGGGGAGAATATGGGGATTATATACTCTCTTTTATATTAGCTTTAAACAAACCAATTGTTACTGTTTTTCATACCGTGCTACCCAATCCGGATGAAAAAAGAAAGAAAATAGTTCATGCAATAGCTGATTTATCTGATCGTATCATTGTGCTCACTAAAAACTCACAGACAATTTTGACTACTAATTACAGTGTTGAAAAAACCAAAACTATTGTAATTCCGCATGGCAATCACAATGTATTATGGGAACAAAAAAACATTTTAAAGAACACTTATGGTTTCTCGGATAAAATAGTGATGGCTACATTTGGTTTAATAAGCCAAAATAAAGGTATTGAAACCGTATTACAAGCGTTACCTGAAATTGTTAAAAAAAATCCCGAAGTAGTTTTTTTGGTGATTGGAAAAACACATCCTGAAATAATTCGTCAAGACGGAGAAATGTACCGAAACAGTCTTATCAATATTGTACAAGAACTTCATCTGGAAAACAATGTCATTTTCATTAATGAATACCTACAATTGTCGCAATTACTGGAATATTTAACTTTATCAGACATTTATTTATTCTCTTCCAAAGACCCTAATCAAGCCGTAAGCGGGACATTTGCTTATGCCATGAGTTGCGGTTGCACTGTAGTTTCTACTCCAATTCCGCACGCCGTTGAAGAATTGGTAAATGGCAACGGAATACTTTTGAATAGTTTTGAAAGCTCAGAAGAATTCAAAAACGCAATAGTATACTTGATTGAAAATAAAGAAGAACGAATAGCGATGGGCAAAAATGCCTTTTCGTTGTCACACGCCACTAACTGGGAAAATATTGCTATTCAATACCGATTGCTTTTTGACCAATTAACCAATCGAGAAGAAGATTTAAGGTTCAATTTTCCTCCTATAAAACTAGACCATATCAAGAAACTTACTACGGATTTTGGAATACTTCAGTTTTCAAAATTCAGCCAGCCCGATCCTGAATCAGGTTACACCTTAGATGATAATGCCAGAGCATTGATCAATATGGTTCTGTATAATAAAGCTTTTCCGGATAAAAACACTTTAAAACTAGCAAATACATATCTGAATTTTATAGAAGGCATCCAGCAAAACAACGGTTGGTTTGACAACTACAAAGATTTTGACCATCAATTAACCAAACAAAACAAAGAGGTAAATCTTGAAGATGCTAACGGAAGGGCATTATGGAGTTTAGGAACCGTAATTTCCCACAGGGACACTTTACCCTTAGAAATGATTTGCCAAGCGGTAAAATGTTGGGATAAAGCCATCAAAAGAATTGATGATATTAAATCTCCAAGAGCAATAGCGTATGCGTTGAAAGGGCTATATTTATATCATTCTATTTATAAAGATGAAGAGATAAAGACCTATATAGAGAAACTTGCCGATGAACTTTTGCGCCATTATAATATCAATTCAGCCGAAAATTGGTGCTGGTACGAGGATTATATGACCTATGCCAATAACGTTTTGCCGGAAGCGATGATGTACAGTTATTTAGTAACCAAAAATCCTAAGTACAAAAAAATTGCGGCAATCACATTTGATTTTCTGCTTTCTCATTATTTTATGAAAGGACAACTCAAAGTAATCTCAAACAGAGGTTGGTTTAAGAAAGAAAATGAAAGGATTTTCTACGGAGAACAACCAATAGAAGTAGCAACTACTATTATTGCATTGGATTTATTCTATGAAGTAACCCGAAATAAAAAATACAAAGACCAACTTAAACTGGCTTTTATATGGTTTTTAGGAAATAATCATTTGAAACAAATCATGTACAATCCAGAAAATGGGGCGTCCTATGATGGACTGGAAGACAAACATATTAACATCAATCAAGGAGCCGAATCGACTTTATGCTATTTTAAAGCCCGATTAATAATGGAAAAATATACCTAAAATTAAACGTATCATTTTCACTAATCTAGTTTATTCGTATATAAATTAACATTCATTATGATTATTCTTTTTTAGATACTTTTCAACGCTTCAATAAGTAAATCAATATCCTCTTTTGTATTGAAATGACTGAACGATATACGCAAACTCGGTTTCTTCAAATCTTCTTCAGAAAGCATTTCGGCTAAAACATGCGAAGGCTTTACACTTCCTGACTGACAGGCGCTTCCGCGGGAAACTGCAATTCCTTTCATGTCCAAATGGAATAATATCATCGCCGTTTTTGCTGCTGCAAAAGGCAATAAAACATTCAAGACGGTATAAAAACTATCGGGATTTCCATTAATTTTAAATTCAGGAAATTCAATTTTGAGTTGGTCAATCAAATAACTTTTCAACTCCGTAATATGCTTTTGTTCTGTTTCTAAGTTGGTATAAGAAACTTCCAAGGCTTTTGCCATACCAGCGATTTGGTGCAACGCTTCAGTTCCGGCGCGCAATCCTTTTTCTTGTTCACCACCAAAAAACAAGGGTTGTAACCCGGAATTTTTTCGAATAAAAGCAAAACCAACCCCTTTTGGTCCATGAAATTTATGCGCACTTGCCACAATAAAATCAACAGGAATAGTTTGTAAATCAATTGTTGCTTTTCCAATGGATTGTACCGTATCTGAATGAAATAAAACATTATGCTCTTGACAAATGCGACCTATTCGTTCCAAATCTAGAACGTTCCCCGTTTCATTATTCACGTGCATCAGGCTGACCAATGTTTTCTTTTCCTGCGAAAGCAACTCTACTAAATGGGTAATATCGATTTCTCCATTTGGTTTCACATTCACATAATCAATTTGAATATCGTACTCTTTTTCTAAAACCAGAGCCGTGTATAAAACCGCATGGTGCTCTATTTTACTGGTAATAATTCTTTTTACCTGTAAATCTTTTACCGCAGAACGAAGTATCCAATTGTTAGCTTCGGTACCACAAGATGTAAAAATAATTTCCTGTGCAGTCGCATTTAAATTCTTAGCAATAGATTTTCTAGAAAGTTCCAATATGCTTTTGGCAGCACGACCCAAACTATGTGTTGACGATGGATTTCCATAATCTTCCGTCATTACTTTGGTCATTTCCTGGATTACTTCGGTACGAATAGCAGTTGTAGAAGCGTTATCGAGATATACTTTTTTCATTTTTTTCAAAATTATAAATTATTTTAAACCCTCTATTTCTGCTGGAATACTTTTCGATTTTCTAGAAAAAATGAGCTTTTCATTAAAAACAACTATCGAAATTATAATCAGGAAATAGGAAAATAACTGAAGTGAACTAACGTTTTCATCATAATAAAATATAGCTAATAGAAACCCAATAATCGGATTAATATAAATCATAATCCCAACTTCTGAGGAATTAATTCCTTTTAAAGCGTACAAGTTTAAAAACAACGGAATAATAGTAAAAAAGACAACGATTACCAGTAAACATGCATAAAATAAGAGTTCTGTAGGCAAATCTCCGCTATAATTGGGATAAAAAGGAAGCAGAATTATTGCCGTAAAAACCAATTGAATTGTCAAAACAAGGAGTTTATCCAATTCACTATTTTTTCGTTGACTCACTAAATACATTGCATACGTCGCTGCCGTAATAAGGCTGTAAAAAATGTCTTTAAAATGATTCAATGACAATAAAATACAACTAAAGGCACTTATCAAAACGGCAACCCATTGCCATTTACTCAGTTTCTCTTTTAATATTAAAAAAGCCAATATGGTCGTTAAAATTGGGCAAATCATATACGCTAATGAAGCCGCTTTTACACTAACGTGATTCATCACATAAATAAAAACAAACCAGTTTGAGGATAGAAATACGCCACCGCCAAGTGTCAACGTGATAACACTTTGCTTTTGTTTTGCTGTCATCGATTTGAAATGATTCCAATTTTGCACCATGATATTGCGTCGAAAAATGACATTGATAATTACCATCAGCACCACACTAAAAAAAACACGGTAAAATAAAATATCTAAAGAAGGATAATTGTGTAATGGTTTTAATGCTAAACTAAAAAAACCCCAGATAAAAAAGGCAGAGAAAGCAGCTAAATAATATTTGTTAGGTCTCATTATAGTGTGAAATTTGCGCAAAGATAATGATTTCTATTCGCTTTGAATTCATCCAATAGCAGCAATACAATAAAGCACATGCTATTGTATTGCTCTCTCTATTTGAAATTTAAAAACCCAATATCCTGTTAAATAATCTATTTTTAAAGGGGAATGCAATTGGAACAAATTAAAAATTCTATTTTTGTTACAAATATTATAAAAATGAAAAGAGTTGTAAGCCTACTGGTTTTTGCGTTACTGTTAAACGGTTGTGATGATGGAGATTTGATTCAAGAAGACATTAGTTTTGAAGATGTTGCCGCACAAAATTGTACTACAAATGATATTATCTACAAACTAAAGGATAGTGAGGCCCTTATTCTTGAAGTTCTGGGATTTACTTTCCCAACTGAAACTATATCACAGGAATTAGACATTAATACTTCAAATCGTGTACTATACCGCTTTTACAACGGCGCCGTAACTTCCTCAACCATTTGCGAAACTATACCGCCGGCAACACCTATAGTTATGGATCAATGGACTACTTCAGGCGGAAAAATAATTATAAACACTACCGCTATAAAGACCACAAATACTACTGATAACAGTACTAAAATTACGGGTTACAATCATAATATTACCTTTAAAAACATCACATTTGTAAAAAGTAACGGAACACAAGTTTACGAAACATTCCCTTTTGGTGACTATATAATTAGTGCTACTCCTTTACCTTTTGCATTCAATAAAACGCTTGAACAATGCAGTTCTTCAAAACAATTGTATGATTACAATAGTAGTGAAGCTCTTATTTTAGACATTGATCCCGCTTTAATTGTTAATCAAGCGACACCGCTAAACGCTCCAAGAACCGGATTAATAAGTGATACCAAAAACAAACTTACGTATCGATTATTCTCTGGTTTACTTACTGGTGCTTATTTTTGCAACACCACTTTTCCGGCAACTCCTGCAGTAAGTGAAGAATGGATCGCAGTAGCTGGAGTGGCAAACGAAAGCGGAATTGTAGAGGTAACTACTACTACTTTAGGAGCTGGTTTCAAACACACCGTTGTCCTTAAAAAAGCAAAAATGAAAAAAGGAAGCAGTGATTTTATTTTAGGTGATAATTACATTTATGGTGAATTATTGACTACGAATTAATTCCAAATAAGAAGCAAAAACAGAGGCAAAAAACAATCGTTTTTAGTCCCAAAAAAAGGTCCGATTTTCAAGCAAATTTTCTAATGAAAAGGGCTTAAAAATCGGACCTTTTTTTGAGTTTTTAAAAACTAAAACAAAACTTACATGGCACTTTGCTTGATAAAAACTTCTGTTGCGCCTTGACCATATTTTTGATAATTCCCTTCTTGAAAAGCAATGTTGTCATAGCGACCCAATAAAAAATCCAGCTCTGCTTTTAGAACTCCTTCACCCACGCCGTGAATAAAAACAATCTTTGGAATGCGATTTCGGATGGCAAATTCTATGTGACGTTTTGCCGTATCAGTCTGCAAAGTCAGAATATCATAATTCGACATTCCGCGTTTATTTGGCACCAGTTTTTCGATGTGTAAATCAAACTCCGGAGCGGGAATTTCGTGCTTTGATTTCTTTTCTTTCACAAAATTTCGTGGTTTTGGTATCTCTTTTTCTTTTGAAACCTCACTTACATTAATTCTTCTGATAGAATCAAGTAAGTTACTGGAATCGTTTATTTTAATCAATTCATTGACAAAAAATGTCATCAAAAATCCATCCTCTGTTTCAATCGTAACTTGCTTCTCGTTGACTGACAACACTACTCCATTGATGGCTTCATCGAGTACTGAAACCTTATCTCCTTTGTTAAACATTTTCGTCTTCTTTATCTTGATTTTTACTTGGCGTCTTAGCACTCAATTGCATCATTCCCATCATGAAAACCACAATTGCAATTACCATTATATACACATTTTTTTCGGCACTCACCTGCTCGTATAAAGCAACAGTTATCGCCACAACCATTATTGGAATTATAAACTTTCTCATCTTTTTAAATATCAGTTTTCAAAAGTAATGAATTTAAAATTGCATCAATTATTATCGCAACCGTTTCTTATTTTTTCGTAAAATTGTAAAAAGAAAAACCATTGGATTTAGAAAAATATATGCTCCCTTGTTTAAGCAAAACACTCTTTGGAATAGAGTGTTTGGGCTGTGGTTTTCAGAGGGGCTTTTTGCTGCTTTTGAATGGCGATTTTGAAGGTGCTTTTAAGATGTATCCAGCCATTTTTACCACCCTGTTATTTCTGGGAATTCTAGGTTTTAATTTTATCGACAAAAACAGGAATTACAAAAAAATTATCATTGGCTCGGCAATCTTAAATGGCATTTTTATGATTGTGGGTTATTATTTTAAGCACTACTAAAAAGTTCTTTTTTTGATTTTTTAGAACAAAAATTATTTGATTCGAGTCAAAATATCATTCATCATTTCGATTTGGACTTTTTGAATTTCTATTAATTCTTCTTGTTGGTGCATAATTAAATGATCCAGTTTTTCATGAAGCATTCTAATTTCCAGTTCTGATTTCAGATTTATCATATAATCTTTTTTGGCTCTTTCCCTGTCTTTTTCTTCTTGACGATTTTGACTCATCATAATTACTGGAGCTTGAAGTGCGGCAAGACACGACAAAATTAAATTCAACAAAATAAATGGGTACGGATCAAATCCTTTATTCAAGAAAACATAAATATTAATCAGAATCCAAAAAAGAATAAATACTCCAAAAAGGATTATAAATTTCCAGCTTCCACCAAAAGCAGCAACTTTATCAGCGACTTTTTGCCCCACTGTACGAACACCAATTTCATCCTCTACAGTACTCACTAATGATTTATCTTCGTTCAAGGAACCGATAACTCTGGTTTCCAGATTTGACAACTCCCCTATTTCGACCAATAAATAATTAGAAATGTATTTCTCCCGATACATATTCAACTCCCCAATTGAGAGGAATTTGTCCTCATCAAAATCAGGGTAATCATTTTGAATAAGTGCCAATATTGGGTTTCGAATGGTTTTGGCAGCAATTTTATCCGCTATTGGAAATTCTTTTTGGGAAATATCGCTTATAAAAGTAGTCTTGGATTTCATGGATTCTTATTTATTGGCTAATTTAAAAAAACACTTTCATCAAAACTAATAATTCAGCTCCTATACATTGAAAATAAACCAGATACACCCCAACTTTTTATCTTAAAAAGTTAAAACAGTAATTCCCACTGCATTTACTATCCATTTATTTAACAAAAGTGTCTAAATAAACAAGATAGCTTTATGTTTAAGAAAGAAATAATTCGAAATAGTTCAATATCTTTGCGATTCGTTTTAAAACCCATGAAAATGTCACTGAATTACAAAAATATTCCTTTCTGCTATTGTTGTTGCTGTTTTTAAAATCCCCCTTTAAAAAACATTGTTCAAAAACGAATACTAATTGTAATCAACTTAAAATCTGATTATTACAATTTAAGACATCAAACAGCATGAAATCACAAAAAATATTAGACCTTATTGGAAACACGCCTTTAGTAGAAACTACTAATTTGATAAAAAATAAAAATGTAAAACTTTTGTTAAAACTCGAAGGAGACAATCCCGGTGGCAGTGTAAAAGATCGGGCAGCCTACAACATGATAGCTTCTGCACTGGAAAGAGGAGAAATCAAAAAAGGAGATAAACTCATTGAAGCAACCAGTGGAAATACAGGAATTGCTTTGGCGATGATTGCCCAATTATTCAATATCGAAATCGAATTGGTGCTTCCGGAAGATTCCACTAAAGAACGCACCCAAACCATGCGTGCTTATGGCGCAACCGTAATTTTGACACCCGCAGCTACCGGAATAATAGGCTCCAGAGATTATGCTGATAAAAAAGTAGCCGAAGGCGGTTACATCATGCTCAATCAGTTTGCAAATGATGACAACTGGAAAGCACATTATAAAACCACAGGCCCTGAAATATGGAATGATACAGAAGGAACCGTAACCCATTTTGTTTCTGCTATGGGAACAACGGGAACCATTATAGGCACATCTACCTATTTGAAGGAAATGAATCCTGCGATTCAAATTGTAGGCGCTCAACCCAGCGATGGATCTCAAATTCCAGGAATCAGAAAATGGCCAGAAGAATATTTACCTAAAATTTTTGACGCAAAAAAAGTAGATACAATCATTGAAGTCTCTGAAGAAGAAGCACGAGCCATGACCAAACGTTTGGCTCTGGAAGAAGGAGTTTTTGCAGGAATGAGCAGTGGCGGTTCTGTTGCTGCGGCAATAAAAATAGCCGAAGAATTAGAATCAGGAGTTATTGTAGCCATTATCTGTGACCGTGGTGATCGCTATTTGTCCACGGATTTGTTTGATTAAATTAATTAGGCGTTATAAAAACAACCTTCCTTTTCTGTATCTTTCGGATATAAAAAGGAAGGTTGTTTCGATTTTAAGAAAGAACAATTTCTATTTTTAATCAAAACCTATTAACTGATTCACACTTTATAATCTGGTTACAAATGAAAAACACACCATTAATTTACTGCATTCTATTTTTATCAATCATTATGGGAGGAAAAGTACAGGCTCAAGACTGGCCAAATTTAAATAAATACCAAAATGAAAATGCAAATCTGAAACCGGTAACGCCCGGACAAAAAAGAATTGTATTTATGGGAGATTCCATAACTGAATTTTGGAGTATAACCGACCCCGAATATTTTGCCGGAAAACCATACGTTAATCGCGGTATTAGCGGTCAAACTACGCCTCAGATGCTGGTACGTTTCAGAGCTGATGTTATTGCTTTAAAACCCGCCGCTGTACTTATTTTGGCTGGGATAAATGATATTGCCGGCAATACCGGTCCTGCAACATTGGATATGATTGCAAATAATATTTTTTCGATGGCCGAATTGGCAAAAGCAAACCAGATTAAAGTCATTCTTTGTTCTGTATTGCCCGCTTATGATTTCTCTTGGAAGCCCAATCAAAATCCAGCTGAAAAAGTAATGGTACTCAATAAAATGATAAAAAATTACGCTGACGCCAATGGCATTCTATATCTTGATTACTTTTCGGCTATGGCAGATGAACGAAAAGGTTTGCCTGCTTCGTACTCTAATGATGAAGTACACCCAAATAAAACAGGATATCAAGTAATGGCACCACTTGCGGAAAAAGCAATCACCAAAGTCTTATTGCAAAAATAAATTATTACTTTAAAAAGAAACGAAAAATGAACTATCGCAGATTGGGTAAAACAGATTTTGAAATTTCAGAAATATCTCTTGGCACATGGCAGGTAGGCGGAAAATGGGGTTCTCCTTTCAATGATAAAACCGCAGATGAGTTAATCAATACCGCGATTGACAACGGCGTAAATTTTATTGATACAGCCGATGTTTATGAAAACGGATTAAGTGAAACTGCGGTAGGTCGAGTGGTTCGTTCCCGTTCTGAACGAATTTATGTGGCTACAAAATGCGGCCGTCATATTAATCCACATGTAAATGAAGGTTATCAGCCCAAAGTGCTACAACAATTTGTGGAAGATAGTTTGAGAAGAACTGGACTTGAAACACTGGATTTAATACAATTGCATTGTCCTCTGACTGAAGTATTTTATCGTCCGGAAATATTTGAAATGTTTGACCGTTTGAAAGAGCAAGGGAAAATTTTAAATCTTGGCGTTAGCGTCGAAAAAGTGGAAGAAGGACTAAAAGCGATTGAATTTCCAAATGTAACTTCGGTTCAGATTATTTTTAATCTTTTCCGTCAGCGTCCATCCGAACTATTTTTCAAAGAAGCGCTAAAACGTGATGTGGGCATTATTGCAAGAGTTCCTTTAGCGAGCGGGCTTCTGACAGGGAAATTCAATGCTAAAACTACTTTTAACACTCAAGATCATCGTAATTTTAATCGAAATGGCGAAGCTTTTGACAAAGGCGAAACATTTTCCGGCATTAATTACGAACTAGGCTTAAAAGCCGTAGAAGAATTGAAAGCATTATTTCCTGAAAGCACGAACTTGGCTCCAATTGCTTTGCAATGGATTTTAGGTTTTGATGAAGTAAGTTGCATTATTCCTGGCGCTTCTAACGAAAGTCATGTGCTGTCTAATTTATCGGTTTACGATTTACCTAAATTGACCTACGAGAAAATTGCAGCGATGAATGAAATTTATGAGCGTTATATAAAACCAGAAGTGCATCAACTTTGGTAATCATTTAATCATATAAAAAAGGCTCGATTTAAGTTAAATCGAGCCTTTTTTATATGTGAATTTTTATTTTTATGCTAACGTTGCAGTCGTCGAAATTGCAGCATTCAATAGTTTAGAAATAGGACAATTTTTCTCTGCCTTTGTCACTAATTCTTGAAAAACATTATCTGTAATTGCACTTATTTTTGCATTTACCGTTAAGTGGGAAGTAATAATTGTTCCTTCCACCAAGTCGATATCACATTTAGTCTCGATACTCTCTATTTCAAAACCAGCTTCAGTGATATAAGCCGAAAGTTGCATCGTAAAACAGCCTGAGTGCGCTGCGGCAACTAATTCTTCCGGATTAGTCCCCACTCCTTCTTCAAAACGGGATTTGAAAGAATATTGTGTGTCTTTTAATGTGGTACTTTGTGTGGTAAGTTTCCCGGCTCCTTCTTTAAGTGAACCATTCCAAACTGCGGTTGCATTTCTTTTCATAATTATAAATTTTTATGTTTTCTCAAATTTAGTTCATTTGTAAAAAAACGCTTTCGGAAATAGGATTTTTTAACGAAAATTTAAAGTTCGTTGTATTTTATACAATACGTTAAAAAATAATCGAAAAAGTAGCACCTTTATTAGCTCCATTGCTTTCTGCTAAAATTTGTCCATCGTGTCTTTCTATTATTTTTTTACATAAATACAATCCAATTCCTGTTGATGGCTCATTTGACGTACCTAATTTACTCATTTTAGTGAATTTTTTGAATAGTTCGTGGCTTTGCTTTTGGTCAAAACCTATACCTGCATCTGCTATTGTAAAAAACAATTTGCCTTCTTGCATATAAACACGAACTTTTATTTCACTATCCGGAAACGAGAATTTTATAGCATTATCAATTAAGTTTACTAAAACTCGTATCAATAATACTTTATCAATTTTCAAGAGTGCTTCTTCGACTTCAATTGATAAATCGAGTTTAAGGTTTTTATTACTTAGCAGCTGATCCAATTGTTTTGATACAACAGAAAAAATAGAAGAAAACTGAACAATATCATTTTCGGATTTTTTTTCTATAATTTGATCTTGCTCTTTCAGAAGCTTGATGAAGTTTTCAATATAATTATACTGTTGTTCTGTAGATTGAAGGATTAATTCAGCTAATTCTGTTATTGCTTCAGAAGGCTCTTCCTCTAAAATAAGTAATGCCACCGACTTAGAATTCCCTACAAAGTTTCTTAAATCATGGGAAAGCAAATACACTAAATCTTGTTTTTCTGTAATAAAATTTTCATTTTCAGCGATTGAATCCTGAATATTGCTCATCAATAAACCTGCTTCGTCAGAGAAATTAGTTGGTAATGAAGGAACAATTCTCTTGTTTCTATACACATGTAAGGCTTTAGAAGCTACTTCAATTGGCTTAATTAGCTGCTTTAAAAATAGCAAAGTTGTACCTGTAGCTACTAAGGTCATTATAAGTGCAAAAATTAAAATGGTATCTGCAGAAATAGTTTTACTGCCATAAAGCACAAAAAACAACAACCCAATCAACGGAATATGAATTCCTATAAATGCGACAAACAAAAATTTGAACGCATAACTTTTTTTAAGAAAACCTATGTTAGATAATTTTTTATACAACTGCATAGACAATTTGTTTTCGTTTTTTTTTAAACAACAGAAAATAACAAAGAACAAAATAAGTGATTAATTTCTTACCAATACTCAGGATTTTCTAAATAAAATATTAAATTAACTATTTTACTTCAACCAACATACGTTTAAAAAGAGTATTTGGTTCTTAAAGTCGTTTTTTTAATACTATTCTTATATTTTTTTATCGAAATAAAGTAAAATTACTTATCTGAAATCTTCCCTAAACAACAAAACTCAACTCTGCCCCACAATTCCCTGCTCCAGATTACAACGAAAAACCCGCCGTTGCGAAAGCTTTGGAATACTTGTCAGTAGAGAGCGATTCCTCGTTCCCCTTAAAGAGAGTAGAAAAAATGCTCCTTTACAAGCGTAGTGTTACTGCTTGCGGAACTGGGGGTTTATGGCGGTAAGCCGCAATAGCTCGAATAAAAAACACTTGAAATTAAAAATATTTCCTAATTTGAATTTATAAAACCATTCAAACGCTTATTTTTGCGCTATGGCAAAGAAAAATACAGACAAAGTTGTCTTTCATCAAATAAAAGTCCTTGATGCTGGTGCAAAAGGCGTTTCGGTAGCAAAGGCTCCCGATGGAAAAGTAGTTTTTATCCCGAATGTGGTTCCGGGTGACGTGGTTGATGTGCAAACTTTCAAGAAGCGTAAGGCTTATTATGAAGGAAAAGCGGTTCATTTTCATGAATATTCAGAGCATCGTGTAGAGCCTATTTGCGAGCATTTTGGTGTTTGTGGCGGTTGTAAATGGCAGAATATGAAATACAGCCAACAGTTGTATTACAAGCAAAATGAGGTGAAAAACCATTTGCAACGCATTGGAAAAATAGAACTTCCGGAATTTGAACCGATTCTTGGTTCAGAAAAACAGTTTTTTTACAGAAACAAAATGGAATTTTCGTTTTCGAACTGCCGTTGGTTAACCGAAAAAGAAATTGACAGCACCGAAGATTTAGGAAACAGAAACGCACTTGGTTTTCACATTCCGAAAATGTGGGACAAAATTCTGGACATTAATAAATGTCATTTACAGGAAGACCCATCGAATGCGATTAGAAACGAGGTTCGCGCTTTTGCTAACGAACATGGTTTGACTTTCTTTAATCCAAGAGCGCACGAAGGTTTATTGAGAACTTTGATGCTAAGAACGGCTTCAACAGGTGAAATCATGGTTTTGATTCAGTTTTTTGAAAACGACAAAGCCAACAGAGAATTACTTCTCGACCATCTTTACGAGAAATTCCCGCAAATTACTTCGCTGCAATATGTCATCAATAATAAAGCGAACGATACTTTATACGATACCGATATTAAATTATATAAAGGAAGAGATTATATTCTAGAAGAAATGGAAGGTTTGAAATTTAGCATTAATGCAAAATCTTTTTACCAAACCAACTCTGACCAAGCCTACGAATTGTATAAAATAACGCGCGATTTTGCCGGTCTTACCGGAAATGAAATTGTGTATGATTTATATACTGGAACGGGAACTATTGCACAGTTTGTTTCGAAAAAGGCAAAAAAAGTAATTGGTGTAGAAAGTGTTCCTGAAGCTATTAAAGATGCCAAACTGAATGCTGAACGCAATGAAATTACCAATTGTGAGTTCTTTGTAGGAGATATGAAGGTTGTTTTCAACGATAGTTTCATCGCACAACACGGTCATCCTGATGTGATTATCACCGATCCACCAAGAGACGGAATGCACAAAGATGTAATTGAACAAATTATGAAAATTGCTCCTGAAAAAGTAGTTTATGTAAGTTGTAATTCGGCTACACAAGCGCGTGATTTGGCTTTAATGGATGAAAAATACAAAGTGACTCGAGTACGTCCTGTGGATATGTTTCCACAAACGCATCACGTGGAGAATGTTGTACTTTTGGAAAGAAGATAATTGATTTTTGATTGCAGATTCTTGAATGTTGATTACAGATTTTAAAAATTGTCATTGCTATTGTCATTGAAATTTTTCACTTCAGCTATCCTATTGCATAACGCATTACACAAAACAAATTGTAAATGAAAAAAATAATTTTATTGGTATTCGTATTAGCGCTATCCTTCTCCAGCTGTGAGAAAGATGACATTTGCGATGCAAATACACCAACAACACCACGATTGGTGATTGGCTTTTATGATTTCTTGAATCCTTCTGTTTTAAAAAACGTGACAAATCTAAAAGTAGTTGGCGAAGGAATGACGGATGGAATCTTATTTAACGGTAGCCAAACGACAAGTGGAAATACTATTTCTATTCCGTTAAAAACTGTTGGAACAAGCACAACCTATAGTTTTACATTAAATTCAGGAAATCCTAATCCTGCATTGGTTGACGAAGACATCATAAAATTTGATTATACCACACAAGAACTTTTTGTTTCCAGAGCGTGTGGCTATAAATCAATTTTCACATTAGACCCCACAAATCCATATAAACATACTGATGCAACAACTGCAAATCAAAAATGGATAAAATTTATATCTGTTGAAAAAAGTAACTTAGAAAACGAAAATGAAACACATATTAAGATCTTTTTTTAGTTTTTGTCTCCTATTATCGTTGACTTTGGTACAAGCTCAGGACCCGAGCCCAAAAGGCGAACGGGCGAAGCAAACTACTCCTGTCAAAAGTGATCCAAAAAACACCAAAACGGACCAGATGATTCCTGAAGCGCCATTACCATTGGTCAAAATTAATCCTGAAATCATAAAGAACGATTCGATTCCTGTAAAAACAGACCGATATGGGATTCGTATTGGACTGGATTTATTCAAGCTGACACGCGCTTTATATGATAAAGATTACAAAGGAATTGAGTTTGTGGGAGATTATCGATTGACAAAAAAATATTTTTTGGCTGCCGAAATTGGAAACGAAAACAAAACCACGGATGATGACCGCCTTAATTTCACTACCAAAGGTTCGTATCTAAAAGCAGGTTTTGATTATAATGTTTATGAAAACTGGCTGGATATGGAAAATATTATTTCCGTAGGCATGCGCTATGGTTTCAGTACTTTTAATCAGCAATTGAACAGTTATCGAATTTATAATGCCAACCCTTATTTTGGCGAAGTTCCTGTAATTCCCTCCGGCAAAAAGTTTGATGGTTTAACAGCCAGTTGGATTGAAGTGGTAGCCGCAGTGAAAGCAAAAGTATTCAATAATGTATTTGTGGGTTTCAGTCTTCGATTGAATCGATTGGTGACCAATAAAGAACCTGAGAACTTCTCTAACTTATATATTCCTGGATTTAACAGGACTTACGATGGTGATTTTGGAGTAGGATTTAACTATACCGTTACCTATTTTGTCCCTATTTATAAGAAAAAAGTAAAACCTGTTGCAGTTCCTAAAAAAGCTGATAAAAAATAATTACGAATTAGGAATAAAAAAATATCGCAAAGAAAACAATCAGTTCTCTTTGCGATATTTTTTTTAATTCGTAATTTTAAGCTACCCTATTTCCTTAATTCCTTTCATGAAAATCCATTTCATGAATAATTTATCTCCGTCTTTGGTTTTTATCGCATGGAATTTTGGCGACAAAAGTGTTCCAATGACAAATGCAGTTAACGGAATCCAAACTCCGGTTAAATTAGTAAAATGTGCTACTACATATCGAGCGGAAATAAATAATATTGCAAAACATCCCAATTGGTATAGAAATGCTCGTATTTGTAATTTGGTCATTTTTTTAAGTCTTAAAGTTTTAAAGTCAAAGGTCGAAAAGTAAAAAATTGAATATTGCTTATTCAGCATTATCAGTTGTTACCTGAAACTTTGTTCTCTTACTTCCTTCGTACATTTCGTATTTTACTAAACGAGCTTCTAAACCAGCGTTAAAAAGTTTGATTTTCCTAGAAGGTTTAAGACCTACATATTTCAAAGCTTCCAGATTTGCTGTAATCATCCAAGCATTCGTTCCTGGGTAATTTTTCTTCAAAGTATCACCAATATTTTTGTAGAATTCTTCCATGTGAATATCCAAACGCTCATCATACGGCGGGTTGAAAACGATGTGCAATTTTCCTTCTGAAGTCTTTTCAGTATCAAAAAAGTTTTGTTCTTCAATCGAAATATATTCATCCAGATTGGCATTTTTGATATTGTCTTTGGCTTTTTGAACCGCACTTGGTGCTTTATCATAGCCTTTTATCGTGTAATGAAACTCTCTAATACGTTTCAATAAACTGTCTGAAATAGCATCAAACAAATCATTGTCCCAATCGTTCCATTTTTCGAAAGCAAATTCTTTACGGTTGATGTTTGCCGGAATATTGCAAGCAATCATTGCTGCTTCGGCTAAGAATGTTCCCGAACCACACATTGGATCCAAGAAATCCGTTTGACCGTCCCAACCGGAAAGCAATAGAATTCCTGCTGCCAAAACCTCGTTTATAGGAGCAATATTAGTAGCAGTTCTGTACCCACGTTGATTCAATGCATTTCCTGAAGTATCAAGCGCTACTGAAATCTGGTCTTTATCGATATGGATGTTGATTCTTAAATCAGGATGTACTTTATCAATACTTGGTCGTTGCCCCGTTCTTTCTCTGAACTGATCGACAATCGCATCTTTACATTTTTGAGAAACAAATTCCGAGTGATTAAAATATTCCGAATGTACTGTTGTATCAATCACAAAAGTCTGATTGGCATTCAGTAATTTAGACCAATTCACTCCCGAAATGCCTTTGTATAGAGCCTGCTCATTATTTGCCTTGAAAAAATAAATAGGTTTCAGGATTTTCAAAGCCGTACGCAAAGACAAATTTGCTTTGTACATAAACCCTTTATCCCCTTTAAAACTTACCATTCTCACGCCCTGCTCCACGTTTTGTGCACCAAGGTTTTGCAATTCTTTTGCTAATATTTCTTCAAAACCAAAAAAGGTTTTGGCAACCATTTTATAATTATTTTCCATTGTAAAATCAAGATTTCGGTGCAAAAATACACTAAATTTGCATCAATCGAATTAATTGAAAAAGAATAAATGTCTGTAGCACAAAATCCACCAACTGAAAATCATCTGAAATCATCTGAAAACTGGTATACCTCTTGGTTTGACACTCCGTATTACCACATCCTTTACAAAGACAGAAACTATAGAGAAGCTCAGGTTTTTATGGATAATCTTACCCATTATCTCAATCTTCCAGAAAAGGCAAAAGTATTGGATTTAGCGTGTGGCAAAGGCCGACATTCTATTTATTTGAACCAATTAGGATTTAATGTTCTTGGAGCTGATTTATCTGAAAACAGTATTGCCGAAGCCACTAAAAATACGAATGAAACCCTTCATTTCAAAGTACACGATATGCGTGAACCTTTTGAAGAAAAATTCGATGCCATTTTCAATTTATTTACCAGCTTTGGTTATTTCGAAAATGACGAAGACAATCTAACTACTTTAAAAGCCATCAAAGAAAGCCTTTCGGAATATGGCTTTGCCGTGATTGACTTCATGAATGTTGCTCAAGTACTCGAAACACTGGTTCCTGAAGAAACAAAAACGGTCGAAGGCATCGAGTTTCATATCAAACGCTACTTAAAAGACGGTCATATTTACAAAGAAATTGACTTTGAAGACAAAGGTCAAAAATTTCATTTTACCGAAAAAGTAAAAGCCCTTACCCTAAAAGATTTCGAAGAATTAATGGAAGAAGCCGGAATTTATCTATTGGATATTTTTGGTGATTACAAATTGAAAAAATTCCATAAAACAGATAGTGAACGCTTAATCATGATTTTTAAATAAATGAATTACCTTTTACCTTTACTTTCCGTAATCTTAGGATACATCGTCGCATTGATTATACGTCCAAAGAACAAAACCAACCTAAAATTGCTATTGGCTTTCAGTGGTTCTTTTTTACTTTCATTAACGGTAATGCATTTATTGCCTGAAATTTATGAAAGTGCAAATCCAAACATTGGACTTTTTATCATGCTGGGAATCTTGTTCCAAATTATATTGGAATTTTTCTCAAAAGGAGCTGAACACGGTCACGTTCACGGACATGAAATAATGACACAAATCCCGTGGTTATTATTCATCAGCCTTTGTATACATGCATTTTTAGAAGGATTTCCAGTAAGCCATCATCATGATTTAGCCATAGGAATTGCCATCCATCATTTGCCTATTGCAATTATTCTGACTACATTTTTCATCAATGCAAGTCTGAATAAAAAAGCCATTTTTTTCTTCATGGTCACCTTTGCTGTCATGACACCGCTAGGAACTATTTTATCTGATTATTTACCAATATTAAACATGTATTATACTGAAATTACAGCCATTGTAATAGGAATATTATTTCATATTTCATCTACCATTATTTTCGAAAGCAGCGAAGGACACAAGTTCAATATCGCCAAAGTTTCGATGATTGTGATAGGAATTGCATTGGCATATTTTATATAAATTTATAAAGCTAAGAAACAGAAATAAACAGATTTCTGTTTCTTAGCTTTTAATTTTCTAATTACCTCCAGTTCTTTTATTCTCCTCCTTATTTCCAAAATCACGCTGTTGTACATTGATCTTTTTGTTTCCAAAATTATAAACCACAGATAAACGTACAAATCGATTACTTTCTTTCTGCTCATATACCTGTTTTACACCGTTTATAACTGAAGTAAAGTCTTTTAAATAAGAGGTGTTAAAAATATCATTTGCCAAAAATGCAATCTGCATGGTTTTATTAAACAAATCCTGTTTGAAACTAATATCAAAACTCGAGGCATATCCTACTTCATATAAACCGGATTTAAAAGGCGTTGTGTACGTAAAATCGATTTGCAATTTTGTCGTTTTACTTAATAAAAAAGTATTATTTGTAGAAAAATCAATTTGTAAACTGTTTGATGGTGTAGCATTGATATCTTTAATAAATTCTGTTTTTGCTCCCAAAAGGTACAATGAATTTTCACTAGACCACCAATCTGTAAAACTTGCCGAGTAACTTTCCCCTATTCCATAATTTAAGTTTTTAAAATAATTCTCGCGGGTTACAATCTGCGTATTGGTTTCTGGGTTTGAGGTAAACAAAACTCCATAACCGTTTGTAATTGCATTTACAAAAACACTCGTTCTAAAAATCTCTTTATAAGAATGTGCCAACTCAAAATTATCACTAAATGAAGGTCTTAAAAACGGATTTCCTTCGGAATAACTATTGCTGTTGATGTAAATTCTGAACGGATTCAATAAGTCAAAACGTGGTCTGTTGATTCTTTTTCCATAATTCAAACTAAAAGTATTGTTTTCGTTTTTCTTGTAAGAAGCGTAAAACGTTGGGAATAATTTCAAATAATTATTTTCTGTTTCCTGATTTAAAGTTTCAGAAAATCCATTTGTTTGAGTGTTCTCCAATCTTAATCCCATTTGGAAATTCCATTTTTCATTGAGTTTTTTATCTGCATTTACATAAACTGCCTGATTGTTTTCAGTGTATTTAAATCGGTTGGACTGGTTCGAATCTAATTCCGGAGTTCCTGTAATTGTATTGAAATAAAGTACATCACTTACGCTATTTGTAAAACTAATTTTTGCACCATAAGACAAATTCAACGCTTGAAGCGGATGCTCCATATCTGCCTTAAAACTCCAATTGTCAATATCCTGATTCGAAATGTTTCTTCCCGACTGATTTATATCAACAAATGTCATATCTGGCGTGAAATTATTAGCGACAAAGTTTCTATCGAATTTTGAACTGTAATTAAAATAGTCCACATCAAAAGATAACTTCCTTTTTAAGGAATCTAGTTTGGTAATCAAATGTGCATTATACGTTTGATTTCTTGATCCTTTATCAGTGAAGCTATTGTTCAGTATAACATTATCCAATCCGTTTTGAGTATTGTAATTCTCAATTCTAATATCCGATTTAAAATCAGGGTTATTTCTATCGTTTAAATATTGAAATCCAATAGTAGTATGTTCTGAAAGATCATAATCTAAAGCCAATTTACCCGAAAGATTTTCAGTTTTTACCTTTGTTGCACTTTTCATATGGGAAAGTCCATCAGGAAAATACATTTTTAAATCATCAGTAGCATTCAAATAACCTGTTTTTGCATTAATACTGGCAGAAAATCTAAACTTGTTTTTATTGTAAAAAAAGTTATCTCTTAAAGTATAAATACTATATTTATTTTGATCATAAGAAACTGTAGTCGTGTTTTTCCAGGAATCACGAACTCCTTTTTTCATAATAATATTAATCAATCCCCCAGTTCCTTCGGCATCATATTTTGCCGGCGGATTGCTGATAATTTCAATATTTTTAATATCACTAGCCGAAATTGATTTCAAAAAATTATTCAGTTCCTCACCTACTAATTCAATCATTCGTCCATCTACCATAACACGGGAAGTTCCTTTTCCTAAAATATTAATTGTATTATTCTGAACGACAACTCCGGGAGCCATATTAATGGCACTTAAAGCGTCTCCGCCAACTGTTGTAACATTGTTTTCAAGATTATAAACCAAACGATCCGTTTTCTGTTCGATTGTTCTCTTTTTATATTGAATGATAACCTCTTTTAAATTGGTTGCGCTTTCTTTTAAAATGATTGTTCCTAAATCCATATCATTTTCTATTGTAAACTCTTTTTCATAATCTTTAAATTGTAAAAGGGTGATCCCAATTTTATAAGATCCTTTTTTAAGATTGATTTCAAAACTACCGTCTTGTTTTGAGGTTGAACCGTCTATAATTTTTCCTTCTGAATTCGATATGGAAATATCTGCCCATTCTAATGGAATTGTTTCGCTTGCTATTTTTCCTTTTAATTTAAATGATGCTTGTGCTAAACAAAATAAAGGCAATAATAAAAAGACAAGGAGATTTACTTTTTTCATGATTTCTAATTTTAAAACTTGTTTCGATTAATTTGAAGCAAAGTTGCCTTAGAAATTTTCAGAATTCGACCGACAAAAAAAAGTCGAACCAATTTCTATTCAGAAAATCAGTTCGACTTTATCAGGTATGAAGTACGACTTTTTACAAACAACTCATTATAAGGCGTTTATATAAGCGGTAGGGGTCAAATTGGTGTGTTTTTTAAAAGAGGTATTAAAAGAAGATTTGGAGTTAAAACCAACCTCGTATAAAATTTCCAGAACGGTAAGCTGACTTCTAGACTGATCTTTTAAAATACCCATCGCTTTTTGAATACGATATTCATTGACAAAATCAAAAAAGTGCTGATCTATATGATGATTAATCAAAACCGATAAATCCCGGACCGGAATATCAATTTGATTGGCAAGCTCCTGAATGGTAAGCGATGGATCAAGAAAAGGCTCTTTCTGAGCCATATATTGTTTTAATATCGAAATTTGACTGGAAATCGCATCATCTTGAACATTTTTAGATGCTGTCTTTTCTTCGACTTCAGGCAGAATATCTTTTGTCAATTGTAATCTAGAATTAATTCCCCTAAAAAGTTCCGGATGATTCAATGCTTTCATCACTAACCAACAGGTAATAAATAAAGCTACACTTCCTACAACTACATTTAACCAAAGAAACATTTGTCTGTAATCGCTATACCGTAAAAGGTTTTTTAATGCAACCAAACCGTGCGCGATTAGGAAGACAGTAGTCATCTGAAAAAGATACTTGTATGTCGAAGTACTAGGATTGGTATAGTTTTCCAGATAAATTTCTCTGTATTTCTTCAAAATTAAAAATGCGCTAACAATATAAAACACATATTGAAATTCAATTAAAATCTGGATTAAGTATATTTCAGGCATATGCTCAAGATCTCCGGATAAGAGTTTCATATCTGAATTACTGGCTAAATAAAGTCTTGGAATAAAAACTAAATTAACTAGTAAAATAGGAAGTAAATGCACTAAATGTTTCCATTTCAATCTAAAATCAGAATAACAAACTGACAATACATAAAGATAAAATAAGGGCATTGCCAACAAACAGATTGTCCATCTAAAAATCATCAAATCAAGATAATCCTGAATATAATCAGTAACAAAAAAACCACTAAGATCAATAGCCGAAATAATAAAAAACCAGGCAAATAAACGGTTGGCCAATTTATTTTCAGTTTTAACAGTCAGTAAAAAAAATGCCATCAATAAAGACACAAAAACTGAAATCCGTGCAATCCCTTGCAATAAGATTATTCTATCCATTTATTTTTTAATATTTAACAAATATAATATTTTAGTTCATCTAACAAAGATTCAATAAACTTTCTCCATATGAGAAATTAAAAACTAAAAAAAGTAAATCAATTTATATCAAATTTAAAGAAACTCGACACTAAAAAACCTGAAACTAAAAATAGAAAATTTCGAGATTGTGATAAAAAAGGTTAATTTTGGAGTTGTCCAATTATACGAAAAATGACCTTCACAAAAACCACCGAACAATCTTCAAAATACGAACATTTAGAAAAAATGTCAGTGCAAGAATTGTTATCTAATATCAATCAGGAAGACAAAACTGTTCCACTTGCCGTAGAAAAAGCGTTGCCCCAAATAGAAAATTTAGTCACTGAAATCGTTGCCAAAATGAAACTCGGCGGGAGATTGTTCTATATTGGTGCAGGAACTTCGGGACGTTTGGGAATTCTTGATGCTTCGGAATGTCCACCAACATTTGGTGTACCTTTCGATTTGGTAATTGGGATAATTGCCGGAGGCGACACCGCAATCCGCAGAGCCGTAGAAAATGCCGAAGACAACGCAACACAAGCCTGGATTGACTTGAAAGCTTTTGATGTAAATGAAAATGATGTCGTGGTAGGAATAGCCGCTTCGGGAACAACACCTTATGTTATTGGAGGATTACAAACTTGCAACGAGAACAATATAACCACAGGAAGTATTTCTTGTAATGCAGGAAGTCCGCTTTCGCAAACAGCAAAATTCCCTATTGATGTAGTTGTAGGACCAGAATTTGTAACTGGGAGCTCTAGAATGAAAGCTGGAACAGCCCAGAAACTGGTACTGAATATGATTACTACCGCAACTATGATTCAACTGGGTAAAGTGAAAGGAAACAAAATGGTTGATATGCAATTGAGCAACAGCAAACTGGTCGATCGCGGTGTGAAAATGATTATGGGAGAAATTCCCGTTTCCTATGAAGAAGGTGCCGAATTATTGAAAAAACACGGTAGTGTAAGGAAAGCCGTTGATAATTTTAAAAAATAAACAACGATGATTCACCATATAGTAATGTGGAAATTAAAAGATTTTGCAGAAGGCAAAAGCAAAGCCGAAAATGCAATTATTCTAAAAGAGAGACTTGAAGATTTAAAAAAGGATATTCCTGAAATAGTTGAAATACGAGTAGGAATTAATATTGAAAGTGAATATTCAAACTTTGATGCCGTACTGCACTCTTATTTTAATTCGTTTGAAACATTAGAGAAATACCAAAATCATCCAACACATAATATTGTTGCTGAATGGATAGGTAAAATTAGAGATTTGAGATATTGTGTGGATTATGAATTTTAATTATTAAATTATGGCAACCAACAAGGAACTACTATCTAAAGGAATTAAATATTTAGCGGGAGCTTTACCATTATTATTCTTGGGGCCGGCAGTGATTTATAATGCTTTTATGAATCAACAGAATGTGTGGCATTATTTAGTTTTAGCAATAGGAATAATTGCTTGTTTAGCAGCTATGCTTTTGATGTATTTGGGATTAAAAATAATTATGAAAAGCTTATTTAACGACTAATGGAAAACCTAATTCACGTTCAAAAAACATTTGAAAAAATCGTTTACGTCGATAAAAAAGTAAACAACCGAGAATTTGAAGATTGCGTTTTTAAAAACTGTGATTTATCGAACAGTGATTTCTCCTACAGCACTTTTATGGATTGCGAGTTCATTGATTGTAATCTTGCTATGACCAAATTATCAGGAACAAGTTTGAAAGGCGTACAATTCAAAAACTGTAAATTATTAGGTATCCAATTTGAGGAATGCGATGATTTCTTGTTTAACGTCAATTTTCAAGAATGTGTTTTGGATTATTCTTCTTTTGCCAATAAAAAAATGCCAAAGACAAAATTTAATTCTTGCTCGTTAAGAGAAGTAAGTTTTGTTGGCACCAATCTTACGAGTTCAGTTTTTGATAACAGTAATTTGGATGGTGCTATTTTTAACAATACACAATTAGCCGGAGCCGATTTTTCAAAAGCATCTAATTTTAAAATTGATCCCGAATTCAATCCTATGAGAAAAGCCAAGTTTTCTACACAAGGAATCATTGGACTTCTGGACAAATACGATATCAAAATACAATAGTTAAAAAGTAAACATACTAAGAAATGAAAAAAATACTATTCCTCCTCCCACTACTATTACTAATGTCATGCTATGATGCGGAGCGCAATT
This sequence comes from Flavobacterium algoritolerans, assembly GCF_030010385.1. NCBI lineage: Bacteria > Pseudomonadati > Bacteroidota > Flavobacteriia > Flavobacteriales > Flavobacteriaceae > Flavobacterium > Flavobacterium algoritolerans. The sequence continues at coordinate 178,245 of NZ_JASCRZ010000002.1, read as the reverse complement.
GCAAGGATTTTAAAACTGGAAAATTCAAGTTTGAATATGACGTTGACGGTGTAAAAAAAATTGCCCTTTTTGAACGTAATGACAGTATTGAAATAGAAACTTTTGAAGGAAAGACTGATACTGCTTCGATACGATGGGTAAATGATTGTGAATATGTTTTACTGAAATTGCATCCAAAAAATATGGCTGAGGAAAAGGCTATTGGTATGAAAATTTTGACAACCACAAAAAATTCCTATACCTTTGAATTTGGAATGGTTGGTGTTGATGAAAAACAAAGAGGAACCGTTACTAAGATTTCCGATTAAGCTTACAAACTCAAATTAATAAATAATAACGAACTAAACATGGAAGTATTTTTAAATCCGGATGCTTGGATTGCCCTTTTAACATTGACATTTTTGGAAATTGTATTAGGAATCGACAACATTATTTTCATATCAATTGCCACAGGAAAATTACCTGCTGAACAACGTAAGAGAGCGACAAAAATAGGAATGTTCCTTGCTATGTTTATGAGAATTGCTCTTTTGTTTGGTATCAATTTATTGATTCAAATGAAAGAACCTTGGTTTCATATTGATTTTAGTTGGTTTTCAGCGGGAATTACTGGTCAAAGTCTTATTTTACTGGGCGGAGGATTATTCTTAATTTATAAGAGTACCAATGAAATTCGTGAAAAAGTAGACGAGAAAGGTCATGAAGAAAAAGAAATAGGAAAAGCTGCCACAAAATCATTCCAGAACGTACTGTTACAAATCATCATGATTGATTTAGTTTTTTCTTTTGACAGTATTCTTACCGCGGTAGGTATGACAAATGGAGTTGAAGGTGCTTTATATATTATGATTACTGCTGTGGTTATTTCTGTATTAATCATGATGCAATTTGCTGTTCCTGTTGGGAATTTTGTCAACAAACATCCTTCTATTCAAATACTTGGATTATCCTTTTTGATTCTAATTGGAATGATGTTGCTTACTGAAAGTGCACATTTATCGAATGCTTTAATCTTTGGAAATCATGTTACTCCAGTACCAAAAGGGTACTTATATTTTGCCATATCTTTCTCATTATTAGTCGAAGTACTGAATATGAAAATGAAGAAAATTAAATAATCAAACTATTTTTTGATAAAGAAGCTCCTTTTCGGGAGCTTTTTTTTTATTCTGAAAATATATTCCTCCTTAAATGGGGAAACACTAAAAAGACCCAAATTTGGTCTTTTTTCTTTTTATTTTATTTTTTATAAATTACCTTAGACACAAATAAGCACCATGAAAAATACAATCTCCCATAGAGTTGCTGACTTTTTAAAAAACTTCCCTCCTTTTTCCTTTTTACATCAAAAAGACATCGAAGTTATCTCTGAACAAATCTCCATTATTTATAAAGAAAAGGACAGTGTCATCTTTGCCGAAAACGAAGAAACCCATTCCTCTTTTTATGTTGTACACAAAGGAGCAGTCGCACTTAGAACAAGTTTGGAAAATGATATTCTGGATATGTGTGATGAAGGGGATATTTTTGGGTTGAGACCACTTATAGCCAATGAAAACTATAAAATGGAAGCCAGAACTCATGAAGAAAGCATTCTTTATGCAATTCCAATTGCTATTTTCAAACCTTATGCGTTAGAAAACAGAGCTGTGGGAAATTTTTTAATCGAAAGTTTTGCTTCTAATACGCACAATCCTTATTCCAAAAGCCACAGCGGAAAACTATATGGAGAAACAATGGATCTGGAAGGTCTGGACACGGGTAGAAAACTATTAGACTTACAGCCTGTAAAATATTCTAAAAAACTAATCACCTGTTATTCAAACACTATTGTAAAAGATATTGCGGAGACCATGACCAAAAAAAATGTGGGTGCCATTCTTGTGGTTGAAGATTCGCTCCCCATTGGTATCATTACAGATAAAGATTTAAGGAACAAAATTGTGACTGGAGAATTTCCCATCACAACAACTGCGGCCTCAATAATGACAACTCCAGTTATTACGTATCCTAAGAAAATGACCGTTACGCAAGCTCAAATGGCCATGATGAAAAGCAATATCAGCCATTTATGCCTTACGAAAGATGGTACGCCAAACTCCAAAGCTGTTGGAATCCTATCCAAGCATGATGTTATGGTAGAACTTGGCAATAATCCAGCAGTATTGATTAAAGCGGTAAAAAGAGCTAAAAAAGCCAAACAGATAAAACCAATACGCGCCAATATAATGCAATTGTTACAAGGATATTTAGACCAAAATATTCCGATGACACTGACTTCTAAAATAATTACAGAATTAAATGATGCCTGTATCAAGCAAGTCATTGAAATATCCTTGAAGAAAATGAAAACGCCTCCACCTGTAAAATTTGGATGGTTGGCGTTGGGAAGCCAAGGAAGAAGTGAACAGTTACTGCATACTGACCAAGACAATGCTTTAGTCTATGAGGATGTACCCGAAGAATTAAAAGAAAAGACCAAGAACTATTTTTTAGAATTTGCCAAACATGTCAACAAAGGACTTTTTGAAATTGGCTATGATTACTGTCCAGCAGAAATGATGGCTTCTAACCCAAAGTGGTGCTTAAGTCTTGGCGAATGGGAAAGTCAGGTTCATCATTGGATTACCAATCCAGGGAAAAATGAAGTCTTATTGTCCTTTATATTTTTTGATTACAGTCTGTCATATGGAGACAGCGAACTGGTAAATAAACTTTCAGAATTTATTTTTGAAAACATAAAAGCAAATCCTGTTTTTTATATTCACTTGGTAAGTGGCGCGCTACAAAGTCCTTCTCCAACAGGGTTCTTCAGACAATTTTTAGTTGAACAAGATGGAGCTCACAAAGATTTTTTCGATATAAAAAGACGCGCTTTAATGCCATTAACAGATGCTGCAAGGGTTTTAATTCTATCTCATTCCGTAAAATCAATCAGCAATACTCCCGAACGTTTTGAAAAATTGGCAGAATTAGAACCCAACAATAAAGAATTGTATTTAGCCTGTTCGTATTCCTATAAAGCATTATTAAAATTCAGAACAAAACAAGGGCTTTTGCATAATGATTCCGGGCAGTTTATTGCTCTCGAAGCGTTATCTAAATTAGAAAAAATTAAGCTAAAGCGAACATTCAAAACCATTAAGGAACTCCAAGAAGTCATTACCATCCGATTTAATCCTTCAAATATATTATGATGATAAATTTTATAGAAAAAAGTAAAACTATTTTATTTGATTTATTGGGGAAATCCGAAAAATCATCTGATGAGGAACTATTAAACGATATTGATGCGGTACGTTTTGTTGTGTTGGACACAGAAACCACCGGATTTGATTATACAACTGACAGGATACTTTGCATTGGAGCTATTGTTCTTCAAAACAATACGATTCCTATTAATGGAAGTTTTGAAGTTTATATTCAACAAGAACATTACGATCAGGCAACTGCAAAAATTCATGGAATTCTGAAAGAATTTGTAATAGACCGCCCCACAGAATTAGAAGCCTTACAACAGTTTTTAGATTTTTTAGGAGATTCTATTATCATTGCACATCATACCATATTTGACATTACTATGATTAATAAGGCACTCGAAAGAAACGGATTGCCGGAATTAAAAAACAAGACTTTAGACACGGCTGTTTTGTATAAAAAAACATTATTGGTATCTAATTTATTGGACCGTAAAGAAAATTATAGTTTAGACGAGCTTGCCGATAAATTTGATATTTCAAAAAAAGACAGGCATACCGCAATGGGAGATGCCTATATTACTGCAATTGCCTTTTTGAAAATTCTAAATAAATTGAGAGAGAGAAAAGAAATTACCCTAAGACAATTGTTTTAATAAGCGTATAAAAATTGGCGAAAATGCATAAAAAAAAGCCCCTTTTCAGGAGCTTTTTATTTATTCTAAAGACAAAGTAATCTGTCCGTCATCTTCCAATTGAATATCAGAATCATCAGCATCTGTTTCTCCTTTTACTTCTAAATCCTCAGGAATAACCTCAACAGGAATTTCATACGGTAAAGGTTCCAGCAAGTTTACTTGTTTCAACTTATCGGTTGTCAATTGATTCCCTAAAGCCTTAAATCCTTTTACCGAAATAAACGATTCTATATCTACCGTCATTGCCTCTTTTTGAACTCCTTTTACTTTTGTAAAAATTAATTCAGCCACAGGGCGATAATCCGTTGATACAATCTCTAATTGTGAATTAGAATGTTCCGTGATAAAACTTTCCTCTTTATTTTCTGTTTCCACTAAGAAACGTTTGATGTAATAACGTTCTTTTTCTCCATCATAATAAATCGCCGAAATTGGTTTCTTTGGAATCCATTTCTCCAAAACCACCATATCTTCATCAAAATGAGTCGATAATTCTGGTGTAATTACTTTTATTTTTCCAGATTGTGATATGACCAAAATTTTATCATTAGGTCTGAACTCCCCTAACAACTCCCCTCTTGCATCTACGTTTAATCGTTGAACGGTATCATCAAACCAAACTTTTCTTGGCAATAAAGTCGAAATTCCTTTTTCCTTCAATTCTATTTTTTTGATTGGATATTTAGTAACCAAATTCCCTTTGGAAGCACGACCTTTTATCGCTAAACTGGCAAAATCAATATCGAATTTCAGTTTTTTTACACTTCCTACCTGACGCAATAATATTGTAATTACTTCAGCTTCTCCATTTGGATTGCAAGAAAAATACAACACTTGGGAACCCGCAGTTTCATTGGTCAAATCGTATGCTTTGTCTCGGGTAACTCCTGAAACATTGAATCGTTTGATATAAGAAGGCCCAGATTTTCCATCTCGGTAAATCATGTTATAAATGGTACGCTTATCACTTTTGTCAAAAATAGCAATGTGAATAATATCTTTACCCACGAATGTTTTCGCATCTACTTTGGTAATCATCATTTTTCCATCACGCAAAAACACGATAACATCATCAATATCAGAACAATCCGTAACGTACTCGTCTTTTTTCAGGCTCGTACCTACAAATCCTTCCTCTTTATTAACATATAATTTAGTGTTTCTTAAAACTACTTTGGTCGCTTCGATATCATCAAAAATACGTAGTTCGGTTTGGCGTTCCCGCCCTTTTCCATACTTCTCTTTTAATTTGGTAAAATAAGCAATAGCAAAATCAATCAGATGTTCTAAATTGTGTTTTACTTGTTCGATATCACCTTCCAATGCTTCGATTTTGTCTTGCGCTTTATTGCTGTCAAATTTTGAAATACGCATGATTCGAATATCCAATAAACGCAGAATATCGTCTTCGGTAACAGCGCGTTTTAAATGTTTTGTATGTGGTTTCAAACCATCATCAACGGCCTTAATTACCGTTTCTCTGGTCGTCATTTCTTCAATGTCACGATAGATTTTATTTTCGATAAAAATACGTTCCAAAGAAAGAAAATGCCATTGTTCTTCCAGTTCACTCAATTGAATTTCCAATTCACTTTTCAGTAATTGTACCGTTCTATTGGTTGAAATTTTCAACATATCCGAAACCCCGATAAACAACGGTTTATTATCTTCAATCACACAACCCAATGGCGCTACCGAAGTTTCACAAGCTGTGAAAGCAAACAATGCATCAATGGTTTTATCTGGAGAAACACCTGGAAAAAGATGAATTAATATTTCGACCTCAGCAGCGGTATTGTCTTCAATTTTCTTGATTTTGATTTTCCCTTTATCATTTGCTTTCAAAATACTGTCAATCAAAGTCGTTGTATTTGTAGAAAACGGAATTTGGGTAATCACCAAAGTATTTTTGTCCAGCTGACCAATTTTGGCACGAACACGAATACGTCCGCCACGCAATCCATCATTATAATTAGACACATCGGCAATACCTTGCGTCATAAAATCCGGATACAGTGTAAAAGGTTTCCCCTTTAATATTTTTATCGAAGAATCGATTAATTCATTGAAATTATGAGGCAACACTTTCGTCGAAAGACCAACAGCAATACCTTCAGCTCCTTGTGCCAAAAGCAATGGAAACTTCACCGGAAGATTGTTCGGTTCGGCTCTTCGTCCATCGTAAGAAACGCCCCAATCGGTAATTTTTGGACTGTAAATAACCTCCAAAGCAAATTTAGACAAACGCGCTTCAATGTAACGAGAAGCTGCAGCGCCATCACCCGTTAGGATATTCCCCCAGTTTCCCTGACAGTCAATCAATAATTCTTTTTGTCCAATTTGCACCATCGCATCACCAATACTCTGATCTCCGTGTGGATGATACTGCATGGTGTGTCCTACAACATTGGCAACTTTATTATAACGACCGTCATCTAATTCTTTTAGAGAGTGCATGATACGACGTTGCACCGGTTTAAAACCATCTTCAATAGCCGGAACGGCACGCTCCAGAATCACATACGAAGCATAATCCAGAAACCAGTCCTTATACATCCCCGTAACTTTGGTAATGGTATCGTTTCCGTCTTCTTGATTATCGTAAAAATGCTGGCCTTCAAAAGATTTATCTTCAGATTGATTTTCATCAATTGAATTATCTTCTTCCTGACCTTCCGGAATTGTATTTTCGTCTTCTTCGTCTTTCATTAAATATATTCTATTGAATAGTAATCAATTCTAATTTTGTTCTAAAAACTCTAAAAAGAATATTTTTCTTTACAAACATGCTCTTCCTTTGTAACCTCAATTCCATTTTTATCCTTCTCTTTCTTTATAACTATATCACATTCTTTATGATCATTACTCCTTATAATAAAAAAGGTAGTTGAAAAACTAATCACAAATAGTAAAGCGATAAAAATTAGTGTTCTTTTTGTAGGCATTTTATAACTATTTAAACTTTCTCGATTACATCTAATTCCACCTTCAAATTCTTGATGATAAACTCCTGTCTGTCTGGCGTATTTTTACCCATATAGAAAGACAATAATTGTTCAATCGAAGTGTTTTTGTCCATCATGATTGGATCTAAACGAATCGTTTCTCCAATAAAATTCTTGAACTCATCGGGAGAAATTTCTCCTAATCCCTTGAATCGGGTGATTTCTGGTTTTGGTTTTAGTTTTTCAATAGCATCTTTTCGTTCTTCATCCGAATAGCAATAAATAGTTTCTTTCTTGTTTCGAACCCTGAAAAGTGGCGTTTGCAAAATATACAAATGTCCTTCTTTTATCAATTCAGGAAAAAACTGAAGAAAAAACGTAATCAACAATAATCGAATGTGCATCCCATCGACATCGGCATCGGTTGCAATCACGATATTATTGTAACGCAATTTTTCCAATCCGTCTTCAATATCCAAAGCCGCTTGCAATAAATTGAATTCTTCATTTTCATACACAATTTTCTTGCTCATCCCATACGAATTCAAAGGCTTACCACGTAAACTAAAAACCGCTTGTGTATTTACATCACGTGATTTGGTAATAGAACCAGAAGCCGAATCTCCCTCAGTGATAAAAAGCGTACTTTCTAAATTTCTTGGGTTTTTGGTATCGGGTAAATGCGCACGACAATCTCTTAATTTCTTGTTGTGTAAATTCGCTTTTTTAGCTCGATCTGTTGCTAATTTTCGAATACCAGAAAGCTCTTTACGTTCTCTTTCGGCTTGAAGAATTTTTCGCAAAAGCGCCTCTGCTGTTGAAGGATTCTTGTGCAAGTAATTATCTAATTTCGTTTTCACAAAATCATTTACAAAAGTACGTACCGAAGGCATTCCCGGTTCTGAACCCATATCTGTCGAACCTAATTTGGTTTTGGTTTGCGACTCAAAAACAGGCTCCATTACTTTGATACTAATGGCGGTAACAATGGATTTTCGGACATCAGATGCTTCGAAACTTTTATTATAAAACTCCCGAATGGTTTTTACAATCGCTTCTCGGTATGCTGCTAAATGCGTTCCACCTTGAGTGGTATTTTGTCCGTTTACAAAAGAGTGATACTCCTCAGAATATTGGGTTTTGCTGTGTGTTAAGGCAATCTCAATATCGCCTTCTTTCAAATGTATAATTGGATATTCTAAATCCTCAACATTAATTGTAGCTTCTAATAAATCTTTAAGTCCGTTTTCAGAATAGTATTTTTCGCCATTAAAAATGATGGTTAAACCATTATTTAGATAACAATAATTCTGAATCATTTTCACTACATATTCCATACGGAATTTGTAATTCTTGAAAATGGTTTCGTCAGGAGTAAAAATAACTTTGGTACCTTTTCGTTTGGTAGTGTCTATAATTTCTTCTTCGAGAACCAAATTTCCTGCGGAGAATTCGGCTGCCTTTTGTTTTTCATCACGAACAGACTCTACTCTGAAATAATTAGAAAGCGCATTGACTGCTTTAGTTCCGACACCATTAAGACCAACTGATTTCTGAAAAGCTTTTGAATCATACTTCCCTCCAGTATTCATTTTTGACACTACGTCAACCACTTTTCCTAGCGGAATACCACGGCCATAATCCCTAACAGTAACCGTTTTGTCCTTAATTGTCACCTCAATAGTTTTTCCGGCGCCCATTGCAAACTCGTCGATACAGTTATCGAGGACTTCTTTGACTAAAATATAAATACCATCATCTGCAGAAGAACCATCCCCTAGTTTTCCGATGTACATTCCGGGACGCATGCGAATGTGTTCTTTCCAGTCGAGCGACCGAATATTATCTTCGGTATATTGATTTTGTTCGGACATTGTAAAATTTGTGGATTTTGTGCTAATGTAGTGTAATTCGATAAAATTTAAAATAGGTAGTCATCAAAGTTATTAAGAATGATATTGACAACCGATTTAGGATTTAGGATTTTAGATTGCAGATTTCAAATTGATGTTGATTTTTGATATTCAAATTTAAAAATTCTTGATAATCTCTTTCAATTGATTGTCTAATTCAGGATTAGAAATTTTACCGTTTACAATATCAAAATTAGCATCAAAACTAGGAAGTGAAAAAGCCGCCTTAACGTTTCCGCCATAAAATGGAAAAGCTTTTTTAGCGATTTCCAAAACACTTGCGCCACCTCTGGCTCCTGGAGAAGTTGCCATCAACAGCATAGGTTTTTCCTGAAAAACTTTCCCTGTTATTCTAGAACACCAATCAAATACATTTTTGAAAGCCGCTGAATAATTTCCATTATTTTCAGCAAGAGAAACCACTAGAATATCTGCGGTGGCAATTTTAGCCAAAAATGCTTTTGCTAACTCGTGCTGACCAATTTCTTTTTCTATATCAACAGTAAATATGGGCATTTGGAAATCGTTTAAATCCAATACCTTCACCTCGGCATTTTCAAAAAGATTTGCTGCGTAAGTCGCTAATTTTTTATTGATAGAGTTTTTGCTGGGGCTTGCGCCAAAAGCGATTATTTTCATGATACTTTATTTTTACTAAAAGTAGTAAAAATTGACTCTGTTGCAAAATAATTAGCCACAGATTCTCCCATTTTGAAAACGAATATGAAACTATGAAATCTGGTATCACCCAAATCTATTTTACCCTAGATTACAACGTAAAGTATTTTTCAGATCAATCTTAAAGTGTAAAGCTGGATTAGGTGCATAAAAAAAGTCAAAAGCTATTACTAACTTTCGACTTTATGATTTTTGATTTTATACCTTTTTTAGACGTTGAATCTAAAATGCATCACATCTCCATCTTTAACAATGTATTCTTTTCCTTCTACTTTAAATTTTCCGGCTTCTTTACATTTTGCTTCTGAACCATATTGAACGAAATCTTCGTAAGCAATAACTTCGGCACGGATAAATCCTTTTTCGAAATCAGTGTGAATCACTCCTGCAGCTTGCGGTGCAGTTGCTCCAATATTAATAGTCCAAGCACGAACTTCTTTGACACCTGCAGTAAAATAAGTTTGTTGTTTCAATAATTTGTAAGCGGCACGAATCAATACTGATGCTCCTGGCTCACTTAAACCCATATCTTCTAAGAAAACCTGACGTTCTTCGTAGCTTTCCAATTCGGTGATATCCGCTTCAGCACCTACAGAAAGTACGATAACCTCAGCATCTTCATCTTTTACCAATTCACGAACTTGGTCTACATATTTATTTCCGTTAACTGCCGAATTTTCATCAACATTACAAACGTACAATACTGGTTTTGCAGTAATCAATTGAAAACCTTCCATCAAAACTTCTTCGTCATTGTTTTGTGGCGTAATAGTTCTCGCTGATTTTGCTTGAAGTAAAGTCTCTCTAATTCTGTTCAACAATGCTTCTTCGACAATTGCTTCTTTATTTCCAGTTTTAGCGGCACGTTTTACTTTTTCCAAGCGTTTTTCAACATTTTCTAAATCTTTCAACTGCAACTCAATATCGATTGTTTCTTTATCACGAATTGGATTTACATTTCCGTCAACGTGAACAATATTGTCGTTATCAAAACAACGCAAAACGTGAATAATAGCATTACACTCTCTAATGTTTCCCAGAAACTGATTTCCTAAACCTTCTCCTTTACTGGCTCCTTTTACCAATCCAGCAATATCCACGATATCAACAGTTGCCATTTGCACACGCTCTGGTTTTACTAATTCTTCCAGTTTTTCTATTCTGGAATCCGGAACATTCACAACACCTATATTAGGTTCGATAGTACAAAAAGGAAAATTTGCACTTTGTGCTTTTGCATTAGATAAACAATTGAATAACGTTGATTTTCCAACATTTGGTAATCCTACAATCCCTGCTTTCATATGTAGATAATATTTATTTTTTTAATGGAATATTGTATCGCAATCCTATTTGTTTAAAAAAACAGAACGATTGAGATATTATGATCATTTTTTTTACCAATAACCGTTGCCAGTTAAAAGTTTAGCGTTTACTTTAAAAGTTTGCAAATATAAGATTTTATAAATGTTTAAGTAAGTAAAAATTGCAGTTTAAACAGGTCTGATATGTTTTTTATAAAAAATTAAACGATATGCTAATCTTTTGTTAAAAAAAAATTATATTGCAGCCGATTTTAAACCAAACAAAAACCAAACACAACTTATTATGAAAAAATTTGCATTATTATTATTTCTATTAAACGTCTCGTTTCTTTTTGCACAAAAAGAAGTCTCGGGGGTTGTAAAAGACAACACCGGCAATGCTTTGCCGGGTGTAAATATTATTGAAAAGGGAACTCAAAACGGAGTTTCTACTGACATGGACGGTATGTACAAGATTAAAGTAAAAGAGGGTGCTACTTTAGTTTTTAGTTATGTAGGGTTTTCTAAATTAGAGAAAGCTACTACGGATGCAGTAATAAATGTTGTTTTATCAGAAGAAGGCGGACAAAACCTAGACGAAGTAGTTGTAACAGGGTCAAGAACGGCTCCAAGAAGTAACACTACCACTCCACTTCCTATTGATGTAATATCATCAAAAGATTTGGCTTCAACTGGTCAAGCATCATTTGACAAAGCATTACAGTACAAAATTCCGTCTTTTAACACGGTTCAAACTCCTGTAAATGATGCTACTTCATTGCTAGACCCATATGAAATAAGAAACATGGGACCTAGTAGGACTTTAATCTTAATCAACGGAAAGCGTAAAAACTTAAGTTCATTGTTATATGTACAAACATCTCCAGGACGTGGAGAAACAGGAGCAGACATTTCTGCAATTCCTACAGATGCTATCGAAAGAGTAGAAATACTTCGTGATGGTGCATCTGCTCAATACGGTTCTGATGCGATTGCTGGAGTTATGAATATCATTTTAAAGAAAAGTACTAACGGTGGATCTGTAACTGCTAGAAGTGGTGTAACTTCTGAAGGTGACGGTGAAATGATTGGAGTAAGTTTAAATAATGGATCTACAGTAGGTGATAAAGGATATATCAACTATACTGTTGATTTTTCAAAAGTTAATCTTGCAAACAGACCAGGAACTGTAGACGCTGCTGGCGAAGCAGGAGATTTTGGAGCTGCACTTTCTGATGTTCAAGCTTTCCTTGCTAAAAAACCAGATGCTGGAAATATCAATGGATCTCCAGAAACTGCAGCTGCTAAATTTTTAGTTAACGGTGGATTCCAATTATCAGATGAAACATCATTGTATTATAACGCAGCATACGTTTACAAAAAAGTAAACTCATTTGCTAATTACAGAACACCATATTGGAGAACATTAAATCCTGCTAACCCATACCTTGCTGATTTCTTTGGAGATGGTACAGCAGCGTCTTACGTAGGTTATGTTCCTACTTTTGTTGGAGATTTAAATGATTACAATGCTACTTTAGGATTTAAAGCAGTTAAAAACGGTTGGAATACTGACGCTAGCGTAACAGTAGGTGGTAACTCACAAACGTATTCAGTAACAAACTCTCAAAACAGATCAGACATTCAAGATGCAAATGGCAACAACGTTTATCAAGAAAATAGCCCTATTACTTTTCAACCTGGAGGAACTGCTTTTAATCACATTGTAGGAAATTTAGACATCTCTAAAATAGTATCAGACAAAGTGAGTATTGGTTTCGGTACTGAGTTCAGAACAGAAAATTTTGAAGTAATCGAAGGAGATAAAGCTTCTTGGGATGGTATTGGTGCAGACTCGTTTGCAGGAAACAGACCTGAAAACTCAGGAAAATGGAATCGTTATAATTTAGGAGCTTATTTTGACATTGCTTACGATGTAACTGAAGATTTCTTAATCAACGGAACTCTTCGTCATGAAGAGTACAGTGATTTTGGTGGAGCTACCGTTTGGAAATTAAGCTCAAGATATAAATTTGCAGATGATAAAATTACGCTAAGAGGATCTGTTTCTACTGGATTCAGAGCACCTACATTGCACCAAATTTACACTCAAAAAGCACAATATTCTTTTGTAGCAGGTCAAGGAATTCAAGTAAGTGGAATTATCAATAACGTATCTCCACAAGCTCGTATTTTAGGTGTTCCACAACTAGATGCTGAAAAATCAACTAACGTAACTGTTGGTATTGGAGCTAAACCTTCTAAAAACTTCAACTTTACTGTAGATTATTACAATATCAAAGTAGAAGATAGAATTGTATTAGGAGACAGACAAGATACTCAATTTGGTAATGTTGCTTACTTTTCAAACTCATTTGATTCTCGTACATCAGGTTTAGATGTAGTAGCTAATTACAACAACATCTTATTAGGAGAAGGAAAATTAGGATTTAATTTATCTGGTAATGTTACCTTACAAAATGAAAGAATCTCTGATGTAACAAACAATTCATTCGGAGATATATTAAACTCATTGATGTTTACATCAAGACCTGATACCAAATGGATTTTAGGAGCTAATTATGAAGTTGGTAAATTTGGTTTCTCTTTGAACAATACTTACTTTGGTAAAACCACTTTTAATCAAGATGGCTTAGCTACAAATAACCCGAATGCTCCAGTTGGATCGGTAGATTATTTAAAAGCTAATTTAAAAACTGAATTTATTCCAAAAGTTGTTACAGATTTAGGAGTTACTTTCTCTGCTACTGAAAAATTAACTTTGGCATTGAATGTAAACAACTTGTTGAATGTACTTCCTGAATGGAAATTTGTTGCAGAAAATGCTAAAGGTGTAGAACTTTTAAACGACCCTGCTCAAGTAAAAAATCAATCTAACTTGATCACTTTCAACCAACGTTATTCTCAAATGACGTATGATGGATATCACTTTAGCCAATTAGGAACTATGTTTAATTTATCATTAAACTATAAATTCTAATTCATTTATTGAATAAATCAAAAGGGCTGTCGAAAGATAGCCCTTTTTTTATTTCACTTATTCTCTGTAAAATTATTGATTATAAAGCATCTGCAATTGGAAAATAATTTCATCATAAAATTTCATACTATATTGAATCACGCAACGTTACACCTCAAAAAGGACGAAAAGAAATAATTGTTAATGATTTTTCTCCAGTTCGTGTTTTTACCTTAAAACGAAATACAATTATTTTATATCTAAATGATTTTTAAATCATTAGAACAATTGACCGAAAAACTATAAACATGACACTTTTGCAATTGTTACTAGACAAAATTAAAAACATAGTCTTTAGCTTCCTTAATGTAAATTATATAATCTTTTATCATAATTACGTAACAAGTACTCAACCAGAGGATTGTAAATTAGCTTTATATTAATCCTAAAATTAAATATTATGAAGACTCTAATTCTTGGAATGGTTGCGTTTCTATTTTCAGTAAATATTCAAGCTCAAAATAAAAATGTTAAATCCGAAATTAAAACGACGGTAACTACTGTAAAAAACTCTGACGGCCAAAAAAAATCAGTAAAAACTCAAGAAGTAAAAGAAATTCAAAAAATTGAATTAAAAGACGCTGAATCTAATGCTTTAAACAAAGAAAGAAAAGAAACACCGGTTGAAGTAACGGCTATTACTAGCATTACTGCAAATGGAGTTACAAATATTGTTGATGTAGATAGATCCGCATATTATGATTTGAACGGACAAAAATATGAAGTCAAACTAGCTGAAAGTGGATATACGATATACCAACCTAATGCTGAAAAAGCCGCTGTTTTGAGAAAAACATCAAACAACAACTATATCTATAGTTCAAAAAACAAAACTTCTTATGGTTACTTTGATGCCAATGGAAATTTAGTTTTAGAATCCTATGATGACAAAACAGACAAAATTACGGTAGAAACTTTTGTAATTATCAAAAAATAATCTGTTTCAAAATACCTCAAAAAAAATCCTGTTTGCCGTGGCAAACAGGATTTTTTTTGTTGTAAAATATAAAAATTTTATCTTTATTCGTTATGTAAAAACGCTTGTCTGTTCAATAACGTTTCTTCACTTTCTACATGATTATCATCCGGAATACAACAGTCTACAGGACATACTGCAGCACATTGTGGTTCGTCGTGAAAACCTTTACATTCTGTACATTTTCCTGGCACAATGTAGTACACTTCGTCAGAAATAGGAGTTTGAGATTCATCAGAATCTACTTCTGTACCATCCGGCAAAATTACTTTCCCTTTAAGTTTTGTTCCGTCTTTATATCTCCAGTCATCTGCTCCTTCGTATATTGCTGTATTTGGGCACTCTGGTTCACAAGCACCACAGTTGATACACTCGTCTGTTATAATAATTGCCATTTTTCTATAGTTTTAAAGTCTTAATATCGAATGTCGAATGTCAAAATTCTTTTGACATTAGGACTTTTGACTTTCGACATATTTATGCTTATTTTTGTGCAAAATTACAATCAAAACTATTCATAAGCAAACATTATGACATTAGAAACAAAAAAAAGTGTTTTTGTTGAATTAGGAAAATTCCTAAGTCAATTTTCTGAAGATAATACTTACCGAAATCCGAGTGTTTTGCACAACGATGTGTTTTTTGAAGATTTCATAGCATTAATAAAATTATCTCAATCCCATAATGGATGGTATACACCAAAGCAAGTGTATTTTGCTATTCAATCTTGGGCAGAGGCATTAACTACAGAAAACTTAAATCAATGGCTTTCGGCTTATGACTTTCCAATAAAAGAACCTAAAAATATCGCCTTAATTCTTGCAGGAAATATTCCGTTAGTGGGTTTTCATGATTTCCTTTCCGTTTTAATTACAGGGAATAACGTATTGGTAAAAACATCCTCAAATGACCAACATTTATTGCCTTTTTTAGCAAAGTACATCCTGGCAGTTGCCCCTGAATTAGCCAATAACATTACTTTTGTAGATGGAAAATTAGAAAATTTTGATGCAGTAATAGCTACAGGAAGTAATAATACGGCACGTTATTTTGAATACTATTTTAAAGACAAACCTTCTATCATTCGAAAAAGCAGAAACTCAATTGCTGTCTTGAATGGAAAAGAAACCAAAGAACAACTAGCATCTTTAGGGGAAGATATATTCCGCTATTTTGGATTGGGTTGTCGCAATGTTTCTAAACTTTTTGTCCCAAAAGGATATGTATTTGACACGTTTTTTGAAGCTATATTCGAATACCAAGACGTGATACATTATGAAAAATATGCTAACAATTACGATTACAATAAGGCCGTTTTCTTGATGAGTAATTTCAAATTATTAGACAATGGCTTTTTGACAATAAAAGAAGATCAAAGCCATGCCTCACCTATTTCTAGTGTGTTTTATGAGTTTTATGAGGACATCAATGAATTGAAAACAAGATTACAATCTGAAAACGAACAAATTCAATGCATCGTAAGTGACAATCTTATAGAAGGCAGTATTGATTTTGGACAAACCCAAAAACCTAAATTATGGAATTACGCAGATAACATCGATACTATTTCGTTTTTGTTAACAACATAGTTGAAATATGTTTAATTATTTCGAATTATTTAACGCCTTTTAAATTCCTATTGCCGAAATTTGCACTTTAATTTTTTGGACTTAAACTACACCATGAAAAAACACAACTACAGCGCAGGACCTTGTATTTTACCACAAGAAGTTTTTGAAAAATCAGCACAAGCAATATTAAATTTTAACGATTCAGGATTATCGCTTTTAGAAATTTCGCATAGAAGCAAAGACTTCGTTGCCGTAATGGATGAAGCTAGAGCAATTGTTATTGAACTTTTAGGCCTTGAAGGCAAAGGATATCAAGCATTATTTCTTGCTGGCGGAGCTAGTTTAGAATTTTTGATGGTACCTTATAACTTAATGAAAGAAGGCGGAAAAGCGGCTTATCTTGATACCGGAACATGGGCTTCAGGCGCTATAAAAGAAGCAAAACTTTTTGGAGATACAGTTGTTGTAGCTTCTTCTAAAGAACAAAATTACAATCACATTCCAAAAGGATATACTGTCCCTGCAGATGCTGATTATTTCCATTGCACAAGTAACAACACTATTTTTGGTACACAAATGAAGGAATTCCCGTCACTTGATATGCCAATTGTATGTGATATGAGTTCTGATATATTTTCAAGAGAATTGGATTTTTCTAAATTTGATTTGATTTATGCAGGAGCTCAAAAAAATATGGGTCCGGCAGGAACTACTTTGGTTGTTGTAAAAGAAGAAATTCTTGCTAAAAACAACCGAATTATCCCAAGTATGTTGGATTACACTAAACATATCAAAGCAGAAAGTATGTACAATACTCCTCCTGTTTTTCCAGTTTATGCTTCATTATTGACATTACAATGGTTGAAAAACCTTGGTGGAATTGCTGCTATAGAAAAAATAAACAATGCCAAAGCGGCATTACTTTATGCAGAAATAGACAGGAACCCATTATTCAAAGGGGCTGCAGTTGTTGAAGACCGTTCAAACATGAATGCTACTTTCTTATTAAATGATGAAGCACATGCTGCAACGTTTGATGCAATGTGGAAAGCAGCAGGCATATCTGGATTACCTGGACATCGTTCAGTAGGTGGTTACAGAGCTTCTATGTACAACGCACTTCCGTTAGAAAGTGTTCAAGTATTAGTTGATGTAATGAAAGAATTGGAAGCAAAAGTTTAGTTTTCAGTTTCACAAAAAACACCAATTGAATTCTGAATACCTAGCCCCGATAGCAGTGAAAATCCTTTTTTAAGGTTTTTACCGAAAAAAAGATTGTAACGGATAGCGGGAAATAGCTCCAGAAAAATAAAATAATAAATTAAATATGAGGATGAGATTACTTCGTTCCTCGCAATGACATAAAAAATGAAAGTATTAGCCAATGACGGAATTTCAAAAAGTGGAATTCTAGCTTTAGAAAAAGGTGGATTTGAAGTTATAACTACAAAAGTAGCTCAAGAGCAAGTAGCTAATTTTGTAAATGAAAATAATGTAAGTGTAGTTTTGGTACGTAGTGCAACTAAAGTTCGTAAAGATATCATTGACGCTTGCCCAGGATTAAAAATTATAGGTCGTGGTGGTGTAGGAATGGATAATATTGATGTGGATTATGCTAAAAGCAAAGGAATTCATGTAATCAATACTCCAGCTTCGTCATCAGAATCAGTAGCAGAATTAGTTTTTGCACACTTATTTTCTGGTGTTCGTTTTTTACACGATTCTAACAGAAATATGCCTCTTGAAGGAGATACAAACTTTGAAGGTTTGAAAAAAGCCTATGCAAACGGAGTTGAATTAAGAGGAAAAACGCTTGGAGTAGTAGGAATTGGCCGTATTGGTCAGGCTACCGCTAAAATGGCATTAGGCTTAGGCATGAAAGTGATTGCTGCTGATATGTTTATCCCACAAGTTGATATTAAAGTGGAGTTTTTTGACGGGCAATCTATCACAACAACTATAGTTTCTCAATCATTGGAGTCTTTATTTAAAGAAGCTGACTTCATTACTTTACACGTTCCTGCTCAGGATGGTTACATCATCAGCGAGAAAGAATTAGCAATCATGAAAAACGGTGTAGGTATTGTAAACTGTGCTCGTGGTGGTGTTATTGACGAAGTGGCATTAGTAAAAGCATTAGACAGCGGAAAAGTATTATTTGCAGGATTAGATGTTTTTGAAAACGAACCAACTCCTGAAATGACTATTTTGATGAATCATAAAATCTCGTTGACTCCTCATATTGGAGCTGCAACAGGAGAAGCTCAAGATAGAATTGGTACTGAATTAGCTTCACAAATTATTAGCATATTAGGCTAGTATTTTTGACTAAATAAATAAAAAGGGATTTATTAACTTTGTTTAATAAGTCCCTTTTTTCATTAAATTTGATTTCTAATTTAAAAAATACTTTCCATGTTTGAACAATTAACACAATTAGCACAACAGTTTGGAGTAGAATCAGTTGTTAAAAACCAAGCGATTCCAAACGAGCAAAATGAAGCAGTTATGACCGAGGCAAGTAGTTCTATTTTTTCTGGGTTACAAAAAATAGTTTCAGAAGGCGGAGCAGATCAACTTGCAGGTTTATTTCAAGGAAACAATGCTCAAGACAGTTCAAATCCTGTAGTACAAAAACTCACCGAACAACTTACAGGAAGCTTAGGTGAAAAATTTGGTGTCAACAGTGAAACTGCCTCTGGTGTTGCAGGAAGTTTAATTCCTCAAATTTTAGGTTCGTTAGTCAATAAAGCAAAAGACCCTAATGATAGTAGTTTTCAAATTTCGGATGTGATAGCGGCGATTTCTGGTAATAGTGCCCAGAATTCAGGTATAATGGATGCTATATCTAAATATGGAGATCAATTTGGTTTAGACTAAAATGCAGATGGAAAAGTAGATATAAGTGATGCCATGTCAGCCGTAACAAAAAAAGGTGGCGGAATAGGAAGTATACTCGGCAAACTTTTTGGAAAATAATAAAAATAAAAATATTTATAAAAAATCATCTACTCGTTGTAGGTGATTTTTTTATGTTAAAACACTACAAACAAATCATTTAATTTTGTAAATTTAATATTCAATTTTCTGATTATGAAAAATAGTGTTTATCTATTAGCAATTATTCTAGTTTCTATTTTTAGTTGTAACACTTCAAAGTCTAATTTTCCAAGTACTGAAAAGCCTATTGCAACTCTAGGTGATACTGTGCGAATTGCCAATGACGAGCTCGAATATGAAGTAATTATAATTGATCCCGGTTTTAGCACATGGCTTAACTCCAGAGCGTTTCCAAGAGGATATCATTCGCAAAGCTATTTAGAGAATAAAAATCAATTTTATGTCAGCGAGTGGAATAGTCGTGTTATGCAACCTATGCGATACAATCCGAATTTATATGAAATGTCCATCAATTATGATCCAAATATTGATTATGGCTACGAAGTAAATTATCTGATTTACAATTACATGATTTATTTTCAAAATACCTACAAACAAAAACTTTTTGGTTTAGTCCCCATCAGATAATGTTACTATATTTGTAATCATTATAAATAAAAATGAATAAACTAAAACAACGTTGGGGAATTGAAACTAATTTCCAACTCATAATCATATTTATCGTTTTTGCAATTACCGGCTCGGCTTCGGCATGGTTGTCAAAACCGTTTTGTTTTTGGTTGGGAATTACAAAAGAAGACTTAGGATATTGGTTTACACCAGTGCGATTAATTTTAATCTTCCCTATATACCAAGTGCTTTTAGTCCTAATTGGATTTATTTTTGGGCAGTTCAATTTCTTTTGGGCTTTCGAAAAAAAGATGCTGAAACGTATGGGGTTGGGATTTCTTTTTAAAGAATAAAAAAACGCCTCAGTTACGAGGCGTTTTTGTTTTTAATCCAATACTTATAAATCCAAGTCAATGTAAACGTTGGTATAAAATCTGAAAAGGGTAAAATTTCTTCCAGAAAAGTAACTACACCTCCTACTCGTCCTATGGTTCCTTTATACATCCAAGTCATTAGAAACCCAGCTAATGGCGCCCAAATTACATCTGAGAATTCTCCAACCAACGGAACCGTAAACGATACTAATCCTATTGCATCAAACAGAATTCCTAATAGAAGATTTCTAGTTTTATTGTTTTCTGCGCTAACGGGCACTTGTTCTGTCATACTATTTCAATTTATCAGAAAGTTGTACAAATCCAATGCCAATTATTTTTTGAGCTTGTCTTGATACATTTTTTTCAGCTTTTCAATTTTTGGAGTTATCACATAACTGCAATATCCTTGAGTCTTGTTTTGATTGTAATAGTTTTGATGATAATCTTCGGCCTCATAAAATTTAGAAGCTGCAGAAATCTTAGTTACAATTGGTTTGCCAAACGTATTCTCACTGGTCATCAAAGCAATATAATCTTCCGAAACTTGTTTTTGAGTAGGATTATGGTAAAAAATCTCACTGCGATATTGCGTTCCAACATCATTTCCCTGACGATTTAACGTAGTTGGGTCATGTGTAGCAAAAAATATTTCCAATAATTCTCCAAAACTTATTTGGCTTGGATCAAAAGTAATTTCAATAGCTTCCGCATGGCCCGTATCTCCATTACAAATATCCTTGTAGGTTGGATTCACCGTATTGCCGCCAATATATCCTGAAACAACTTTTTTCACTCCATTTAATTCTAAAAAAACTGCTTCTGTACACCAAAAACAACCTCCTGCGAAGGTTGCAACTTCCAATCCGTTTTGTATTTCCATATTTTTTATTTCTTTACTTTTTGGCACATTAATTCTATTTTCTTTTGCACAAAATGAAAAAGGCAATAGTGCCAGAAAAATACCAATTATTTTTTTCATCATTACCAATTTAGAATCAAATTTATTCATTAAAACGAACTGATTATTCGATATTAACTAAAGTTTATATTTTGTCAAAGCAAAATATATTGGGATGCATTTAATAATCATTAAAATCTTTGTTTCTTTGTGAAAATAGTTTCAAAATGATACAAGCCAAAAATCTACATAAATATTACGATCAACTACATGTGTTGAAAGGAGTCGATTTACATATTCAAAAAGGAGAAATTGTCTCTATCGTAGGGGCTTCGGGAGCCGGGAAAACGACTCTTTTGCAAATCCTTGGAACTTTAGACAAGCCTACAGTCGAAAATGGAATTGAATTACGCATCAACAATGAAGACATTCTGACTATGAATGACAAAACCTTATCTAAATTCAGAAATTTAAATTTAGGTTTTATTTTTCAATTTCATCAATTACTACCTGAATTTACGGCTTTAGAAAATGTTTGCATTCCCGCTTTCATTGCTAATAAATCAAAATCGGAAACGGAGATTGAAGCAAAAAAACTGCTGACTTATCTTGGACTCTCCCATCGAATGAATCACAAACCCAATGAACTTTCTGGCGGAGAACAACAACGTGTAGCGGTTGCAAGAGCCTTAATCAACAAGCCTGCAATCATTTTTGCAGATGAACCTTCGGGAAATCTTGACACAGCTTCGGCTGAAAACCTGCATCAATTATTCTTTAAATTGCGTGATGAGTTTGGGCAAACCTTTGTCATTGTTACCCATAATGAAGATTTAGCGAATATGGCCGATAGAAAATTAA
This sequence comes from Flavobacterium algoritolerans, assembly GCF_030010385.1. Lineage (NCBI taxonomy): Bacteria > Pseudomonadati > Bacteroidota > Flavobacteriia > Flavobacteriales > Flavobacteriaceae > Flavobacterium > Flavobacterium algoritolerans. Next base: position 156,277 of record NZ_JASCRZ010000002.1, on the reverse strand, counting down.
TAATGATAGATGGATTGATTAGTAACTAAAAAATTTTAGGTTTAAAGTTCATTCGACACTAAGAGCCGCATTAAACTTTAATAATAGAAAATGAATTCTTCAGAACTCAAATCGTTTCTTGACGAAAAAGTGGTACAGTACAACACACTCGACTTTATCGAAAGTGATCCTGTTCAAATTCCACATTTGTTTTCACAAAAAGAAGATATCGAAATTGCCGGTTTTCTAAGTGCTACAATAGCTTGGGGAAATCGCAAAATGATTATCAAAAATTCCCATAAAATGATGGATTTAATGGGAAATGCACCTTATGATTTTGTTATGTCACATTCCGAAAATGATTTGGAACGACTAGAAAATTTTGTGCATCGCACTTTTAACGGTCAGGATTTTGCAAGTTTTATCAGAAGTCTAAAAAACATCTATGAAAACCATGATGGATTAGAATCCGTATATGCTAAAAACCAAGAATTAGCAACCATGCAAAAAAGTATCTCGGAATTCAAAAAGACATTCTTCGAAATTCCCCATCAATCTAGAACCCAAAAACACATTTCAGACCCTCTGAAAAATTCTGCAGCCAAGCGAATAAACATGTATTTACGCTGGATGGTGCGCCAGGACACTAAAGGTGTCGATTTAGGGATCTGGAAAAGTATATCTCCTGCGTCATTATCTTGTCCTTTGGATGTGCACTCGGGTAATGTAGCTCGAAAATTAGGATTGCTGACCAGAAAACAAAATGATGGAAAAGCCTTAGCGGAATTAGATTTAAAACTTCGTGAATTTGACGCAAATGATCCAGTGAAATATGATTTCGCTTTATTTGGATTAGGTGTTTTCGAAAAATTTTAAATTTATTTCAGAATTTCTCAAATCGGAAAATCGATTATTCCAATTTCCAGAAAAGTAAAAAATTTGATTAAAAATTGACTTTAATTTTTATAAAACATTGTCTTTTATAAAAATCTCAAGTTAAAACCTTGCTTAAATTTTATTAAAAAAGTATCTTTTAACTTACTTTTTTACACTTTATCTGCTTTTTTTGCACTTTATCGATTGTTTTAAAAACAAAATACATTATATTTGATTACTAAAATTACTAATAAATTTAAGTTAAAGCATATAAGTAACACTACTATAAACCAATTATTTTTTAGCATTTAAAATCTGAATTATTAAGGTAATTCAAATCAATAAGACAAATGGGGAACAAAAAAAAAATAGTTTTAGCCGAAGACAATTCAGTCCTTTCATTACTGCTAAAATTTAGATTAGAAAAAGAAGGATATGAACTTCTTGTAGCTATAGATGGAAAACAAGCTATAGAATTAATTGAAGAACACAAACCCGAATTAATCTTAACAGACATCATGATGCCTTTTGTTAGCGGACTAGAAGTAATCAGTCATGTAAGAAACAAACTTAACTTACAGACTCCAGTTATTGTTTTTTCATCAGCTGGACAAGAAGAAATAGTACTCAAAGCATTTGATTTAGGCGCTACTGATTTTATGAGTAAACCATTAAGTCCGCATGAACTGGTGATACGGGTTAAAAGATTACTGGTTTAATATTTAAACTAAATAAAGTATTTAGAGATGAACGAAATTGTATACATATTAGAAAATCTTAAACGATCATCGCCAATAATCCAGTTGGCATGGGCTCTAAGTAGTATTTTTTTCGTAATCATCTCAATGCTGATCATGTATCTTAAATACTTAAGAAACCATTTAAGAGAAAATGAAAAGATAGAAGCTAAATACCAAGAAGAATATGAAACTTACTTGATTACCTATTTATATTCCGGAAATGATGATGATACTATTAGTTTAGAACAACAAGCAATTATTAACGAGTTGACCTCCTGTATCATTGATCCATTCAAGAGAAAAATTGTTGTTTCAACATTATTAAAATTACGTAATGAAATATCCGGAGAAATAGCAGAATCTATTGATAAACTTTATATTGAATTAGGGCTTTTGAGTTATTCATTGGCTAAACTGAGAAATAAAAAATGGGACATTATAACTATCGGTATAAGAGAACTTACACAGTTTAAAGTAAAAGGAGTCCATAAAGTGGTAATGAATAATATTAACCACCCAAAAAAAGAAGTTCGCAAGGAAATGCAATTATACTTGATCCATTTATTTTCTTTTAAAGGACTTGCTTTTTTAAATGTTTTAGAGACTCCCCTATCTGAGTGGGATCAGATTCAGTTGTTAGAAGTACTTCAAGTAACTGATGATACCGAAATTGCTGACATTAGACCATGGCTGAAATCTTCAAATGATTCGGTAGTTATTTTTTCTTTAAAACTTGCTAGAGTTTACAATCAATTTGAAGCAAAAGAAGAACTTATTGAATTGCTAAGCCACAAAAGTGAAAACGTTAGGGTTAATACAATTTCTGCATTGAGCCATTTGAATATTATTGAAGCCAAGAATATTTTGAAAACTAATTTTATTGAACGCACGCATGAAGAGCAAATAGCTTTTCTTAAAATGATGGAAAATGTATATGAAAGTAATGACAAAGCCTTTTTATTAGAACATATGCAACATGAAAATTTTGAAATTAAACTATTAATAATGGGGATTTTGAAAAGTATCAATTTTGAAGAGTACTCATTTTATGAAAACGAATTTAAAAAAACATTAATAGCTTAAAACAAATCGAATATGAACACAAGTAGTGTAGAAATTATAATGTCAATAATTCATTATTTTTTTCTTGTTTTTACTTTAATTGCGATTTCCTCTTACATCATATTAGGAGTAATTTCTACTATCGAGACAATTGGATATGTAAAGAAAAATAGCTTTGTTAACTACAAGGAAATATTATCTTCGACTTTTTCTCCTTCAATTTCAATTATTGCACCTGCCTACAATGAAAGTCTAAACATTGTAGAGAACGTGCGCTCACTCTTATCTAGCCATTATGTAAATTATGATGTAATCATTGTAAATGATGGTAGTAAGGATGATAGTCTCAACAAACTTATTGAAGCTTATGACTTAATTCAAATAGATCATCATATCAACGAACAAATTAAAACTAAGCCGCTAAGAAAAGGTATCTATAAATCTACAAATCCCGCATTTGATAAATTAACTATAATTGATAAAGAAAATGGAGGAAAAGCTGATGCTTTAAACATGGGACTGAATATAAGTAAAAATAAATACGTTGCTTGTATTGATGTGGACTGTTTGTTATTAGAGGATGCACTTCAAAAAATGATTAAGCCATTTCTAGAAACAACCGATGCCAAAGTTATTGCTGCCGGTGGAGTAATAAGAATTGCCAACTCCTGTATTGTTAAAGACGGTAAATTACTTGATGTAAACTTTCCTAAAACCTGGCTGGAACAAGGTCAAATTTTAGAATACTTAAGAGCTTTTTTGTTAGGAAGAATGGCTTGGAGCAGGTTAAATGGTTTATTGGTTATTTCTGGTGCTTTTGGTTTATTTGACAAAAAGATAGCTATTACTGTTGGTGGCTATGACACAAATACAGTGGGAGAAGACATGGAGATAATTGTACGAATGAGACGATATATGGAAGAAGAGAAACAAAAATATAGAGTTGCTTATATTCCTGATCCTTTATGCTGGACAGAAGCTCCAGATAATTATAAAACATTTATTTCCCAAAGAAACAGATGGACTCGTGGGACAATCGAAACACTAAAAAAACACAATAAAATAGGATTTAATCCTAAATATAATTCACTTGGGCTTATCAGTTATCCATATTGGTTTTTTTTCGAAAGATTAGCACCAATTATAGAAGTAGCTGGTATCATTTATTTTGGAATTCTTACAGTTCTCAATGAAGTAAGATGGGATTATACATTTACATTTGTTATTTTAGCATACTTATTTTCAGTACTTTTCTCTATTGTTGCAATTGTTTCAGAAGAACTAACCTACCATCAATACAAAAAGAAGTCTACCGGATTTAAATTAGTAATGATAGCTTTCCTGGAACCTTTTGTAAATCATCCTTACATTTTATATTCAGCAATTAAAGGAAACATAGACTACTATTTTTACAAAAAAATAGAATGGGGTGATATGACAAGAAAAGGAATGACAAAAGCATAATATTTAAGGCATAATTTAAAAAAAATGAAGGTTAAAAAATTTAAAAACATTTTAAACAGTAGTTATTTTAACAATAATTATGTCTACATCTATTTAACTTTTTCATTAATTGTCACATTTTGGTTGTTAAGTATATTTGAAGCGTATGCAATAGGAGCAAATTATTCCCAAAACCAGAATATAGTAACAATTTTAGGCTACAAATTATTGAACGATTTTTGGACAGGAATAGGCATTGGATTATTATTTATTCCTTTTTATTTTGCATTACTTTATATAAAAAAGCCACTTGAAGTCGTATTAATTAAGGTGTTATTTGCTTTGGTTATCATTATTCAATTTGCTCTGGTAAAATACAGCCTTACTACACACATAAATCTGGGAGCAGATCTATTGGGATATTCCATAGACGATATGTACACCACAGTTACTGCATCTGAATCGTTGTCTCTTCTCTATTTTTTACCTTTTATAATAATGCCATTATTATATTTGGGAATCAACTATCTGTTGAATAAGTATACAAATGGGCGACAAATTTTTGCGACTTCATTCATTTTCGTAATTATTTTGGGTAGTTTAAAGCTTGTAGTGCCAGATTCATCCGCTACAGTTTTTCAAAACAAACTTAATTTCCTGGCTACAGATATCATTAAGTTTCAAAATGAAAAAAGCGCGCTGGATGTTTCTAATTTATTTTATAAAAAAGAGTTTCCTTTGATAAAACCATTTAAAGAAACAGAAGATGTACTGGCTCCGTTTTTTAATATTCAAAGTGAGAAACCCAATATTGTAATCATCATGGCAGAAGGTTTAGGAAGTGATTTCATAGGGAAAAATGCCTACAGAGGTTTTACGCCATACCTAGACTCCTTAACCTCAAAATCACTCTATTGGGAAAACTTCGTCAGTAATACCGGGAGAACCTTTGGTGTAGCATCATCATTATTAGGATCGTTACCTTATGGCGAAAAAGGCTTTATGGAATTAGGCCAACTTCCTTCACACATTTCGCTAATAAGCGTACTAAAAGCAAATGATTACACTACCTCTTATTATAGTGGTGACGATTCAAGTTTTGACAGAAAAATAAATTTTCTGGAATACAATGATATCGACCATATAACTGATATAAATAAATTTGGTTCCGGTTATGTAAAAACTAAAGAGAATTCAGGTGGTTTTTCTTGGGGATATCCCGATGCTGAAATATTCAAGAAAACATTATCTGAACTAGATGGCAAAAAAATGCCCCGATTAGATGTTATAATGACGCTTTCTAATCACGAACCTTTTGATTTCCCATCAAAGGATGTTTATTTGAAAAAAGTTGACGATATAGTCAATACAAATAAGACTTTGACAGTTAAAAAAGGAGAGGTCGAAACTTACAAAGATATTTTTGCTGCTCTCCTTTATACAGATACGTCTATTAAAAACTTCATGGAGGCTTACGCCAAAAGGCCCGAATACAACAACACTATTTTCATCATTACAGGTGATCACCGATTGATTCCTATCCCTCAAAAAGATGAATTATGTCGTTTTCATGTACCTTTATTTATCTATAGCCCGATGTTGAAAAAAGCGGAGAAATTTAAATCTGTTTCGTCTCATTGGGATGTAACTCCAAGTTTACTTTCTTTTTTAATGAATAATTACAAATTCAATAAGCTTGAAAAAACAGCTTGGATGGGTCAGGGATTAGATACTGCAAAAGAATTTAGAAATATTCACCAGATCCCTTTAATGAGATACAAAGGAAGTATCAATGATTACATTTATAAAGATTATTTGTATTCTGGTGGAGAATTATATAAAATAAATGAAAACTTTGGAACTTATAAAGTTCATGAAGAAAAAATATCTAAAATCATAGCGGACTCCTTATTGAGTTTTAAAAAACTAAATGCCTATTTAACCAAGAAAAACAAAATTTTTCCTGCCTCTTTAAATATTTATGCACAACCGACAGTTCAATTTTCAAAGGCTGAATTAGCTACAATTAAAGAGTTAACAAAGGGATTGAATTTTGACCAAACTTTTATTCTTGCTAGAGATTTTGCATTTAAAAAAGATTATAAAAAGGCAAAATTACTCTGTAATTACATTTTAAATGAACTTCCTAATTATTCAGAGGTACGAACTTTAAAAGGAAGAATGCTAGCTTGGGAAGGAAAATTTCCAGTTGCTGAATCTGAATTGTTAAGTGCTATTAAAAGAACTCCTTTTGAGAACGATAGTTATCTGGCATTAATGGATGTCTATTGGTGGTCTGACCAAAATAAAAAAGCAATTGAAATCGCAAATAAAGCAGTCAGTAATGGAATTAAAAATCCAGAAATCAGCTTTAAATTGGCAGAGACCTACAAACGAATGAACAACACTAAAGATGCTAGTAGTATTATAAATGATCTTCTGAGAAAATATCCAGGAAATACTAACTATTTAATTTTTAAAAAATCCTTACGATAATGATTCCAAAAATAGGTATTAAGCTCACTTTTGTAATAGCATTTCTATTTTCTTTTCCAATGTTTGGACAAGAACAAAAATACAATGGTGACCCTGACAGTTCTTTTGAAAGAGCCCGTGAATTGGCTTTTAACAAACAGCGAAAACAAGCGCAGGACACCTTGCTGTCTATTTTGACTAAATATCCTAATTATCACGAAATTCGTTCCTTTTTAGCGACAACTTATTCATGGGATGGTGAATACAAAAAAGCCAGAAAAGAATTTGCTACTATTTTTGAGAAAGACACCAAGAATAAAAGTATTTGGGAAGCGGGAATAAAAAATGAATTATGGGGAGATATGCCCTATCCCGCATTAGAAATGACAACTGAGGCTTTGAAAAATTTCCCTAATGATCCTGAAATATTATATTTAAAAGCTAGTGCACAAGAAAAAACAAATAATCAACTAGAAGCGTTAAATACTATTGAATTAATATTAACTCAAAACCCTAACGACCAAAAAGCAAAAGATTATAAAATCAGTTTAAATAATGCTCTAAGCCAAAATGCAATAGGAATAACTTCATCCGTAGATATTTATTCAGATGTTTTTGATCCAATGCAATATTATGCATTGACGTACAGGCGACAAACTAAATATGGAAGTATTATAGGACGAGTAAATTTCAACCGAAGATTTAATGAAAATGGATTGCAATATGAAGTTGATTTATATCCTAAAATTGCAAAAGGTCTTTATGCTTATGTAAATATTGGTCTCTCAAAATCTTTTCTTTTTCCAGATGTAAGATACGGTTTGGAAATATACAAATCTTTACCTAAAAGTTTTGAAGTTTCCATAGGTTTGCGAAGTTTAAAATACAGTACAACTACAAACATATATACCGGTTCTTTGGGTTGGTACACCGGAAATAGTTATCTGGCTTTTCGTCCTTATATAACTCCAGGAGAAACTGGAACCAGTAAATCAGGAACTTTTACGTATCGAAAATACCGAAGCGATGCAGATAATTATTTAGGAGTATCCCTTAGTGTTGGCTTTTCTCCCGAAATTAATCAATTCAACATCAATGAAGATACGGCAAAATTTGTTGACTTAAAATCCCAAAGAATCAATCTTGGATATTATTTTACTTCCACAAATAAGCAAAATGCTTGGGGAACCCAATTTGGAGTTTCACACCAAGAAATAATATTTGACCAAGGAAATTACTTTTGGATTTATTCCGTTGCTTTGTCATGGGAATTAAAATTCAAGTAAAATAGCACAAAAAATACTACTCATTTCTTGAATGTAGTAGATTTTATAGTTTTACTTTCAAAAAGACTATCTTTGCACAAAATTTAAGCAAATGAGTACTTTCGAACAATTCAATCTCCCTAAATCTGTACAAAAAGCAATAGATGATTTAGGATTTACTTCTCCAACTCCCATCCAGGAAAAAACTTTTTCTGTGATAATGTCTGGAAGAGATATGATGGGAATTGCACAAACCGGTACTGGTAAAACATTTGCATACCTATTGCCTTTATTAAAATTATATAAATTTACTCCGGGACATACACCTAAAATAGTAATTCTGGTTCCTACACGTGAGCTTGTAGTACAAGTAGTGGAAGAAGTAGAAAAATTGACAAAATACATGTCGGTTCGTACCGTTGGTATTTTTGGAGGGGTAAACATCAATACTCAAAAAACAACTGTTTATCAAGGTTGCGACATACTAGTGGGAACTCCAGGAAGAATCATGGATTTAACGCTGGATAATGTGATTCGTTTTGAAGAAATGCAAAAGCTTGTTATTGATGAGTTTGACGAAATGCTTAATTTGGGTTTCCGTACCCAATTAACCGCTATTTTGGCTATGATGCCAAAAAAACGTCAAAACATACTTTTTTCTGCAACAATGACTGATGAGGTAGATGCTATTTTGAATGATTATTTTGATTATCCGGAAGAAGTTACTCTTTCCGCATCAGGAACACCATTAGAAAACATCAAACAAATTACTTATAATGTTCCCAATTTCAATACCAAAGTAAATCTATTAAAACACTTATTAGAATCTAACGAAGACATGAGTCGTGTGTTGGTATTTGTTAATAACAAAAAGATTTCAGATATGGTTCACGAACGTATCGAAGAAGATTTTGAAGGTCAGTTTGGAGTAATTCACTCGAATAAATCACAAAATTATCGTTTGAGTACGATGGCTTCCTTTCAAGAAGGGAATTTGCGTGGATTGATTACCACAGATATTATGGCAAGAGGTTTAGATATTTCTAATATCACCCATGTTATCAATTTTGAAATGCCAGAAATGCCAGAACTATACATGCACCGAATTGGTAGAACTGGGCGTGCAGATGCTACGGGAACTGCAATAAGTCTTATCACACCTCGTGAAGAAGAATCTAAAGTAGAAATAGAAGTGCTGATGAACATGGAATTAGCAATCGAAGCTTTCCCGGAAACCGTTGAAGTTTCATCGAAATTAATCGAACCTGAAAAAGACAGACAACCGATTAAGTTTATGATGAAAAAACAAAAACTGGCAGGAGATGGTGCTTTTCAAGAAAAAAGTAAAAAGAACAAGAAAGTCAACCTGGGTGGACCTGGTGTAACCAAGAAAAAAACACATGGTTCTGTTAATAGGAATATGCTGAAAACCAGAGACAAAAAGAGAAAAGACAAGAACAAATAATAACTAAAAAAGGCTAAAAAATGACAATCATTTTTAGCCTTTTTTTGTGACTCTAAATTATTATTTTAATTCTTAGTAAAAATCAAGCAAACCGGAGAACACAAAGCTATTTTTTTTCCAGTATCTGTAAGTGCTCCCGTAGTTTTATTCCTTTTAAAAATCACCACATCATTAGTATATTGATGTGCTACCAAAAGAAAATTCCCGCTTGGGTCAATGGCAAAATTTCTAGGCCCTTTTCCTAAAGTACTGGTTTGTCCTTGCAATTGTAATTTTCCGTTTTTTAGAATTTTAAAAATTGTAATCGTGTTTGCTTCACCGCGATTAGAAGCATATAAAAACTTCCCGTCAGGCGAAATATGAATATCTGCAGAGCTAAATGTTCCTTTGAAGTCTTTTGCTAAAATGGAGGTTTCATCAATCTTTTTCAATATTCCGTTTGAATAACTAAATACCGTCAATGCTCCGTCAAGTTCCTGTAATAAGTAAACAAACTTACCGTCTTTGCTAAAAGTTAAATGTCTTGGTCCACTTCCAGATTTCACTGAAACACTATCTTTTAATTCTAATACAGTATTTGCAGCATTAGGATTATAGGCATACGAATATACTTTGTCATTCCCTAAATCGTTAGACAAAACAAACTTTTTATCCGGAGAAAAATGAACCATATGCACATGCGGACCTTCTTGTCTTTGCGCGTTGATTCCTTTACCATAATGTTGCACAACTTGTTTTGCTTCTGCAAGACTTCCGTCATTATTTTTTCCAAAAACAGAGATATTCCCACCAGAATAATTGGCAATTATCACATTTTTATCGTCATTAATGATGTAACAAGGATCAGCACCTTTTGAACTTTGCTTGTTGATTAAGTCTAATTTTCCGCTTGACGGATTGTAACTAAAAGAACTTACCGTACTTTCAGCACCAAACTCATTTACGGCATAAATGAAGTTATTCTCCTTTGAAACCGTCAAATAGCTCGGATTTATAACTTTTTCAGTTGCATTTTTAAAACTGAAATCACCTGTCTTTGAATCAAAATCATATACATAAATTCCTTTGCTATCACAGCTTTGAGTGTAGGTACCAATCAGTAAATTGAATTTATTTTTTTGTGCCTGCACACTTGTAAAAATGAAAATGAATAGAATAACAGCAAACGGTTTTTTCATGTTTTTAAATTTTATTGAAAAGCTAAAATACACATTATATTCATAATGAATGTCAATTGTTTATTCCTTTGAAAAATTATAACAACTTCATCTAAAACTGTCAACAAATTTGTATTTTTGACTCAAAAAATTCAATGAACTCCATTGAAAATAAAATCCAATGAAGTAAACTCAACCTCAGAATGCATTTTAAACATCCCGAAATTTTATACTTTCTGTTCTTGTTGATTGTTCCAATTTTGGTTCATTTATTTCAATTACGCCGTTTCAAAAAAGAATATTTTACCAATGTTCGTTTCTTAAAAGCACTTTCCATACAAACCCGAAAAAGCTCTAAAATCAAGAAATGGTTGCTTCTAGCCTCTCGTTTATTGCTACTAGCTTTTATTATTATCGCATTTGCACAACCTTTTTTTGAGTCAAAAGACAGTAAAAATGCAAACAACGAATTGTATATTATTTTAGACAATTCTTTTAGCATGCAAGCCAAAGGCAAAAAAGGTGAATTGCTAAAACGTGCTGTTCAGGAACTGCTTGAAGAAACTCCTGAAAATGTAAATTTTTCTTTGCTTACCAATTCTGAAAATTATTGGAACACAGATATAAAATCGGTCCGTGGTGCTTTGCAAAACTTAAAATATAGCGCTACTCCGTTCCAATTGGATAATATAATGGCAAAAATAAAAGCACATAAATCGGCTTTTAAAAAAGATATCGTTATCATTACCGACGCTGTTGGTCTTGATGAAAAACAACTGAAAAATACTGATGCAACTGATTCGCCTTTATTTATAGTCCCAAAAGCAGAACAAAAAAACAATGTTTCTATTGACAGCGTCTTCATCAATAAAACATTAGAAAATTTTTATGAAATTAGCGTCCAAATATCTGGTTATGGAGATGATTTTAACCCGATTCCTATTTCGTTATACAATGAAAATAAGCTCATTGCAAAGACGATAGTAACATTAGACACAAAGAAAAAAAATCTCAACTTCACGATTCCAAAACAAGCTTTTCATGGCTATTTCTCTATAGTTGACAATGGATTGACTTACGATAATACATTGTATTTTAGTATTTCAAAAGCTAAGAAAACCAACATAATCAGCATTGGAGAACCGGCGAAAAGTAATTTCCTTTCCCGAATTTACACCAGTGAAGAATTCAATTTTAGCAATTATACTTTAAGCGCATTGGATTACAATAAATTGGAGGAACAAGATGCGATTGTTTTAAATGAATTGGATGAAATCCCGCAAGCTTTAGCAACCACTTTAAAATCTTTTGTAGAAAAAGGTGGCAATTTAATTGTGATTCCTTCGGAGATGAGTTCAATTCCAAATATGAATTCTTTTGTATCAAATTTTGGAAAACTTACATTCAATTCTTTAGAAAACAGAGAAAAACTGATTACTAAAATTAACTTCAATCATCCTATATTCAATAGTGTTTTTGAAAATAAAGTAACTAATTTTCAGTATCCAAAAACAAAAAGTTCATTTGCATTATCCAGCTCCAGTCCTGCTGCTTTGTCCTATGAGGACCAAAGTGTTTTCTTGACTTCGATAGCAAATTCGGTTTCAGCAGTTGCAATTTTTGCAGCTCCTATCAATATTGAAAATTCAAATTTCCAGCAATCTCCATTAATTGTTCCTACATTCTACAAGATGGCGATGAACAATCAAAACAATGGCGTAAATGCTTTGATAATTGGAAATAACAACCCGCACTTAACAGAAGCATCGTTAAACAAAGACGCTATTTTAACGGTAAAAGGCTTAGATGAACAATTCATTCCTATCCAACAAATCCTGAATAATAAAGTCAAAATGACTTTCAATGATTATCCGGAACAAGCAGGGAATTTCAGCATTTACAATAAAAAAGAATGGATTGAAAACATCAGTTTCAATTACAATAGAACCGAAAGTGATTTGGCTTCAGTCAATGACAAAATTCTTTCTGACTATAAAACAATCGAATCAATCCCATCGCTATTTAACACTTTACAAACTGACAGAACTGATAATCAAATTTGGAAATGGTTTGTTATCTTTGCACTGTTATTTCTGATGACCGAAATGGCAATTATACGATTCGTAAAGTAATTAACGAAAGTCCAATACTTAAAAATTAATATGAAATGAGCATGACCGTAATTGGTCGTAAAAGTTATCACAACTATGCGAATTCCATATTCCATTAAAAACAAATATTATCTACATATGAAATTAATCATCAGAGGCGCCAAAATTATCGATTCAAAAAGTCCCTTTCATAATAAGACTGCAGATATTTTAATTGTTGATGGTTTTATAAAAAAAATTGAAACATCACTTCCAAATCCAGATAAAGCAGACGAAATACAACTTGATAATTTACATGTTTCACAAGGCTGGTTTGACAGCAGCGTTTCTTTAGGAGAACCTGGTTTTGAAGACCGAGAAACGATATCAAACGGACTTACTGTAGCTGCCAAGAGTGGTTTTACCGCAATCGCATTACAACCCAACTCCTTCCCTATTATTGACAATCAATCCCAAGTAAATTTTGTATTGAACAAAGCACTCGGATTTGCAACTCAACTCTATCCTATTGGCGCTTTAAGCAAAGAAAGCGCCGGAAAAGACATGGCTGAATTGTATGATATGAAAAAAGCAGGAGCAGTTGCTTTTGGAGATTACAATAAAAGTTTGGATAATGCTAATTTACTAAAGATCGCTTTACAATACGTTCAGGATTTTGATGGATTAATTCTTGCTTTTTCCCAAGACGAAAATATAAAAGGAAACGGAGTGGCAAACGAAGGCATTGTTTCTACCCGATTAGGTTTGAAAGGAATTCCAAATCTTGCCGAAGAATTACAAATCGCAAGAAATTTATTTCTGCTAGAATATACCGGAGGAAAACTACACATTCCTACGATTTCGACTAAAAAATCAGTTCAATTAATCAAAGAGGCTAAAGCGAATAGCCTAAATGTAACGTGTAGCGTTGCTGTACATAATTTAGTTTTAACAGATGAAAAACTGGAAGGTTTTGATACCCGTTATAAAGTTTCACCACCACTTAGAACTGAAACCGATAGAAAAGCATTGTTGAAAGGGATAAAAGACGGAACAATTGATATGATTACATCCGACCATAATCCGATAGACATTGAACACAAGAAAATGGAATTTGATGGTGCCAAAAATGGGACAATTGGAATGGAAAGTGCTTTTGGTGCTTTGATGACCGTCTTGCCATTAGAAACTGTAATAGATAAATTGACTGCTGGAAAATCTACATTCGGTATCGATATCCAGGTAATAAATGAGGGTTCAAAAGCAAATATTACCTTATTTAATCCTGAACCAAAAAGCACTTTCACTAAATCATCCATTTTATCCAAATCGAAAAACTCAGCGTTTCTGGAAACAGAAATCAAAGGGAAAGTTATCGGAATTGTGAATCAAGGAAAATTAATTTTAGCATAGAAAATGAATAATAATAATAATAATAATAATTCTGAGTCGGGAAAAACTGCCGCCATTACAAGCTATATTTTAGGAATTGGCGTGTTTATAGCGATGTCCATGAACTCCGAAGATAAGAATGCATTTGCTTCTTTTCACATTCGCCAAGGACTGGGACTCACATTAACTTTTATATCACTGGGATTAATCATCAGCAATTTTGACAGCTTAATGATTTCTGCTCCTATGTGGATTTTTGTATTTGTCTTATGGTCTTACGGCATTACGAGTGCTATAAAAGGAGAAACAAAACCGGTTCCTTTATTGGGAACTTATTTTCAAAAATGGCTTAAAAACATATCATAATCCGATGAATTTATCTTTAGAATGTAAAATACGAGAACCTAAAATAAAATTAGACAAAAATCCTCTTATCCTTTTATTACATGGATATGGCAGCAATGAAGAAGATTTGTTTTCATTCGCAACCGAACTTCCAGAGGAATATTATATCATCTCAGCACGAGCTCCTTACGACTTACAATACGGCAGTTATGCTTGGTACGCGATAAACTTTGATGCTGATCAAAATAAATTTTCAGACCATAAGCAAGCTAAAGTTTCAAGAGATATAATCGCTGGATTTATTGATGAGTTAGCCGCTAATTATCCTATCGATGAAACACAAATTGCTCTAGTTGGTTTCAGCCAAGGATCAATCTTGAGTTATGCAGTAGCACTTTCTTACCCAGAAAAAGTTCAAAAAGTAGTAGCTATGAGTGGCTATTTAAATTTAGAAATTGTGGCAGAGGATTATCTTAAAAACAACTTTACTAACTTGAAAATATTTGCTTCACACGGAACTGTAGATCAAGTAATCCCCGTAGAATGGGCTAGAAAAACACCTGCAATACTAGAAAATTTAGGAATAAATATAACCTATAAAGAATATCCTGTGGGTCATGGAGTGGCGCCACAAAATTTCTATGACTTTAAAAATTGGTTAGTAAACAACTAACTGATTTTTATTGTCCTGTATATTTAATTTCTTCGGCTTTTTTCAAAACATAACCTTTCCAAGTAATCAATTGCCAATCATCCTTAACCCATGGTTGGCCTTCGGATTTACGTTCTAAGATAATAGATTCCTTTTGGGTATCCAGAAATAATTCTGCTTTATTTCCATTATTAGCTTCAAAAATTACAAAAGCTGATGTAGTTGCACTTTCTTGTTCATAATGATTTAATCGAGTTCCAATTTCGAAAACTCGAATACACTCCTTTCTCAACGCAGACCAAGTATAACCAGCAGAAGCTTTACACCCGTGTTCATCCAAATCTCCACCTGTTAATTCTGGTTTTTCTTCTTTTAGAATTGTAGTCTTGGATTCCTTTTTTTGATCCATCTGTTTTGCACAAGAAAAAGCAAAAATGATCATTACCGAAAACAATAATCCTTTTTTCATGCTTATTTTTGATATAACAATGATTGATTTACTTCAAAAGAGATACTGTCATCAGCATTTACAAAATATTTTAATAAAACCTCTCCCCAAATTTCACCGTCACTAAAGTCTGCAATAATCCATCTGTGGTTTAGGATTCTTACTTTATTGACAATAAATTTATTTGTCCCAATTTGATCTTGCCCAGTGTAAGGATTTCCTTTTGGATTGGAATTATAATCTAATAATTTTTCAGTAACAACAGGAATTAATTTTTCGTATTGAATTATTTTATCTGAACTTCCTGAATCAAAATAATTTTGGGCGTTTTCGTTTTTAGCCAAAGAAAAATAGTTGGCATCAGCTAACTGATTCGAAACTAAACGTAGACTGTCTCTTAACTTTTTTGTAGTTTTTTCATACCTTGTTTGTTCAAATGTCACCTGTTTACTCAAAAACATATAAGTAAAAATTGAAGAAAGTACCGCTAAAATAGTGAGATAAAGGAATAATGATTGTTTCATTGTAAATTGAATTATAGTGTAATTTCTAAATTGTCGTACGCTAGAAAAACATTTGGAGGAAGGTTTTTTTGAACCTCTTCATGGTATCCCATAATATGACTAATGTGTGTAAGATAAGTGGTTTTTGGCTGGACCAAAGTTATAAAATCTAATGCTTCTTTCAAATTGAAATGCGTATCATGAGGCTCTTCCCGTAAAGCATTTATAACCAACACTTTCAAATTTTTTAATTTTCCGATTTCGCTTTTTTCAATAGTTTTCACATCCGTTAAATAGGCAAAATCATCTATTCGATACCCAAAAACCTGGAGATTTCCATGCATTACATCAATAGGAATTACTGTTTTATTTCCAAGGGAAAATGGTTCATTATTCACAACTTCTATAGTAGCAACAGAAGGTGCGCCCGGATATTTATTTACCGTTTCAAAAACGTAGTCAAACCGCCTTCTCAGATTATCTATAACCCTTTGATGTGCATAAATTGGAATTTCTCCCTGCTTGAAATTAAACGGACGAATATCATCTATTCCTGCTGTATGGTCAGCATGTTCGTGGGTAAACAGGATTCCATCTACTTTTTGACAATTTGAAGAAAGCATTTGCTGTCTAAAATCAGGTCCGCAGTCAATAACAAAAGAATGGTTTCCCCAAGAAATCCAAACGGAAACTCTCAGTCTTTTGTCTTTAAAATCAGTGCTTTTACATACCGGATGGTTACTCCCAATAACAGGAATCCCTTGTGATGTGCCAGTTCCTAAAAAATATACCTTCAATTTTATTGCTTTTATTTACAAAAATAGGGTTAATTATCTTTCATTAGAAACCTATTTCATTAACTTTGCAACATATTAGCCATATTAAAAGAAAATGGATACAGAAATAAAATTAAAAGGTGACAAAATCATCGAACAAATCCCTTCGATTAAAGACAAAGCACTACGTATCAATTTAAATGAAAATATTTACGGAACTTTTGCAGAAATTGGAGCTGGTCAAGAAACTGTAAGACATTTTTTTAGATCTGGTGGTTCTTCGGGTACAATTGCAAAAGCAATGTCAGCTTATGACAAAGACTTTAGTGATGCTGTATATGGCGTTGAAGAAGACGGCCGTTACGTAACCGAAAGTCGACTTAAAAAAATGCTTTCTCATGAAGTAAATCTGATAGAAAAAAGATTGAGCAGAGAAAAACATCCTAATAAAATGTTTTTTAGTTATGCCAATACTGTAGCTACGATAGATTTTGCAAAACAATTCAAAGGACATGGTTGGGTTGGAATTAGTTATCAAATTGAACCAGATGAGGATTATAACGAGATTATCATTCACATTCGATTTAAAGAAACTGATGTCCGCTTGCAACAAGAAACGCTTGGTATTCTTGGTGTAAACTTAATTTATGGAGCATATTATAAATACAATGATCCTAAACGATTGTTGCGTTATTTATACGATCACCTAGATAAAGATCAATTAGAAATAGACACTATAAATTTCTCAGGACCTCGTTTTGCTGATGTTGACAATCGTTTGATGAGTTTACAATTAGTAAAAAACGGAATGACTGATGCGGTAATGTTTAACCCTGAAGGTAAAAACATTCTTCCTGCAGCAATTTTATACAAGAAAAATATTCTTGCTTTTAGAGGTAGTTTTCGTCCCGTTACAAAAGTGAACATGGACATGTATGAGAAATCATTAAAAATGTTCCTGAATGAAAATAAGGTAAATGCCGAAAACACACTGGTAGTTTTTGAAATTACATTATCAAACTTACGTTCTGATGGTGAAATCGATGAAAGAGATTTTATGGATAGGGCTGAATTACTGTGTTCACTTGGACAAACTGTAATGATTTCAAACTTCCAGGAATACTATAAAGTGGTGGAATATTTTGCTAATTATACCAAAGCCAGAATGGGATTAGCCATGGGCGTGAATAATTTAGTAGATATTTTTGATGAGAAATATTACCGTCATTTAAGTGGTGGAATTTTGGAAGCATTTGGAAAATTATTCTATCGCGATATGAAAGTTTTCTTGTATCCAATGATTGGAGAAGACGGAGAAATCATCACATCAGAAAACTTGAAAGTACATCCTAGAATGAAAGAATTATACAAATTCTTTAAATTCAACGGAAAAGTAGTTGACATAGATGATTATGACCCTTCTATTTTAGAAGTTTTCTCTCGTGAAGTTTTAAATATGATTAATAATGGAAAACCGGGTTGGGAAATAATGCTTCCTACTGGTATTGCAGAAATAATCAAAGAACACCGCCTTTTTGGGTATGACCCAAACAAAGTTTTGAAGGAAAGTAATTAGCGAATAGTGGTCAGTAATCAGTTTTTAGTGTTCAGTTGCTAGTCCTAATAACTATCGGAATCAGTCATGAAATTTCGATTTAAATTACAAAACAAAGTCCAGAATTGAGGTCATTTAACACCTCAACTCTGGACTTTATTTTGTTTGTCAAAATTTAATTTCAGTTTTTGTATACTTATTTGTAATTGCAGTAACTGAACACTAATAACTGATTACTGAACACTTACTTCAATATCTGAGCTGCATGAGCCTTAGTTTTCACATCTGAAATCACATCTTCGATAATTCCTTTTTCATCAATTACAAATGTGGTTCTGTGAATACCGTCATATTCTTTTCCCATAAACTTCTTTGGTCCCCAAACTCCAAAAGCCTGAATTACAGATTTATCCTCATCAGCAAGTAACGGAAACGGAAAATCAAATTTTTCTTTGAATTTAGCTTGTGATTTTTGCGCATCGGCACTTACGCCTAACAGCTCATAATTATTAGCTTGGAATCGTTCGAAATTGTCTCTTAAATCACAAGCTTCTGCAGTGCAGCCTGGCGTATTTGCTTTTGGATAAAAGAAAACGACTAATTTTTTACCCGCATAATCCGCTAATTGATGTGATTTTCCGTCTTGGTCCAGACCAGAAAAATTAGGTGCTTTATCTCCTTTTTTTAATGTTGTCATTATTTATATTTTTTATTTATTTGAATTGAAATTGAATTTTGCTAATGCCAATGAAATTGTTTTTCTTTACAAATCAAATTTAATGAATAATGAATAAACAAGAACGTGTAACGTTTGTTATAAATACGTTAAAAGAGTTATACCCAACGATTCCAGTTCCTTTAGACCATAAGGATCCTTATACATTATTGATTGCTGTTTTACTTTCGGCACAATGTACGGATGTTCGCGTGAACCAAATTACACCTTTACTTTTTGCTAAGGCTGACAATCCATACGATATGATAAAAATGTCCGTGGAGGAAATTAAGGAAATCATTCGTCCTTGTGGCTTATCGCCAATGAAATCAAAAGGAATTCATGGTTTATCCCATATTTTAATTGACAAACATGATGGAAAAGTACCTCAAAGTTTTGAGTTTTTAGAAGAATTACCTGCGGTAGGACATAAAACAGCAAGTGTTGTAATGTCGCAAGCCTTTGGGGTTCCTGCTTTTCCCGTTGATACTCACATTCATCGATTGATGTATCGATGGAATTTGACAAACGGAAAAAATGTTGTCCAAACAGAGAAAGATGCGAAACGTATTTTTCCTGAAGAACTTTGGAATGATTTACACCTTCAGATTATTTGGTACGGAAGGCAATATTCTCCGGCTCGTGGCTGGGATTTAGACAAAGATATTATCACAAAAACAATTGGCAGAAAAACAGTCCTTGATTCCTACAACAAAAAATAAAACCTCATTGAACAAAAAATCCCATTATTTTTTTTAAAATAATGGGATTTTTTAATAATTTAAAAACCAAATTAAATACACTTAAGACCAACTATAATTGGAATCAGGTGTTTTTAATTCGATATGATTTCGAAACTTTTATTGTCTATTTTTATTATGCTTAACGCTTTGGAATAGCTTAATAAGAAAGAAATTGTTTCTTTACTTGGTTTCCTGTTTTTTGAAACTGATTCTTTTTTTGAGTAAATTTTTGCCATAGAGTAATATATATTTTTCTTTACATTACAACGCAGCAAGTTTAAACATATTGTTAATTGGTCAAAACAATTTGGTGTTTATCTATCACTTTTCTCAAATTCATCAAAGCATATCGCATTCTTCCTAAAGCGGTATTGATGCTAACTCCAGTCGATTCCGAAATTTCCTTAAAACTCATGTCCTGATACATTCGCATCACCAACACCTCTTTTTGATCAGCCGGAAGTCCTTCGATTAGTTTTTTTAAATCCATTTCGACTTGTTCCGAAATTATTTTATTCTCTATCGTTTGACAATCATCTGACATTATGGAAAAAATAGAGAACTCTTCGGTTTCTCTAAACATGGGCATTTTTTTTGTCTTCCTGAAATGATCTACAACGAGATTATGGGATATGCGCATAACCCAAGGTAAGAATTTACCTTCTTCGTTATATGAATTTGATTTCAAAGTCTTAATCACTTTGATAAAAGTATCTTGAAAAATATCGTTGGTAATATCTTTATCCGGAATTTTCGAATAAATAAAACCATAAATTTTTGATTCGTGCCTTTTTATTAGTTTAGCTAAGGCATCCTCGTTACCTGCGACATAATCCTTTACCAATGACGCGTCAGGGAGTTGTATATTAACCATAATAATACTTTTTAGTTTTAAAATAAAATAAGAGATGTCTCTAAAAAGTAGTTTTCTATTATAGGCTAGTGTTTATTTAGGTTTGTTAAGTTTTCAAATTTAACTAATTATTGTTTTAACATGCAAGTAAAATTAATAAAAATTAACAGAACAAGGCTGAAAATTGTTAAAATTTTTCTTCTTTTTTCACATTCCTATAAAAATAGGATGCTGACGAATAACAATTAGGAGTCTTTTACTAAAAATGAAATCTGAAACTAGAAAAAACAAAACAAAGTCTGATTATCAATTAATTACAATCTAACCTTATTTTATTTTTAATTAGTTTACTTATTATTTCTGATTATTGATAGACTCGAATGTAATCAACTATAAAATCCTGCGGAAGTATAGTGTCATCTACTTCGGGACCTCCAAAATTTCCTCCTATAGCCATATTGACAATAAAATAAAAGGGTTGGTTGAATGGCCAAATCGCTTCTGTTTTATTTTCAGGTTGAAAGGTATACACTAAAGTATCATCTACAAAAAAATCAATTTTATCTTTCGTCCATTCTACAGCGTAAATGTGAAAACCTTCCTCGATAGCATCAAATCTTGTTTTCTTGGTATTTATAGTGTTTCCATGACTGTCTTGTGTATGCAAAGAAGTAAAAACCATATTGGGTTCTTTCCCTACATATTCTAAAATATCGATTTCTCCAGATTTTGGCCAACCGACTTCACTGATACTTGAACCCAACATCCACCAAGCCGGCCAAACTCCTTGCCCAACAGGCAACTTTGCTCTAGCTTCGAAGCGTCCATATTGAAACTCTTTTTTGCCTTTGGTGGTAATCCGTGTCGAAGTGTATTTATCACCTTCCTTTTTGGCCGTGATAACTAACTGATTTTTAGCAACCGTGTGGTTTTGTTTCGTGTACAGTTGTCGTTCATTGTTTCCCCAACCACAATTAGGACAGCCATCTCCAAGCTCAAAATTCCAATTATTTTCGTTTAATGTGGTGCCGTCAAAATTTTCTTGCCAAACCAGTTTTCGTTTGTTCTGTTGTGCGAAAGAAAAATTAACCACAAGCAATAATATTAGTATTTTTTTCATTTTATTTTAATTAGAATATTGAAAATCTCCTTCCAACTTTGTTACTGAACTTCCTCCGATGAATACTTTAAAGTCACCTGCTTCTGCTTCCCATTTTTTATTGGCTGTGAAGTATTCAATTGTTTTTTCATCGATTGAAAATACTACTTTTTTTGCTTCGTTAGGCTGCAATTCGATCATTTCGAATCCTTTCAACTCTTTTACCGGACGGGTAATACTTCCTATCAAATCTCTAATATACAATTGAACAACCTCTTTTCCGGTAACTTTTCCAATATTTTTTATAGTTACTGAAACTTCTATTTTACCATTTTTAGCAAATGCATTAGATGATAATTGTAAATTAGAGTATTCAAATTTAGAATAACTTAATCCGTGACCAAAAGGATACAAAGGCGTGTTCTTTTCATCAATATAATGTGACCAAAATACACTTTCGGGCTCGTTCATAATAGGTCTTCCTGTATTTTTATAATTGTAATAAATAGGAACCTGACCTACATTTCTAGGAAAAGTCATTGGCAATTTTCCGCTTGGGTTATAATCACCGTATAAAACTTGTGCTATTGCGTTACCACTTTGCGTTCCTAAATGCCATCCTTCAACAATTGCAGGAATATTTTCATCAGCCCAAGGAATTGCTAATGGTCGGCCGTTATTTAAAACCAAAACAACATTAGGATTGACTTTATAAATTGCTTCCAATAATTCTTGTTGAACACCTGGCAAACCTAAATCTGCTCTACTTCTTCCCTCGCCTGATTGCAACCCGTGTTCTCCCAAAACCATAACTACCACATCGGCTTGTTTTGCAACCGCAATGGCTTCTGCAAATCCGCTCTTATCAGTTGTATTGATTTTAGTTTCCCAAATGAATTGTGTTCTTCCCTCGGCTACATCAGCTCCTTTAGCATAAGTAAGTTGGTTCCCTGAATACTTTTGTAATCCTTCCAGAACTGAAACAGCCGAGTTATCGTCAGCAGCGATTCTCCAACTCCCCAAAGGACTCGTTTTATCATTTGCCAAAGCACCGATTAATGCAATTTTTTGACCTGATTTTTTTAAAGGCAATACTTCCTTTTCATTTTTCAAAAGCACAATCGATTTTTTGGCTACATCCAAAACTCCTTCTTGAAATTCTTGTTTCCCAACGGTTGCCAATTCTCGATTTTCATCACAATATTTGTATGGATCGTCAAACAAACCCAATTCGAACTTTACTTTCAAAATGCGTCTTGTCGAATCATCAATATCACTTTCCTTGACTTTACCTTCCTTCACTAATGCTACCAAATGTTCCACATACGCACTGGATTCCATATCCATGTCTGAACCGGCATTAATTGCTATTTCGGCAGCATGTTTACTGTCTTTGGCATAACCATGTGGTATCATTTCGTTGATAGAACCCCAATCAGAAACTACGAAACCATTAAATTTCCAATCTCTTTTTAAAACTTCTCTTTGTAAATAGGCATTTCCTGTTGCGGGAATTCCATTCAATTCATTGAAAGAGTTCATAAACGTTCGCACACCAGCATCAACCGCCGCTTTAAAAGGAGGAAAAATTGTATTCTGCAACACCGTTTCACTAATATCAACCGTATTATAATCTCTTCCTGATTCTGCAAACGCATATCCTGCAAAATGTTTGGCGCAAGCCAAAATAGTATTCGTAGCGGCCAAATCTTCGCCTTGAAAACCTTGTATACGAGCTACGGCAATTTTACTTCCTAAAAAAGTGTCCTCACCAGCTCCTTCCATAACACGACCCCAGCGGGCATCTCTGGAAATATCAACCATGGGTGCAAAAGTCCAGTTCAATCCTACCGAAGCTGCTTCTTCTGAGGCAATTGCCGCTGACTTTTTTATTGCTTCTAAATCCCAACTTGCTGCTTCAGCCAGTGGAATTGGACTAATCGTTTTATACCCATGAATGACATCAAACCCAAAAAGTAACGGAATTCCCAATCGTGTTTGTTCTACCGCAATTTTTTGCAACGCTTTTACATCTTTAACTCCTTTTACATTCAGCATCGATCCCACTAAACCTTTTTTCAGGTCTTCGTATTTTTTAGCTGCCTGACCTTCTTTTGGAGTTGGACCTGTAATATCCCAAAATCCGTTATACTGGTTGAGTTGTCCCACTTTTTCTTCCAGAGTCATCAATTTGAGTACAGAATCTACTTTAGTATCTAAAATATTTTCTTTGGAATAAGAAACAGGTGATTTTAAAATTTTATTGCTGCAGCCTGCAATTATTAAAGCTGTAATAGCAAATAATGCTAACAGGGATTTATTTCTCATCTTTATCCTTTTTGTTATAATTAAAAGGTCGGTAAAAGAACCGACCTTTATAAATTCATTACATATTTTATTGATAAATCCTTACATAATCAATTTCCATTGAAGATTGCGAAAAAGCAGGATCAATTGTTCCTCCAAAACTTCCTCCCATTGCCACATTCAATATTAAGAAAAAATCACTATTGAAAGGTACTGAAGCGCTATTGATAAAAGAATGAAAGAGCTTATCATCTACATAAAACTGAATTGAAGTAGGACTCCAGATTGTTTTGTAAATATGGAATTCAGTAGACGCATTTGTTATTGTTGTTGTAGCTGTGTTTGGGTTTGCACCAAAATTACCCGGATAATGTAAAGTTCCGTGAATTACATTTGGATCATTTCCTTTGTGTTCCATGAAATCAATTTCACCACATTTTGGCCAAGCATTTGTTTTATAATCTTGTCCCAAAGACCAAATCGCCGGCCAAGTTCCTCCACCCGCAGGTAATTTTGCTTTTACTTCAATTTTCCCATAAGTAAATTCATATTTATCTTCTGTTTTCAACCTTGAGGAAGTATATCCTGTTCCTGATTTTTTAGCCGTAATTTTTAGATTTCCGCCTTGTACAATTACATTATCAGAAGCACTTGTATACGTTTGGGCTTCGCCATTTCCCCAACCGCCAGCACCAAGATCGTATCCCCATTTTGTAGGATCCGGAGCACCGTCAACATTAAATTCGTCAGAAAATTTCAAAACCGTATAATTTGTAGTTGGAGTCGGAGTTACAACTGCACCAGGAGCCGTTGTCGTAAAAATATGATACCAAGCTAAAAATGGATTTCCTGACTGAATCACTCGCACAACCATACGATTATCTGTAATTGATAAAATTTCGTAAGAACTGGTTCCAACAAAATACCCCATAAAACCTGCATCAGCTATGTTTAAAACCGTACCTCTAGTTTGGGTTGCACTATCTGG
Organism: Flavobacterium algoritolerans; assembly: GCF_030010385.1. Taxonomy (NCBI): domain Bacteria; kingdom Pseudomonadati; phylum Bacteroidota; class Flavobacteriia; order Flavobacteriales; family Flavobacteriaceae; genus Flavobacterium; species Flavobacterium algoritolerans. The sequence continues at coordinate 131,349 of NZ_JASCRZ010000002.1, read as the reverse complement.
ATTTTTTGAAACAAATGAATCTGACTTACTCAAAGTAACTGTTTTTGCACCACTGGTGTTTAAATCATAACAAGCATCATCGCCACCGCCTTTAAAAGCACCATTATAATACGTTTGACCTTTGTTATCTAATTCAAATTTCATTTGAGCTCCTACTAAAGAAAAAGTCATCACACTATTGTACAAACAAGTAGCTGATTTTTCATTTGCCTTAGCGCTATAAAATGAAGGGTAATAATTTTGCTTTCCAAAAGTTGGATCAGACCATGCTACGTTTGGACCAACTCCTAAGTGTCCCTCCTCAGCTTGTGCCCAATACCATTTTCTGGTAGCTCCACCTGTTAAAAACTGTACCGCTTGCTCATCTTTAAAATTACTAAAAACGGTTACTTCCAAAGTAACATTAGTGGCAACTCCTCCTGCTCCAGAAGCAATTACGGTCACTGTGTATGTGTTTGTCCCTGGTGTTGCAAAAACATTTTCGAACATACCGCTTGGCGAATTCTTTGAAGTCCCATCGCTAAAAATGTATTTATACGAAATAGCATTTTCTGCTGTACTGGTAAATTTTACTTTTCCGGAACCATCTCCGTTTGGAAATGCAGCAGATTTACCTATTATTTCCGCTGTAACTTGAAGATTTGTTGGCGTGTCTAGTGCTCCAAAACCTAAATTATCTTCCTGACAATTGACCATCAAAAGAAGGACAAAAACGGATACTATATTTATGATTATTTTTTTCATTTTAAATATTTTTTTAAAAAAATGTAGTTAGGATACTCGTTTTATACAAACTCATTTTAAATCCATAATTAGTTGATACTTTCTATTTTTATTAATTATGAAAATAAACATTATCTATATAAACAGTGTTATTTCCAGAAGGGCCACCCACATAAATTAACTGTGCAATGTGTGCTCGTGTAGTTAATCCTGTGAAGGAACTTAACGGAATATCTAAACTTACCCAAGATCCTTTAGCTGGTGACGGAATTGTAATTTCATGTTCTACATCATCTCCTCCTCCAAAGGCTCCATTAGCTCCAAAATCGACTAATTTTATTTTGAATTGTGTAAAATCTGAGGACCAGACGTCAGTGTGAAAATGTGTCATTGCAGTAGCATTTATAGGCGTTGTAGTCGCTTCTATACCAACAAAATCCAATGCACTATATTTTTTTGTCGCATTTCCATTAATACTCAAATCCGTTAGTGTGGCACTTGACCAAGAAGTTCTCCAAGTATTAACAGCAACATTTGTATAAGCGTCGCTAAACATAGAAATCACTTTAGAGGCTGCTACTGTTGGCGTAGGTGCTGCTGTAATTGAAGCAGCTTGATTATAGAAGAACACATTATCAACATAGACAGTTGTACTTCCAAATGGTGCGCCTACAAAAATTAACTGTGCTATATGACTGCGTGTCGTCAATCCAGTGAAATCACTTAATGGAATATCTAAGCTCACCCATTTTTCCTTAGCGGGATTAGCGATTGTAATTTCATGTTCTTTATCATCCCCTCCACCAAAAACACCATTAGCTCCAAAATCAACTAATTTAACTTTAAACTCTGTAAAATCAGATGACCAAATATCGGTGTGGAAGAAAGTCATTGCCGAAGCATTTATAGGAGATGTAGTCGATTCAATACCCACAAAACCTAATGAACTGTACTTTTTGGTTTTATTGCCACTAATATCAATATCTTCTAAATTTGCCTGTGACCAAGAAGTTCTCCAAGTATCAACAGCAACATTTGTATAACTATCGCTAAACATTGAGATGACATTTGCTGCCGGAATTGTAGGAACTGGAGCAGCGAATAAATTAGTTACTGTTACACTTTGTGTTTTTTGTGTCGTAGCAACTCCTCCGCTTAGTGCAACCACTTTTACCTGATACGTTCCCGGATTTAAATACGTGTGCGTAATCACCTCATCTTGCATGAAATCTACCGGAACTTCATTTGCTACATCTCCAAAATAAACTTGAAAGAAAGTCTCTAATTCCGCTTTGGCAGTTACATTAATCGATAGATTACTTCCAATAGTTATAGTAGGTTCAAAATTAGTTGGTGCCAAAAAAGAAACAGTTACCTCTTGAATCGTTTCGGTTTTTTTACCATTAATAGTTACTCCTACAATTTTTGCCTGAAATTTACCTTCTCTGTATTTATGGGTAATCGTACTTCCGGGGTTTACATATACAGGAGCTGTAGTTGTGTCACCAAAATAAATTTCGAACTGAGTAACTCCTTCGCCACGAGGCAAAAAAGTAACATTTCCTGAGTTATCCTGAGTAATGGTCGTCAGAGCAGATACATTTGAAGGAGCATTTATTCCATCCAGATCTACGTCATTATTTTCGTCTGAACATCCTAAAAAGAGGATTAGAGCAAAAAGACTTAGTATTAATTTTAAGTTTTTCATATTTAAATAATATTAGTTTTTAATATCCCGGATTTTGTTGCCAATTTCCATTTGCAAATTGAATTTCCTCGATAGGAATTGGAAACAATTCATTTTTGTTGACTGTAAATCCAGTAATTTCCTGAGCTGCTTTGCCAGTTCGTACTAAATCGAAGAAACGGTGTCCTTCACCAACTAATTCCAATCTTCTTTCTGCTAAAATAAAGTCAGTCAAAGCTGCTCCAGAAGACGAAATATCATGATTCAAATCACCAAAAGCACGTCTTCTAACTTGGTTCAAATATCCTCTTGCTTTAGTATCATCGATTCCTCCGCGATTGTAAGCTTCGGCCGCCATCAAAAGAACATCTGCATAGCGAATGGCCCTGTAATTATTAGGATTAGTTAGGTTTAAATCTCCTTGTGCGTTGGCACTTCTTTTTCTTGGAATGTATTTTCTGTTGAAAAAACCGGTGTGTTCATATCCTTTTCCAAAAGTAGCTCCTGTTGCTGTCGCCCAAGCTTCGATATCTAATATTGCTACCGCTTCTCTTCTGTCTCCGGCTTCAAATGCGTTTACGACTTTCTGAGTTGGAACATTAAAACTGAAACCCGAAGTAAATAAATCACCTGAATAATTTCTTGGTCCACTAAAACCAACGGCTACATTTCCTTCGCTACATTGGAGACATCCAAAACCTGCCCCTTCTACATCCGTGTATTGTACTTCGAAAACCGATTCTAATCCATTTTCTCCAGCATTTTCAAAAATAGTATTGTAATCTGAAACCAATGAATAGGAAGAAGTTCCGATTAAACTTTCGAAGGTTGTTGCTGCTTGCGCGTATTTATTCTGGTACAAATATGCTTTTCCTAATAATGCCAAAGCTGCGCCTTTAGTTGCTCTTCCTTTTTGGGCTGCTGTTGCAGATAAGTTTTGAGAAGCAAAAATCAAATCGGCTTCAATTGAAGCATACACTTCTGAAACGGATGAACGCGGAATTATTTTCTCGTCACCAGAGCTGAACCTTGCATCCCCTTTCAATGGGATTCCACCAAACCATTTTACTAATTCAAAATGATAATAGGCTCTAAGAAAACGAGCTTCACCAATCACTTGATTTTTCCCTTGAAAGTCTGTTTTGTCTTTGAATTCCAAAATGTAATTGGCTCTTTGAACTCCTGCGAACATCCAGTCCCATAAGTTTTTTAGATTGCTGTTCACCGGCGTGTGAATCATGTCATCAATTTGCTGAAAACCCGGAGTATCCGATTGACTTTCGCCTCCGGCCAAAGTATTATCTGAAGCTATTTCGCCTAACAATGCATTTAGATATGTAGTTTGCAACAAATCATACGCTGCAATTAAAGCATTGTCATAATCTGATTTTGAATTAAAATAATTCTCAGAATCAATCGAATATTCTATAGGTCGATCCACAAAATCATCACTACAGGAAATGGTTACAGTTGAGAAGATTGTTATCGATATAAGGGTAATAAATAGATACTTTTTCATTTTAATACGAATTAAAAATTAATGTTTAAACCTAACAAATAGGTTCTTGGGATTGGATAGAAACCATAGTCAATTCCTCCGCCAATTGGAGCTCCATTAGAAGCACCCGGATCAAAACCTTTGTACTTTGTAAACGTGTATAAATTATTTACACCCGCATACAAACGCAGTTTTGTGATTCCTGCTTTTTCAGAAAATTTAGAATTTATTGAATATCCCAATTGCATGTTTTGGATTCTTAAATAAGAAGCATCTTCAACAAAATAACTGGAGAAAGTAGAATTTCCTGTAGCACTTGTAGTCACTCTTGGAGTAGTATTAGTACTTCCTTCGCCAGTCCAACGGTCTAAAACATAATTAAGTCGATTGACATCTGTAAGGTTTCTTTCGTAATTTCTTACCATATCATTTCCTACGGAAGCAAAAGTATAGACTGCAAAATCAAAGTTTTTGTAATTCATTTGTAAATTGAAACCCATTGTAGCTTCAGGAATTGGATCTCCAATATTCGTTCTGTCACTTGAATTAAGAATTCCGTCTCCATTCACATCTACAAAGCGAAGGTCTCCAGGACTGGCGTCAGCACCCAAAGATAATTGAGACGGGTGTGCATCAACTTCTGACTGGTTTTGAAAAATTCCGTCTGTTTTGTATCCATAAAAATAACCTATTGGCTGACCCACTTCCATTCTTGAAGGTGCTTGTTGGCCTACGCCAAATGAACCTCCTTCAATATATCCTATCCCGTTGTTTACGGCTAATACTTCGTTTTTAAGGAACGTAACATTGTACCCAACACTCATCGAAAAATTATCCGAGAATTTGTTTTTGTAATCTATCGCAAACTCTAAACCTGAATTTCTTACCGTTCCTGCATTGATTGTTGGTGAACCTGCACCAGGAGCTGCTGTTCCGTTGATTCCAGAAACAGGTATAAATGGAATTAACAAATCGGCTCTGGTATCAATAAAATAATCCGCAACAATGGAAACTTTATTTTGTATCAATTTAAGATCTAAACCAACGTCAAATTTTCTGGCTTCTTCCCATTTCAAATTTGGATTTGGAATTTGTCCTGTAGCTAAACCATTCACTAAAACATCATCAAAAACATAGGTCGCTTCTCCGCTTAATTGCGAAACATAACCATTGTTTGGAATCTGGTCATTCCCTAAAGTACCGTAGCTTCCTCTCAATTTCATGAAGTTTATTAGTTTGTCTTCTCCAAAGAAACCTTCATCAGAAATTACCCAACCCGCAGTAAATGATGGAAAATAACCCACTTTATTTCCAGGTCCAAATTTTGTCGAAGCATCACGTCGTATCATCGCAGAAAAAAGGTACTTCCCTTTGTAATCATATTGTGCTCTTGCAAAATAAGAAAGCCTTCGTTCATCATAATTATAGGAACCGTTTGGTACGGTTTCAGAAATCCCTTTGGTCAATGCTATATCTGCAAATTCCCATGAATTGTAAGGAACATCAAATCCAGTTGCAAATAACCCGTTTCCGTATTGTTTGAAAATAGTATTTCCTACAGTTGTAACTACATTGTGATTTCCAATTTTCTTAGTATAGGTTCCAAATAAATCAAATGAATAATCATTATCATTAATAGCGCTTTGGGAAACCGAACTTCTCAAAACATCAAATACCTTATCCGAAGGATTTATCCAATATAGAATTTGCTTGGCAAACGATTTAGACTCACTGTTTGATGTATTAAAACCAATTGAACTCGAAATCGTAAAATCTTTGAAAACCTTGTAATCTAATCCGAAATTACCATTGACTTTTTTGAAGTTGTAGTCATTATAAGTATTTGCAATTTGAGCCAATGGATTTATAATTTCAATTCCTAACCCAGTATTTGTAGGCACCTTTGTAAAATCCCCATTTGCATCATACGGTGTTAGTGTTGATGGTGTATTCAAAGCATTGAACAAAACAGAACCTAAACCACTTTCGTTTAATGATTTTCTATTAAAATAAGTATAGATTACGTTTGTTTTCAACTTCAATTTCTCAGTAACATCAGCACCTAGAGAAACTCTGGCTGTATTTCTTAAAAAACCGGATTTACTTTCCCCAATAATTCCTTCCTGATCTAAATGAGAACCACTTACCGCATAGGTAATTTTATCTGATCCACCAGAAAAGGAAATGTCATGATTGATAATAGGAACACTGGTGCTGAAAACTTCATTTTGCCAGTTTGTTCCTTTGCCTAAACCTGAAACGTTAGGAAAGGGAATTGCGTTACCCCCATTAGCATAACTTTCATTCAATAATAAAGCGTATTCAGTAGCGTTAAGCATTGGTAATGTTCTTGACGTTTCCTGAAAACCTGTATAGGTATTGTAACTAATTTTTGATTTCGAATTCTTTTTCCCTGATTTTGTCGTGATAAGAATAACCCCATTAGCACCAATAGTACCATAAATAGCTGCTTGAGCATCTTTCAAAACGGTGATGGACTCGACATCATTTGGATTTAATAATCCAAGCTCTCCAACATATCCATCGATGATGGTTGTAGGCCTATTTTCACCATTGGTTGCAATACCTCTGATGCGAATATCCAAAGCGGCACCCGGAGCACCCGAAGTAGTTGTAACATTCACTCCGGAAACAGTTCCTTGTAAAGCTTGCTCAATTTTAACTGGTTTTAAAGCTTCCAAAGTTTTGCTGTCTACCACAGAAACTGCTCCTGTTACTTCTCGCTTTTTTTGACTTCCATATCCAATTACTACAACTTCATCCAATACTTTAGAATCTTCCTGTAACGAAATAGAAAGAGTACTATTATTAGATACTACTTTATATTCAAAACTTTTAAATCCTAAATATGAAAATATTAAAGTTGCGCCAGAGGAAACTCCTTTTAGAGAAAAACGACCATCCATGTCTGTCGCCGTCCCAATAGTTGAATTTTTAACTTGAACATTTACTCCAGGTATAGGTAAACCAGAACCGGTTTCTTTAACAACTCCTCCCACATCATATCCTTGGGCAAAACCAAAAGAGGATAGAAATAGAAAAAGGATTAGTAGATAGTTTGACTTCATAATTTATATTTTTTGTGAATTATAAAATTAATCGGAACAACTAATAATAAATCAAAAAGAACCTCTACAAAAAACATACAATGCAAAAAATCACTTGTTTAATTCATAATATTTAAAAAAGGGTTGAAAATTAAGAAGAAATTAAGAAATTCAGATTTTCTCTAAAAACAAAAAAACCACAACAATAACGGTATTGTTGTGGTAATGTATAGTTTTATTTGTAAAATTCAGAAGGAACTATACAGCTAAAATGTACTCTACAAGTCCTTGTTCGTGCGACAATTCCATTTTCTTACGCAAACGATATCTTTTTATCTCAACGCTTCGTACAGATATATTTAGCAAAGGCGCCACTTCTTTCGAGGAAAGATTTAATCTCAAGTAAGCACATAATCTCAAATCGTTTGGAGTTAAGGACGGATGAGCCAGTTTCATTTTTTTCAAAAAGTCTTTATCGGCATTATCAAAGGCTTCTTTAAATACACTCCAACTATCTCCTTCAGTTATGTTCTTATTAATTGTAGAAATGACTGATTTTATACTCCTGTTACCATCATCAGGCGTTTTCTTTAAATCATCTTTGATAAAAGCCAGCAACTCATTTTTACTATTCAAACTCATCGTAGAAACAGCCAACTCTCTATTTTTAGTATCTACATCTTGAGAAAGCTGTTCGTTTCTAATGCGCATTAATTCCTGCTCGTTTTCAAGCTCTTTAATCTCTAACAACAAATTATTCTCTTCTATCAATTTCTCTTTTTGTTTTTGATAGTAGTTTTTATAGGCCTTATGAATAAATCGAGCCATCACAATCACAAAAATAAAATAGAAAAAAAGAGCAATATTGGTTAAATACCAAGGCTTTTCAACAGTAAAAGTATACATAGCGGTATCTTCTAAAGTAGAATTCGCAAATTTAGCTCTCACCTTAAAAGTATATTCCCCAGGAGGCAAATTTTTAAAATTCACTGTTGATTTTGCACTCCATTCGCTCCACTCCTCTTGAAATCCTTCTAATAAATATTGAAACTCAGCATTGATGTATTTATTAAATTCAGGAACCGTATAATTAATGGTTATGTTATTTTCATCATATTTAAAACTGCCCTCTTCCTGAATGGAACGGTTTTCCGAAGTTTCATTTAGTTTATTTGTTGTAATTGCGGAAATAGAGACGTTATGATTTTTAAAACTCAATTCATTAAGATTCAAAATATAATATCCATCAGTAGTTCCTATCAAATAATTAGAATTGGAAATTTGAGTAATATTTTCGTAGCCTAACATCGAATTTGTTAATGAAGCGGGAATTGGAATTACATTTTGCTTCAGTTGATTACTTAGTTTACTCAATGAAAAATAATGGATGTAATTTTTAGAAAACAACCATATTTTATTGGAATTATCAACAATCAATTTTCCCGAAGTATATTCATCTTTTTCGAAAACAGAACTTAATAAATTATCCTTACTGAATTGTTTTGTCTTCTCATTCAATTTAAAAATACCTTCTTTATTAGCATAGTAAATTATGTTGTTGAACTTAGTTAGACTGGCATTTTTACCTTTTTCGGGTGTTTTATAGGTCACAAAAGGTTTCGTTTTTGACAGTTTTCCGTCTAGTTCCAGCCTATAAACTCCTTTATATTCGTGACTTACATATACATTCAGCGCATTCGTGATTTCAAAATATTTTGAGGAATAATCAAATCCTGTAATTTTATTTCTAAAACTCCATTGATTATTCGTTTTTGCCAAAACAGAAATTCCATAGTAATTCCCTTGAAGTAAGAGCCCTTTTTGATTGGGGACAGTTTCAAATTTCCAAGTTCCTGATGCTGAAAATATATTTTTTGCAACAGCGTTATCAATCACAAATGTTCCCGAATCATGACCGCAAAAAAGCGTTCCATCGTACTCAAACAAAGACCAAACCTGCCCTTTAGTTCCGTTTACAAATTTGAATTCATCATTAGTCAGATAATTTTTATAAAACAAACCTTGGTTGGTTCCTACATACAAATTACCTTTATAAAGTTTTGAAGTATAAACGGTTCCTAAAATTCCGGTGTCATCAACAAAGTTCTGTATCGGAGATTGCAGATTAATGCAATTGATTCCGTTGTCCAATCCTACCCAAAGATTTTTATCGGCATCTTCATATAAAGACAACGCAGTATTATTACTCAATCCTTTGTTTTGATTGATGTGATATTTAATTCTCCCGTTATTGTTTAAGATAAAAATTCCATTAGAGACAGTTCCTAAAGTAAAACTTCCATCCGACAGTAATTGACTGCTATACACACTACTGGATGCTAACTCCGAATCAACTTCGGTAGAAAATTTAGTCAAAACAGTTCCTATAAGTTTATAAAATCCATTCAGCTGTGTCTGGATTAAAAGTCCTTCCTCAATAGCAAAAACGTTGACTATCCTATTGTTTTGTAAAATTGGATTATTAGATACCAAGCGCCCTTTTCCGCTTTCAATTTCAAAAAGTCCTTCATTTATACTCTGAAAATAAATTGCATTTTTTGTACGGAACGATTTAGTAATATTGTTTTTGGGAGCAATGATTTTGAAACCTCCCGTTTTGGTATCGTAAATATAAATTCTGTCCAAAGATTGAAAAACAACCCATTGTTCATAGTTCAATATATTCCAAAACTGTTCGTCATTAAGAATTTGAGTTTTTATTGTTTTGCTAAGCGAAGTGTATTTTAGTTTTCCATTTGTCTGCCTCGTCCAGAAACCAAATTCCATGTAGCAACCAGTATAAATTTTATTTCCAATCACTTTTACAGAACGAACGATAGTTTCGTTTGGTGATGGATATAATTCCCAGTTTGATCCGTTAAATTCCAATAATCCCTCATTGTTAGCAAAGAAAACATAATGATTTTGATCCTGCGAAATCATCCAATTCTGATTTCCCGCACCATAAGTGGTTGAGGCATATTTTACAATTGGCGGCAATTCCTGAGAAAAAGCACAAAAGGACATTAAAAAAAGAAAAATGTATAGTTTTGTTTTCAATGGTATGGTGAAGTTAATTTTTTTCAAAAATAATCTTAAAAATACTATTTTTTTAGATGATAGAAAGCATAAAAACTATACAAGAAGAAAAATCACTTATTAACCACACTTTTAATGATTATTTGTGACTTGTTCAATCCATTTAGTCAGTTGAAAATTGATTACTTTTGTAAAAATTATCATTTTTATGCAAGTTGACCTTTCGAAATTAGATCCAAAGAAAAATATCATCATAAAAGGCGCGCAAGTACATAACCTAAAAAATGTAGATGTTGCGATTCCCCGAAATAAATTAGTGGTTATCACAGGACTTTCGGGTTCCGGAAAATCAAGCTTGGCTTTCGATACTTTATATGCCGAAGGACAACGCCGCTATGTAGAAAGTTTATCTTCCTATGCAAGACAATTTCTTGGACGATTAGATAAACCAAAAGTAGAATACATCAAAGGAATTGCTCCTGCGATTGCTATCGAACAAAAAGTAAATACGACAAACGCACGTTCTACAGTAGGAACTTCAACCGAAATATATGATTATATAAAATTGCTGTTTGCCCGAATCGGAAGAACATATTCTCCTATTTCTGGTCGTGAGGTCAAAAAAAATACGGTTACCGATGTAGTTACCGATGTGAAAAATTTTGAACTAGACAGCAAATGGTTGCTTATTGCTCCTATTCATTTAGAAGAAGGACGAAAACTGGAAGACAAACTAAAAGTACTTTTACAACAAGGTTTTGCGAGGATTTTGGTAAACAATGAAATGATTCGTTTAGACGAAATTGACCAACATTCTTTAGACAATAAAGACATAAAACTCATTATTGATAGGATTGTGGTCAAAAATGAAGAAGAGTTCTACAATCGATTGGGTGATGCGGTGCAAACGGCTTTCTTTGAAGGAAAAGGAATCTGTCATTTACAAGAATTAAACTCCGATAAAAAGTATTCCTATTCCAATAATTTTGAATTGGACGGAATTACATTTTTGGAACCAAACGTTCATTTATTTAGTTTCAACAATCCATACGGAGCGTGTCCTGTTTGCGAAGGCTATGGAAACATTATAGGAATTGATGCCGAATTAGTGGTGCCAAATACTACTTTATCCGTTTTTGAAAATGCTATTTTCCCATGGAGAGGTGAAAGTATGAGTTGGTTTCGCGACGAATTAGTAAATAACGCTTACAAATTTGATTTCCCTATTCACAAACCTTATTACCAATTATCTGAAGATCAAAAAGAATTAATCTGGAATGGAAATAGCTATTTTCAAGGTTTAAATGATTTTTTCAAGGAACTGGAAGAAAAGAATTATAAAATTCAAAACAGGGTTATGCTTTCGCGTTACAGAGGTAAAACCAAATGTCATTCCTGCAAAGGAAAACGCTTGAGAATTGAAGCTTCGTATGTAAAAATTAACTCAAAAACAGTTTCTGATTTAGTTGATTTGCCTATCAAACATTTGGTTACTTTTTTCGAAAATATTGACTTAGATGTTTATGAAAAACAAATAGCGAAACGATTGCTGGTAGAAATCAATAATCGTTTATCTTTTTTAACCGAAGTAGGACTGGATTATCTGACATTAAACAGAAATTCTGCAACACTTTCCGGAGGAGAATCGCAGCGTATCAATTTAGCAACTTCTCTAGGAAGCAGTTTGGTTGGATCGATGTATATTCTGGATGAGCCGAGCATTGGTTTGCACCCAAAAGATACAGAACGCCTGATAAAAGTACTGTTATCTTTAAGAGATTTAGGAAACACGGTTATTGTGGTAGAACATGATGAAGATATCATGAAAGCCGCAGATATGATTATTGATATTGGACCGGAAGCAGGCACTTTTGGTGGTAATTTGGTAGCACAAGGCACGTATGATGAAATTCTAAAATCAACTTCACTGACCGCTAAATATTTGAATGGAGACTTAGAAATTACTGTTCCCAAAAAACGCAGACTTTTCAAGAATTTTATCGAAATAAAAGGAGCTCGAGAAAACAATCTTCAAAATATAGATGTAACTTTTCCTCTGGATGTATTAACTGTTATTACCGGAGTTTCAGGAAGCGGAAAAAGTACGCTTGTTAAAAAAATCCTTTTTCCGGCGATGCAAAAAAAGCTGGAAAATGTTGGTGAAAAAGCAGGGCAATTCAGCGAAATATCAGGTTCGTTTTCGCAAATTAAACATATTGAATACGTAGACCAAAACCCAATAGGAAGAAGTTCCCGTTCAAATCCTGTGACGTACATTAAAGCGTATGATGATATTCGGGAATTGTATGCCAAAGAAAAACTATCAAAAATAAGAGGCTATCAAGCCAAACATTTTTCTTTTAATGTTGACGGAGGAAGATGTGAAACCTGCAAAGGAGAAGGTTCCATAAATGTAGAAATGGTTTTCATGGCCGATGTGCAATTACCATGTGAAACCTGTAACGGAAAACGATTTAAGAAAGAAGTTCTGGAAGTCGCTTTTGAAGGTAAAAATATTCATGATATTCTAACCCTGACGATAGATGATGCAATTGCTTTTTTTATAGCTAATAAACAAACTAAAATCACTCAAAAATTGCAGCCTTTACGAGATGTAGGCTTGGGTTATGTACAATTAGGACAATCTTCTTCTACACTTTCCGGTGGAGAAGCGCAGCGTATAAAACTCGCTTCATTCTTGGTAAAAGGAGCCACAAAAGACAAAGCTTTATTTGTTTTTGACGAACCTACAACCGGATTGCATTTTCATGATATCAAAAAATTATTGGCTTCTTTTGATGCATTGATAGACAAAGGTCATTCGATTCTAGTAATTGAGCACAACCTTGATCTCATCAAATGTGCCGACTGGATTATTGATTTAGGTCCTGAAGGAGGAGAAAATGGTGGAAAATTATTAGCCGTTGGAACGCCTGAACAAATAGTAAAAATAAAAGGTTCCGTTACTGGAAAATACTTAAAGGAAAAACTATAAAAATGCTATTCTGAATAGCATTTTTCTTCAAATGTATTTCCATCTTCATCAATAGCTATCACAATATTTTTTTCTTTGGAAGATACATAAGTTAAATAAATCCAGCCAACTGACCAAACTCCTAATGTCATACAACAAATTAAAAAATTAAACCCGTGATCGACCTCTTTCCTGCCTTTTGATAAAACAGCAAAAGGTAAAGTATCATTTTTTTCTATAATAGTAAATCCATGGTGGATTCTATTAGCTATGATACTAGAGAATTTTTGTAAGCTTTCTTCGTTAATGTATGGATTGCTTTTCATAATTATTGGGGTAAATTACTTTAGCTATTTAATTATTGTCTTTTCTAAAGATAACAACTGCAAAAATAAGGATAGTCACTTATTTGTACAATACCCACTTTTAGTGATTTTTGATCACTGCAAAACAATTAAACGACTATTAACTTTTACAATTAAATTTCTCTACAAATATATTTTTTTAGATCCCTCAAAAGTTACACAATAATTATTTAAAGTTATAATATTCACATACCGACTCCCTTAATCACCAATACAATAAAGACTTGTATCATTATTTTATAAGAGAGAAAACCCGAATTTGAGGTGAGATTTTGGTTGAAAAATTATTTTAAAAATTAAGATTAGTCGTATTTTCTGAACTGAAAAAAAATTACAACTTGATTCTTAACTTTTTCAAAACAACATCTAAAGCTTGATTAATTTCAATAGAAATAACAAATTTGTAGTTGATATAAACATACAAAAGGGTAACTAAAATTGATTTTAATCCAATGCTAATTATTGGGCTAAAAGGAAATTCCCAAAAATAAAATGCCAAAAATATTCCAAAAGTAATTCCTAGAGAATACAATGTCTGATTTGTAAATGGATACAAATGCATTCGTTTGACAACAAAAAGTAATTTAGCCAAACTGTATAAAGTTATAGATAATAAAGTAGCGACTGCAGTTCCTGTTATGGCATATCTAGGGATAAAAAACATGTTTAAGCCTACTGTCAAAAAAACAAGCAATAATCCTAAAAACAAAACCATTCGATAATATTTTGAATTGAAAATGATAGCATTGTTATTTCCTAAAATCAAATCAAAATATTTAGATATACCAATCAAAAATACCACAAGAATTCCTCCACTATATTCTTTTGGAACCATTACATACAACTGATTGATATTAACAAAAATACACAACATCACAAAACCTCCAACAACTTGCAGATTTATTGAAGTTTTTTTGTACAAATCATTTAATTCATCGTGTTTATTCTCATGCATCAATTTAGCCGTTATTGGATAGGTAATCTGATGCATCGCACGACTAGGAACAGCAATAACAGAAGCAATATAAGTCGCAACTGAATAATAGGCTATATTCTCAATCTTAATATATTGATTCAGCATAATCTTATCAATATCCAGCAACATAACCGCAACACTACCTGATAAAATAATGAAAAAAGTGTATACTAAAACATCTTTCACATTTTGAGGAATGGAGAACTGAAAAGCAGGTTTTTTTATTCGGAAAGCATAAAACATCGTAATAATAAAAGCCAGAAAATAAATAATAGCCGTAACATAAATAAATTCTACAACACTAATCCATTTGTAATAGACTCCAATCAAAGCAAATAACGAAAATAATCTAAGTCCAACCTCTTTAACAAAATTTCCAAAAACTGAGTGCATGTGAACCCTTGCCCAAGCATAAAAAATTTCGAAATATGCCATACTCAGCCCTATAAATGGAATAAGCCACAAATAATCCTTAACTACAGGATTTTCCTTGCTCAAGTACAATGAAATAGGTTCAAAAAAGAATAAGCCAATCAATACTAAAGGAATACACAATAATAAAGGGATTAGCACTGTAAATGATAGAAACTGAGAGCGTTCTTCTTCTGTTTTATATTGAGTATAAAACTTCACCAAAGTATTTTGCATCCCAAAAGCCAATAAAGGCATAATAATATTTGCCCAAGAAAGAATATAATTAGTTAAAGCATAAAATACTGTTCCTAAAAAAAATGGATACAAATAAAGTGTGTTGATTGCCCCAATTCCAAAACCCAAATAGGTAATTATCGTATTCTTTAAAGATTGATTTAATACTATTCCCATTTTAGGCGTTTAAAGTTTAAGGTTAAAAGTAGATCGAACTTCTAATTTTATTGGATTAATTGTACCAATTCTTTGGTAAGATTTTTTCTGGAATAGCGTTGTAATCCAACTCCGTTTGCTTGTAATTTACCCTCCAAAAACTGATTATAAAAGTCCAAAATTACACTTTTAAGTTTCATTTTCTCCGAATAATCAAAAAATACGCCTGTATTGGTTTCTGTTATGATTTCGGCAAAATCAGATCCGTTAGGACCAATCGCAACAATAGGTCTGTTTGAAACCATATATTCAAATAATTTTCCTGGAATAATACTTTTAGTATCTTCAGAATCAATTTCTATAAGCAACAAAACCTGTGATTTTCTTTGGTGCGCAATCGCTTCTGCATGCGAAACATAACCCAAATTATTCAAATAGGAATTAAGCCCAAATTGAGTAATCGTTTCCAAAACTTCCTGACTTACAGCACCTATCAATTTCACTTCCAAATGCGATTTAAAATCAGGAATCTCATGTAGCAATTCGACTAAACTTTCCCATAAAATCAGAGGATTTCTCTCAGAAAGAAAAGAACCAATATGCGCTAAGCTAAACTTTGAATCTAAGGTTTGTTTTCCAACTTCTTCCGTATCATAACCATTCGTTATTACCACAATAGGCTTAGTGGTAATCGCTTGAAATTCAGTTTTGGTAGTTTTACTGGTTACTATAACTGTGTCGGCTGTATTCAAAACCCGATGCTCTAATGCTTTGTGTTTCTTGGCAGCAAAACGAGACAATCGTAAGGATTTATGATAGCCAATAGTAGTCCAAGGATCCCGAAAATCGGCAAACCATTTTAAATCTAATTTTTGTTTTAATTCCAATCCAATAAGATGCAGACTATGCGGCGGTCCAGAAGTAACAATGGTGTCAATATTATTTTCTAAAATGTATTTTTCCAAATAAGCAACCGATGGTTTTACCCAAAAAACACGTGCATCCGGAATAAAAAGATTTCCACGAATCCAAAGAAATGTTTTATCCAGAAAAGATTGTTTTTTCTGATTTGGAATAATTCCTGAACTGATTTTCTTGGTTTTGTTTTTCGAAAGAAAAGAAGCCAGTTGATACGGTTCAAAAATCTTCTGTTTCAGAATAATCGCTTTATCCGAAACTTCTTTAACCAAGTTCTCATCAACAATAGGATACGTTGGATTCTCCGGAATGTATACAATTGGTTGAATACCAAAATCCGGCAAGTACTTAACAAACTTAAGCCAACGCTGTACTCCAGGTCCTCCAGACGGTGGCCAATAATAGGTAATGATTAAGAGTTTTTTTGGTTCCAAGTTTAAGGTTTAAGGTTTAAGGTTACAAAACCTCAGAATTCAACATAATTATTCAATATTCAAAAAACTTTAAACTTTAAGCTTTAAACCTTTCTTCCTTTCGAAATAAATCCCAACGGCTAAAAGTAACAGCATTCCTATTGAACTTATCAACGTAATTGTACTTCCGGTTTTTATCACTTGAGGTTCAAACTTGAATTCTACTTTATGATCCCCTTTAGGAATTATTAATCCCCTTAAAACATAATCAACTCTAATATGATCTGCACTTTTTCCATCAATGTAGGCATTCCAACCTTTTCCATAATACATTTCGGAGAAAACGGCTAAACCTTCGTTTGAATTATTAGACACATATTTCAAGTAATTAGGTTTGTAATTTTCTAAAATTATAGTGGTTGAACTGTCTTTGGCGAAAGCCGTATTTTTAATTTCAAAATCTTTACTATTTACAACTGCTACATTTTTAGAATCCAAACTATCCAACGCTTTCATCTCTTCATCAGCAGAATTCACCAATTTTACCTGGCTCACAAACCATGCATTTCCATTAACAGCTGGATTTGATACTGGGAATTCTTTCCCTTCTTTATCCTTTTGGATAACATACTTTACATTAAGCATGTTAAGGACTTCAATGTTATTTTTTGAAATTTGATAGTCAATTAATTGCTGCATTCTTCTAGGTCTTACGGCACTGTAACCACCAATAGATTTATGGAAATAAGAAGCTCTTGCCCCCATGATATCGCCCACTTCAAAAACGCGATAATTAGCCGTGTCTTTTAGAATCTCAGCATCAGAAGGTGACTCTTGAAAAGGCACTTGAACTTGACTTCCGCTTACAAAATCTTTCCCGGAAACATATTTTTTATCTACAAAAAACAAATCGGAAACCATCAATAAACCTACAATTATAATGGCCGTATTTTGAGCAAATCTATCTTTAATGAACAACCATAAAACGCCTGCTGTTAACATAATAAAAAAGCCTGAACGCAATAAATCAGCACTATACAAGCTCATTCGATCCAGTTTAAGGGCGCTCACAAACTCAGGACCGTAACTTTCTTGAAAATAAGCATCGTTTCCTCCTGAAAAGCTAAACATACTTTTGCTTAAAAATAAAATCAAAATAATTCCTAAACCTAATATTGTAGTTTCATACAATGCTTTCCATTGCAGTTTTTTGTCTAATTTGAAGAAAGACTGTAATCCCATAATAGCCAAAACTGGGAAACACAATTCCAAAACAACTTGTATAGAAGATACCGCTCTGAATTTATCGTACATTGGAACATAATCAATAAAAAAGTCAGTCAAAACAGGGAAGTTTTTACCCCAAGAAAGAACTAACGCAACTATTGAACCAGAGAGAAAAACATATTTAATCTTTCTTTTATCGATAAATAAAGCCAAAATCGCCAAAAAGAACACTACAATTCCAATATATGCAGGAGCTGCCACAATAGGCTGATCACCCCAATACGTTGGCATTCCCGAAACAAAATCAGTTGCCTGATCCTCCGGAACTCCCTGACCTATCATGAATTCATACATATTACTGTCTTTACCTACAGCCTCATTATTAGAACCACCAAAAAGTCGGGGTGCAATAAGATTAAAACTTTCCATTACTCCATAACTGTACTCCGTAATATAGTCCTTAGACATTGAAGAAGTAGTTTCGTTTTTTGAACCGTTTGGATTAAATGTCAGTTCGCTTTTCCCACGAATACTAAAATCAGCATATTCAGAAGTTGCTAATAGATTTGTAGCATTGGCACCAATAGCTAAAATTCCTGCCGCAGCTAATATCCCAAAGGAATACAACAAGGATTTATATTCCTTCTCTTTTACTTGCTGATATATAAAATAAGCAGAAAGTATCAATAGGAAAATCAATAAGTAGTACGTCATTTGGAAGTGATTCGCATTGATTTCTAATGCTGTCGCAAAAAGAGTAATCAAGCCTCCCAGAATGTATTTTTTTTGAAATACCAAAATAAATCCGGCAATAACCAGCGGCATATAAGCAATAGCATGCGCTTTGGCATTATGCCCAACTCCAAGAATAATGATCAAATAAGTAGATAAACCAAAGGCTAATGCACCAAAAAAGGCTTTCAAAGGATCGGCTTTTAGTACCAGCATCAAACCGTAAAATCCAAGGAAATATAAAAACAAATAATCCGCAGGACGCGGTAAGAATCGCAATACATCGTCTATTGCACCAATATAATCGTGTGGATATTTGGCTCCCAATTGATACGTTGGCATTCCACCAAAAGCAGAATTAGTCCAATACGGTTCAACATCATCAGTGGCTCTAAAGTCATTTTGTTCTTTGGCCATTCCTGTATACTGCACAATATCTGACTGGAAAATTTGTTTTCCTTGCAATACAGGATAAAAATATAGGAGAGAAATTACAACAAAACCAAATATGGCTAAGGCGTGTGGATAGAACTTATTTATTATTTTCAATGTAAAATGGTTTGGATTAGAGTAAAAACGGTGCTAATAACGACAAATTTAATCTATTTCTTCGTAATCAACATAATCTCCCACTTTTTTGGTTTCGCGTGGATTTTTAGCATTTGCCGTATTGTATATTACTTCATCCTTACTTTGTGTTTTTTTCCAAGTATTATCTTGCGCGTACTGTTGCTGCTTCTGCATATTTTCGCCCGCTTTTTCGACTACTTTTTTAACCAATAATGGCAAAAATAGTTTTGCTAGAAATCTAAAAATATAATAGAAAGCGATCATATAAAAAAGCGCTTTTATAAAACCAGTGAAAGAAGCTGTTTGCATATAAGTGTAATTTTTTCCAAAATTAATAAATCAACCGTTCAAAATTAAAATATCTCTCTTAAATAAATAATAAAATATAGTACATTTGAAAAGCGTTATTACTTTTTAACCCAAAAAAAATAATATGTCCAAAATCAAAATCTTACTTATCGCTGCTATTTCAATGATTCCAAGTATTCATTATGGCCAACATACCGATCAAATAAATTCTAACAGACCGGGAGAAACCATGTCGGCTTACGCAGTTGGAAAATCAGTAATCCAAATAGAAACAGGCGTTTACGGAATAAAACAAAATCACAGCTTATTGAATTATGATGCCAATGGTTTTGGAATCGATGCCACCTTGCGATGGGGATTATTCATGGAAAAACTGGAATTGATAGCCGATATACAATACCAAAATGAAAAATACACCACCTTATTCAACAGTTCCAATCGAGCAGATTTCAAACAAACTGTTTTAGGAGCCAAATATTTGATTTACGATCCTTTCAAAAATTACGAAAAAAAGGTAAACATATACAGTTGGAAAGCCAATCGAGCATTCAATTGGCGCCAATTAATTCCTGCCGTTTCCGTATTTGCTGGAGCTAATTTTACTATGGCAGGCAACCCCTATTCTTTTTCACCAGAATCCAGCATATCACCAAAAATTATATTAATTACCCAAAACCACTTGGGTGATGGAAAATGGGTTTTTGTAACCAATATCATAGCTGATTATGTGACAACGGACTATCCAAGTTATGGTTATGTCTTGACTTTAACAAGAGGATTTAATGACAAATGGTCGGGATTTGTAGAAAATCAAGGATTTAAAAGTGATTTTTACAGCGACGCTATTGTTCGTGGTGGCGCAGCTTATCTGTTGAATAAAGACATGCAAATTGACGCATCTATAAGTACAAGCCTTAAAGACACTCCTTCTGCACTTTATGGCGGAATTGGTTTTTCTTGGCGTTATGATGCCAATTACCAAGAAGTAAGAATAAACATTGACAATAAGGATTCTGATAAGAAAGCATTAAAAAGAGCAAAAAAGACAAAAAAAGGATAATGATTACAATTAAAGAAGCTAAAACAAAAAGTGAATTAACGGATTATATCAAATTCCCTTTTTCCCTATACAAAAACAATAAATATTGGGTTCCGCCAATCATTGCCGATGAATTGGAAACCTTCGACAAAACAAAAAATCCGGCTTTTGAAAATGCCGAAGCCTATTTTTATATTGCCTACAAAAACAATGAAATAGTAGGCAGAATTGCAGCAATCATTAATTGGAGCGAGGTAAATGACCAACAAAAAAAGAAAGTTCGTTTTGGTTGGTTTGATGTGATTGACGATATCGAAGTGACAAAAGCACTTTTGGAAAAAGTATATGAGTTAGGTCGAAAAAATAACTTAGACCATGTTGAAGGTCCAATGGGATTTTCCAATTTAGATAAAGTTGGTGTTTTGACGGAAGGTTTTGACGAGATTGGAACTATGATTACATGGTACAATCATCCATATTATGCCCGTCATTTTGAGCAGTTGGGATATCGCGTAGAAAAAGAATACTTAGAAAGTAAATTTCCTTTCGAAAACGTAAAACCAGAGTTTTTTGAAAAGGCAAATGATTTGGTAAAAAGAAGGTATCAATTAAGTCCGCTTAATTTCAAAACTACCAAAGAAGTGATGCCGCATGTAGATAAAATGTTTGATTTATTCAATGAATCGTATGCTTCCTTATCTTCTTTTGTAGCTATTTCTGACGTTCAAAAAGAATATTTCAAGAAAAAATACATCAGTTTTATCAATCCCGAATTTATCAAATTTGTGGAAGATAAAGACCATAATATTGTTGCTTTTAGTATTGTAATGCCTTCCTTTTCTGAAGCATTGCAAAAATCAAAAGGAAAATTATTCCCATTTGGATTCCTTCATTTGCTTAAAGCAAAAAATCAAAGTAAGGATATGATTTTCTATTTGATAGGCGTTCATCCTGATTATCAAAACAAAGCGGTTACAGCGATAATTTTCAATGAATATTACCATACTTTCAAAGAAAAGGGAGTTGTCAACTGTTTCAGAACTCCAGAATTAGCGGATAACCTTGCCATTCATAACTTATGGAAACATTTTAATCCTGTTGTTCACAAACGAAGATGTACTTTCCTAAAGAATTTATAACAACTTAGATTGTACTACTTAAAACACAAAATCCATTTGCCGCGGCAAATAGATTTTGTGTTTTAAATAATGCTGTTTTATAATGAAAACTACATTTTGCAATCAACTTTTGACAAAACGATATTTCCTTCAAATTTTAGTTGTTTCTTGTCTTTAAAAGTGACTCTTCCTTTATTGTCATCTACAACATCTCCATAACCTTCAACATACGTATTTCCTTTTTTCAAAAAAGCAACTTGACGTATTGACGAAACTCCTTCGGACATAAAAGTATAGTCTGCAAAAAGCGTATCGCCTTTTATTTCTCCCACTAAAGTACCTTCATTTTTATCTTTCTCAAAAAAATTATAACTCAATTTCCCAGAAGCAATTTGATTTCCTTTAATATTCAAAGACAAAGAAATAGTGTCTTTTTTAATAATTGCACTATAGCATTCTTCTGAAACTGGTTCTTCTACAACTATTTCTTCAGATGGAGCCGGCATTTCTTCCATTTCTTTTTCTTTTTTACAAGAGACAAAAACACTCATAAAAACGACACTCAATAAAATTACTTTTTTCATAAAATTCAAATTTTAGATTGCATAAATATACTCTTTATTGGCTAAATACATTTCAAAAAAAATCCATCAACAAAAGCTGATGGATTTTTATAAATTTAAAATTGCAATATTTTAGAAACTAAGCATCTAAATCTACTGTAGTTTTAGCTGCAATTTCTTTGTATGTTCCGTTTACTAATTTCTCACGAATAGCTTCAAAAGCCGTTAGTGTTTCGTCAATATCATCCAATGTATGAGGAGCAGTAGGAATAACACGCAATAAAATCATTCCTTTTGGAATAACTGGATAAATTACGATTGACAAGAAAATACCATAATTCTCTCTTAAGTCATTTACCATTACCATCGCTTCTGGTACACTTCCTTCCAAATAAACTGGTGTAACGCAAGTATTGGTATCACCAATATTAAATCCTTTGCTTCTCAAACCATTTTGCAAAGCATTTACATTCTCCCAAAGTTTGTCTTTCAATCCTGGATTATCACGCAACAATTGCAAACGTTTCAACGATCCAACTGTTTGAATCATTGGTAATGCTTTAGCAAACATTTGCGAACGTAAGTTGTATTTTAGGTAATCGATAATATCTTTATCAGCTGCTACAAAAGCACCAATATTAGCCATCGATTTTGCAAAAGTCGAGAAATAAACATCAATTTCATCTTGGCAGTCTTGCTCCTCACCTGCTCCTGCTCCTGTTTTACCAAGAGTACCAAAACCGTGAGCATCATCAACCAAAAGACGGAAATTGTATTTCTTTTTCATTTCTACAATCTCTTTCAACTTTCCTTGTTGTCCACGCATTCCAAAAACACCTTCAGTAATAAAAAGAATACCTCCACCTGTTTCTGTTGCTATTTTGGTAGCACGTTGCAAGTTTTTCTCCATACTTTCGATATCGTTGTGTTTGTAAGTAAAACGTTTTCCACTATGCAAACGAACTCCGTCTATAATACAAGCGTGCCCATCAACATCATACACAATCACATCATTTCTAGTCACCAAAGCATCAATTATAGAAACCATTCCTTGGTAACCAAAATTCAATAAATAAGCCGATTCTTTCATTACAAAAGCAGCTAATTCATTCTCTAATTGTTCGTGATATTTAGTATGACCACTCATCATACGAGCGCCCATAGGAGCGGCTGCACCAAACTCTAACGCTGCATCCGCATCTGCTTTACGCACTTCGGGATGGTTTGCAAGACCTAAATAATCATTCAAACTCCAATTCAAAACCTCTTTTCCTTGAAATTTCATTCTTGGGCCTAAATCTCCTTCTAATTTTGGAAATACAAAATATCCTTCTGCTTGTGAAGCCCATTTCCCTAACGGTCCTTTATTGTTTTGAATCCTTTCGAATAAATCTTTTACCATGATATATTAAGTAATAATTTTAATTTTAAGAAGTTGCAAAAATAATTATTTAAATTTTATAATGGTATTGAAAGTAAATTTATTTTTCAGGAGCTAATTCCTGCTCTCCACTATATCTTTTGTGCCGTCAAAGAAGATTGCTTCGTCCCTAGCAATGACGGCACAAAAGGATGCCGTTTCGATCAGGGCTAATCCGCAAACTTCGAGTCGTATTCCGTAATAAACTTTGTATATTTGAATAAATATTTCAACATTAGAAATTTATGTCACAAGATACAAAAGAATTAAAACTGGCCGTTCTCATTGATGCTGACAACGTTCCTTACAGCAATGTAAAAGGAATGATGGAGGAAATTGCCAAATTTGGAACACCAACCACCAAACGTATTTATGCCGATTGGACCAAACCCAATGCCGGTGGATGGAAAAGTGTTTTATTGGAACATGCCATTACACCAATCCAGCAATACAGTTATACCGTAGGCAAAAATTCATCGGATTCTGCCATGATTATTGACGCAATGGATTTATTATATTCGGATAAAGTGGATGGTTTTTGTATTGTTTCCAGTGATTCTGATTTTACAAGACTCGCAATACGACTCCGCGAATCCGGTATGAAAGTCATTGGAATTGGAGAACAAAAAACGCCAAATTCATTCATCGTTGCCTGCGACAGGTTTATTTATATTGAAGTTTTGGACGGAGCTATCAAAAAGAAATTACCAAAACGAACTGCCTCCGATGCTAAAAAAGCAACTCCAAAAAGCCTGAATAAAATTGATTTACAAACTATAGAATTAATAGAATCTACCATTGAAGATATTGGTGATGATAGTGGTTGGGCATTTCTTGGGGATGTAGGAAACCTTATTGTAAAGAAAAAACCAGAATTCGATCCAAGAAATTATGGTTTTTCTAAACTTACTCCAATGCTAAAGTCACTTACCGATATTCTAGAAATCGACGAGAGAGATTCAGATAAAAAAGGCATCAAACACGTTTATGTACGATTGCGTTTTAGTTAAACTAAGTTTTTTACCGCACGATATAAAGTGTCATTCTTAATTGGTTTAGATAAATAATGATTCATCCCAATTTCTGCCACACGTAATTTAGTACTTTCCATCACATCAGCCGTTACTGCAATAATGGGGACAGAAGCATTCGCCGCTCCTGCTTCCCCATTTCTAATCGCTATAGTTGCTTCGTAACCGTCCATTACCGGCATTTGAAGATCCATTAATACAATATCAAAATGATTTGTTTTAAACGCATCTAAACATTCCTTACCGTTATTAGCATAAACTACTGTCGTGTTCAACCATTTTTTAGTGATCATTTTAATAACCATCTGATTAATCGGATTATCTTCTACCACTAAAACTGATTTACCTTTTAAATCGTAAACCATAGGTGTAGCTATAACTTCTGTCTTGTTTTCTTGCGGAACTATATCAAAATCAAGAGTAATTATACAAGTTGTGCCTTGGTTAACTTTACTTTCCATTTCAATGGTACCGTTCTGCATATCCACTAAAGTCTTTACAATGTAAAGTCCTAATCCTAGCCCTCCAAACTTTCGCTTATTATCTATACTATTTTGAGAAAACGAATCAAAAATACTATCCATTTTTTCTTTGGGAATTCCTACTCCGGAATCTGAAACTGTAAATCTTAAACATGCACGATTATTTTCCTTAATCATGCAGTCTATATCAAATTTTACAAACCCTTTAGGAGTGAATTTAATGGCATTATTTAATACGTTATTCACAACTTGAACTAATCGGTTGACATCACCAATTACAAAATCAGGAATTGTATCTGATTTCGAAAATTGAAAATCTAATCCTTGGTCATTAGCTCTATTAACTGCATTATTTTTTAAATTTTCCAGAACTCTCGAGGGATCAAACTTAACGGATTCCAATTTTAATTCCTTTTTCTCAATTTTAGAAAAATCTAAAATATCATTGACAGAACTTAATAAACTATGCGACGAATACTTTATAATTTGGCAATTTTTTCTAATCTTATCATCCTGAACCTCAACAGAAATTGAATCAATCATATTCATAATGGCATTCAAAGGCGTTCTTAATTCATGACTGATGTTCGATAAAAAATAGGATTTCAAATCATTCATTTCTTCAGAACGAACCAAAGCAAGTCGATTGAGCTCGTTTTTTTCATTCTTAAGATTTCTGATCAAATTTGCCATCGAAAGCGAAAGGAAAATAACCTCTAAACCAGTCCCTAATTTCGAACTGTTCTCTGTCCAAAAAACAGAAGGCAAAACACTAAAGTTTTTTAATATGAAAATAACGAATCCGCTAATTAAGAAAAAAACACCAATTGAAAAAAACTTGTCAATCTTTTTAGTCTTGTAATAAACGACTGCAATAGACACAATAATCAACAATAATAAAAACAATCCTAATACATTAGCTAAAGGATATAAATATTTCAGAGATCCAGGATATACTAACAACGCTGTAATAGAAAGTAGATTTAAGCCATATAAAACATAGAACATTATATAAATCGTATAACTATACTTCTTAATATTTAAAAATACTTGCGAATATTTCCCTAAAAAAAAGTTTGCTAACGTAGCAAATATTATTACTGAATGGGAAGACAACCAACCATTATTTGGAGTGAAATATTGATAAAAATAACCATCCACAGAGAATTGTAGTAACCCTATGAAAGTAACGTATAAACTATAGAATAAAAAACTTCGTTCTTTCATAGCAAAGTAAAAGAACATGTAAATTATTGCTGTTATGAACAATAGACCATAAAAAGCCCCAAAAATAAATTGTTCAAATGAAGCCGTTTCTAATTCCTTCTCAGCAGACTTCATATAAATTGGAGCATTTATTACCTCGCCATCGCTTTTTAAATGAAGGTAAAAACGAGTTTCCCCATTCGGCTCTAAAGCGGGTCTAAATAAAGTTTTTGTAGAGTTTAATGATCGTTCTTTAAAAGGTATTAAATCCCCACTCTTTAACAACTCAATTTTTCCACTTGGATCAATGACATACAATTCAGCAACATCAACTATTGCTCTGGAAGTTTCTATAAACGGACGCAAATCGCTTCTTGTATCATTAACAACCTCAAATACAAGCCAATAGTTATCATCCGTAAATCCTAAATCTTTATTTTCTATGAGTAATGGTTCAAACTTAAGAGAGGTATCATTAATGATCTCTTGTATCGTATAGTTACGCTGACCTACATTTACAATTTTGGCATATTTATGTAATGAAACTATATCTTTAAATAAAGAGTCATTTACTACATATTGGGCTTTTGTAGAAATGCTTAAAAACAAAAAAATCAGCACGAATAAAAACGTGCTTAATTGTATTTTATAATTTTTAAAATTCATTTATAGTGTAATTTATTTCTTCATTTACGTTTAATTAAAACAATTGGTTTTGCATTGATTAAAAAAATCAGGCAAATTAGATATTTAACATTTAATAACTTACTTTACAGATTTTCGGAATTATTTTAAAAACGAAATCCTTTTAAAATCAATTCTATAAGTAGTTTACAAAACTATCAAAAAATTAGAAAATTCTGAGTAATTTAGAAAATTTAAACTACAAATAACATGAGGAAGCAATTTTTTATTTTTGGGATTATAATTTTATTTTTAAGTTCAATTATTGCTTACTATTATAAATATAGCATCTTTTTTCCTTTAACAATTTTAGCCATAATTGTCATTGGATTTGCAAACAGCATTCAAACCAAACATGCCATTTTAAGAAACTTTCCTGTTTTGGGTTATTTCAGATATTTATTTGAAATGATTGCTCCGGAAATTCAGCAATATTTCATAGAACGATCCACAGATGGAGAACCATTCTCCAGAAACCAACGTTCTCTTGTGTATCAAAGAGCCAAAAACATTGATTCGACAACCCCATTTGGAACACAATTAAACTTGAATCAATCAAACTATGAAGGAATCAAACATTCTATTTTCCCTACAGCTGTCAACGAAGAATTACCCAGGGTACTGGTTGGAGGCAAAGACTGCACACAACCTTATCTTGCGTCACTATTAAACATATCTGCAATGAGTTTTGGTTCTTTAAGTGAAAATGCCATAGTTTCATTAAACAAAGGAGCGCAAAAAGGCAAGTTTTATCACAATACAGGCGAAGGCGGATTAACTGAATTTCATTTACAAGGAGCCGATGTTACTTGGCAAATAGGTACAGGATATTTTGGTTGCCGTGATGACAGAGGTGGTTTTGACGGAGGTAAATTTGCTGAAAAAGCGAACTTACCGGAAGTAAAAATGATTGAAATCAAATTATCACAAGGCGCAAAACCGGGTCATGGAGGTGTTTTACCTGCTGCAAAAAACACCGAACAAATAGCCAAAATAAGAGGCGTGCAACCACACACCACTATCCTTTCTCCTCCCAGCCATTCTGCGTTTTCTGACACTAAAGGTTTAGTAGAATTTATTGCAAAATTACGATTGCTGTCTAATGGAAAACCTATTGGTTTTAAATTATGCATTGGAGAAACCCGTGAATTTGAAATGATTTGCCAAGAAATGATTTCTCAAAATTGCTTTCCTGATTTCATCACCGTTGATGGCGCCGAAGGTGGAACCGGTGCTGCTCCACTAGAATTTGCAGATGGTGTGGGAATGCCATTTGAACCAGCGCTTATTTTTGTAAATAAGACTTTAGTCCGTTATGAAATCAGAGACAAGATACGTGTCATTTGTAGCGGCAAAATCATATCTGGATATTCAATCCTTAGAGCGATAGCCCTTGGAGCAGATATGTGCAACAGCGCACGTGGATTCATGTTTTCATTAGGATGTATTCAAGCCTTACGATGCAATAACAACCAATGTCCAACCGGAGTCGCGACACAAGATAAAATGCTGATGAAAGGACTGGTTGTAACGGACAAATCAGAGCGTGTATATCATTTTCATAAAAACACTTTACACGCAGCTAATGAACTTCTTGCTGCTGCAGGCAAAAAAAGTTTTGCCGATGTTGACATTAACATTTTCATGCGTGGTGATGAATTTGCCCATTTATCTGATTTATATTTCCCTGATAATTTAAAAAGTGTTCAAAAACATTAAAACAAAAAAGGAGGACCTTTAGAGTCCTCCAGTTGTCGGTTCTGATTTACCATTATCAACTCATACAATTATATTAGTATAGCTGACTATTGAATTATCATATCTTATTGCAAGATTGATATACTCAAGTAATTAATCAAAACCACACTCAAAGATACAATCTTATTTCATTTAAAACATTGAAAAACATACGTTTAACTAATAATTAACGCACAAGCTCATCGCGTTAGAAATCACAATAAAATAATCATTCCATACCTATAAAAATTATTTTTCTAATTCTTATTTAAAAAAGTAAAATCCTTAGAATTAAACCATAAAAAAAGGAGGTCTTTTTAAAGGACCTCCGATTGTAAATTTTGATTTACCATTTATCAAACATACCGTTCAGTATGAAATGACAATTTGAATACTCTTCTCCTTGCAGATAGTTTTTATTCAAGTGATTAATCAAAACCACACTCAAAGATAC
This sequence comes from Flavobacterium algoritolerans, assembly GCF_030010385.1. Classification (NCBI taxonomy): domain Bacteria; kingdom Pseudomonadati; phylum Bacteroidota; class Flavobacteriia; order Flavobacteriales; family Flavobacteriaceae; genus Flavobacterium; species Flavobacterium algoritolerans. The sequence goes on along the minus strand of NZ_JASCRZ010000002.1, from coordinate 102,312 downwards.
AACTTATGTTCGTTAAACAATTAAAAATCAATACTTTAACTATTAATTAACGTACTGAATTTCAATTAATTACAACCGAATATACTTTTAAAATCCAAATACACAGCTATTCTTATTATCAATAGACTCTTCATACTGTTATTCGCACATCATAACACACTGTCTAAAAAAATGTATCTTTGAACTTTAAAATTAAACCCAATAAAATGCAACTTGTTTTCGCTTCCAACAACAAAAATAAAATACTGGAAATACAAAGTATACTTCCTGAAACGATTGAAATTCTTAGTTTAGAAAGTATCGGCTGTTATGAAGATATTCCGGAAACTGCCGCAACAATTGAAGGCAATGCAGTTCTAAAAGCCAATTACGTTACACAAAAATACGGTTACAATTGTTTTGCTGATGATACCGGATTGGAAGCAGATTCCCTGAATGGCGAACCTGGCGTTTACTCTGCAAGATATGCCGGAGAGCAACGTAATGCTGATGATAATATGAATAAATTATTAGAATGCTTATCTGATAAAAGTAATCGAAAAGCACAATTCAAAACAGTGATTGCATTGAATTTAAACGGAAAACAGCATCTTTTTACAGGAATTGCACGAGGCGAAATTACTTTAGAAAAATCGGGAGATCAAGGATTTGGTTACGACCCTATTTTCAAACCTGAAGAATATCAAGAAACTTTTGCACAATTATCATTGGCTATTAAAAATAAAATCAGCCACAGAGGAAAAGCTACACAGCAATTAATTGATTTTTTAAAACTGAATAAATAAACGTCTTAAAATAGAACATTTTTATAACAAAAAAACAAATTTCAAGGCGTAATTTCACACTAAAATCCTAAATCAAAACGCACAATTCGCAAATAAAAAATATAACTTTCTGATAATCAAATTATAATAAAACATTAAATCTTAAAATAGCATTAGTTTATATCGATTATTAACAGTAATTTTGCACCCTATTTTAAAAATACATATGAATAAATTTGAACAATTAGGATTGAGTGAATCGTTACTGAAGGCGATTTTAGATCTAGGATTTGAAAATCCGACCGAAGTACAGGAGAAAGCGATTCCCCTATTATTGGAAAAAGACACAGATATGGTTGCGTTGGCTCAGACAGGGACAGGGAAAACGGCAGCTTTTGGTTTTCCAGTTATTCAGAAAATTGATGCCAACAACAGAAATACACAAGCATTAATTTTATCTCCAACACGCGAACTTTGTTTGCAGATTACCAACGAAATTAAAAACTACTCTAAATACGAAAAAGGTATTAATGTGGTAGCAGTTTACGGTGGAGCTAGCATTACAGAACAAGCGAGAGACATAAAGAGAGGCGCACAAATTATTGTGGCAACTCCAGGAAGAATGCAAGACATGATTAATAGAGGATTGGTAAACATCTCTCAAATTAGTTTTTGTATTCTTGACGAAGCTGACGAAATGTTGAACATGGGTTTCTACGAAGATATCGTAAACATCCTTTCTACTACGCCAGACGAAAAAAACACATGGTTATTCTCTGCAACAATGCCTGCTGAAGTAGCACGTATTGGAAAACAATTCATGAAAGACCCAATTGAAATTACAGTTGGTGCTAAAAACTCAGGTTCTGCTACAGTTTCTCACGAATTTTACCTTGTAAATGCACGTGACCGTTACGAAGCTTTGAAGCGTTTAGCGGATGCTAATCCAGACATTTTCTCAGTAGTTTTCTGTCGTACCAAAAGAGATACGCAAGCTGTTGCTGAAAAATTGATCGAAGATGGATACAGCGCTGCTGCATTGCACGGAGATTTATCTCAAGCGCAACGTGATGGTGTAATGAAATCTTTTAGAGGAAGACAAATCCAAATGCTTGTAGCTACTGACGTTGCTGCTCGTGGAATTGACGTTGATAACATTACTCACGTAGTGAATTATCAATTACCTGACGAAATCGAAACGTACAACCACCGTTCTGGTCGTACAGGTCGTGCTGGAAAATTAGGAACTTCTATCGTAATTGTTACTAAAAGTGAATTGCGTAAGATTTCTTCAATCGAAAGAATCATCAAACAAAAATTCGAAGAAAAAACAATCCCTTCTGGAATTGAAATCTGCGAAATCCAATTGTTACACTTAGCTAATAAAATTAAAGATACAGAAGTTGATCACGAAATTGACAACTATCTTCCTGCAATTAACAGCGTTCTTGAAGGTTTATCGAAAGAGGAATTAATCAAGAAAATGGTATCGGTTGAATTTAATCGTTTTATCAATTACTACAAGAAAACAAGAGATATCTCTAATCAATCTTCAGGTTCTGAAAGACGTGATCGTGATGATAGAGATGGTGCTCCAAGAGAAAACAACAATGGTGGTGCAACAAGATATTTTGTGAACATAGGTTCTAGAGATAACTTTGATTGGATGTCATTGAAGGATTACTTGAAAGAAACATTAGACTTAGGTCGTGATGATGTTTTCAAAGTAGACGTAAAAGAAGGTTTCTCTTTCTTTAACACTGATCCGGAACATACAGATAAAGTAATGGAAGTATTGAACAACGTACAATTAGAAGGACGTAGAATCAATGTTGAAATTTCTAAAAATGACGGTGGCGGAAGACGTGACCATAATGGAAGAAGTTCTGGTGGAAGTTTTGGTGGTGGAAGAAGTTCTGCACCAAGAAGAGAAGGAAGCTTTGCTCCAAGAAGAGAAGGTTCAGGTGGTGGATTTAGAAGCGATAGAAATTCAGCTCCAAGAGAAGGTGGTTTCAGAAGCGACAGAGGACCAGCTCCAAGAAGAGAAGGAGGTTTTTCATCTGACAGACCTAGAACTGAAGGTTCGTCTGACAGAGCACCAAGACGTTCTGAAAGCTTTGGTGACTCACCAAGACCAAGAAGACCAAGAAGAGACTAACATTCATTGTTAATTTTCTTATAATTATATACTGGAACTACAAAATATTTAATCCTGTTTTATTACTTTTAAAGTCTTAAACCAGTTTATGAAATATTTTGTAGTTTTCTTTTTTTTAGTACTATCCGCAACTGCTTTTGCGCAAGTTAAAGAACCCTCCCAAAAAGTTAATGGTATCATTATCAGCAATACAACTAGACAAGCATTATCTAGTGTAAATATCATTAATATCAATAAAGTTAGAGGTGCAACTACTGATTCAGGAGGATATTTTGAAATAGATGTACAACTGAACGACACGCTTCACATTACAAGTTTAGGATTTCAATCGCTTCGCGTTCGCGTAACCAATGACTGGATAAAAAACAAAAGCACCAAAATTCAACTTACTGAAAAAGCAATTGCACTTGAAGAAGTGGTAATCAGACCCTTTAATCTAACAGGATATCTTGAAGTAGACACTAAAATTATCCCCGTTAGAGAAAACTACAGGTATAGTATTTCCGGTTTAACGCAAGGTTATGAAGCAGGGGAATATTCTCCAAATGCTTTTGGAAGAGTGCTAGGTTCTATATTCAATCCAGCGGACATGCTCTATAATTTCTTTGGGAAGAATCCAAAAGAGCTCAAGAAACTGAAAGAAATGAAGAAAGATGATACGGTACGAAACCTTTTGGAATCTAAATTTGATAGAGAAACAATATCAGTTCTTTTAGGTGTTGACAAAAATGAAATTGCCGAAATTCTGCAACGCTGTAACTACTCTGAATCCTTTATAAAAACGGCTAATGATTTACAAATTATGGATGCTATAAGTGGCTGTTACGAAGAATATAAAGTCTTGAAGAAAAAATAAACCCAGTATTCCATTACACAAACAACTAGTTATTTTGAAATAAAAAAAATAATTTAATCCCCGATTCCGAAAGTAGTTGGGGATTTTTATTTTAAAACAGTTAAATTTGAGTTTTAACACTCTAAAAGTAAAATCTATGTCTACTATACCTTTTCAAACTATTAATTGGGATTCAATAGAAAAAACTGAATATATCGGAACAACAGGAATAGCGCATTGGCAAACAACTCAATTAGGTGGACTTAGAATTCGTAAAGTAACCTATTCCAAAGATTATCTGGCAGACCATTGGTGCCAAAAAGGACATATTGTGCATTGCCTTGAAGGTGATTTTATTAGTGAATTAGAATCAGGAGAACAAGTCCAGCTTTCAAAAGGAATGACTTATGTAGTTTCAGATGACGCAAGTTCCCATCGCTCTATATCCACTAATGGAGTTGAATTATTAATCATAGATGGGGATTTTTTGAAATAATCTTTAAAATCAATCAAAATATTATATACATTTACTTACATCAAAATTAAAAACAAAATTAAATACCTATATCATGGCAAAAAGTCAAGACGCTAAGAAGACCGTAAAAAAAGAACCTTTAAAAACGGCTAAAGAAAAGAAAGAAGAAAAAAGAGATAAGAAAAACAGTCCTAAAAGAGACTAAAAATTTAGTATTCAGTATCCAAAAAAATAGTGTTCAGTTTCGTTTATAACTGAACACTATTTTTTTTACACTGAACACTGAATACTATTTCACAGGAATGTTAGCTAAAATTTCCAATACAAATTTCCAAAATTTCTGAGAAGAAGAAATACTGGCTCTTTCATCAGGGGAATGTGCTCCGTGAATCGTTGGTCCAAAAGAAATCATATCCATATCAGGATAATTCGTTCCCAGAATTCCACATTCTAATCCTGCGTGACATGCCACTACTTTTGGTTTTTCACCGTTTTGTTTTTCGTAAATTGGAACTAAAACATCCAAAATCTCTGATTCAGAATTTGGTGTCCAACCCGGATATGCTCCCGAAAACTCAACTTCACAACCCATTAATTCAAAAGCGGAACGCAAAGCATTAGCCAAATCAAATTTGGAGGTTTCTACCGAAGAACGTGTTAAACATTGTACCGAAAGTTGCCCTTCGCCAACAATTACTTTAGCAATATTATTCGATGTTTCCACCAAGTTATCAAAATCAGCACTCATTCTATAAACGCCATTATGAGCTGTATACATTGCTCTTACAAAGTAAAATTGAGCAATTGAAGGCATTACTTTAGTAGGAGTTGCATCCATTTTTTCAAAAACAACTTCTAAATTAGGCTCCGTCGTTTTTAACTCCGTTTTGATTTCGTTTACAATTTGCTGCATGTCAAAAACAAAAGCCTCATCATAAACTTCAGCAATAATTACTTTTGCTTGACTTTCACGCGGAATCGCATTACGCAAACTTCCACCTTTTATTTCAGAAATTTGTAAACCAAAATTATCAAAACCATCAAATAACAATCGGTTCATGATTTTATTGGCATTACCCAAGCCTTTGTGAATATCCATTCCGGAATGCCCACCTTTCAAGCCTTTTACAGTAATCGTATATCCTACAGAACCTTCCGGAGTTTCCTCTTCATCATATTCAGCAGTAGCCGTCACATCAATTCCTCCCGCACAACCAATATCTATTTCGTCATCTTCTTCGGTATCTAAATTCAAAAGAATTTGACCTTGTAAAATACCTCCTTTTAAGTTCAATGCTCCTGTCATTCCTGTTTCCTCGTCAATAGTAAACAAAGCTTCAATAGCAGGATGTGGAATATCCGTACTTTCTAAGATTGCCATGATAGCAGCAACTCCAAGACCGTTATCAGCACCAAGAGTTGTTCCGCGAGCACGAACCCAATCTCCATCTATATACATATCGATTCCTTGTGTATCAAAATCAAAAACGGTATCCGAATTTTTTTGATGCACCATATCCAAATGTCCTTGAAGTACAATTGCTTTTCGGTTTTCCATTCCAGCAGTTGCCGGTTTACGGATAATTACGTTGCGAATTTCATCTTCAAAAGTCTCTAATCCAAGGCTATTTCCGAAGTTTTTCATAAACTCAATCACACGCTCTTCTTTTTTAGAAGGACGCGGTACAGCGTTTAAATCGGCAAACTTATTCCAAAGTGCTTTTGGTTCCAGATTTCTTATTTCTTGACTCATTTATTTTTGTTTGAGGTTTAACATTTACAAAGCCCAAAGTTACAAAGTTTAAATTCTTTATCGATACTAATTGATATTGTAATTATATTTACACTACTAAAATTCATGCTGTGCGAACAAAATATTTCCTTTCTTTCTTTCTTTTTGTCCAAATATTAATTTTGCAGGTACTACCTTATTTTCCGCTACAAGTAGAACAGTTTTACAGTAATGGTTTTTATCCGATACTTTCAAAATTCTCAAGATTAGCATTGGGAAGCATTCCATTTTCTTTGGGAGATGTAATGTATATTATTGTTATTGCTTTTGTCTTAAAATGGTTTTGGAACCAACGAAAATCTTGGAAGTCAAAATGGAAAAGCAATATATTATCCATATTAAGTTTTGTTTCAGTGTTCTATTTCTTGTTTCATTCACTGTGGGCATTTAATTATTACCGCCAACCTCTTTTTGAAAAAATGGAGATTAAAAAAGACTATTCAGATACTGATTTATTGGTTTTCACCAAAAAGTTAATCGCTAAAACAAACGCTATTCAAAAACAGATTACAAAAAATGATAGTTTAAAAGTAGTATTCCCATACACACAAGATCAGGTTTTTAAGATGAATTTGAATGGTTACAAAAAACTAGCTGAAGAATATTCGTATTTCACTTATAACCATTTAAGCACCAAGAAATCACTTATCAGTTTGCCTTTGACCTACATGGGTTTTGGTGGTTATCTAAATCCGTTTACCAATGAAGCACAGGTTAATTATCTGGGTCCAATGTACAGTTTCCCCATGACTACCAATCATGAAATGGCGCATCAAATGGGTTTTGCCAGCGAAAGTGAATGCAACTTTATTGGTTTTTTAGCTTCCATAAAAAATGAAAATGCTTACATTCAATATTCAGGCTACAGCATGGCTTTGCGGTATTGTTTGGGTAATTGGCAAGTTCGAGACGAAAAAATTTTCAAAGAACTACTAAAAACAATTCATCCAGGAATTTTGAAAAACTATAAAGAAAGTGAGCATTTTTGGAAACAGTATGACACTATAATAGACAAAGGTTTTCATGCTTTTTACGATAGATTTCTGAAAATAAACCAGCAAAAAGACGGTTTAGAAGGCTATAGTAAATTTGTAAATTTGATGGTGAATTATTATCAGGAAAAAAAGTTATGAGTTATGGATTATGAGTTATAAATTTTCATACCATTTAAAGCCTAGCTTAACTCTTAAAAAATTATATTTTTTCCAGTAACAAACCTGTAGCTGTAAGTCCAGGTCCAAATGCCATTGCTACAATTTTCTTGCCTGATTCAATGTTTGGATCGTTTACAATTTCGTTAAAAATATGAGGAATCGTGGCCGAAGACATGTTCCCTTGACGGCGTAAAATCTCATAAGACCAATTCGCTTGTTCTTTAGCCAATCCAATTGCATCTATAACATAATCAATGATTTTTGGTCCACCCGGATGTATAGCAAAATGCATATTCCCTTTTTGCTGTTCAAGATCAACATTCCCTTTTTTACAAAGTGCAGTCAAAAAAGGTTTGATATTTTTACGTATAAAAACAGGCACTCGTTTAGACAAGGTCATCAAAAAATTATATTCCCCTAAATCCCAAGACATATCCTCTAATGAATCCGGTATAATGACTTCATGTGAGGCAATAATTCGCAGTCCTTTTTTCTCAGGAAACGAATCATCATTCAGGAAAGATTCTTCATCAAATAAGGAATAACCAATAAATCCATCTGCAAAAAGAGAGCAAATCATAATATTTGAATTCGAAAATTCGGTCAGATTTAAGTGCGCCGATAATAATTCTGTGTGAACTACATCTACTCTACCTTTAGTTGCACTGGTACACAGTAAACTTCTTCCTGTACGAATTGCAGGAAAAGCTCCATAACAACCCATGTGATAGGAATGTGTGACTTGTACTATTTCCCAATCTCTTTCTATAACGGCTTCTTGAGCTACACTTGGCGAAGAATATCCGGAACAAGTGACATGTATGAGATTTTCCGGACTAGTATTTGTTTTTAAATAAAATTGATCAAAAACATATCCCATTTTCCTTTTGAACCATTCCATGCGAACCTCAATTTTAGGCCCATAAAGATTTCCGGATTTGACTTCGAAACCAACTGGAAAATGATATCCTGAAGGCGACGTAATTTCCATAATATGTTCAATAAAATCCTCTACTTCTTCAAAAATAATACTTTGTCTGCTATTAATGTTTTCAGAAGAAACAGCATACTTATCCACTTGATCAGATATAAATTCAAAAGTAATAGGTTCATTATCAAAAACTCCATTTCCAGTCACACCTGATTTTGGAAGATTTTGAAAATGATAATACAAAAATTTTGTGTACTGATTTAGCTTTTTTTGATCTATCAATTTACCCACTAAAATTGGATGAAAATTGGAAAGTATAACGCTTTTCATGAACTGTTGAATTTTAATTGAAATATAAAATTAAATCAAAAATCATTCAAAAAAAATTAAATCAGGATAATTAGTGAATTAAAAAAACACAAATAATTGATTTACAATTGTTTATGATAATTATAATTTTGTTAAAAAACTGAAAATCAATTAGTTATAAGAATTACTGCACACAATCACTAAGTGCTGATTATCAAGTATGTAAGAATAAAAATACAACCCTAAAACTGCTATTTTTAAATGTAAATTTTCTTGATTTTTTAAAAATTAATTAAACTTCATCACTAGTAAATGTCGTGAAACTTTTCTTTTTATAAGGCCTGATAATCAAACGCCCTTCACGATCAAAACGAATGTAATTATAGACCCAATTTAAGAAAACTACAGCTTTATTTTTGAATCCAATAAGTGAAAACAAATGTACAAACATCCACACAAACCATGCGAAAACGCCGTTGAAATGGTATTTAGGCAAATCGACTACCGCTTTATTCCTTCCTATGGTTGCCATAGAACCTTTATCATTATATTCAAAAGCTTCCATGGGTTTGTTTTCAATTAACTTTATTAAATTTTGACCTAATAATTCCCCTTGTTGCATTGCAGGTTGCGCCATCATGGGATGTCCTTGTGGATACATTTCAGATTCCATAGAAGCAATATCACCTACGGCAAAAATATTACTATATCCTGCGACCTGATTGTATTCATTTACCCGAATACGTTCTACTTTTTCAACCAAAGATTCTGCATCCAAACCAGCTACAAGAGCTCCTTGAACACCCGCAGTCCAGATTACTGTGGCGGTTTCAAAAGATAAATCGGAATTTGTGGTTATGGTACGCCCATCGTAATTAGTGACGCGAACGTTTTTCCAGATTTTTACGCCTAAACTGATTAGAAATTTTTCGGCAGCTTGAGAGGATTCCTCGCTCATCGTATTTAGAATTCTATCCCCACTTTGAATCAGATTGATTTCCATTTTGGTAATATCGAGATCAGGATAATCTTTTTGCAGAATGGCTTTTTTCATTTCGGCCAAAGCGCCAGAAAGCTCCACTCCTGTAGGTCCGCCACCTACGAGTACAAAATTAATCAGGCCATTTTGTTCGGCTACATCGGTGGTTAAAACAGCTTGTTCAAAATTTTCAAGAATCAGACTTCGAATATTGAGCGATTGCGGTATGGTTTTCATGGCCATACTGTTGCGCTCAATTTCTTTGTTGCCAAAATAATTAGTTTTAGAACCAGTGGCAATGACTAAATAATCATACTTTAATTCGCCAATTTCGGTGATAATTTTTTGATTTTTAGTATCGATTTCTTGGACATTGGTGAGTCTAAAATAAACGTCATCGTATTCTTGAAATACTTTTCGGATTGGGTACGCTATAGAACCTGCTTCGAGCCCGCCTGTGGCAACTTGATATAATAGAGGCTGAAAAGTATGGTAATTGTGTTTGTCTAAAAGAACAACCTGTACTTTTTTATTTTTTAGCTTTTTGGCTAATGCGATTCCTGCGAAACCTCCGCCAATGATTACTATTCTGGGTAAAGTTGAATTTGGGATGTTCATATTTAAAAAAGTTCTGAATTGTTGATACTCAAAGATACAATGTTTTCTACTTTTGAATTTCATCAAATAGTATCGAAATTTTTGTTTTTTGGAAAAGGTCTTCGGAAAACTAAACGTGTAAATTAGCCCCGATAGTCCCGAAGCTTCGGGAGAAATCCTTTCTAATCCTGAACTTGTTTCAGGATCCTGAAACAAGTTCAGGATTAGAAAGATTGTAATGTACAGCGGGACGAGTCATAATTATGAAATGAATACTGTGTGCTACTGATTACTTTGAAGCTCACAATGACAAATTTGAGAAGTATAATTTTATTCCTTAATTTGTAACAAAATCTACTTTTGAATTACTAACGTATATATGAGTGATAATCTAGAACATTCTTTTGTAAAGCAGTTGCAGGAAAATCAGAATATAATCCACAAGATTTGTAGGTTGTATACTAATGGCGATGATGCTCATAAGGATTTGTTTCAGGAAATTACGATTCAGTTATGGAAGGCTTTTCCAAAATTCAGGGGCGACAGTAAATTTTCTACATGGGCCTATCGAGTCGCGCTGAATACAGCGATTACTTTGTACCGAAAAACAAAACGATCCATAAATACTATTGAATTTGAAGGGCGACAACATTTCCTGAATGATGTGGAATATGATTATGAGGAGGAAGAGCAATTAAAATTAATGTATAAAGCAGTTTACCAGCTGAATGATATTGAAAAAGCGTTGATATTTATGTATCTGGAAGATAAAGATTATCAGGAAATATCAGAAACATTGGGAATTAGTGAAGTAAATGCAAGGGTGAAAATGAATAGAATTAAAGGAAAATTAAAAAAAATATTAAATCCATTAGGCGTATGAAAGAGTTGGATTTATTAAAAAAAGACTGGCAGAAGAGTACTAATTCTTTTGAGCAAGTTTCGGAAATCGAGATTTACAAAATGATACATAAAAAATCATCTTCGATTGTGAAGTGGATTTTGATTATTAGTATTTTGGAAGTTTTATTGTGGACCTGTTTAAGTCTCTGTTTTAACAGTGATGATTATTTAATTAAAATGAAACATCCTGAGTTAATTCAATACTTTGAAGTGTTTACTTATTTTAATTATGGTGTGATACTGTTTTTCATCTATTTATTTTATAAAAATTACAAAATTATCTCGACCACCGCTTCTACAAAACAATTAATGTCTGACATTTTAAAAACCCGAAAAACGGTTCAATACTATGTTTGGTATAATCTGGGAATGATTGTTCTGAGTTCAATCATCGCCTTCTATATAACTTTTGCGTATAATCCCGAGATGAGTGCTTTGAAAGATCAAATTGCCACTAACGGAAAAGTGATGGCAATAACAATAGGAGTCATAACACTGACTACTTTAGTATTCTTTGGAGCATTCTGGCTGTTTTATAGAGTTGTATATGGCATACTGCTTCGAAGATTGTATGCTAATTATAAAGAATTAAAAAAGATAGATTTATAAAAAAAAGAGTTCGCCGTAGCGAACTCTTTTTTTTATTTTAATACTCCCATTTTCGTAATCGATTCAATTCTTCCTGTTCTTTAATTTCTTCAGCAGGAATAACTTTTAGGAATGAAGGATGTTGTTCGATTGCATATTCTACTTTTTCTACAATTTCTTCAATGGTATCATTATCATAATCTATATCCAGAGGTTCTTTGATGATAAAGGACTGCAGGATTCCTTTTTTCTTCATTCTAATTCCTTTTTTGTCAAACGAACGACGGAAACCGTCAATAACGATAGGCACCACAATAGGCCTGTGTTGTTTGATAATATGAGCTGTTCCTTTACGAACCGGTTTAAACGATTTTGTTGTCCCTTGCGGGAAAGTGATTACCCAACCATCAGCTAGAGCAATTTTAATATTCTCAGTATCGTTAGGGTTAATATCTTTTTTCTCCTGGACATCAACTCCTTTAGCACGCCAAGTACGCTCTACAGAAATTGCTCCGGCATACGCCATGATTCTTGGCAATAATCCCGCCTGCATAGTTTCTTTGGCAGCAACATAATAGATATTCATTTTAGGTTGCCACAAATAGCAAACATTCTTAATCGTATCATCGCGACCACTCAAACTTGCATTAAAAACATGAAACATGGCAACGACATCAGCAAAATAGGTTTGGTGATTGGAAATAAAAAGTACGTTATTGTCTGGTAAATTTCTAATAATTTCCGAACCTTCAATTTGTAATTCATTAAATCCTCTATAGCGTCTATGTGTCATGGCTCCAAAGATTCGGATTAGCCATTTTTTTATAAATAATATGTGTCCGAAAGGATTTCTCTTCAACAATCCCATAAAATTGTGTGTTTTTTTGTGAATTTGGATTACAAACTTACGAAATTTATATTTGAAGTTAATCGTTGAATTCAATAGAACAATTTGAAAAAACCAACCAATTAATTTGCTCTTTTTTAACGCTCAAAATTAAAATTTCCTATCCAAGAACCTCTTTTAAAACTTCTTTTAACTCACTCAACATCATTGCCGTAGCACCCCAAACTATATGCTCCTCTATTTTAAAAGCAGGAATACTGATGTTGTCAGCGTATGAAGTTGTCAAATTTGTATCTACTACAAGTGCATCGTCTAAAAAAACTGATAAGGGCAATTCGATAATATTTGCCACTTCCGAAGGTTGCGGTATAAACACCAATTCTTCTTTACTGATACCCAAAAAAGGATGTACCATAAAGTTACTTGGCGGAATATATAATTCTGTAAAAGGTTTAAGGATTTCAATTTTATCCGGATGAATTCCTACCTCTTCATGCGTTTCCCGAAGTGCGGTTTGAGCAAAATTCTCATCTTCGAATTCGTATTTACCTCCCGGAAATGCAATTTGAGCAGAATGAACTCCTTTATAAGAATTTCGGACAATTAACACCAAATGTGTTGTCTCATTTTTAGGATAAAAAAGCATCATTACTGCTGCAATTCTTGGCTTTTTATCTTCAATATTGATATTCTTTAAGCTTTCCAATCGTTCTAAAGGCGCCATTTTTACATGTGCGTCAAAAGCTGGAAGCCTTGCTTCAATTAATTTAGGAACATACTGTAAAAATTCTTGAAAATCCATAATCAAAGTCTATTTTTGCATATAAAATAGCATATAAATATAGTTTAGAAAATACAATTGCACAAGTTTTTCTATAACCAAAAAGTCATAACAGATGTACAGCAAAGAAGAAACACAAAGGTTAAAACGAGAATTCTGGGTTGCTTTCGCAGAAAAATATCCTCGAAAATGGGTATTATACGATACTAAAATCAAGGATTTTTCTTTTAAATTTTATGTGGACAATAAAAAAGCTCAAGTTTTAATAGATATTGAACATCGAAGTGATGAAAAAAGAATTGCTTATTTTGAAAAACTGGAGGCGCTAAGAACTATTCTCGACGAGGATTTCATCAAAGACTTGATTTTCGAAAAAGAATACACACTGGAAAGTGGCAAAACAATCAGTAGGATTTGGGTTGAAAAACTAGGAGTCGGGGTGAGTAATCGCAATTATTGGGATGAAATATTTGACTTTTACAATGAAAAAATGAATGCCCTGGAATTATTTTATTCAGAGTATGATGATTTTATAAAGGATATCGTGTAATACGCCTTTATAAAAACATTTATTTTCTTACAAATGTCAGTATTTTTTTTATATTTGATAAAATCTTGTCTCAAATGAAAAAAATATTTTTTGCCTTACTTATTGGCTATTTTTCGAAAACGTATTCTCAAACTGACTACTCAATTGTATACGATAATGATGCAATAATAAATAAAGGCATCACACTTTATGATACAGAAAAATACAATGAGGCAATAATTGAATTTGATAAAATCGTGTCAATTGATCCTAAATTTCTCAATGCACAATATGAAAAAATATTGTCTCTTTCTGCCTTAGAAAAAAAAGATGAATTAAAAGTACTTTTAGACGATCTGTATAAAAAGGGTAAAATGCACGAACTTCCTTCACTTTACACCCTTTACGGAAGCTTCTTGAGCGATGAAAAAGAATACGGAAAATCAGAAAAAATCTTTGAAGAAGGAGAAAAATACCTTTCGAATTCTTCTAATTTCCTATACAATTTTGCGCTTTTATATCTTAGAAAAGAAGAAAATCAAAAATGCGTCAATCTTTTAAAACGTGTCATATCAAATGATCCTAATCATGCTTCTTCACATTATCTATTAGGGTTAATTGCATTTGATAACGGGAAAATTACAGAAGGTACATTAGCTTTAATGAGTTATTTAATTATTGCTCCTAATGGGCGTAATGCAGAAAAAGCAATATTAAAATTGAATGCTAAATTTGGTGAAAATTATTTAGCAGATAACAAATTAATTTTTTCTAAATCAGGTGATAATTTTGAAGAAATAGAAACTATTCTTAGAAATCAATTGCCTTTAAAAAGCGCTTATAAAATCAAATCAAAAATTGATGATGTTATTATTCGTCAAGTACAAGCTGTCGCAGAATATACCTTAGAACATAAAATGGGAGACGGTTTTTTTGAAACGATTTACATTCCTTGGGTTAAAAATCTCGTAGAGCAAAATCAATTTGAAGGATTTTCATATTACATGCTCCTTTCAATGGAAAATAAGTTAGGGAAAAAACTTAGCGAGCAAAAGAAAAAGATAAACACTTTTAATGAAGATTATGTGTTGAAAGAATTTTGGTCTTTTTATGCTAAAAGAAACCTGAATCTTTTTGGAAATTCTCAAGAAGTTATTGTAAGTTTAAAAAACAACAAACCATATCTTATTGGTGCGCAAATAAACGGTAAAAAAGAAGGAAGATATAAGTACCTGAATGAAGATGGCAATCTAAATGGGGATCTGAATTTTCAAAATGATGCTTTGGAGGGAATACAAAAATATTATGACGAAAAAGGAAATCTGACAGAAGAAAAATCTTTTTCAAATAATAAACTAAACGGAACAAGGACAACCTATTTCTCTAATGGTTCAGTTAATTTAATAGAAAATTACAAAGACGACTTATTAGAGGGAATTAGCACATCTTATTACCCAAATGGTGGAAAACAATGTGAAATTAATTTTACAAATGGTGAGCGGGACGGAAAATTCATTTGTTTATATGAAAACGGGACACAAAAATCAAATATGTTGTACTCAAACGGAAAACTAAACGGTACCGTTTTCAACTATAACGAAGTAGGTGATTTAATTGACATTTCAAATTATATAAACGACCGAATCGAGGGGGATTATTTTGAATATTACAATGGAAAAACGATCAAAACACAATCTTCATACAGCAACGGAAAAAATAAAAATTCCTATAAAAGTTTTTATAGTAATAACATTTTAGAAAAAGAAAACACTTTTGAAAACGGGAAAATAAAAACCGAAACTGATTATTTTACAAATGGAAAAAAATCAACCGAATCATTATATAATGAAAATGAAGAATTAGAATCCTATAGTTATTTTGACACCGATAACAATAAATATTTTGAAGAAAAATACAAATCTGGAGAATTAAAATCTGGACTTCAATTTTCTAAAAGCAATCCAAAACCTATAGCAATCAATTTAACTAAAAACACCTTTGAACTCAACAATTTCAAAGGAGAATTATTAGTTTCCGGAACATTCGAAAAAGGTAAAAAAGCGAGTCAATGGAACCATAATTACGAATCCGGAATATTAAGGTTAAAAGAGTTTTACAGTAATGGAAAACGAAATGGGCTTAGTACTGATTACAATAAAAACAGCTTGTTAAACTCCATTAAAAACTACACTAATGACACTATTAACGGAACATATGAAGTATATGAAGAAGGCTTATTAGATCAAACTTTTAACTATGTTAAAGGATATCAGAATGGTCCTTCAAAGACCTTTTATGCAAATGGAAAAATAAAAACAGAAGGATATTTTACAGATGGTAATTTAAATTTTGAAAAAAGGACATATTGGCAAAATGGTTCTATAGCCAAAAAAGAAAATTATATCAATAATTACAAATCATCTCTTATTAGTTATAATACAAAAGGAGAATTAGAGAATGATTTCAATTTTAAAAACAAAAGCGGAAAGTTCACTTTTAACTATAATAATGGGACAATTATAGAGGTTTGTAATATGATAAACGGAAAATTAAATGGAAAATATACAATCAAAGACAAACTAAATACGCCAATTGCAGAATACGAATATGTAAATGGCTTATTAAACAATACTTACAAAACCTACAATCCACTTGGAACTATATATTCAGAAAGAATTTACTATTGTGGAAAACTTCATGGAACATACAAACAAAATGATTTGATAGGAAATATTCGACTAAGTGACGAGAATACTTTTGGTCAAGAAAACGGAAAAACAATCCGTTATTATCATACAAAATCAAAAATGACAGAATACAATATAATAAATGGAACTGTCGAAGGTGAGCAAGTATATTACAATCAAAAAGGGGATGGTATCTTAATCTTGGGATATAATAACAACAGTCTTTCATATTATATTCGCAGAAGTGAAACAGGTGCGTTGGATGAAAAGGTAGAAGTTATTGGAGAAACCGCTGAAATTATTTCTTTGTATCCTGATGGAAAAATAGCCATTCAAATGCAGTTTGTAAAAGGGAGTTTAGAAGGGAAATTTATCATTAACAACAACGACGGAAAACCAGAATTTGAATGTGTTTATACGACTAATTTATTAGATGGAGAACGAATAGAATATTATGCAAATGGTGCTATTTATAAAAAAGAACATTTTATCAAAAACAACTATGAAGGTTCTCAAGAATACTTCAAAGAAGACAAAAAACCATGGCTGACTGCAATGTATAAAAATGATGAATTACACGGCAACACTTTAATTTACAATGATGGAAAGTTAGTACTAACAAAAAAATATGATTCAGATGAATTGGTTGAAATTATTAAATAAAACATTTTTTTGCATGGGGCTTTATTGTTTTTGCCTTTTCACTACCAATGCACAAAATACACTACAAGAATATAAAAACATCTACCCTAATTATAATGAACTCGTTGTAAATGATGTTCAAAATTACAACATAACTATTGAAGATAAAAAGCTAAAAATCATTCAGGATAATCATTATGAATCTATCATTTTAACAGAGAATGGGATACAGAATAATAAAGAATCTTTTTCCTATTCAGAATTAATAAAATTAAAAAGTTATGATGCCTATTCTATTATCAATGAAAACGGAAAAGAAAGAAAAATTAAAGTTACTCAAACTACTGAAAAACAAGCTCAAGAAAGCTCCGTTTTTTATAATGATGTAAAGGAACGCGTACTTACTTTCCCAAATCTAGAAGCAGGATCTAAAAAAGTTTACGATTACCAAACAGAATTTATGGATCCCTACCTTTTACACAAATTTATTTTTGGTAACAATATCCCCATCCAAAATTCCAGTTTAGAAATTAAAACGGATAAAGAAATCACTATTGGCTACAAAATTTTCAATGACCCTAACAACAATATTATTTTTTCAAAAACAGAAAAAAAAGGAAAATGGATTTATAAATGGACTTTGAAAAATATAACACCATTAAAATTTGAAGATAATTCACCTGGGTTCTTATACATTGTACCCCATATCAATATCTACATCAAAGACTATACTGTAGACAATAAAGTAATTGAAGTATTAGGTAATGAAAACAAATTATTTGAGTATTATAAAGGTTTTGTAAAAAATTTAAACCAAAAAGAAAATGTTGATTTAAAAGCTTTGTCATTAGACCTCACAAAAAACCAAATAAATGATGCTGACAAAATTAAAAGCATTTTTTATTGGGTAAAAAACAACATTAAATACATTGCTTTTGAGAACGGTTACGAAGGTTTTATCCCTCGAGAAGCTAATTTTGTTTTCGAAAGAAAATTTGGAGACTGTAAGGACATGACGAGTATCATATCCAGTATGGCAAAATATGCTAACATTAAAAATGTGAATCTTGCATGGATTGGCACAAGAACAATTCCATATTCCTATGCAGAAATACCAACACCATCAGTAGACAATCATATGATAGCTGTTTTTAAGGATGGCGAAGATTATTTGTTTTTAGACGCAACAGACAAAGAAACCCGATATGGTATTCCTACGGCTTTTATCCAAGGAAAAGAAGCTATGCTAAATGAAAACGGAAGTTATAAAATTATATCTGTACCCGTTGTTGCTGCCGAAAAAAATGAAATCAAAGAAGTAGTCAAATTGGCTATTGAAAAAAATAAACTAATAGGTTCCGGAAAATTAGAACTTCAAGGATATAACCGAAGCCATACGTTGTCCAGAATAGGTGATGCATCAAATAAAACCCGATTTGAAATGATTAAAGAGATGGTTTTAAAAGGTAATAACAAATTCAACCTAAAAGAATATTCCGAAGAAAACCAAGAAGAAAGAGATAAACCCTATGTAATCAACTTCAATTTTGATTTAGATAATTATATTGTAAAAGTTGATAAAGAAATATACATTAATCTTTTTTTAGATAAGATTTATGACAAAATGACAATCGAGAAAGGTCGTGTTTCAAAATTTGAATTTGAATTTCTAACATGTTTCAATACGAAATATGAGTTAGAAATACCTCAAAATTGCAGTATAAAATACCTGCCAAAAAACTTTAGTTTAGATAATGAACTCCTAAAAGCCGACTTTATCTATGAGATAAAAAACAACACATTATTGTTAAACATTCAACTTAAACAAAAGAAAATCCTACTTGAAACCAGCGATTTCCAGCTTTGGAATGAAACCATCAAAAAACTAAAAAACAACTATACCGAAACTTTAATTTTATTAGAAAAATAATGAAACAAAACATCCTAAAAAGAATTTTTATTTTTGCAACAATACTAAATTGTAGCATGTTTTATGCCCAAGAACATGAATACACTTTCAAAAACTATGATTGGAATGAAAAAGCAAGTATTGAAATCCCAGAACAGTACAAAAATGAAAAAGAGGTAATTCTGGATCGTATTATGAAGATTGAAATAGCGGTAGCAGGCAAAAATGTCAAACAATATCGCTTATTACATGAAAAAATATTCATTAATTCTGATGATGCGATAGAACGAAATAATAAAATTTACATTCCGTTTGGCAAAAATGAAAATGTCATTGCCAATAAAGCGAGAGTTATCCTGAAAAATGGCAAAATTATTACTTTAGAAAAGAACGACATAAAAGAGGAAAATGATGAAGAGAAAGGAGTTAAATACAACTACTTTGCCATTAACGGGCTAGAAAAAGGAGCAGTTATAGAAAAGTTTTTTTTATTAGAGGAGACACCTGACCTAAATGGGAAAACTTACAAAATGCAAGACCAATATCCAATAGCAAACTTGAATTTTGAATTAATTTATCCAGAACATTTAATATTCAAAACAAAAAATTACAATGGATTAGCTGAGCCAATAATAGACAGCAAAAAATTTGAAAAAAAATCGGTACTTAGTATTTCTGAAAAAAACATAATTGCCTTAAATGACGATGAACAATATTCTAATTGGGATGTTAAGCTAAAATTATTCCGTTACAAACTAGATGGGAACACTTATAGCGGAGCAAATAATTTATACAATTTTAAAGAATTTGCAACCAATTTACACGAAAGGTTGAATCCTGCATTGGATAAAAAAGAAATAAAAACTATTGATGATTTCTGCAAGAGTATTGCCAAATCAAACGATATACAAGAACAGATTTGGAATATTGAAAACAAAATCAAAAAAACAATTGCTTATGGTAAATATATAGACCAAAAAACAACCCTATCTGATGTAATTGCATCTAAACAAGCAAGCGAAATTGATATTCTAAAACTTTACTTAGCAGTTTTTAAAAATTTTAAGATAGAAAATAACGTTGTTTTTACTTCTAACAGATATAAAATTCCATTTGATAAAGATTTTGAGAGTTATGAAAACCTGAGTGACCTTTTAATTTATTTCCCAACAATCAAAAAGTATTTAACTCCAACAGAAATTGAATATCGTATTCCTCTTATTCCTGTAAGACTAGCCAATAACAATGGTTTATTTCTAAAAGAAAAAATATTTTCGGGAGTAGCTATGGGAATTAGTGAAATCGGTTTTATCGAAATTCCAGGTACAGAAATCACTCATGATTTTATGGACATAATCATTGATTTCACTAAAGACATAGAGAATCCTAGTGTAAACAGTCGTATTGCTTTTGGCGGATATGCTGGTTTAAATTTTCAACCTATTAAAGATTTTGCTTCAGCTGAACAATACAAAACGATGTTGAAAAGCGTAGCTGAAAACTACACTGTAGAAACCGAATATCAAACCTTGACGACTGAAAATGACGGAACCGATTTTATAGGAAAAAAACCTTTTATAATGAATGTAACTTTCGAAGGAAAAGACCTTATTCAAAAAGCAGGTGAAAATTATTTATTCTCTGTGGGACAAACCATTGGAAGACAAATGGAATTTTACCAGGAAAACAAAAGGGTATTACCTGTAGAAATTGATTATCCTCATTATTATACTAGAACAATTAAGATTATACTCCCTAAAGGAGCGTCAGTCAAAAATCTAGATAAATTCGTTATGGATTTCAAAACTGATATAAATGGAAAAACAGAAGCTGCTTTCAACAGTAAATTTATTAAAGAAAATGAAGAAATAACAGTTGAAAACACAGAATTTTATAATATAATAAATTATCCTTTATCTACTTTTGAATCTTATAAAGCAGTAATTAATGCTGCTGCAGATTTCAATAAAATTGTTCTAATTGTGACTAAATAAAAAATAGAAGCCCAACAATTTGTTGGGCTTCTATTTTTATTAAACTATAGACTTAAGAAAAATATAAATCACAATTCATCACATATTGAAAATATTATACACAATAATCCGATCTTCATAATTGATATACAATTGCTTCCTATTATCCTGTTTTTTTCTGGTGATGATAGAAACCGTACAATCTAATCCTTCATTATCCTTACAGGTAAAAGAGTAAACAATATCAGTTTCATTCTCCTCGATAGGTTGATAATCTATGATTTCAAATAATTGAATGATTTGAGAATAGACTACTATTCTATTTTTATCGGTATCCAATGTGACTAAAATATTGACTAAATCTAGATCAGACCACTTCCCCCATTTCCCTTTTTCTGTTTTTTCTAAAACGCTAAAACCAGAAGTTTTAAACTTATAATTTTGACCAAAAGAATGCTGTAATCCCATTACTAAAAAAAGCAATACTATATATATTTTTGTCTTTGTCATTCCTAATAAATTAAAAATCAAAATTAACTATTTCTTTTCTGGCTGTTTCAAAATCGGCTATCATTTCCTGAATGATTGTTGCGGCTGGTTTTATATTGTGAATCAATCCTGCTATTTGTCCAATCTCTAATTCTCCTTCGATTAAATCGCCTTCAAACATACCACGTTTTGCCCTTGCTCTTCCCAGCAAATCTATTAATTCTTCTTTGGTTGGACATTTTTCATACAATTCCTGAACATCCTGATAAAATTTATTTTTAATCAATCGAACAGGAGCGAGTTCTTTCAAAGTCAGTTGTGTATCGCCCTCTTTAAGATTTATAATCGTTTCTTTAAAATTATCATGTGCCGATGATTCTAATGATGCTGCAAATCTACTTCCTACCTGAACTCCATCTGCTCCCAGTACCATCGTTGCTAGCATACCACGACCGGTTGCAATACCTCCAGCTGCAATTAAAGGGATAGTAATTTTTTCTTTCACCATCGGAATCAGCGTAAGCGTAGTAGTTTCTTCTCTACCATTATGTCCGCCGGCTTCGAAACCTTCGGCAACAACTGCATCAACACCTGCGTCTTGTGCTTTTAATGCAAAAACAGAACTGCTGACTACATGAACAACAGTTATGCCATTTTCTTTCAAATAAGAAGTCCACGTTTTTGGATTCCCTGCCGAAGTGAAAACAATTTTCACACCTTCATCAACGATGATTTTCATGATTTCTTCGATATTGGGATACAACATCGGGACGTTTACTCCAAAAGGTTTTGAAGTGGCCTTTTTACATTTTTGAATGTGTTCCCGTAAAACTTCAGGGTACATCGAGCCTGCTCCAATCAATCCTAAACCTCCGGCATTACTCACTGCACTTGCTAATTTATAACCACTATTCCAAATCATTCCTCCTTGAATAATTGGATATTTAATTTTAAAAAGTTCTGTGATTTTATTCATGTACTATTGCTGCTATAATTTTTTAATTATTTTTCCCGTTTTAGAAAAACCATCTGATTCCATTTTATAAAGATACACTCCTTCATTCAGAGATTTCAATGAAATAATAGATGCCTGTGGCGTTATTTCTTGTTCTAAAACTTTTTGTCCTAAAATGGAATAAATAAATACTGTACCCATATCAAATTTTGCAGGTAAAGAAACCGAAACGGTATCACTTGCTGGATTGGGATAAAGAATAAAATCATCTTTAGAAAAGGATTCTAAAGCCAACTGGTTATTTAAGGCCAATGCAAAATCAGGAATTCCAAATCCATATTGATTATTGGGAGTGGAAAATTTATCTGCTGATTTTAATACTAATTCCCTAATTTCCCGGTTTGTTTTTTGGGGAAATGCCTGCCATAAACAAGCAATCATTCCTGCCATTATAGGGCTTGAAAAAGATGTTCCATTAGCAGTCACGATATTTCCCGCAGCATCTGACACTATTGCCGCTTGACCTTGTGCCATGACTTCTGGTTTTATTCTTCCGTCAAATGAAGGTCCTACTGAACTGAACGAAGTTAATACTTCTGAAGAATTTACTGCACCAACAGCAATTACCGAAGCTGCATCTGCAGGAACAGCAATATGTGGATCTGATGTACCACCTGAATTACCGGCCGATGTCACTATAATCATACCTCTGCTAAATGCAATTTCAGCCCCACGGGATATGAATGCAGTTGTACCATTTATTTCACTATATGTATGACTATACGCATCATTATCGTAATCAAAATACCCCAAAGAAGTATTGATAATATCCACTCCTAAACTATCGGCTGTTTCTGCTGCTTCGACCCAAAGCGATTCTTCAACAGGATTTTCTGAGGTATCATCTTCGGTGATGAATAAATAATAAGATGCATCTGGTGCTGTTCCCACTAACGAATTTTCTTTGTAACCACCCATTGAAGAAAGTACCGAAGTCCCGTGTGAAACTCCAGTATAAAAATCAGGATTTCTTAATACAAAATTATAACCTCCTAAAATCTGGTTATTTGTTCTTAATCTTTGAAAAGGCTGAACGGTATTCACTCCCGGAAATCCAGCATCCAAAACCGCTATTATTTTACCGGAACCCGTATAATTTTGTTGGTGCAACTGATGCCCGTTAAGCATCTGGATTTGATTCGATGAAGAACCATAAGCATAGTCTATTTGGGTTTTCTTAGTTTTATTTACCCTCTTTATTTTTGACAGCTTCGCTATTTTTGCAGTTTGATTCAGTGTTTTATTTGCAAAATCAACTTTACTGACAAAAGAAAGCATTGCCAATCCATTTATATTTGATTGTGATCCACGTACATGGACCGCGTTCATCCATTTGGACTTTGCCATGACAGTAATTCCCGTTGCTGATTTCACTTGATCAATAAAGGATTCCTCAACTGGAATATCTTTAAAATCTAAAGCAATATTTTGATTGGTTCTTCTATCTAATGCTCTTTGGGTTAGCATTTCCAAAGGTGTATCTAAATAAAATTGGGAATTGGGTTTTGCATTAAAATATACCCAAGCATCTTGTTGGGAAAAAGCAGCTGAAGTAATCAGTAAAAAAAGAAATATGTAGGTTTTTTTCATAGTAACTTTATTTGTTTAGTCCTAAAAACTTCAACTATCGCTGGGATTGAATCATTATTATTGATTTTCAGGATGTTTTAATCCCAGAAAAACATTTGTTTTTAGAGCTTTTTATAAATAAAGTACTAAACTAAGAAATTACTCCCGAACCAACTAATTCTTCCCCTAAATACCAGGCCACAAATTGCCCTTCTGTTATTGCAGATTGTGGTTCGTCAAAGGCAACGTACATTCCGTTTTCAAATTGATGCAAGGTAGCACTCTGCAAAGGTTGTCTGTATCGGATTCTAGCCATTACTTGCATAGTTGCTCCATTGGCCAAAGACAAATCTTCACGAATCCAATGCACTTCATTTTTTTCTATAAATAAGGCGCTCTTGAATAATCCAGGATGTTGGCTGGTCAATCCAGTATAAATAGTATTGGTTTCCACATTAGTGGCAATAATAAACAACGGATCAGTTGTTCCTCCAACATTTAGTCCTTTACGTTGTCCAATGGTGAAATAATGAGCACCTTGATGTTTTCCCACTACTTTACCCATGTTTGGAGTGTACGGAATCTTTCGTGCATCAGACATCAAACTCTCTTCCAAAGCTAATTCAGTGTCTTTTTCAAAACTGTAAACAGGATCGTTTTTATCAATTTGAATTATAATTCCGTCTTTTGGTTGCAATTTTTGTTGTAAAAACTCCGGCAAACGTACTTTTCCAATAAAGCATAATCCTTGCGAATCTTTCTTTTCGGCAGTAATCAAATCCATTTGAGCCGCTATTTCACGAACTTCCGGTTTTGTCAATTCGCCAATAGGAAATAATGATTTTGCCAATTGCTCTTGAGATAATTGACACAAAAAATACGATTGATCTTTATTAGTATCAGCACCGGCTTTCAGTTGATAAACCGTTTTTCCGTTTACTTCGATTTCACTTTTTTGGCAATAATGTCCGGTAGCCACATAATCGGCACCAAGACTTAAAGCGATTTTCATGAAAACATCAAATTTTATTTCGCGGTTACAAAGCACATCAGGATTTGGAGTGCGTCCTTTTTCATATTCGTTGAACATATAGTCCACGATTTTCTCTTTGTATTCTTCACTCAAATCAACTGTTTGGAAAGGAATTCCTAACTTTTCAGCAACTAATAAAGCATCATTACTGTCTTCAAGCCACGGACATTCATTAGAAATAGTAACCGAATCATCATGCCAATTTTTCATAAAAAGACCTATGACTTCATACCCTTGTTGTTGCAATAAATAAGCAGCAACACTTGAATCTACACCTCCAGAAAGTCCTACAACAACACGCTTCATCTTCAAAAAATTATAATTTTACAAGGATGCAAAGTTACAAAAGATTTACAACAGTATTTGTTAACTATAAAGTTAATTATTTTTGGATTTTGTTGCATTCTCCGGAAAACTCATATTCGTTTCTTTTACTAATTTCCCTTTTTCAAAAAACTGCCAAATTCCGGATTTTTTACCATTTACGAACTGCCCTTTAGAAACTACATTACCATTTGTATCGCTAAAAATTGCTAAACCACTATAGATGTTATTCTTAAAAATTGACTCTTCCAATACAATTCCTTTTTCAGTATATTTTTTATAAAAACCGTTTTTCAAATTGTTTTTATAACTGATTTCTTCTGCTATCTTTCCACTGATATAAAAAACGGTTCGCAACCCTTCCAACTTTCCATTTACGTAATTTTCTGTAGTCATAATATTTTTTGAAGCTTGATGGTAGTACTTCCATTGTCCTTCAAATAATTTATTAACCACTTTACCCTCACTTACTTTATTCTTATTCTGGTCATAGAAAATGGTATACGCTGAATTGTCTTTTGCATTAAATTCCCTTGTGGCAATTATGGATTTAGCTTTGGTATCATCGTAAAAATTAAAAACTCCAATTTCTTTTCCGTGATCAAAAGTCCCTTCATATCTGGGTCTTTTTGATTCCTCATAAAACCCTTTCCATACTCCGTGCTTTTTCCCTTTATCATCTAGCTTATTGAAATCTGTTTGTGCATAAAAAGAGAACACATTCAAAAACATTAAAACTAACAGTCCTTTTTTACAAAATGTCTTCATAATTACTTTTTTATAATAACGAATTTGGATCGCTTAAATTATATGTAAATAAAAAAATCCCGAAATATATCGAGATTTTTTTATTTATTACTTTTTCTTTTGTTGTGCTTTTTGAGCTTCAGCTTGTTCCATAACTTCTTGCAGTTTTTTCTGGAATTTACCTTGTTTTTTCGGCTCTTTCAATTTATTTTCTTGAATTTGAGCATGAATCTTATCACTATCGATAAAGTATCTTTTGATGACAATCATAATCCCAATAGTAATTAGATTGGAAATAAAGTTATACAAACTCAATCCCGCACCATAACTATTAAAGAAAAACAACATCATGATTGGCGATACATAAATCATGATTTTCATCATCTTCGCCATATCCGGCATTCCTTCTTGTTGCGGAGCCGCCATTTGTTGGTCACCAGAAGTCATTTTCATATAGAAGAAAATAGCAATCGAAGCAAGCACTGGAAACAAACTGATGTGATTTCCGTAAAAAGGAATATAGAAAGGCAAACGTATTATTTCATCAAAAGAAGATAAATCATCTGCCCAAAGGAAGCTCTTTTGTCTTAATTCAAAAGCTGATGGAAAAAACTGAAACGAGGCATACATAAAAGGAAGCTGAATCAAGGCTGGAATACATCCTGCCATAGGATTTACTCCTGCTTTATTGTACAATTTCATAGTTTCCTGTTGTTTCTTCATTGGGTCTTTTTTGAATTTTTCTCCCAATTCTGTAATCTCAGGTCGCAATACTTTCATCTTGGCTTGTGACAAGAAAGATTTGAATGTAATAGGCGACATTGCTAATTTTATAATTATTGTAAAAATAATAATAGCAATTCCGTAAGCTATATAAGTACTTAAAAATCCGAATAATGGAATAAAAATAATTTTATTGATCCATCCGAAAATTCCCCAACCTAATGAGATGATTTTTTCTAAATTTTTATCATAATGACTTAAAGTCTTGTAATCTGTTGGACCAAAGTACCAACTCATTTTATGATCTAATTCTCCATTTTCAAAAGCTAATGGGATATTTGCTTTAAATTGTTTCGTAAAAGTGGTATCGATTTTATCATCTTTTACCAAATTATCAGACTTCACTTTAGCTGTTTCGAAAGGAGTTTTTGACAATAGTATCGTTGAGAAAAAGTGCTGTTTGAAAGCTACGAAAGTTGCTTTTTCAAGATCTGATTCTTCTGATTGACCTAAACCAGCGTAATCAACTTTTCCTTCTTTATGCTCAAAATAAATTTCAGTATAACGGTTTTCGTAAGATACACTTTTCTCATTTCTAAAGGTTTTCAAGTTCCATTCTAAATCCAACGGTTTAGCTGTATTTAAAACTTTGTTCAATCCTTGAGAACGAATATCAAAACCAATCATGTAATCGTTTGGTTTTAATATGTATTTGTATTCCAAGAATTCATTAGCTCCCGCTTTTAATTTCATGGACAACACTTGATCTGCTCCAACTTTTGTCAAAGTAGGCTCAAAATACAAGTCTTTAGAATTTAAAGTACGGTTATCGCTGGTTAGCAATTGTACATTTAAATTAGCATTATTGTCTTTTATCAATTCAACTAATTGCCCGGAACCTTTTTTGAATTTTTCAAACTTTTTCAAAGTAGCTTCAACAATAAATCCCCCTTTATTGGCAATTTTTAATTTAACCAATTCGTTTTCAATAGTTGTAAAACCAGCTGTAGCTGAAGGAAGCGTAGCAGAATAAGCAAAATTCCCTAATGTTTTTTGCAATTGGGCCAATTGTGTAGAATCTCCGGTTGCTGCAACGGCAATAGTAGCTTTTGCAACAGTTTTCGCCTCTAATTCTTTGGCTTTAGCCTGCTTAATTGCAAGCTCTTTTTGGGCTTTCTCAGCGGCAACCACTTTAGGATCTGGCTGATTTTGGTACATAATCCAAACCAAAATACCAAAAATTAATGCAAAACCTATAATCGAATTGAGATCAAATTTTTTTTGTTCCATTATAATTAAAAAAAGTTTAAAAGTTTAAAGTGTACCGTTTATTGGAACCAAATCATTTCCAGTTATTTTTTCTTTGCCTGAACCGCTGCTGCTACAAAATTCACAAAAATAGGATGCGGATTCGCTACCGTACTTTTGTATTCCGGATGGTATTGTACCCCAATGAAAAATGGATGATTTTCTATTTCTATAATCTCAACCAATCCTGTATCTGGATTCACACCCGAAGCAATTAGTCCTGCATTTTGCAATTGCGCTACATAATTACTGTTGTACTCATAACGGTGACGGTGACGTTCCGAAATAGTCTCTTTCCCGTAAATTTTATATGCCAATGAATCTTGTTTGATATCACATTTCCATGCACCAAGACGCATTGTTCCGCCTTTATCTGTAATCGTTTTTTGCTCTTCCATAAGGTTTACAACCGGATGGGAAGTATGCTCGTTCATTTCAGTAGAATTTGCATCAGCATATCCTACAATATTTCTTGAATATTCGATAATTGCCATCTGCATACCCAAACAAATTCCGAAAAACGGTACTTTATTTTCACGGGCATAACGAACAGCTTCGATTTTTCCTTCAATTCCTCTTTCTCCAAAACCAGGAGCAACAAGAATTCCGTCTAAACCGGCTAATTTCTCGTTTATGTTTGTTGCGTCAATGTGTTCTGAATGAATAGAAATCACATTTACTTTGGTTTCATTTGCTGCACCTGAGTGAATGAATGCTTCCAAAATAGATTTGTAACAATCTTGCATTTCAACATATTTACCAATCAAACCAATGTTTACAACATGCTTTGGATGCTTCAATCTGCGTAAAAAAGTATTCCAGTTTTTCAAATCCGGAGCCGCTTTTTTAGGTAAATCTAGTTTCTTTAATGCAACTACATCAAGTCCTTCTTCCAGCATTAAATTTGGCACTTCATAAATAGTCGAAGCATCAATAGACTGAATAACAGCTTCTCTTTTTACATTACAAAATAAGGCCAATTTATTTCTTAATTCTTCAGAAATTTCATGCTCTGTTCTACAAACTAAAATGTCCGCTTTAATACCGCTTTCCATCAAAGTTTTAACGGAATGCTGTGTTGGTTTAGTCTTTAATTCTCCTGCGGCAGCCAAATAAGGCACCAAAGTAAGATGAATCACAATTCCGTTGTGTTCCCCTAATTCCCAAACCAATTGACGAACGGATTCTATGTAAGGCAAAGATTCAATATCTCCTACCGTTCCACCAATCTCCGTAATTACAATATCATAATCACCTGATTTACCAAGCAATTGCATTCTATCTTTAATTTCATTGGTAATATGAGGTACAACTTGTACCGTTTTACCAAGAAATTCTCCTCTTCTTTCTTTTTCAATAACCGAAAGATAAATTCTTCCAGTAGTAACATTATTCGCCTGAGAAGTAGGAACATTCAAGAAACGCTCGTAATGTCCTAAATCTAAATCTGTTTCTGCTCCATCATCAGTAACATAACATTCCCCATGTTCATAAGGATTTAATGTTCCTGGATCTACATTAATATAAGGGTCAAACTTTTGGATAGTTGTACGATACCCTCTGGCTTGTAACAATTTTGCCAAAGATGCTGCTATGATTCCTTTCCCCAGAGAAGAAGTCACACCGCCAGTGACAAAAATATATTTCGTTTGATTCATTCTGTTGTTGTTTGTGTTGTAGTTGTGTAAAAAACTTGGCAAAAATACAATTATAAATTGAGAAAAAGCTAATTTGAAAATGAGATAATTTGGAAATTTAAGAATTGGTAAACGTTCTAATTTAAAATTCAGAACATTATTGAATTCATAAATTAAAGTGGTTTCGGGTATCTTTTTTTAATATTTCGTATCAATTCCTCTAATCCGTTCAATTTTAGTTCATAAATCAGTTGAAGCTGCTGCCCTAACTCGCCTTTCGGAAATCCTTTATTGCTGTACCAAACCACATAATATTCAGGCAAGTCAATAAGATACTTTCCTTCGTATTTACCAAAAGGCATTTTAGTATGAGCAAGTTTGATGAGTTGTTTTTGATTTTGATCCATTTTTTTAATAAAAAAGAAGCAAGAGATAAGAAACAAGAACTATTAATACTTCTTGTTTCTTACCTCTTGCTCCTCAAACCTCTTTATTTCCAGTTAAAAATAATACGCTTTTCGATTTCACTATTTAAACTCAGAAAAACAGGACAAGTCATGGCAACTCTTTCCAAAATAGTTTTATTCTTTTGATCCGCATCTCCATACATTTCAAAAGTAATTTCGATTGCACCAATGCGTCTTGGTTCGGCATTCATGATTTTAGTAACTTCAGCGGTGGAGCCTTTCAAATCAACTTCTAAATCACGTGCTTTTATCCCCATAACCGTCATCATACAACTTGCCAAAGCATTGGCTACGGTATCCGTTGGAGAAAAAGCCTCGCCTTTTCCATTATTGTCTACTGGAGCATCTGAAATAATTTCATTTCCTGATTGTAAATGAATGGAAGAGGTTCTTAAATCCCCTAAATATGTCACTTTTGATGTCATTAGTTTGCTTGTTTTATAGTTAAATCAGTGTCATAATACAAGATGTACACTCCTTTATTAATATAGCCACCATCTTCTTTTTTGTAAAATTCGAACTTATTATCTACTTGCTCCGTAGCTGTAGTTTCAATCGTTTCTTGATATTTCTTGTCTTGTGACAATCGCATCATGGTATCAAAAGTAATATCAAAACCTCGAGTTGCAAATGCACTAGGATAAATTTTGTTTTTCTTTTTAAATTCTTTTTCAAAAACTAAAGCTTCAGGAGATTCGTTTTCACGAGTAACAGAAGGATACATTAATTTCAATTTTGTTAAATTCACAAAACTAATCTCATCCGTGTCTAATGTTTCATTTGGTTCCAAAATAACCAATTGCACTTTATAAGCAGCCATAGCACCTAACATAGTCGCCATTGTTGATTTAATCATTCCAGTGTTTCCGGTTTCCATCACCACATAGTTTATTCTGTCTTTTACAAATAAACTTTTCAAATTTTCAGCAGATACACCACCATTTGCAGTAAGCGTTGAAAATTTTACATCTTTATGATTTTCTTTAATATACTGTATAACCGATTCTTTTTTCTTATCTACTACCGCTATAATATTCCCATTTTTTGCTCTCATGAAATCGAACATCGCATTTTTAACAGCTATGGCAGTAGGAATCGTTTGAAGCATATTGCTAAACGAATTACCTGTATCTTTTGATAAAGGAGAAATCACCGGCACTTGATTTGCATTTAATAGTTCAGCTGTTCTCTCCACATTATTTTGATAGAAAGGTCCAATGATAGCGTCTGAATTTTCCAGATTATTTTCTTTGATTATTCCAGCAACATTAGAGGTATTTTTAGTTTCTTGAGAATCAAACACACTCACATCTATAGCAAGTCCTAGTTGTTTAGCAGAATCAATCGCCACCAAAGCTCCTGCATAAAAATCCAAAGTCATGTTCAAGAATTTATCTTTTTTCAAGCGCATTGCAGTCGAATTGACCGTATCGCCTTCAATTTTTGAAATATTGAAAGGCAAAAGCAGCACTAATTTCTTTCTACCGTTACTTTTCTTTGAGATTACAGCGTATTCTTTTTTAGTTTCTTGTGGGATACTAATCGTTGCCGGAAATTTCAAAATCATACCTTCCACAACACCTTGACCTTGAGATAAAGCAGGATTAAGAGCAATTAATCCTTCCTGACTCATTCCTGCCATTTTTGACAAACTATAAAGTGTTTCTTTTGGTTTTACCGTATAATTCAAATAATTGACTGCAGTAGAAACTTTTTCGGGACTGGCTTTTACAATTTCTTTTTTAGCTTCAACCGTCGGTGCAGTTTTATCTACTTTTGGAGCATTTCCTTTGATAATTAATTTATACCCAACAGGCAAATTCGAAACTATATCAGGATTTTTTTTCTCTAATTCTTCAATGGTAATGCCATATTTCTTGGCAATAGAATATTTGGTTTCTTTTGGAAGAACATCATGATACACTACTTTTGTTTGCACTGGAGTAGTATTTTTTTGTCCAATGCCAGAAGGAATAGTAAGGGTTTGACCAATTTGTAATCCATCTTTTTCCAAAAAAGGATTTGCTTGTTTTAACGCTTCGTCAGAAACACCATATTTTTTTTCGATTCCATACAAAGTTTCTTTTGGTGCTACTTCATGGGTTACCGTTTTCGCAACTGACTTATTTTGAACCGCTACTTTTTGTTTTCCGTTGTTTTTTGGAATCAGCAAAACACTATTGGGTTTTAAACCACTTAGTGCATCTGGATTTAATTGGTAAATATCATACGGAGTAACGCTGTATTTTATTGCAATCTGACTGATTGTCTCTCCTTTCTCTACTTTGTGCGTAGTCGTTTTTTCTTGTGAAAAAACGCTGTAATTAAAAAACAAAACCGTTATACAAATCGCAAAA
Organism: Flavobacterium algoritolerans; assembly: GCF_030010385.1. Classification (NCBI taxonomy): domain Bacteria; kingdom Pseudomonadati; phylum Bacteroidota; class Flavobacteriia; order Flavobacteriales; family Flavobacteriaceae; genus Flavobacterium; species Flavobacterium algoritolerans. Next base: position 69,790 of record NZ_JASCRZ010000002.1, on the reverse strand, counting down.
AAATATTTCATCATTTTTATTTATAAAATTATTCAATAATTAATAACGGAACGGTATCAAATTTTATTCCAAAAATCTGATACCGTTTTATAGAGAACATTAAAAACAATGATGTTCAAAAGATTAGATTACAATCTAAATTATTATTCCCACTCAATAGTTGCTGGCGGTTTTGAACTAATGTCATATACCACTCTATTGACTCCTTTTACTTTATTGATGATATCATTAGATACTTTCATCAAGAAATCATACGGTAAATGTACCCAGTCAGCGGTCATACCATCCGTAGATTCTACTGCACGAAGCGCAATCACTTTTTCATAAGTACGCTCATCGCCCATTACACCTACACTATTAACCGGAAGCAAAATTGCTCCTGCCTGCCAAACTTTGTCGTATAATCCCCAAGATTTCAATCCTTCGATAAAAACAGAATCTACTTCTTGTAAAATTCTAACTTTCTCCGGCGTGATATCTCCTAAAATTCTAATAGACAATCCTGGTCCTGGGAAAGGGTGTCTTCCTAATAATTCTGGGTCAATTCCTAATGAAGCTCCTACTCTGCGCACTTCATCTTTAAAAAGCATACGCAAAGGCTCCACAATTTTTAATTTCATGTAATCAGGCAAACCTCCTACATTATGGTGTGATTTAATAGTCGCCGAAGGTCCTTTTACCGAAACTGATTCAATAACGTCAGGATAAATTGTTCCTTGTGCTAACCATTTTACATCTTCTATAAGGTGTGATTCATCATCGAAAACCTCGATAAATACACGTCCAATAATTTTACGTTTGGTTTCCGGGTCACTTACACCTGCTAATTCAGATAAGAAACGATCTCCGGCATCTACTCCTTTTACGTTTAAACCCATTCCTTTGTATTGATCTAATACGTTTTGGAATTCGTTTTTACGAAGCAACCCATTATTTACAAAAATACAGTACAAGTTTTTCCCAATAGCTTGATGCAATAAAACTGCCGCTACTGTAGAATCTACTCCACCAGAAAGACCAAGAACTACTTTATCGTCTTGTAATTTTTCTTTTAATTCTGCCACCATTTCTTCAACAAAAGCATTTGGCGTAAAATTTTGAGGAACTTCTGCTATTTTTACTAAAAAGTTTTCCAGCATTTTTGATCCATCCGTAGAATGGAAAACTTCAGGGTGGTATTGAATTGCATAAGTGGTTTCTCCTTCAATTCTATACGCTGCAAATTCCACATCATGTGTACTTGCAATTTTCACACCATCAGTTGGCAAAGCCTTAATACTATCACTATGGCTCATCCAAACTTGGCTGTTCTCAGAAACACCTTCAAAGAAAACTTCATTCTCTTTTATGAAAGACAAATTAGCTCTACCATATTCCCTAGTGTTTGAAGCTGCTACTTCACCTCCACTAAAATGAGATAAATATTGTGCTCCGTAACAAACGGCTAACAAAGGTAGTTTTCCTCTAATTTGAGATAAATCAGGATGTGGCGCATCTTCTCCTCTAACAGAAAAAGGGCTTCCTCCAAGAATTACTGCTTTATAAGATGATAAATCACTCGGAAAATGATTGTAAGGGAAAATTTCGCAGAATATATTTAATTCGCGAACTCTACGCGCAATAAGCTGTGTATATTGCGATCCGAAATCTAAAATAAGTACGTTGTGTTGCATGCGCAAAAATACTTTTTATATTTTGAATTGAAAAATTGATTTTTGAAAAATATTCTTTTTATTTGTATCACTTGGATTATTCCTCTAAAAGCAAATTAAAATAATCTTAAAAAAAACCCAAATCCTATAATTTTCGTAAGTGAACTTATACATTCTAAAAATTAATTTAAAGACAAAACAACATTTCAATGAGAACAAAAATTTATGTATCAATAGTAACTGTAATGCTTTTAATAACTTCCTGTAATGTAATTGATGATTTATTGACTTTTTCAATAGACAATCAAACAACTTTTAAAATTGAAAGTGGATTTCCTCTTGGTACTGCATTTAATGTGGTTACTCCAGATGTCACGACAAACTCGAGTTCCACTTTTGAAAACAACAATACCAAAGCTGAATTAGTAAAAGATGTAAAATTAAGTGAGTTGAAATTGACCATCACAGATCCAAGCAATAAGTCATTCAGTTTTTTAAAATCGATTCATTTATACATTTCAACAGATGCAAATGACGAAATAGAATTGGCTTATTTAGATGAAATCAATTCGACTTCAAATACTATAAATCTAACGTGTACTTCTCAAAAATTAGACAAATACATCAAAGCATCTTCTTACAAAATAAGAACTAAAGCTGTTATCAAAGAAAGTTTAACACAAGACATCAGTGTAAAATCTGATATGAAATTCAGAGTTACCGCTGATCCATTTTAAGAAATCAGCGGTGCTAAATTATTCTTTTGTAACAATAATAGTTGCTTTAAAACCAGTTCCAAGATTCCATTGACTGGCCGAAATCAAACCGCCATTGTCATCATAAATCTGAAATTCAGCAGTATTTGGACCAGAACTTCCTTGATTCAAGGCTTCAAAGTCTATTTTGTTGAATCCTTTTTCCAGTACTATTTCAAAACCCTGGAAATTACTGTCTAAATTCACTTGATATTCAACGACTTTATCATTCAAGTACACACGAATCTTATCGCCATCGACATAAGCTGCATCTCTGTATCTTACTTTTGCAGTAAGCGAACTTGTTGTAAAATTTCCTAAATTTTGATTTTTTCTGTAAACGATACCTTCAGAATTGTCTTCCTTTTTGTTTAATTTATCTCTGTAAACATCTCCCGGATTAATAAATTCATTTTTCGGAGTCATTGAAAAATTAGTGGTCGGAGTAATCGAAAGTGAAGGACTCGGATTCGGGTTTAAAAGTTCTGGATTTTTAAATACATTCGGAGTCTTTATAGGAGGAATCTCTGCTTTTGGCGGAGTTACTTTTTTAACTTTTGGTGCATTATTTTTGAGTGGAATAGGCGTAAATTTTGAACTAAATTCATTCTGAGCATATCCACTTAAAGACATACTTATTGCAATCATTAAAAATAAAATCCTTTTCATAACTTTTTTAAATTAATTTATCAGTGCTTGTAAAATTTTAAAAATAAAAAACTAATCATATAAAATGACTAATTATGGCATAATTTAACTTTCATTTATAACATTCAATTTTTAAATTTATTGCCTTTTAGAACCTAAAATATTCTAACAATTCTCAGTAAAAATTGAAGTTTTTAATTAAAAATTACTGTTTTTCATTTCAGTATTTTTTATAAATTGCAAATATTATGCCACACCAAAAATTGCATTTAAACAATGCAAATAATATCTAAACACAATTAAAATGAAAAGAGAAAACATATTAACAGGTTCACCTTGGGAAGACAAAATGGGATATTGCCGTGCAGTACGCATTGGAAACATCATTGAAGTATCAGGAACGGTAGCCATTGTTGATGGTGAAAAAGTAAAAGCTGACGATGCTCATGCCCAAACACTAAACATTTTAGAGCGCGTAGAAAAAGTTCTGGAAGACCTGAATGTAAGCATGAAAGATGTCATTCGTACCCGCATATTTACTACTGACGTTTCTACATTTGAAGCTGTTGCAACTGCTCATGCCAAGTTTTTTAAAGACATAAAACCAACCACTGGTTTCTACGGAATTAATCAACTCGTAGCACCTGAATATTTAGTTGAAATCGAATTTACAGCTATAGCTTCTGAAAAACCATTAATTCAGGAAGGATTATAATACTTTTGTAAAAAATACTTCTCTAATTAAGGTAATGAATTTAGAAAATACTAAAAAAATAATGCTTGTCACACTCAAATGGATTCTCATTTGTGTATTGACAGGGATTTTTTCTGGATCGGCATCTGCCTTTTTTTTAGTGGCACTGGATTGGGTTACAAAATATAGGGAACACAACAACTGGATGATTTGGCTTTTGCCAATAGGCGGACTGATAATAGGATTGCTCTATTATTATTGGGGTAAATCTGTAGTTAAAGGCAATAATTTATTGCTGGAAGAATACGAGAATCCTCAAAAAATAATTCCTTTAAAAATGGCTCCCTTAGTACTTTTTGGCACCTTAATCACGCATCTTTTTGGAGGTTCAGCGGGTCGTGAAGGAACCGCAGTACAAATGGGTGGTGCCATCGCCGATCAATTCACAAGACTATCATCTCGAGCGCAGTCGAGAGATAAACTTGATACTACCGACAGAAAGACATTAATCATTCTGGGAATAAGTGCAGGTTTTGCTTCCGTTTTTGGAACTCCTTTGTCTGGAGCCTTGTTTGCTTTGGAGGTTCTTTATTGTAGCAAAATCAGTTACAAAAGCATTCCATTGTCCTTTTTGACAGCATATATCGCTTATTTCACTGTTGAGTTTTCGCACGTAAAACATACCCATTATAGTATTCCAATTATCCCCGAAATGAGTTTTACCACCTTATTTTGGATAATTCCAGTGAGTATTCTTTTTGGTTTAGCAGCCATGTTATTTTCTCGAAGCACTCATTTTTGGGGTCATTTATTTTCAAAAACCATATCCTTTCCTCCGCTTCGACCTTTCGTTGGAGGAATAATTCTTGCCGTTACCATTTACTACATTGGAACTACAAAATACATTGGCTTAGGAATTCCTGAGATTATTGATTCCTTTTCTAATCCAAATGCCTCGTATGATTTTATTTTAAAAATACTATTCACAGGATTTACACTCGGAGCAGGATTCAAAGGTGGCGAAGTGACTCCACTATTTTTCGTTGGTGCCACATTGGGAAGCGCTTTATCGGTTGTAGTTCCTTTACCCATCGCACTTTTAGCAGGAATGGGATTTGTAGCCGTTTTTTCGGGAGCAACTCACACCCCTATCGCTTGTACCGTTATGGGAATGGAACTTTTCGGGATAGAAAGCGGTATTTTTATTGGCATTGCTTGTTTCATCGCGTACTTTTCTTCGGGGTCGGTGGGGATTTATAATGTTCAAATAGTGAAAGGAGCAAAATACAAGTTGTATCAAAAAGTAAGAAGAAAAAATATGGAACTTTTGTAAAGCAAAAGCACTTTTTTTAATTTTTAAAATTATTTTTTTGTAGTATTGTTCTTAATTCTACATTAATTTAATTTTATGGCAATGGCTTTTGGACTCCCTTCAACTTCTTCACAATACATTCCACTGAATAACTTATCGAAGTTGCAGCTTATTTTCATAGCTATTGAAGTCATTAAAAAACTGAAGTGGGACTTAACTCAAATAGATGAAAAGGGATTAAAAGCCCAATCAAAAAATGATTTAAACACTTGGAATGAAACTATTGTCATTACTTTGGATGATCACGATCCTTTGATAACAAGCTTTAGCAATGGAAATCAGCTCTATGACCGCGGAAGAAATCAAAAGAATATTGATACTTTTTTGGATTTATTCTATGAAGTAAAAAAAGAGGAATCCATTTTAGTATTAGACGAAAGTTCACTGAGGGATTTTATAAATTCTGAAACAACAAAACAGGAATCAGCAATAACAGAAGCTAGAAGTATCACCCAATTTTATTCTTTTTTCTCCTTATTCATACCGACCAAAGATTATTTTATTACCCCAATTCTCATCAATATAAATATTTTTATTTTTCTTTTAATGAGTTTTTCGGGAGTCAATATCTTTGTACCACAAACACAAGATATTGTTGATTGGGGCGGAAACTTTGGCCCTCTAACAACCGAAAACAACTGGTGGCGATTGATTTCAGCATGTTTTGTACACATTGGGATTTTTCATTTGCTAATGAATTGTTACGCAATGGCGTACGTTGGTTTATTATTAGAATCCTACTTAAAAAAAAGAGATTTCCTGCTGACTTATCTTTTTTGTGGACTGATAGCAAGCTTAGCAAGTTTATATTACAATACCGATATTGTAAGTGCTGGTGCATCTGGAGCTATTTTTGGAATGTATGGTATCCTATTAGTGTCCATACTATTTAATACTATTGACAAAAAGGCAAAAAGCTCGCTGTTGATTACAATAGGAACTTTGATTGTCTTAAATATTGCCAACAGTTTCAAAGAAGGTATTGATGGAGCTGCACACATTGGAGGATTACTTTCGGGAATAGTATTTGGTTCTATCCTAGCATTATTGGTTAAAAACAGAAAAATTGGAATTACAATAGTCGCATCAACAACACTAATTCTAACAATAGGTTTATTTACACTTAGTAAAAACTCAAAAGTATATATCTATCAAATCATGGAATATCAAGGAGGAATGCAAGATTTTGTAGATATGGAAAAAATGGCTTTGGAATCCTACACTACTTTCTATGGGGACAGCAAAGAAAATAAATTGTCAGAAATTAAAGACCGAGGCATTTACTATTGGAACGAAAATATAATTCTACTAAAACAACTTGACAAATTATATCTTCCAGAAGCAATACACTTACAAAACGAAACTTTAATTGAATATTGTGAATTAAGGATGGAATTCTATGGACTTGCCTACAAAAAATTAAACGAAAACACTGATAAGTATGATGCTAACATGACAGAACTTAATAATGAAATCAATACAATCATTATTAAAATAAAAAGCACTGCTAAGAAATAGATTTCAAGATTTAATTCTAAATTAAAAAATTAAGACATTGATTCCTAATAAATTTCTTTTCACCCCAGAATCTATTTTGAAGAAAAGAGAAATCAAAAAATACAGCCTTTAATAATCAGTGAAATTCCTGTTAATGATTTCAACATTACATTAAAAAAATGTAATTTCGCAATCTATGAAAATACAAGACATACAAGCAATACAGTTGTTATTATCAACTCCAAAAAAAATTGCAATAATTCCACACCGTGGTCCTGATGGAGATGCTATGGGTTCAACCTTAGGATTATATCATTTTTTATTAAAAAACAATCACCATCCTGTGGTAGTTTCTCCCAATGAATTTCCTGATTTTCTGGCATGGATGCCCGGCTCAGAAACCGTAAAAGTATACGAGAAAGACAAAGAAAACTGTACTAGAATACTGGAAGAAGCGGAGCTTATTTTTACTTTAGATTTTAATGCTTTGCACCGCGTAGGCGAAATGGAACATGTTTTAGCCAAGCTAAAAGCGCCATTTATCATGATTGATCATCATCAAAAACCAGATGATTATGCCACATTTACGTATTCAGACACCTCGTTTGGATCTACTTGTGAAATGATTTATAACTTTATTTTATTTCTTGGAAAAAAAGAAGACATTGATAAAACTATAGGAACTTGTATTTACACCGGTATTCTTACTGATTCAGGTTCTTTTCGTTTCCCAAAAACAACAGGAACAACCCATCGAATTATTGCTGAATTAATTGATTTAGGTGTCGAAAATACGGAGATTCCAACCTTATTATTTGACAACAACTCTTATGGAAGATTACAGTTATTGGGAAGAGCGCTTCAAAACATGAAAGTGTTAACGGAACATAAAACCGCATACACTACGCTTACTCAAGACGAGTTAAATGCTTTTAATTATGTAAAAGGCGATACTGAAGGAATTGTAAACTACGGATTAAGTATAAAAGGAATCGTTTTTACTGCTATATTTATCGAAAATAAAGAAGAAAAAATCATCAAGATTTCATTTCGTTCACAAGGCGATTTTGATGTCAATCAATTTGCCAGAGATTATTTCAATGGTGGAGGACATCGCAATGCTGCCGGTGGAAAATCAGAAGTATCGATGGAAGAAACGATACGAAAATTTGAAGATTTAGTAACAACGCTAAAAATATAATAGATGTCAAAATTTAGTACGTTAATCGCATTTGGATTCTTTTTATCCATAATTGCTTCAAGCTGTAAGCAGCATCAGGATGCTAGAAAGCCTATTTCACAGACTTCGGGAAGCTTTATGAAGAAATCAATCGCGCGCAATAAAAAACTGGTTGCCAACGAAGAAACTCAAATTCAAGCTTTAATTAAAAGCAATCCCAATGTAAAATACATCGCTTCCAAAAAAGGATATTGGTATACTTATGTGACCAAGAATGACATTGATTCCCTTACTCCTAAAAAAGGTGATGTAGCTTTTTTTGACTACGAAATAAAAGATTTAAAAGGTGCAGTTATCTATTCTGAATTGGAATTAAGGCCACAAATCTATTATGTAGACAAACAAAACATCATGATGGGATTGCGTGACGGTATTAAATTAATGCGCAAAAACGAAAAAGTGAGTTTTCTTTTTCCTTCAAATATGGGATATGGTTATCGTGGTGATGAAAAAAAAATTGGTGCCAATCAGCCTTTGATTTGCACAGTAACTTTACGAGATTTCAAGTCGGAAGCAGTGTATAAAAAAGAAGGCGAAGCCTCACTGAAAGTAATTCCTGCTCCAATCCAACCAGAAACTAAAGCCGTACTAAAACCCAAAGACACTATAACCCAATAAAAATAAATTCGTATGAAAAAAAAGATTCTATTCGCACTCCTTGTTATTGCTTCATTTTACTCTTGTAAAGAAGAGCACAACAATTTTCCAGATGGTTTATATGCAAAAATAGAAACCAATAAAGGGGAAATAATTGTACAATTAGATTTCGAAAAAGCACCTATAACTGTTGCTAACTATGTCGCTTTAGCCGAAGGAAAAAACGAATTTGTTACCAATGAAAACCTTAAAGGCAAACCATTTTTTGACGGATTAAAATTTCACCGAGTAATTCCGGAATTTATGATTCAAACCGGAGATCCATTAGGAACAGGATCAGGAGATACCGGTTATAAATTTAAAGATGAATTTTCAGATTTAAGATTTGACAAAGGCGGTGTTTTGGCAATGGCCAATAACGGACCTACAACTAATAGCAGTCAGTTTTTCATCACGCATCTTGCTACACCTTGGTTAGACGGAAAGCATACTATTTTTGGTCATGTGGTAGACAAAGGAATGGATGTTGTGAACAAGATTGTACAAAATGATTACATTACTAAAGTTACCATCATCAGAAACGGTGAAGCGGCCAAAAAGTTTAATGCCGTAAAAACATTCAATGATTATTTTTCAGTAGAATCTGAAAATCAAAAGAAAAAAGCAGCGATTGATGCTGAAAACAAAAAAATCTACGACGCTAAATACAAAGAAGTTCGTGAGCAAAAAATTGCTTATTTTGCTACTTTAAAAGCAAAAGCAACAAAAACACCTACAGGATTGCAATACGTAATCACTAAGAAAGGCGGCGGCAAAAAACCTGCTAATGGTGCTAATGTTTTTATACACTATGCTGGTTTTCTGGAAGACGGAGAATTATTTGATGCCAGTGTAGAAAGTGTTTCTAAAACTTTTGGTAAATACGACGAAAACAGAGCGGCTCAAAATGGGTACCAACCCATCCCTTTTCAATTCGGAAGAAAAGATGGCATGATTCCTGGTTTCATTGAAGGATTGGAGCAATTATCTTTTGGAGATAAAGCGATCCTTTTTATCCCATCTCGATTAGGATATGGTGAAGCGGGAGCTGGTGGAGTAATTCCTCCGGGTGCCAATATCATTTTCGAAATTGAATTATTGGAAACAATGCCTCAACAATAACCGATTAAAAAAGTTAGACCTTAAAATACTTAAAAAATGAAATTTAAAATTCTGTTTTTATTATTTGTGGGAATGTTAAACCTGCATTCTCAAACTACAAAGAAAACTGCTCCGGTAAAAAAACCTTTGACAACAGCAAAAGCTGCTGTGAAACCAGCAGTGAAACCAGTAGTAAAAGCACCAGCAGTAATCGAAGGAATTTTTGCAACAATTTCCACAAACAAAGGAGATATTGTGCTTGAATTAGCATACAAAAAAACTCCGGTTACCGTAGCTAACTTTATTGCGCTTGCTGAAGGTAAAAATACTTTTGTAACCAATGAAAAACTAAAAGGAAAACCATTTTTTGATGGTTTAAAGTTTCACCGTGTGATTAAAGACTTCATGATTCAAGGAGGAGATCCCTCTGGAAACGGGTCTGGTGGACCGGGTTACGCGTTCAAGGATGAAATTACCGACTTAAAACACAACAAACCAGGTATACTATCTATGGCTAATTCCGGACCAACTACCAATGGAAGCCAGTTTTTCATTACCCATAAAGAAACGCCTTGGTTAGACGGTAAACATACTGTTTTTGGTCATGTTACTGAGGGAATGAATGTGGTGAACTCTATTGCTGCAAATGATGTGATTACTAAAGTTACTATCGTTAGAAAAGGCGTTTTAGCCAAGAAATTTGATGCCCCAAAAGTGTTCTCGGATTATTTCAACAATAAATCTGAAGATCAAAAGAAACAGGATGCAATCAACGCTGAAAACAAAGCAAAACAAGCTGCAATTGAAACCGAAGCCAAAAAAGCATACACTGAAAAATACGGTCCAGTAGTAGCTGCAAAAAAAACGTATTTAGCCGCTACAAAAGCAACAGCAACCACTACTCCATCAGGATTAGCATACAAAATAACACAAAAAGGAACAGGCGTAAAACCTGCTAACGGAACTACATTTTATTTCCACTATGCCGGTTATTTTGAAGATGGAACCCTTTTTGACAGCAGTTATGAAGACGTTTGTAAAAACTACGGAAAATATGATGCAAACCGTGCCTCACAAAACGGATATCAGGCATTCCCTTTTGAAGCCGGAAAAAAAGACGGTATGATTCCAGGATTTATTGAAGGTTTAGAGAACATGTCCTTTGGAGACAAAGCAGTCGTTTTCATCCCGTCAAATCTGGCGTATGGAGAAAGAGGCGCCGGTAGCGTTATTCCACCTAATACAACACTTGTTTTCGAATTAGAAATGCTGGAAAAACAAGTAGCTCCAAAACAATAAATCAAAAAAATCACAAATAAAAAACCCGACAGACTTCAAAATCTGTCGGGTTTATTTTTATAGTTTATTTGGTAAGCGTATTGACCCACCAATAGAAATCGGTGTTAATCCGTTTTATCAGTGTTATCGGCATTTCAATTATTTCTTTCCAAATTTCCAGTCAAATTCATCTTTTTGATTGATAATTGCACCAATCTCAAATTTCACCACTTCATCAAATTCCGTTTGAAAAATAATCCAGTTTTCCTCATTGAAATAGTTTTCAAACGTGTCGAATTCCTCTTGTGTGAATTTAGTGATTCCCTTGGCTACCAAATCTTTTTTGACATCACTGATTTTTCTATTGATAATTTTATTACCAAACAACTCCATTTCAGGACTCGAAGCAACGATATAACCCAATTTGAATTCTTCCTCCACATAGAAAGTCAAACGCATTTTTAGTTTGTTGTAGGCAAAAATCACATTATCATCCTCGTCCTTGTAATTCCTGTCTGGTTTCCCGTAAATACCGGTAACATCATTTTGTTTCATTCCGAAAATGAGTTTATCAATTCCGTTTTTTGGATTTATTTTCATATTCATTTATTTGACCGTAAAGTTCGCAAAGTTTTTCGCAAAGTCCACTACCTTTTTATTTAAAAATTAGTAATACAAAAACTCCAATTCCCTTTCTAAAATTCAAACTTTGGGCGTGACCCGCTGAAAAATGGGGTCGGGCTATCCGTTTTAATCTTTTATTCCGCTACGCTTCATAAAAGGATTTCCACTTTTATCCCTCACGCAAAAAAGCCTCATTACCATGAGAACCTTTCGCTTAACAAAACAATATTTGTAAAAAAATCAGTATCATTCAATCACAAAACCAACACATTATGATTTGGGCAGCAAAACTGATAAAGCACAATAGCGAGAATAGAATTGCCGTTTATTTTGAAAAAAATCAAGACCTGATTGCCCGTATAAAACAAATAGAAGGAGCACGATGGAGCCAGCAAAAAACAGTTTGGCACATCCCAGATACAATCGAAAACAGAGAACGTTTCAAGATAAAACCACTTGCAAATTTGATTCCTTCACCCGAGGGGATAGCCCAAATAGAGAAATTCAAGCAATGGCTTCGCTCTAAACGCTATAGTGAAAGCACCATTGGTACCTATAGCGAATCTTTGAAATCATTCTTGGTTTTCTACCGAGAAAAACCCGCTACAGAAATCAACAACGAGGATGTAATTATCTACAATAACGAGTATATATTAAAAAATAACCTTTCGGCTTCCTACCAGAACCAAACGGTTAATGCAATAAAGCTTTTTTTTATGACAGTAAGAGGAACCAAAATTGACATCGATACAATTCATCGGCCTAAGAGAGCAAAGCTATTACCTAACGTATTGAGCAAAGAGGAAGTAAAATTAATCTTGAACGCACACAGTAATATAAAACATAAAATGATGTTGTGTTTAATTTACAGTTGTGGATTGCGTTGTGGTGAATTATTAGCACTTCAGCCCGTTCATATTGACTCAAAAAGGAATATTGTATTACTTAAAAACGCAAAAGGAAAAAAAGATAGAATTGTACCCTTAAGCCAAAAAATACTCGATATGCTAAGAGAATACTACTCCTTATATAAACCAAAAAAATATTTGTTTGAAGGGCAAGTAGCAGGAGTTCCTTATGATGGTCGGAGTTTACAACAAGTACTCAAACAAGCATTACATAAAGCCCAACTTACAAAACCAGCTACACTACATTGGTTGAGACATAGTTACGCCACTCATTTACTAGAAAGCGGAAGCGATTTGCGTTATATACAAGAATTACTAGGCCATAATAGCAGTAAAACTACAGAAATTTACACCCATGTGAGTACCAAAAGTATCCAACAAATAAAAAGTCCATTTGATGATTTGTAAGATAATAATTAAAGTGTATATTTGAAAGTAATACGCTACGCAGTAGCGCCTATTATAATCGGCAAAACGAAAAATACCATTTTACAGAACGAAAAGTATACAATTGAACATGTTCACACAAATACTAATCGCCATTTAATCACTGATTAAACACCATTTAAAAAGCCCCAATTAGGGGCTTTTATCATTACTATGCTACATTCAGATTAAACTTAGCATCATTACCATCAAGCAGCGCCTTGGTATTGTCTATGTTATTCTCATAGATATGCACATTACCTAAGAATAAATTAATACTCTTGAGTGGTATATCAATCTGTTTACTTATCAAATACAAGTGATAAATGTCAGATGGTAAGCCCAGATTAGCATCAGAACTACGCTGATACGCACTCACTACAAGTTTTCCATTCTCTATTTGGAACTGTATTAGGCTCAAACACGGCTGTTGATTGCTCTCCGTGTTGTTAGAACCTAGAAACAATACATAATTCTTTGAGGTGCGCTTCTCCTTATTGATTTTCTCCAAGAGCTTTGGCAATTGTTCAAAGTACGTTGGATAACTATTTACTAAAATAGGACCGCAATAATCCCACCAAGTAACGCCTATATCCCTGTAGGCTTCCGTGGAGCGTTCTCCTGCCATAAATAAACCCAATTCGTCTCTTAACTTCTTTTTAGCAACTGCGTGGCTCTCAAACAAGACTAAGAGGTCTAACGGCTTTAATTCTAAAGCCTGATTCAAAAGATAAGTTATTGATCCTTTTTTATTCTGTTGGTTTTTACCCTTATCAAGGATTTTGCTGAGTATTTCGTGATACTTATTCATATTTATAAAGCATTATATCCGTGTAGCTTGCATTAAAATTTATGGTAGCGTTCATAGTGGCCGTTGTAGCACCAGTAAATGGGTTACTCATAGGTGTTTTAGTCTCAATCCATTCGCATAACTCAATGATAGACGACTTGTTTGATGTGAAATAAAAGTAATTCGTACCGTCCAGAACCTGCAACACATCTAAATAATCCCGAAGCTTCCAATAACTTTTGTAAGTGCCGGCTTCCGTTGATAAATACGGAGGATCAACCAGAAAAACCACATCAGGCAAATCCTTATACTTTGCAAACAATTCTTTATAGCATTGGCTCACGACTTCCAAGCCATCCAAATAACCTGTAGCATCATAACCCGATTGTCGGACGCAATTATAAAGCGTTTCCTTTTCCATTTTATCAAATGATAAAGCGTACTTCATCGAGAATAACACGGAACTAGAAAGCGTGATATAGTCTACATATCCGTTATTTTCTTCAGTGCGGATTCGTGCGATTACCTGGTCCCTAACAATGCCCTCGATGCGCTTGTCTTTTGGATAATCTTTTAAAATTAACCTCAAATCAGCTATAAGTTGATTAGTCTTATTGATGTTTTTCAGCCGTTCTTGATAGTTATCAAAGTCATTATAGACTACTTTTGCACCAGGATAAATTGATTTGACAGTATGGCTAAGTAAACCGCTGCCGCCAAATAAATCTACATAAGTGGCTGTTGGCGAATAGCTTTCTAAAGCAGGTTTAAATTGCTTTAAAAACTTCCTTTTTTGCCCCATAAACGGCAATGGTGCCGTTGTAAAAATTTTCTTTTTTAATTCCATTCGATTTTTGATTGATGATTAATGATTGTACCTTTGTGCTTCTCACGGAATTTATAAGACATACGAAAGCCACAGCATAGAAGACTTATGTCCTACAACGCTGTGGCTTTATGCTTAATTAAATTACCGTGAGAAGTTTTTAATTGTTGGAGGACTATTTTTTATTCCCGCCTCCAGGGAATCATTTCAAGAAACCGTTTATACTATCTTCAGTCATTATAGATGCAATACAATGACCTCCTTTGCGCCATGTTGTAAAATCGATGCAGTCAATTGTCCAGGACACTATAAACCCAAACCAACTCAATGATTTTTCAAGCCGCTTTTTTCCAAAGCAACTCGATAGCGTTTCACCGAAAACGCCAAACCGATAACCGCCTTTTGAAAAGGCAACATTCCAAAAACTAGGAAACAAAAAGTTTGCAAATACATCGACTTTGAAAGCTTTATTAAACTTTCGTTGAGCCGTAGTTTTAAACCACTTTTTATTCCTAACATCTATAACCAGCATCGTGATTTCGTCAAGGACATAAACGAACACAAACAAGATTAACGCTATGATTGATAATAGAAAACCCATTATACTATCGTGAATTGATTACCAACCGCTTCACCATTCATTATAAGGTTACTCAAGAGAAACCCTTTTGCAAGCGGTGCGCTTATGGTTATTTCTGGATTTTCTAACGTACCACCCTCAAAGTACTGCATCACCTTTTCATACGTTGGATAGCCATAATCAACCATAACGTAATCAGCAGGCATAACACCATTATGAGCCATTAGATAGGCAAACAAAGGCACGGTGATTCTTTCCTGTGAGCCTTCTATTTGTGCGTCGTAATCAGGATTAGGAATTGAGAAGGTTGTCGTTCTATTCGAGCTAACTTCATCATTTTCCATACCTAAAAATCCCATTGCTACAGTATCCAAAACAACTTTTTGATCATTTTTTAAATACGACATTTCAAAAGCTATCGAAATGTATTTTTCCTTTCTTTTGTGAGTCAAACAAACGTCCTCTATGGTTACGTTTGTAAATGTGCCTTGATTCAACAAAGGCGAAATGTAGCTTTGTGCTATTAGTTTCATAATTTAAGGTATTAAGTTGTTTTGAGTGACTCCAGCTTGTAGGACTCCATTTGTTTTAAGTGATCCAATAACTTTTATATTCATAGTATTGGTATTCATATAATTATCAGTAGCTATGTAATCAGCCGTACTTCCAGTCATATATACTACATTACTACCTTTAAAAACAACTGATGGGTTTGTATAAGTAGCTCCCCCAGATTCAGTAAACCAAACAAACAATCCCGTTTCTACATAAGAGTTTATTAATAATAAACTTCCTGGGGAAGTACTTCTAAAAGCATGAAATTTTGGACAAGAAATAATACAATTTTCTAAAGTAACTTGGTATTCACTATTTAAATTGTGAAATAACCCATAACCATTGTTACTTGTATATTTAGCGGTACCGCTTAAATAATAACTCCCACCAGCTTGAACACTAAAAGTAACATTACCTGTAATTAGCGCATTTTTTTTATACAGTATTGTTGTTAAGCTACCTCCAAAATAAGACTCTACATAAGCAAACTCGTCTGTTGAAGTTGTTGTATAGTTACCATGTAAAATAATCCCACTTCTTGAATATTGAGTAAGTCTAAAATTACCATTAGAAGTACAATCATTGAAATCTAATACATAATTTCTTCCGTATTGAAAGAATACTCCTCCTCCTGTATTTACAATTTTATTTACAGTAATCTTAGATACATAATCATCGCTACCACCTTGAACATAACCACCATCATGATAAGCTATATTACAAGTTAAATTAAATGCTCCTCCAACTAAAGCAAAAGAGTTGTTCATTCTATAAGTATCACATATAACATTAATTCTATACCAAGACCCTAAGTATTTTGAACCAGTACTTCTAAAATCCATAGTACCTTTAGGAATATTAAAATCTACAGTAGAAGAATTTGGCATTAAATTATCTGATAGAGTATTATTTTGAAAAGATATAGTAACATTTAAATCTGATTTAAATAAATAATTACCTGCTCCAAAAGTTCCATTAACATAATAAATATCAGAAGTACTTGTAAATATAAAAGTTCGCCATGCCGTAAGACTATTGGTAGCTGTCATTGCAGCTGATAAAGTCAAATATGGTTTTGCAGGATTACCCAATTGAGCAGTGGCATCGTTACCAATTGCAGGATCAGAATTTACATATACGTTTCCATTAATTAAAGTACTAGAACCGATATTCCCCTCAACTGTCCAAGTATCTATATCAATTTTAGTTAAATGAAAAGTATCTCCTTTTACATAAACCAAATTATTTTGAACAAAAGTTATTCCAGCACCACCAATAGTAACAGCTCCAGTTCCTTGTACCGTGAATTCTTTTTTAGTTCCAATAGCTATTTCAATACTTGAATTAACTGGAACCGTAAGAACCACTGGATTAGATCCTGTGAAAACAGTTCTTTTGTAAATATTCGCAATATTCAAAGTATAAGTAATTCCTGCCGTTGTCTCAATGCCTATAAACAACTTTTGAAATTTAGCCGTACACCAATCAACAACCGCTTTAATTGTTGGATATAGAGTATTAGAACCATCATTTGTGCCTTCTAAAATAAGCGTTGATTTGTTTGAAATGGTTTCCTTTGCATCAATCAACCCTTTCAAAGTTTTACCCATTTCAGCAGTAAGCGCTTTCGTGGTTCCGCCCGTGGTCAGGTCATTCACCAAGATAGAACTCAACGACATTTGAATAGTTTCAATAGCATCAACCAACTCCTGAACGTTGTCCAGGTTAACATTGTCCGAAGCCAAAAGAACATTAATGTTATTGATTTGAGTTTGCAATAGTTTCCCTTGCTCAGCTGTCAAAAGAGAACTAGCACCACCAGTTACAAGATCGTTTACCACATTCAAATAATCAATAGCAAGTTTAGTAAACTCATTCAATGGTGCATAACCAAGCGCAGCGCCTCGTTTGTTTTTATCTTCTTTAGCTCCAAACAAATCTGCGTGAGCCGCTGCATCGCCCACGTGATTAGTCAAAGCCTCGGCATCGGCTTTTTCATTCAGAATGGTTTCAATGTCGTCAATAGCCGTAATGGGTATCTTTTCATCCTTGTGCCAAATAGAATCTATCCAAGCCCAAAATTGCGCTTGTGTAGGCCTGTCGTCTTTTTCAAACCAGCTTTTAATTGTGTTTTTATCTGCCATATTATTCTATATATTCAATGAATAGTACTACTCTATAAGGGTTCATGTGATTTACTGTTGCTCCTACAGGTGCGGAAGATGCTTTTTTGACTGATTCTAAAAACTCACCGTTTTCTGCTGCCCCAGATGAAACTAATAATTGTCCTGATGGATTTCCTCCAGAGTCGGCACCAACACCATAACCGGAAACTGGAATCGAAACTACCGCAGTTTTAGCACCACCCGTTTCACCAACAGTATCAAGGTTAGCATCGTCAGGATTCCAACCAATTGGCATACGTCCGCGCCAGTTAACAACTTCCGCCCATCCATCTGGTATTAGATTAGCCGGTTTATTCCAAAGAATCATACCGCCATCCGTTTGGAATACAGCGTTTTTCTTTTCTAACTCGTCAATTCTTAGAATTACGGCATCTAGTGTTGTGTTGTCAACCTTTCCTGCAAAAGCTGCGGGAATGTTCTTAGTCGGAAAACCACGTTTAAAATCTACCCAGTTTATAGCACCCACTCCAGTACCAAAAGTGACATAGCGAGTTTTAATACTGGGGTAAGAATTCCCGTTTTGAAAAGTCAAATTTTCAGTATCTTCTTTTATGATCACTTTGGTTTGGGCTAATCCGCCACGGAACTCTAGAACTTCGCCATTGATATAAACAACACCGTTACCTACATTATCTCCAGCAACTTCACACCCGGATATTATAGTCAATTCTCCTACGATATTACCCAAAGCATTAAAAATGCTAAATGCCGTTTGAAGCTTTGCCAAAATGTTAGTAGAGAGTGGAAACCCGCCAACCTGATTAAAATTTATCTGATTCATATTGCCAATAGTTTATAGCTTTTGCCTGCCAACTTATAAAAGTTGATTGTTGCTGTTATTTCGTTTATTTTATCATTCAATAATTGTCCTGGTACATTGACAAGAAAATCAACAATAGAATTACTATAATTAAAATCCTGCTCTAGGTACATGATGCCTAAATACACATCGAGATTCTCAGCAGGTGTATAGATATAATCTTGCGTCGTGTCAAGCGTGCCGTCAATAGTAATTCGCCTTAAATCAGGGTCGTACTTGTCATTCAATGCTTTTCTCAAATAACACCTTTGGCTGTTGTACGAAAGCTTTGTCAAGTTTTCCTCTCTCATGCGTGACCACTTATAATGCAAACTGGCAATAGGAGTAATCAACGCCCGGATATAGCCAAACAATACCGGCTTTCGCAAAAAAGTTGGCAGCAGTAAAAGGATCAGTTTGTCAAAATCTACTTTATACCACATAGCTCACGTTGTCAAAGTTTGGAATTGTAAAATAGCCACTCACCGGAACGGTTTTCACATTGATAGGCTCAGCGTCCAGATACTCATTTGTATTAATATCAATGGCCTGTGATTCTGCATTTATAATGTGCGGTATTACGACACCTTCCGCTTTTTGAAGCTTATCAATAAAATGAGCAAGAACCAACTCGCCATTAAATGGCAATTCTTTCATGTATTCATTAATTGCATCCTGTACTGGATAATTCCCGTTAATAATGCTCATTCCGGTAGAGTCTAAAACCAACGGGTCTCTAAATATTTGCAAATTCAATAACAAAATGTCCGGCAAATGATTGACAACAATATACTTCACTCCACAGTCAGCAATTTCAAGAATGTAAGCATCAAACGAGGCTTTTTGTTCGGGCGTAATAGGTGCCAAAACTCCCGCAGCTTCAGTGGCAATCTTAATCAAAATTTGTCCCGCACTTGGCGTTACCGCCGCATACTTTATAATTTTAGAGTTAAAAACCTGATCATCCGTATAACCGGTATTGTCATAGTTATCAGTGTCCGTTATCAAAGCAAATCCGTATTGAAACGCTTTCGCCTTAGTTCGGTACCACGATGGGCGGTGTGGCATTTTAGCCTCAATGATATCGTCAACTTCTTTTTTATGGGTGTCGAAAAGGTTTTCTAATACCCAAATGGAGAAGGCAACTATAAACACAATCAAGCGATAAATAGAGACTTTACTTTGCGAGTTTAACTCCGCTAAGTTTTCGTCTGCCGCAATGCTGTCAAGCATTTCATTTTGTATAACTCCTATTGATCGTGCCATTATCCTACTATAAATGTGGTTCCTATTCTCATCGTTCCTATTCCCAGTGTTGGTATTATTGACTGACCGTCCGCAATATTGAATCCGGTGGCTATCATCTGCTTTTTGCCTTTAAAGTAATTAGCGACTTCATTATTTCTATAACTAGAATTTGTAGCTACTAATTTTTGTTTAGGAAACAACTCAGCAGTTATTGAAAGTCCATTTGCAAACGCTCTATCAAACGCCACCAAAACGCTTCCATCTTCTTGAACGGCAATGTCAAATAAGGATTGATTTGGGATTACAGTTATCATGGATGTTCTTTTTTGTATTTTGTAAACTCCTTTACTTTGTCGTCATACATTTTTTTGTACAACGCCGTTTGTTTCTTGTGGTATTCAATTTCCTGCAGTAAGGTCTTTTCTTTAGCGTCAAATAGGTTAGAAATATTGGTGGACATTTCCTGGACATGCTTGTATTTTTCTTCATAGCGAATGCCTAAATCGTCCAGAGCTTCTTTATATAAATCGACTACTTTCCCACCGTTTTCTATATCGGTTGTTTCTGCAACTTTTTTAGCCTGCAGCACTTCAACTGTCAGTTTTTCAACTTCCTGTTTGTATTTGCTTTTGGCAAACAAAAAGGTAAAATAACCCGTGCCGCCAACCATTGTAACTACAGCACTAACAACCAATATTATTTCATTCATAATTTATCTATTTGCGTCAACGTTCAACTCTGGGTAATCAATATCAATGTCAATATTTTTAAATCCGTCAAGCATCAATTGTTCGTTAATATCTCTTTTTATACGTACTTCAGTAGCTCTGGTTTTAACCAGTTGTGCAATTCCTACTCCAGTCAATGGATGTTCTTTCCATGCTCCTTTGCTCGATGTAATAAGCAATTCAACATCTTGAGCTTCGCTGTCTCCTATTACAAAGTCACCGTTTTCAAATCTAATGTCACCATCATCGTTAAGCAAGAAATCAGTCATTACTTCAGTATTTTATTGATTCTGGTTTTAGTTTGCAAAACCTTATTTTTTATATTGGTGATGTTTGGAATATTTGGAGTAGTTCCGTAGCCGGGTAAAACAATAGTAGCGTTCAATGCATCGCAAAGCTTTCCAATTTCGTCCTGTAAATCATTGATAACTGATTTTAGGTTTTCATTTTGCCTTTCTATTTGGGTGCCGGAATCATCAATTTTAAATACCGTTTCACCATATTTAAAACTGAAACTTTTTACTTTACTGGTTTGAATGATTGTGGCTGCACTGTCAAAAATTGCAATAACAACAACACTTCCAACTTCCGGTTCAATTTTCAATTCTTGACCATCATTATCAATAATTGAATTATAGCTACATTGAAAGTAATCGGTAATTTTTGTTAAAGTTCTCACTTGACAGCTGGTTGCATTTAACTTTATAACTTTTGCTCTTGCTACAGTCATAGGTAATTTCCCTTCAATAATTCTTTCAATTGCTTCTAAAATCATTTTAATAATTTCTTTTCAGTTACAAATTTTCCAACAGTCGATACTCTCCTATAACCTCCAGATACACTTACACTTATTTTCACTTGATCCACATAATGCATCGAGTCCCTTTTTTCGTAAATGCCAGGATCAAACACTCGAATTGTTTGACCGTGTTCTACAACTGGAAAACCAAAACTGGTAACGGTTCCGGCATAGCCTCCTTTTGTTTTTACATTATCATATTTCTTTTTACAAGTTTTTTCCAGCTCTTCTTTTGAAATTTGAAATTCATATTTAACTCTTTCTATATCGCCACCTTCATCTCCGATGTCAAATGATATTACAGATCCATCATTTTGAATGCTGGTACCATACACTTTGACTTTGCAATCTTCAGGCGCTATATACTCTAATGAATTATCAATAATGTTTCTTCCAAATTCAAATTGCGGAATTACAGTTGGCAACTTGTCATCCGAATATGGTAAACCGCAAATCAATCTTTTTCCTCTAAAAAAAGTATAAAGCCCGGCTTTCTTTCGAAGCTCATCAAATACTTTTACTGGAGTTGTATTATAAAGTGAAAAATCACCGTATAATTCATCCGCACATTCAATTTCATATCCTGGTGCAGCAGCTTGTAAAATTTGTCTAACCGTGGCATTCTGAATACTAACAGTTACTTCTTTTCTCTTAAGAGCATACATCTCATTCTCGCAATGAAACTCTACGGGGATGGTGGGTTGAATTCTGGCGATATAGCCCTCAAATTCAGTTTTTAACTCTCTATTATATCCTAGTTCGATTTTGATTAAATCCCCTGTTTTAAAAAGCGATTTTATACTTTTCATAGGAAACATGGTATTCCCAACTTGATAGTAAACACCTTTAGGCAATTGTAATACCGCAGTATTTGTAAACTTTCGCCATGTTTTTTCAATTTCAATACTAGAAGCTGCATCAAAAAACTTTTTGGATTGATCGGCTGCGCTTTCAATTGTTATTCTACAACAAAAAACCATTAGCTTAGGGAATTGATTTTAAAAGGCCTTTTACTCCTGCATTCAATTTCAAAGGCTTGCATGTTTTTGTATCCTGGAGTTGGAATAGGTTTGAAAGTATGGATAGACAAATGATTGATGTTAAGCATATTTAAAAAAGTACCCTCCACTTCAAGCATAGTGTCTTTTAATTCACATACATAACGTAATCGTCTAAACTCAAACTCCGGGTAATCATCACTTTGATAATTGATAATGATTCCTTTTATGGTAATCGCATAATCATTTAAACCCATTAGTTCTTCCACTTCACCATCGGCTCCAAAAATATCAGTAACAACTATTTTTTTAGTAAGTATGGCTTCAACAACGCATTCAAACGGAAAATCATAGCCATCAAATCGCTCTCCGGTTCCTTCAATAATTTTAGGCAATAGCTTCACATAATCCCAAACATGTACCCCAGTTTGAGACACAAGCTGTAAAGGCTTTTTTTCCTCCAGAACTTGAATGCCTTCAAAACTATTAGTGTATGTATCAACTATTGCAGTTCCCACATAGCCAATATTAAAATTGAATGTGTTTTTGAATAGCTCTTGAAAATTGAAATTATATGAAGACATCTCCTTTTTGATTTTGTCGTTTAGCATCAAACCATAATACCCATTCTAACTGCTGCCATTTTTCCCAAAAGAGATCATCAGACATTTCTTCTGGCATTGGGATTTTAAAATGAAAGGAAAGTAAAGCGTTTACTTTCCTAACAAAATCTTGTCCTGCCTCCCTATTAATTGGAAGGCCTAAACTTCCCCCAGTTCGCCACTTAAAAACTTAACAATTCCTGAAGCTTGAATAGCAGCTGAATCAGCAATGTTTTCATCCGTTTGCAATCTGGAATCTCCACCTAGCCAACAGTTGTCTCTTAGAAACTCCCCGCATTCCAAAACTTTGTTTTGAGAATACATTGACAAGGCAGTTGCTTTGTGATTTCTTGACGGCGGTCTCAAATAACCAATTGCCACATCACCTGGTGCAACAACGATATTCAAAGTGGGAAGTTTTTCCACTTTATATTGTTTTTTCCAAGCTTCAATTTGCTCTTTGGAAATAATTCCGTCCTTAGTATTATCTTTCATAATTCTAGTTTTAATTTTTACTTGTAATTGTTTTTGAGTGGCTGTAGTTTGGTACGTAATACCAAGCCTTTTACATTCGTCTCTTAACTCCTGAATAGAATTCATTGTTAAGCATTCCAATTAATATCAGCGATATATAACGGAATCTCTACACCTAGAGCGTCGTTGGAACCAGCTTCACCACTACGAGAGTTTTTTGTGAACTTACAACCAATCAGCGTATGGGAAACTTGCAATCCTGTGTCTCCAACATAGCTTACTGAAATTGGAAAAGGTGGAATATCCTGAATGCTTTTACCAGGAGGCAATGACTTTTGAAGCGAATCCACTTCTTCACTTAAAAGGGTGATAGATCCTACACACTTTTCATCACCTTGGGTGTACCCAATATCCTTTGTGGTTCCTAAAGCTTTGACACCATCAATAGCGTCAGTTCTTTCGTAGCTGATAGCCTTTACAGTTGTAAACAAGGCACCAAATGCAGTGATTCTTATAGAGGAATAGTTTCTGTACTTTCCATTAATTACGGGTCCACTCATCTTAATTCGATTTTAAAGGGTTTTTAAACCCAATTTTTAAATTGATTTTTCTACCAATAGCAACCGGGATGAAGGTGAGTAAGTAATCAAATTCAGATGTCGCTAATAAATTTTGCGCCGGATCAACATAGGAATCAATACCGCCGCTAATATCTCCAGAAGCTAGCATTGGGCGCAAGGCCTCTCTTCCTAAAACTTCTAAATCTTTTACGATTTCAGGCTTCAACTGTCCGCTTGTTTCATCCACATACAATCTGGCTTTTACTCTTGGAGCTAGTTTTTTTCGAGCTAATCGAATCGCTTTTTTTATGGTCCTGTTGTTCTCAACCTTGGCATAATCTGAGTCGATTTTAGAACATGTATGCGTATCAACGGTATAATAACCGGGTACTTCAGCTTCACTGTCATAAGTGGCAAATACATATCCTTTCGTGTCAAGTAAATCAAGAGCCGTTTCAGAAAAAGTATTAATGTGCATTCCTGAACTTAAACCGGCATTCTGAAAGAAACCTTCATTTACATCAGTCAAGTTGAAAATTGGGTTAATCTCACCCGCATTTTGAGAGACGGCCGCTTTTGAAACCATACCTACAAAATCCTCAACACTGGCGTATTTATTGTAAATAGCTTTTGCAATGGAAACATCATTGTCTGCCATAATTACCATAGAAACGTCAGCGCATTCATTGACTAAGTTTCTTAAATCTAAAACCGCTGAAGCAGTTCCAGAGAAAGCACGACCTTCAACAAACAAATCAGGGTAACGGTATCTTGTTTCTTCAAAAGCATAAAGCTCTTGTAATTTGTACATAGCAAGTACGCTGTCTTCATCTAGTCCGGTTACAATTGTTGGTACATAATCCGTTTCAGGATTAAGAGCGATCATCGCAAGAACGGTATCCTTTTTATCACGCAATACTTTAGCCAAATAGTTGTTCTCCTTATCGGCCATTTGCTCTAATGTCACCGCTTGAGCTACTGGCATAAAGTGAATAGTAATCGATGGGTTGCGTTTGAATAAACGATTCAAACGATGCCAAACCAATACACTATTAGTATCATCATACGCTGGTGTAATTCCTAGAGCTTCCACTTCCTCAATAGTGATAAAAGTGTAGATATTTCCAAGAACAATTTCATCACCGGCAATGGCATTCATAACTACGGCTGTAGTCATATCATTGGTAGTTGCTCTTCTACCAAGTCCGCCTTTTAGTCTTTTTACATTTAATCCTGGTCTAGACATTATTTACCGTTTTTAGCAGTCGATTTTCCTGCTGGTTCTACTGTTTTATCTTCTACTACAGCAATGGGAGTTGCTTTTAAAGTGTCAAGTTCAGATTGAACTATAGACAATGAATTTGTCAAAGTTTCCTTTTCGGCTTGAGCACTTAGTAATGAAACTCTAATCTTAATTATTTCAACAATAATTGGTTCTGCTTTTTCGTCAACAACAGCTTCATCATCTGTAAGTGCGTGAATAACTTTATCAATCAAAGCTATTGCGCCTTCATGTTTCTCTCTCAACTGGACAACAGCTGCAACAACTGGGTCACTTTCTTGGGTTACTTCAGGAGCTTCTTTTGTGAAGTCAACGGCTTGCTCTATTTCCGCTAATACTGCAGTTATCGTTTCGTTATCTTCTTTAACCAAAGCCAATTCCTCTTCAAGTGCCTTTGTATCTTCAGGCTCAAACCCCTCACGAAAAAAGGATTCCGGTTCTGGAAACTCATTTTTATCGGCGTGGTTATCCGCTTTAATTTTATCAAAAAAGCACTGACCGTCTTCAGTCATGTAGACTACATTTTCTTCCGGGTTATCCTGAAGAATTTTATTTGCAAATTTTTTCATCTTTTTAAGTATTGTATTAATATCCAAAGTCCGAATGCCGAAAGCACTATCAGCAATAAAAAACCGAAAGCCTTTAATATTCCGTCGTACCAATTACCGGTATCGTCTCGAGGTGCGTGATAAGTTGTGGTGTCTTTAGTAGATTTTAAGGTTTTAATAATGCTATCCTTAAGCTTTAATTGTAGTTCTAATTCTTTACAATCGGCTTGAGCTATGATAGTTTCATTTTCCTTTTTTAAAGATATAGTCGCCTGACCGTGCCTCTTAAATATGGGCTTCTCTGTGAGTTCAGAAACGGGTATCTTCAATACAGCAACCGAAGCAGGAACTACAATAGTAGTATCTCGTTCCCTTACTGATTTTTCAACAACAGTAGAATCGATAATGACTCTTTCAGATGTTGGAATTACCCGTTTTGAACTACAAGCCAACAACAGCAAACAACACACAAGTATTAATATTTTTTTCATTTTTTAAAGTATAATTCCGCTTCTAATTGGCGGCGTGAGATTAAACCATTATTAACTTTTCCGTTAGCCTTATTCCATTTAGCAAATTCTTTTGCAATTTTTGGATCATTTGGATTGGCATTGATCAACTTTAATAAAGTGCTATCACCAAGTCCCTCAGCTATCATGTCAACATCAATATCGCTACCAACATTGTAAGCAAAACTTACTAAGACATTGAATTGATTTTGGGTAATAATTGACTTTACCAGGGAATTAACATCCTTCTCAAATTGTGCTACAACCAGTGTAAAAATCTCAATTGCATACGCTCTAGTAATAGGCTTATCTTTCATGGTCACTCTTCGACCATCAGGATAAAAAGTATTCCCGAAACCAATGGTAGGAATACCAGCACTACATAAATATGGAATTGAAGAAAAGCCTTCACGTTGTTGTAGAAAAAGAGAACCTAAACTGTCTAATTTTCTTTTCATTGCTTTTTTGTTGAACCCCTAAGGGTGCAGTCGAGTCGCATTGACTTCGACTGCCTTTTTAAAAATAAATAAGGATTTTGCTATACAATTCCGGAGATCATCGCACCAAAACCGTAATCCTGTTTTTTATCAGTCAAACCGTATGCATGAAGTCTAAACTCCGTTTGAGGGTCAGCTTCTCTAGTGGCTTGTGCCATTGGCTTCAATAATGTTTGAACCGATTCGATATGATGTACCGTGTTTGGAGCATAGTAAAAAATAGAAGCATTTCTATCAGTTCCAACGGCAGCAGCGCCGTCGGCTTTTAAAGTTCCGGCCGCAATGTATTTCACGTTTTGGTTATTTTCGAAAAATTTCATTTGGAAAAATCTTTGAATAGCACCGGTTACAGGATCGATAACTACATCTCTGTAATTACTTGTTGAAGCTCTGTCTTCAATTAAATCTCCTCTGTGTTCAGCACATAATATTGTGAACATTTGGGCTTTGTCTGTCAGATTCAAACCATCAATTTGAAGATACCATCTTACTAAATCGGCGTAAAGCATTTTTTTACGACCGGTACCATCATCAGGACCTGTAGTTCTGATAACAGGAGTTTGCGCAGTATTAGCATTTGGTGCTAATTTTTGCATTGCATAATCACGAACACCTATTTGAAAAGACTCCCTGTGTAATCTTCTCAATTCTGATTCTTTATCAAAAGCCATAGCTCTTAATTCAGCATCAGTTACTACGGTTAAACCAGTATCTAACTTATCCCAAGTAACAAGTGTTTTCTTGGTGTCAACAACAACAGGTTCAAAAGCTGTAGTTTTGTTCACGTGAAAAGGGATTGTATTGATCAGTTTATTAAACTTTATACCATCCTTATCGATTGCAGCTTTATTAGGAGCTTTAAGCGTTCCGATAAAATCATCTTTGAAGTTTCTAAACTCCTCTAGTAATTGTGGCTCCACATATTGTGCTAACCACGTTCCATCAACTAATGCTGGCATAATTAATTAAATTTTGCGTTAAACAATTTTTCGAAATCTTTTGGAGCTTCATCTTCCATTTTGGACAATCCTTTTGGATCTTCTGTTTGCCATTTATCAAATGACCAATCCCCACGACCTTTTAACAGATCATGTTTACCAGTTTCGATATTGTGTGCATCACGATTCAATAAATCGTTTACATCTGGTTTACCTACCATTTTAGAAACTGCTCTTGCAGCAAAATCATAATTGGCCTCAGCATCTTTTAACCACTGGTCTTTTTCAGAAGCTAGTATTTTTCCATCCTCAACAGCCTTGTCAATTAAGACTTTGGCGTTCGTTGTTTGAAAGCCTTTCAAACTGGCCTCAGCCGTTTCACAACGATTAGCCTTCGCAAATACATCTTTCAATGCTTTTTCAAAATCTTCATCTTCGCTACTAGCTGTAAGCGTGTGTACAATACTTGCAGCTGCAAGCATAGAGATAATTCTGTTTTTCATCTTTTCGTTAATTTGATTTTTAATTTCGTTTGGAATTTCGCCTTCGTAGGCTGCAAAAATTTCTTCAGCTGATTTGTTTTTCATGTCTGTTGCTTGAAATACTCTGTTTTTAGATGGAGTAATTATTTCATCGCAAATTTTCATTGTAAGACATTGATCAGAATCGACCCATGTGTCGTTGTTTGGTTTCATCCAATCCAGGATAACACTTTCTTCAGCTTGAGTTCGTTCTTTGTAGATTTCAACTAATCGGTTTTCGGCTTGAGTCAATTGCGCTGCGGTAGATTGCATTGCAGATTTATCACCATGACATCCCGCGCTGGGAGCATGCATCATAAAGAAGGCGTTTTGTGTCATTTGGATTACATCGCCACCTAATGCAATTATCGAAGCCATACTAGCTGCCATCCCTTCAACTATGACAGTAATATTAGAATCAGACGAACGCATAAGGTCATAAATAGCTAAACCTTCATAAACAGAACCGCCACCAGAATGAATACGAACCGTAACATCTTTATAGGATGTTAGAATTTTTTGGAATGAATTACGGAAGCCTTTATAATCCACATCCTCATATTTCCCTATGTAACCATAGATTAATATTTCAGATGCTGAGTCCGATTGGTTCTTAACTTCAAATCTAAATTTTTCGCTTTCTTTTGACATTTCCTTCACTTTGAGATGACAAAGATTAAGCGACATCGTGAGGTTTAAAAATTGACTATATAGGCACTAAAGATTTTTATTTAGTCCCTAAAGATTTTCGTTTAGTCCCTCATCACTGAAATTTTACAATACAGTTATATGATGAACCTTTGCTATTGAAATTAACAAATAACAGTAGTAGAATGGCACCAAAAAAGGGACTTACGAATGATGACAAAAAAGGGATTGCTTTAGAACTGTATCTGGAAACCGATAAAAGTCAAAAGGAAATTGCCCTAATTGTTGGTACCACAGAAAAAACACTTGGGAACTGGAAACAAGCCGGTGATTGGGAACTCTTGAAACATGCTCAAACCATTACTGTAAAAAACATTGTCACCAATTTATACAACAAGGCCTACGAATTATCTATCGCTGATAAGGTCGATGCCGATAAATTGGTAAAACTGGCCAACACAATCGAAAAGCTTCAGAACAAAAAAGTAACCATTGCACACATCATAAATGTATTCAAGGACTTTACCACTTTTGCTTTTGGGGAAAACGCTGAACTGGCTAAACAAATTAATGTGCTGCAAAAAAAGTATGTTGAATCTAAAGTAGGAGGTCAATAATGGCAGCGCAAAACATTACCAAAAGAGACTATGATGAATGGTTAGAGTTTTGTCGACAAGTACAAAATTCAACAGCTGTCAATTTAGTTGAAACCCCTGCTGAACAAAAGTTTCGTATTACCAATGCAAAGCGAGATTACAACTTCTTTGTGAAAAACTATTTTCCAACTTATGCTGATGCTGATTGTGCTGAATTTCACATCAAGTTTGCGGAAGCCTGTTTAAAAGATCCTAACTTTTTTGGGATTGCTGAGTGGCCACGTGAACATGCAAAAAGCGTTCACATTACCATCATTATTCCAATGTGGCTTATTGTCCACAAACAATTGACAGGAATGATATTGATGGGTAAAAATGAGAATGATGCCTGTAACTTATTGGCAGACGTTCAAAGTCAGTTGCAGTTTAATGAATTGTTTGCACATGATTTTGGACAACAGTACAATTTTGGTTCCTGGCAAGAAGGTGACTTTACCACTAAAGATGGGATTCGATTTTTAGCAGTTGGGCGTGACCAGTCACCCCGTGGAGCCCGTAAAGGTGAAAAGCGTCCTAATTATGGAGTAATTGATGATATCGATGATGACGAAATTGTGCACAACCAAAAGCGTGTAAAAAAGATTGTCAACAGAATACTTGGAGCTTTCTATTTTGCCTTGTCCATTAAAGGTGCTCGTGTTTGTGTGGGTGGGAATAGAATTCACTCACAATCTATTTTAGCACACTTGGTTGGAGACACTAGACCAGGAGCGAAAAAGAGAGAAGGAATATTTCATTCCAAAGTATTGGCATTATATAACATTGTCAAAAATGCACTAGGCGAAATTGTAAGCGCTGATGTTGCTTGGGATGAACGGTACAGTCTGGAGGAGATTGTGCGTAAGATGAAAAAGGCGGGTCCGGTTCTGGCAATGCAAGAGTTTTTCCATGAGACCGAAGTTGAAGGATCTATTTTTAAAAATCAGTATTTCAAGTTCAACAAATTACCACACTTAAAACAGATGGTAGTGTTGATAGGATATTTTGACCCGTCGTTTGAAAATAACGTAACCTCCGATTTTAAAGCAGTTTCTATTTGGGGTTTGAAAGATGAAAAGCGATTTTGCTACAAACGATATACCAGAAGGTCTGAGCTTGAAGATGTATACCAATGGATGATTAATGTAGAGAAAAAACTTCCTGCAGGCGTAGCCATTATATGGTATATAGAAAAACAGTTTTCTACAAAACTAGTAAGGCAAGCATTAGCGAGAGTTCGAAAAAAGAACAATAACTATCCGCTACATATTAGTGAAGATGACCGAACAAAACCCGGTAAATATACTCGTATGGTCCGTATGGAACCAGAGTACGCCTCAGGAAATGTATTCTATAATATTGATGAAGAAAACGACCCGGACATGGTGACCGGCAACATGCAAGTAAAAGGAATTGAACCTGGTTATAGAAGTGCCGATGATGCACCTGATGCCGATGAGGGAGCGTGGTTTTATTTAGATCAACACATGAGCTTTACACCTGAAAATATAAGAGGAAGTGTAAAAATGGGTAAACAACAGATTAACGAAAATAAAAAATACTAATGGCTAGATTCTTAAACGACAACGATTATAAAAAGCAAATCAGGGAATGGATAAAAAACGTCATCAATTACAATGATGCAACCGTTCAGGAAGATTGTGAGTTAGCAGCTCAAGCTGAAATGGAAACCTACTTGAATGCGAGATATGACATAGCAGCTATTTTCAGTACTGCACAAGAAGCAAGTGCTAGAAATCGGCTAATCGTGCTGTATCTAGTAGACATCACCTTGTATCACATGTTTTCGAATATTTCACCGGACATGATACCAGTGCTGAGAGAAACAAGATACAAGGCAGCTATTAGTTGGTGCAAAGATGTAGCCAAAGGAACGCTCTCACCAATATTGCCCGAAAAGGTTATAACTCCAGAAACCGTTCAAGCTTTTGCTCACGGTGGAAATAATAAGTACAACAACAAAGATTCCCGATTTTAATTTAAACACTATTTAAATGGCATTTAATCGTAAAGATATAGGCAACGCTTTTAAGTCTGTTTTTGCAAGTACAGAAACAAAAGAACGCGAACAAGCAGTACAAAAATTAGTAAGCGCAATCAAAAACCAACGCTCATTATACCGTAAAGAGATTGTAGACTGGAAAAATGCAAGAGCTGCTGCATTACAACCTGAGAACCCAAGAAGAAAACAGTTGATTGATTTGTATGAAGATATTTTGGGAGATGCTTTCATTTTTGGTATTACCGATACTCGAAAATTGCGTGTATCAAACAAGGCATTTTCAATTACAAACGCTGCGGGTGAAGTTGATGACGAAAAGACAAAGTTACTTCAGAAAAGTTGGTTCAATGAATTTGTAAAAACTTCTGTTGAAACAATTTATTTTGGATATTCCTTAATGTACCCAAAACAGTTAGACAAAAATGGTCTAATCAAAAAAATGGCTTTGGTGTATCGTGACCACATTGTCCCTGAAACAACTGAACTTTTAAAAAACAGTTTTGACACTACTGGTGTAAATTTCACCGAAGCACCTTATAACAGATGGACGGTTTGGATTAATCATGATCAGTTTTTAGGGTTATTAGATAAAGCAGCGCCGCTATGGATATTCAAAAAACACTCATGGCAAAACTGGGATGAATTTGAAGAAATGTTTGGAATTCCTATGCGTACAGCAAAAGTGGCTTCGACAGATCCAAGAGTTCAGGCGGAGGTCGACAAATGGCTTCAAGATTTTGGAAGCTCTAATTTTGCACGTTTCCCTGAAGGAGTGGAATTTGAAATTAAAGAGTCTAATTCCCGTGACAGCTTCAATGTATTTAACGAAAAGCGTAAAGCATGTAATGAAGAGTTAGCCACTTTGTTTGATGGTAATAGTGAGGGTTCTAAAGATTCTGGATCCAGAGCAAAATCAGAGACAATTATCGATAGTACTCAGGCATTGATTGCTCTTGATGATGAAACCCGTGTACGCTTTATTGTTCAGGATGAATTGTTACCGTTTTTAATCAACATGGGCTATCCATTTGCTGAGGATGATCAGTTTATATGGAATGAAAATAAGAAGCTTACACCGCAAGAAAGATTAAATATTTTCAAAGGTGTTCATGATTTGGGGTACAAAGTTAAAAAAGAACAAATTGAGACTGAACTTGATGTGGAACTGGAAGAGGAGGAAATTGTAGAACCGCCAGAACCGGTACCGGGGAAAGTTCCAAAAATGGAAAACCCACCAGCTCCACCAAAAAAGCCACAAGCTAGAGCAAATTTTAAAAAGCCTCACGCTCATTCCGGTAGTTGCGAGTGTGGGGCGGATGACTGCTACAGAAGGATTGATTTTACATTGTTGAATGCTTTATCAGATGATGAAGAGGCTTTTTTGAAACAATATTTTGAAAACCCTGATTCCATTAAATGGAGTTACAAGGAATTCAAAGCATCGCATGGTAAATTATTGGAAGGTTTACGTGAAGGATTCAACGGTGTTGATGCAGACTTTGAAAGCGAAGACCATGTAATGATGCAATTGTTTCAATCTAATGTGCATCGCTTTGGAGTTGATAAGACTTTTAAGGAGATAATGGACTTGAATGAAATTTTGAAAACGTCAAAAGATTATTCTGAATTCAGACAACGTGCCAAAGCTTTGTTTCCAAATTATAGAGAGAATTGGTTACGCACTGAATATGACCAAGCATACACCGCTTCAAGATTTGGTGCACGATATATCCAAATGATGAAAGATATTGCTATCGCTCCCTTTTGGCGTTTGGTGGCTATTTTAGACGGTAGAACTACAAAAATATGTGATTCATTGCACAACCGGGTGTTTAGTAAACTGGATGCAAAAGCGTGGCAATTCCTGCCACCCAATCATTGGAAATGTAGATCTGATGCTGAGGATGTTCTTGCAGGTTATACCGGTACAATAAGCACTTTTGACGATGCAGTTGCTGGCGACCCTGACGGATATGATAGAATGGTGAAAACTGGTTTTGCCGTCAATTGGGGCGATTCTAAGCAAGTGTTTGGTGCCACGCAAAGCTATTTACATAATGCAGGAGTTGAGCCGTTAGATGTGCAAACATTAACTTTCAAAGATTACGGACTGGTACCACAATCTGAAATGAATGAACTGCAGGAATTGTTAGAACTTCCTTTACTGTTTAGCAGTTTAATGGACCGTTCCGGACTTGCTAAATTTATGGATGTTTTCGAGCTACCGGTTTGGATGGAAAAAGTATTGTTTGAAAGTACTGAAGCTAAGATTAGAAATAATATTAAAGACATCATGACCAATCCGTCTGAAGTGTTTTGGCATACGGAAGGCGATGTAAATTATAAAACGTTTTTGAAATTTTACAAAAAAGAAACGCTTCAAGTAATTACAAGTTTTACCGACAAAGAAATTGCAAAAATCATAAAAGTCGGCACGGTTGATAATGTTGATCAGTTGCGTAAAGGGTTATTGTTATACACGCCAAAAGAACACATTGCAACCCGATTGGCACAATATGAAAGCTTCAGCAAAGAGTACAAACGAATTAGTTTTAATGGTGAAAATGGAGGCTTTATTGTAACGCATAATCTTCATAATGCCAGTGAACTTGGAAACAATTTATTGACATCAAAAGTTTTATCTGATATGGGAAAAGCCATTGAGTTACTTCCTACTGGAGAATTGAAAACAGCCGATGCATTAATCAATAGTGTTGAATTTGAATTTAAGTTACTGACTAATTATAGCAACCTATTCAACAGGGTAAAAGCTGAAATCAAAAGAGCATTAACCCAGTCACCAAACGTTTTATTGCACATAAATAATGATCATAATATTGATGATATTATTAGAGGTGTTCACGCTGGAATTAGTAACGATACAAAAGGGAAAGCAAAATTTATTGGAATTGTTTTCAATGATAAAAGATTCTTTCTTTTCTCAAGAAAGCAAATTCAAACGAAGGAGTTTGTTCGCATTTTGAAGCAATAAAAAAAGGAACTTACATAAAGTAAATTCCTCTTTTTTTGGCGGTCTTCCTTAGATGACCAATGCAAATATATAAAATAATTACAATAATCGCACCAAACACATAATTTATGACAACTGGAGGATTACAATACGCAATGTCGATTATCGACAAAAACTTTGGCGTCGGTATTGGAAAAGCTAAAAAGGAAACGGAAGGCTTAGACAAAGCGACCAACAAAGCAAATACTGATGTCAAAAAATTAGGTGATGATGGTCAGAAATCAATGACTGGTTTAGGTGACTCCGTTAAAAAAGTAGGTGGCGCAATGGCGGGTATTTTTGCCATTAATAAACTGATTGATTTTGGTGGACACATAGCTGAAGTAACGGATAAAGCCGAAAAATTAACCACGCAATTTGGTTTAAACTTTGGAAGTGCCGGTGCTAAAAATCTCGAAATGGTAGACAAGCGTGCCAAAGATTTAAACCTGAGTGTCGAAAGCAACCGAACGGGCTTTATTGCGATGAGTACCGCTATGAACGGTACAAAAATTCAAGGTAAAAACTTGACCGATATTTTTGATGGCGTGGCCGTGGCTTCCTCAGTCATGAAACTTTCTGGTAAAGACAATGAGGCTATGCTTGAGAGTTTTGGAACCGTTGCAAAAAAGCGTCTGGTTGACTTTGCAGGATTCCAAAGC
This sequence comes from Flavobacterium algoritolerans, assembly GCF_030010385.1. NCBI lineage: Bacteria > Pseudomonadati > Bacteroidota > Flavobacteriia > Flavobacteriales > Flavobacteriaceae > Flavobacterium > Flavobacterium algoritolerans. The sequence continues at coordinate 34,541 of NZ_JASCRZ010000002.1, read as the reverse complement.
GAGTTTGGTTCTAAGATACCCGGCGCGTTAAAAATAGCGGCAGACTCGATGGGAGTGACTGAAAACAAACTAAAACAAATGATGGAAAAAGGGGAAGTGTCTGCTGATAATTTCCTCCCAAAGTTTGCGAATCAAATCAAATCCACTTTTCAAGAAGGACTACCTGCAGCTGCAAATTCGATGCAAGCAGCTATGAATAAAAAAGAAAATGCACTGACTGGATTTTGGGAAAAAGCGAGTTCGTTATTTGGTCCAGGTGTTGCAGAACTGATAGGTGCAGGTGCGGGTTTTATAGACTGGTTTGGTGATTTTATGGTAACACTTGAACCGGTAGGCGTGGCAATTTGGGGAATCATACTTGCAGTACAACCGCTTTGGGATTCGCTGGGTGGATTGGTTGGCCAGTTTGGAACTCTTGAAGGTACAACAGGTGGACTAACAACTGTATTAAATGGAGCTGCCTTTATTGTCGAAGCCCTTGCGGGAGGAATTGGATTCTTTATTGATATTATTGCACCACTAGCGCCTTATCTCGTTGGTTTGGTTGGCGTGGTTTGGGCTTTAAACTTTGCTATGGCTGCTAACCCGACAATGGCTGTAATTATTGCTATAATAGCCTTGATAGGCGTTATAAAAATGGCCTATGAAAAAGTAGGATGGTTCCGTGGTTCCATCATGGCAGCATGGGAAGCAATCAAAGGTTTTGCAGGAGCTATTAAAGATTATGTGATTAATAGATTCAAAGATATGTTAACCGGTATTACTGGAATTGGTAAAGCAATCCTATTGTTTTTTCAAGGCGACTGGAAAGGAGCTTTTGAAGCCGGGAAGAAAGCTACAGGCGATTTAATGGGAGTTGACAGTAAAATGAAACTGATTAAGGACCTTAAAGAGACTGGTATAAATGCAGGTAAAGCATACCATAAAGGAGTTGGTGAAGCTGCTGCAAACAACCTAAAAGAGAAAACAGCCAAAGAAGCGCAGCCAAAACTAGACGCTAATGGTAAATTCTTTGACAATTATGCTGCCAAAACAAAAAGCGATGGTAGCATTATTCCTGGTGCAGATGATAAGAAAAAGAAAAGCCTTTCCGGATCCGGTAGTGATACCAAACATGTGACTTTTAACATTCAAAGTTTTGTGAAAGAAATGACGATTCAAACGAATGCATTGGGCTCAGCACCATCTGATATTAAACGTGAGATGCAAAAGATATTCAATGAAATAATTGCAGATTTAGAAGTACGAGTAAATGCCTAGTGTAAATAATAATGCCAAAAAGTTTGACATACTGAAGCAAAAGTATGAAGTCTTTAGGAACAAGGTTCCTGATATGGTTGCGATTCAGGCGGTTAATTTCTTTAAACGAAACTTCGAGCTTCAGGGGTTTGTAGACAATGGTGTGGAGAAATGGAAAACACTAAGTAATCCCGCTGACCGGTCCCGTCAGATCTTACGCAAAAGAGGAACTTTGAAAAATGCGATAAAGAAAATTAAAGCCGAACGGAACAAAGTAGTTGTTGGAGTTCCTGCTGATGTAAAGTATGCAGCACTTCAAAACTATGGCGGTCAGGTTCCCATAACGCCAAAGATGCGCCGGTACTTTTGGGCAATGTACAAACAAACTGGTCAGGAGTATTACAAAGGATTAGCCTTGACAAAAAAGCAGCATCTTGATATTCCTGCCCGTAAGTTCATTGGTGACTCAGCGGCATTAGTTAAGAATATAGATCGAATGATTGTAAAAGAATTGAATTTAGCATTGAAACTATGAGTGTAAAAAAACATACCCAAAAAGAAATTGGAGCGTTCTTAAAAGAGAATATCGAAACTCTAGCTTTTGTAGATAAATACAGAGGACAGTTAGACACGCCCGGAATATTTACATTTCCCAGACCTGCTGTTTTTATTAGCTTTGGTAGGTTTGAATGGGAATCAATGGTGAATGGTTCTCAGCGTGGTGAAGGACTCATAAAGTTTAGAGTTGTAACGGAAAACTATGCCGATAGTTATGAAGGATCAGTTAACCAGGATCTGGCATTAGACTTTTTTGAATTCAATGAAAAAGTACATGAAGCGTTGCAAGGATTGAGCGGTACCTACTTTTCAAACTTGGAAAGAAAAACGGATGAAGATGATGAGGACCACGGAAATCTGATTGTTACTGTTATGGAATACCAAACCACTTTGATTGATAATAGTGCGAATGAAACTAAAAACTATGTTCTTGTAGATCCTGCACTAAATATTGAGTATAAAAACAAACAGGAGTTTCCGGGTGCTACGCCTGAAACTCCTGTTTTTGTTATTTCAATGGATTAATTTAGATCCTATCTTTTGCGGTTACAACTGTAATTTTTGCGGTGTTAGCATCAGGGAAGCTTAATGTGGCAACATCTGAAAGGAAACGTGTAGAAACCACTTCGCCAACCTTAACATCATTAAAGTTAAGATCTGTAGACCAATAGTTAATATAGAATTTTATGATCGATTGCACATCGCCATAAATTTCAACTTTAGTTATCATTGGTAACGTATATTGAGGTATTTTTTTTGAAGCTAATTTTACATAAACAAAAGATTGCTTTTCCTTACCTGATATTATTTGTTTTTCAAAACGGTAACTTACTGAATTTTCAGTACGCTTAGAAAATTTAAAACCACTAGAAGAATAACCAATATCATTAAAAAAGTTTTCCATATCAGTATGATTTAAACCATACTCAACATTAGTCAAAAGTGTCTCATAATCGTTTCCTGCAGCTGCAGAAATATCAACATCTTTATAAGATGTTTGAGCCTGTAGACCAAAAGAGAATAAAAGTAATACCAGTATTTTTTTCATGTTATTTTGTTTTATAAAAACCAGTTTGAGAGACAATAAGCCATATTGTATCTTCTGTAAGTGGGAGGAATTCATCCGCTAATTGTTGCAGCGTATAGTTAGTGGCCCATTTCTTTTTAGAAGTAAAAAAAGTGAAACGCTCACGAATGCGTTCATTTCTTTTTTCAAGGCGTGCTTGTTTGGTTAATTTAGTTTGCGACATACTGATTGAAGGGTATATGCAAATATATAGAAATTATTTATACTATAAAACCTAACAATTTTAGTGCCGATAATTAATATCTTAAGTCCGTCCAGTGTATAATTTTTCCTTTGAAATCTTCATTGAAGTAAGCAAAGAAATCTTCAATCGTATCAAAGCCGTCGTTTTGGGCGAGTTGTAACATTCCGGCAGTACTTTTACCTAACTTAAAATCGGCATCAGTATAAAACAATACGTTGTCAATGGCAACGGCCGAAAATAATCCTTTATAAAAAATCTCCACTTTTTGAACGCTAACCACTGGCAGAATCGGAGCAAACCGAAACATGTTTTTTTGACGGCAATTGATAAAGAAATCAATTTTTGTTCTGGGTTTCCAACGATCGTTTTTGTCTTCCCTGATGGTGTGAAGTTTTGGGTTTGTCATTCGTTCATGTTCATCTGGTAAATAATCCCAATGTTTGCCACATTGCTTCTCGTGAGCGTTTAAATAGGCGATGTATTGTACATCATCTTTAACAGTTCTTAGTAGGCCCTCCCAAATCTTCTCTATAAAATAGGTAGGCTTTCCGTTTAATTGTGTACTAAATGGTAGTATCATAATTTAATTTTTTAAGTGAATTCGTAATGTTCGTTAATTTCTTTAATCACAGTTTTAAAAGGAAAACCATCGCTTGGAATATCTTTAATCATTTGAATTAGAAATTCTGAACTTGTCCATGTAACCATTAAAGCATCATTAACCTGTATCTGTAAATCCAATCTTGATCCCTCGTATTTAGATGGTACTATTTTATGTTTTAATACAATTATTTCTGTGTTTAGTAATTTTGACATCTTTTTTTTATCTCCGACAAAAGTTTCGGATTTTGCTTTTATTCCGAAGTCTTTAAAGTTTTTCATTGGGTAGTAATTTTTTTAATAAATGTTTTGTGTCTGCGTGTTTTGCCCAGCCATTATATGCTGCTATTGTGGCTTTGTTTTTTGTTTTGGATACTGCTTTAGCAAATCGTTTTTTAATTGATTTTCGGAGCAATGTGTGCGTGTGGTAAAACTTATATCCTACAAAATCAATCCCACGAGCTTCAACCGGGAATACTTGATAATTTCCTTTTACTTGAAGTTTTAAATTGTCATTTAAATACTGTTTAATGGCTTCTAAAATTTCGTGTAAATGGGGTTTGTTGTTGGATAGAATTACAATGTCATCAGCATACCTGAAGTAATATTTTATTTCTTTTTGTTCTTTGATCCAATGGTCAAAATAAGTGAGGTAGAAGTTAGCGAAATACTGGCTTAAATAGTTGCCAATTGGCAAGCCGTCGGCACTGTCTATAATTTCATCCAGTAACCAAAGTAAGTCATTGTCCTTGAACTTTTTTCGAAGTAACGCTTTTAGTATATCGTGATCCACATTAGGGTAGAACTTCACAATGTCCAACTTCAAACAGTACTTTGTATTCTCCTGGTCCTGCAATGCTGTTTTGATATTATTGGCCGCTGCATGTATTCCTTTTCCTTTTATACAGGCATAACTGTCATTGGTAAAAACCTTTACAAATATTGGTTCTAAAATATTCATTACAGCGTGATGGGTGATTCGGTCAGGGAAATAAGGAAGGCGAAAAACAAGCCTTTCTTTTGGTTCAAAAACGGTGAAGGTTGTGTATTCTGAGGTTTTATAATCTTTATTTAAAAGCATTTCATGAAGATTCAAAATGTAAGTTTCTGGATCTTTGTCAAAAATTTTTACGCCGTATTGATTGGCTTTACCCTTTCGGGCTTTTGCTTCAGCAATCCTTAGATTGTCAATCGATGTAATTTGACTGTATATATTATTGAGTCGTTTCATTTCTTTGCTTTGATTGGCTCGCTTTCGATTGCTCTACTAACGAACCTATTAAGAATGTGATTTTTTGCCGTGTTGGCAAGGTCTGTGGTGTTTAATATTTTAAGCTCAGGTGCGAGCTGACATTCGAATTCGTGTTCCAGTTATCGTAGTCGTTGTACGAAAAACTGCCACCTGAAGGAGAACTACAGCAACGACACCACACAACCTTAATTATTTATGCTTTTACAAAATAGCTTTTGTACAGGTCTTCAAATTGCTTCCCTACGTATTTGGCTTGTTCTCTGGTCTCAAAGCAAAGGCGCGAGCCGACAATCGAAGTCGAGTGCCAGATATCGCAGACGGTGTACGAAAAACCGCCACCCGAAGGAGAACCCATCTCGAACCAAGGATAATATTTATACTGATCCCAGTTATTCCAGTCTGGTACCCAGTCGCCGTTTATGGCTTTGGCGATGATTATCAATTTAGCGTGATCTATCATTGCCTGTCTGTCCGATTCAGGAAACAATGAAAAATCTGGAATAATAGTAGGCTCTACATTAATAGCCTTGCAAGCGTCTTCGAATGTTTTAATTTCTGTGTACATTTTTTGTTGTTTTAAACTGTTAAAAAATCTTTGTAAATACTCTCAAATAATTGTCCGGCATGTTTTGCTAAATCAGCCGATTTAAAGCAAAGGCGCGAGCCGACACACGAACCCGTGTACCAGCGATCGCAGTCGCCGTACGAAACACTGCCACCCGAAGGAGAACCCATCTTGAACCAAGGATAGTATTTACCTTCATTTGAGTTTGTCCAGTCTGGTACCCAACCTTCATTGAATGCTTTTACTATTTCCTTAATCATTTTATAGGCCACTTCGTCGGGTTCGAGACCCTTACATGATTCTCTAAATTCCTCTTCCGTTTTCCCATTTTCTCTAATCACATCATTAAGATTTGTGATGCGTTCTTTAATGTCTTTTGGAATTTCAACCAAATTAATAGCTCCTGACGATTGGTCAACTGATTGAAATTTGAATCCTTGAGGCGGATTGATTTGCATTGTTTTACTCATTTTTATTGATTGTTTTTAATTGTTTAAATTCTTCTATCGGTTTTGCGTTTTGCTAAATCGGCTATAATGGGGTTAAAATTCTTTGTGGGTACCGCTTCTTGGTATTCATCGTTAAATCGTTCCTTATTTAACCAAGTTGCCAATAGAGCTTGTGCAATTTTAGATTGTGCTATCCTTTTTTTATATTTTGGTACTTGGATAAAACATTTAATCCTTTCGGCTTCCGTCAACTTGTCAAAGGACTTTTCGGCATCTTTTCGCGACTCCTTATAACCGTACATATTCCACAAAGCTTCAAAACTTAAATCGGCTACTGACTTTTCAATTACAAATACATTAGTGTATTTTTCATTTTTCATCCAGATGGTTTGAATAATGCTTTCGTTGGCAGGAAAATTGGCAGAAAACAACCATTTCATTTGTTCGTCGTTCAATTCCCCCTCAGAGATTTCAAACAGCTTTAAATTGCCGTTTAAATCGTATTTAAAGAGGAACACTAATCCTATTTCTTTTCCTTTGGCTCGGTAGGTAGTGAGTTGTTCCATAAATTATATATTGATATCATTTATATCTGAGAACACTTCGATATCGAGTACATACGCCATTTGCAACTCAGCACGTGCGCCTTTACTATCGTTATAATCTGGAAGCAATAGCAGTCCGTCACATTCTGCAAGAGCAGGAATACATTTCCTCATTGCATCATTCCATGTGGCTGTCCAATCATTTACAACTTCTAATGGATTAATGACTTCATAACCCCGTGCTTCTATTTGTTTTTGTGCTGTGCCAAATTTCATTGTACATTCTGCTATTAATTCTCCGGTAACTTTTCCAGCGATGTATATTTTTTTCATTTTAAAAGGTATTTAATGGGTTTGGTGTGGGTGAATGTTTTAGAAATATTTAGGGCTTCGTTACGCAGCCTTTTTTCCATATCAAAAATGCTTTCAGCTTTTGGGTCGGGTTTTTTTCGCTTTTTGTTGATGTACATTATGCTAATTGTTGGTTCAAATTATTTCCTATGAAGCGTAAAACGTTACGGTCATAATCATTCAAGGGATGTTCACTCATAAGTATTGTGAATTGTTCTAAATAATGTGCTTCGACAATTTCGAGCGTGAAACAATGCTTTTTGTCTCGTGTAAAAAGATTCCCGCCCTGTTGTACGTCTAATTGTTTTTTCTTGAATTTCAGGGCCACTTTGTCTATTACAGAACGAGCTACTTTTACGGCTCTATCCTTGGTTGGTGTTTTGGTTATTACACCAAAACTATAAACCAATGCATTGATCTGTTTTTCGGAGAGTTTTAGTTTTATTTTCATTGTCTTAATATTTTAGGCCTTACTAATTCACGTCCTATTTTTTCAATTTCATCTCCGCTATAAAAACACTTTAAGTCTAAATAATACGTGTGTGGAACCCAGCCTTCTTTGTTTATTTTATTTTTAACATATTCGGGGCAATCCTTGTAAGCGTCTGCAATTTGTTCTTCTCTTGTCATCTCAACATTCGGTTTTAGGTTTTTCTAATTCTTCGCTACATTCAGTGCAAACGAGTACTGTTGTTTCACAGGTGGCTATACTTTCTAGTACTTTTATTTCGGCGATGTCGTGAGGACAAACTACCTTGATACTATATTTTTCCATCTGCAAAGTCTTTTGAAAAGCTCGCTTTGGCGTGACACCATTTTGAGCACTGGTTAACATCCTTACAATCGCATTTTGGGAGTTTGGGATTATCCGGCTCATGCTCTTCAAAATTTAAGTGAATGCCTGCAAACAAACCAAATAGATAACTTATCACGCCAACAATGATTACTACTGCTATTACTAATATTCCAATTATTATATATATCATTTTACTTAAATTTATGTTCTACAATTCCGCCTAATGCGACTATTATTTTTGATACTTCTTTTGGTGTCATATCCTGTAAAGGCTTTTTGACTGGGGACTTTGATGATTTTAAAAAAGTACTAAATGCGCCATCCATATCAGCTACCGTTCCCCATCTTTCACTTGGTTTAGTCCATTGTCTTGTGCGACACAATGCCATGATATACTTGTGCTGCTGGTTATTAAGGTCAAACACGCCCCAGTTTTCATTGTGAGTTGGTGTTGGGGAATTGTAATTGTCTATGGCACTTCCAGTGCCTGAGTAAACAATTGGTTTCTTAGTTGCTGTCATTTTCTAAGTCTATTTTTTTTAGTCCTTGTTCTAGTCCTTTCTGGAAGCTTTCCAGGTGAATCACCTCTAAATAATTTTGAGCCGTAATCATTGCATTCATATTCTCTGAAAATGTAGGATTAGGACCTAGCTTAAATATTTCCATTATTTCATCCAGTGCTTTTACTTTGTTGAATTCTGCCATATTGTTGTTGTTGTTTTAGTTGCTGTCTGTTTTTTTAGCTTCAGGGTGAAACATAAAATCCTTTCTTAATTTAACTGTTGATTGAATTTTTATTTCAAAATTCATAGTTTCAGTTGCAACCCATTCCTTTAAGTTTTCAACGGCCCTTTTTTCGGCTAAACTTGGCGTGTCGTCAAATACTATTCCTTGAATAAAACTAGATTTAAACCCCTTTTCAGTTGGGATTATCTTTAATTTTACGTGATATGCGTTTTGTTTTACATTTCCCATTTGTTGCTGTTTTAAATTTGCTCCCGAGGCGGGCTTCGATCCCGCGACCAGCCACTTAAGGCACTCTACCAACTGAGTTACTCGGGAAACCGAATTAACTAACCAGTGTAAGTTGATTTCGTATGCTTTTTTACGTCTCTATTTTCAATTATCAATTGCTTATAATTCATAAATGCCATGTTTTCCTTTGTACTTAATTCAACATTACAAGTCCAGTTTTCATTAACATCTTTGTAGATTGTTTTGCCATTGATGGTATAAACTTCGTGGTCAGTGATTGGGATTATTGTTACGGGCATTGATGTGCTGTTTATAAGTGGTTTTTATTTTGAAATGAAGCCATTCATAATACAATTGTAAAGGCTTTAGGTTCGTTAGGATAAGCACGATAACTAATAGAATTATCGTGCTTATGTAAGGATTACTGGATTGCATTAAACAGAAAAGCTAAAACTGATTTTCTTTCTTTGCCCGGCTTCATTAGTCACATAATTCCAACCTCGAACATATTGCGTAGTTCTAGTGAATATTTGCGCTTTCTCAATGATTTCAATTCCTTCATCAAAGCCTTCATCATTATATTCGGCTCTTAATTCTTTGAGCTGCAAAACAACGTTAGGCTTCAACATTCCTGTTTTACCGTTTGGCTTAAGCAATAAGTTAAGACTGGAGGAAAGTTTTTTTGCATTTGCATTATCTAAAGCCAGAGTTGCTAAATATTCTTTTATCTTATTTATACCAGCTGGCTCAGTTCCATCAAAACTAATAGTAACATTATATCCTATTGTAATACTTTGCGAACCATCAGCGAGAGTACTGGTATAGCTGTTTTGATCGCTGTCTCCATACAATTCCTTACGAATGGCTAGTGTTGGATTAAAGTCCTCAAAAACGCTTAAAATCACCTTTTCATTTACACTGTGTAAATCAGTGAGAGCGTTGATATTTCGCCCTACAAATTCGGCTGCAAGTTCTTTGAAGGCTACATAATTACCTTTCTTTTTTTCTTTATCAGCCTTGATGCTTTCTTTGGCTTCAATCAAAAGTTGTTTTCTTTGTTCTGGGGTTAAATCCCCTAATGCTACTACTGTTGGTGTTTCTGTGTTCATTTTGATTTTTATTGAATTAATTATTAATGTCCTATTTGTTTACTGATTTCGGGAGTAAAGCCTCCTAACTCCACGAAAAGGCGTTTTTGAAAAGCGTTACCGGTTGGTAAGTCACTCCTGAAATATATTTCAGTTCCGGGTGGTGCAAACCTCCAATACTTGCACATCGTATAGCGGTCTAACGTTTCTATTTCGGCAAGAGCTTTGTCGATTTCTTCTTGAGTGAATTGTTCCATGATTAATATTTTTTCAAGTGTTCTAAATATTCGCTTCTCCCATTGTAGATATAATTGGCTTGCTTCATAAGGTGAATACTCCATGTTATTTTATCCTCCAACCTATCAGGAACTTGATACATTCTAACATCTTCTCTAGGCATTTCACCAAACAAGTAGTTGACAAAATCCTCAAGTGCAGCTCGCTCTTGATTGATGGCGATACGCTCACCAATCGAGAACATTTTACGGTTGTGGTATAATTGCTGTTTAGAGCAATATTGTAACACCATATAAAGCAGTTCTAATCGCTCGTTGATCTCTGTTAAATCGTAATTGTATAATGCCATAGGTTAATTTAAATTGATGATTGAAAACTCTATCTGATATCCTGGTACTTTTGAGGTTTTAGGTTTTATCTCTCGATGTTTAGCATTTTTCAAAAGAGACAGAGGGAACTTTGAAAACAGTTTATAAATACATTTGATGTATAATTTGTTCTTGTCATCTTGTGAAACACCCTTATACTCCAGTAGTAGCATTGCACATTCCTTTTCCTCTTTTCGTAATTCGGTCAAAAACCAATTATTGACACTTCGATTAGCTAGCACTTGTTGCAATTCCCTTGAGTTTATGGTTACGCTTTCACACCAGAACATCCATAAGGCAAACATGAAAGAGTCAACTTCCGGCGCCTGATTGAACAATTGTTCTAGAGTTTCAATTTTTGATTGTTTTGTGATTGTTGTTTTCATTTTGCTGTTGTTTCTTAAATGATTTCTTTCCAATATCTTGCAGCTCTTTGAGCCCATATAACGAATGGCTCACCGCCACCGTTTAACCTTCCGTCAGGGAATAACTTGAATCCCTCTACCCATAATTTCAAATCGACATCAAACATTATATCATCAGCTAAGGCGCCTTTTGGTAAACTTCCTTTCGCCTGCGATATCCAAATAATTCCTTTTCCTTTTTTAAGCATCAACTCCTTGAGTTCGTAATATTGCGCCTTGGTGATTCTTGTGTATTGTACCGAATCGATAAAAAGGAAATCGGGCGATTTTGGTTTACTCATCCTTATAATCAAGTCTTCAAATGGCTCTCGATCTAGGAGTATGAACGAGTTACCGCAGGTGTCCATGTGATTCCTTATTAATGCTTTTTGAATCGTTGACGAAAGGCCTTGTTCTAAAGAGTCGTAAGCTACTTTCCCAAAATTGGTCAGGTACTTAGCTAACTTCATGGCCGCCTCTGTTTTCCCGTTTGTGGTACCACCCCAAATAATGGCAGAAAAAGCTTTATCCGGTTTTCCTAGTGTGGCTTCCCATTCGCCAGAGAAGTCTAAAGGATTAAATTTTTTTGAAAGAACGTTTGATACTGAATAAGCCCTATTTATCTTTTTCGACATGCTTTTTTCGATATTGGTAGAATCTGTTTTCGGATATATCCAATTCTTTTAAAATGGCTCTTATTGATTCCTTTTTACTTCGCTTCATTACATTAGCATATACTTCAGGGGTCATTTTTAACGTGGGTTGAACCACTCCTTTTGCACTACTTAATGTCATTCCTTTTTTACCCCAAAATAAATTACTGTAATGATCTCCTTTTTCTTCATCTACTCTTCGTGCTGCATGTTCGCCTGTGGGAGAAATGCCATGCCACGCTTCACAAACTAATCTTATGACGTTGACATTCTTTTTGCCAAAACGCACTAATTTTCTAGGGTTTCTCATGTGCTCAGGATGGTCACTTGAAATTGTAACCGGGGAACCATTCATTAAGATTTCGCTACCATCCTCACTTATTTTTAGGGACTCAATTATAGGATGGTATCTATATTCCATTGTTGGCTCTTTTATGGCAGTTTACTAATCGTTTAATTCTTCGCCCGTCTCCTTTGGAGTCTGTATAAATGGTTCTGACCGTTTTTTCGTCTTCAACACCATTTAAAGCGCATATTTTCAAGGTGTCGGAATAGTTGTTGGGTTCCAATTCAAAGAATTTACCGCCCACTCTCGATAAAACTTCTCTATAACCCATTTTGTCTAAGACAACTCCTTTTGCTATTTTCCTTTCTAAAAAATGAGTGGCAGAAATTACCATCCCACAATCGTCTTCCAATTCGTTAAACAATGAGATAAACAGATACACTACTTTATCACACAACTTGTCGTATTCATTGAAAATAAAAAGAAGATTCTCTCTTGATTTTACCTCTAAAACTATCTTCGCCATTAATTTGGTTACCGACATTCCTACTGAATCTTTTCCTATTTTTGCCAATATTTCACTCAAAAAACTACGCTCATCCATATAGCTTGTGCAAAATATATTGATAACATTTTTATTGTTTTCCTCATAAATTTTTGACGAGGCTGTTTTACCGTGACCCGAAGGACCTACTACACCATAAACCTCTTTGAACTGTTGGGCATCGTGATAGATTCTTTTTAATTCAATAGCGTTTCTGGTCGTATCACAGTAAACCCAATCGTTTTCGCTACTGCCTAAATAAGAAGACACTTTGCGCCACATTTCATCTGCAATGTTTTCCCAATTGTGGTTTCGCATTTGCGAAAGTGTGGAGGCAGACACCGATTTCATTTCGGCAGCCACTTTGTTTTGTGATCCTTTTTGAAGGATGAATGTTTCTAAATCTTCTACTATTTTAATCTTGTCTTGTTGTGTCATTTTAATAGATTTAATAAGGGTTTAAACGGTTTTTAATTAGTTTTTAAATGCTTTAAAATTTGGAATAGAATCCTGTTCTATCGGTTTCCATTTGTTCCTCTTTTGGTAGATGCCCTTGAAACTTAACCATGAGTTCCTGCTCTTCGATTAAGCTTTCTCTTGATATCCCCGTTCTATTAATCAATCGTTCGTAGGCTTCTTGGTCACGTTTTAACTCAGCATCACGAACTTCAATGTCTTGGAGCAATAATGCTTTAGAATTACCTTTCATTAGAACAGGAATTGACTCATGCATTCGTTTGGATTGTGCATAAGCCACAAATCTTTTTTCGCCATTTGCTGTCAATTCATAAAGTCCGATAAACTCATCCAGTCGTTCAGGATCATAGCGAACTATTAAGCTTTCGCCAACCCATTTTCTACGAAATTCTAAGTCAATATTGTTGGTTTCGTCATAAACTTCATAGATATAATCTTTACCTTCAACTGTAAGTGGCATTCCGTGTGCGTAGTATTTCTTAACTTTCGTTTCGTCAATCCAGAACATTGATAACTGGTCCATGATGTCAATTTCTTCTCTATGCTCCGTTTCTTGGTTGTACATTTCGATTCTATTGTACTCCCAGTCTTCTTGTTTGCCTGAGTTCCATTTATTAACAAGAGCTTGAAATATTTTATTGAATTGATCAACTGTTGGCAAGGCTGTTTTGTACTCCACAATGAAATCCGTGTTAGGCTTATTGGTGGCGGTTCTTACCTTGATACCTTGTTTGTCCGAGAACCACATTTTAGAAATAACCTGTTGTTGTAAGCGGTTAAAAATTTGTTCCGCCGGTGAAGATTTACGCCCTACTTTATGGCTGTAATGATGTCCGTTTACTGGCAGTCTATCGTACAAATTTTGCATTTTACCTGAAGTATGACCTGATTGCTTATCATAAGTGAATAAGAATGGTCTGCATCCTGATTCTCCTACAGCCATTTTAACGGCTCTAAAGTGCGAAGCATGATTTTCAGAGTATGCAATATCCCAACCAATGATTTTCTCGCTGTAAACATCAAAAACAACGTTAATTTTAAGTTCAGCAGCCATCTTTTGTTTGTTGTTTGCAAAGTGTACTAAATCCAGTTTAGTACCATCAATCGCCCACCATGCGTTAGGGAACCATTCAGAACGATTACGCGTGACGGTATGTCCAAAGTGCTTCATGTATTCGTCCTTACCGTCACGAGCTAGCATCCAAATTCGTTTTTGCTCTGTTTTATCAAGCCATGCACCAACAGCTCGCTCGCTTAAACTTTTCCATCCTTTAGCTTCCCGTACTGATTCGTAAATTTTTAGTACTTCGGAAATGGTATACTTTACAGGAAGGCAGTACTGAGACAAAACGAAATCGGCTACTTCATCCACAATTTTTGAAGGGTTTGAGTTCATCCATTTTCCTGAAACGATTGAACTATAACCTTCCTCTTCGTATTTATGGATAGCTCGCTTAAATGAAATCACATTTTTGTAACGAGTGTGTAACCAAGTCTCAGGTAAGTTCCCGATTGCTTCGAGCATACGATCCCACATTTGTTTCTTGCCTCCAAATCGCTTTTGTACTAATACATTGTTGGCGATATGCTTAACAGCGTTGAACATCACAGCCTGATGGGTGTACTCCTTTTGTTTTTCTTCAGGAAGATGGGAACCGTTGTCCAGGAGATAATCTCTAAAATAGTGTTCGGCGGTGTGGTCCCATACCATGTAGTCACCAAAAACAATGTTTTTCACACTTGCATAAGGATCACCAACTAGCTCACGAATAGCTTTTTTATATTGATCAGGAATTGAATCATAAGCCACTAATGCTTTACGACCGTTACCGCCACCTATTATTTTTTTCATCTTACCTCTTTCTACTAATTTGTAATAGTAGCCTTTAGAAAACAGTTTTGCTGTGTCATAAAGCCAACTACTCGCTACGCAAAGGGTGTTCTGTTGATATTCAAACATATTTCTTATAGTTTTTAAATCAATTACTTAATTACAATTTATCATTGTTCAAAAGGTTGTCTAGGTCTGTTTTTAGTGCGACATATTCTGCTTTGATCCGATCAGCAAAAATTGGTGTTCTCTCACCTGTTATACATTGTTTGATATAGCGGGTAGAGAAAGCATATTTTGTGGCTAGTGCTTTTAATGCACTTGTATTCCACTTTACACTACTTTTTTTATTAGATTTGTTCATTGGTTCTATTTGTTCCTGTTGTTGGAGCAAATATAGTATAAATTTATACCAATAAACAAGCGTATGGACGAAAAATATACCAACATTAAAGAAAGATTATTATATTTTGCTAAAAATCAATCTATTGGTATTGAAAATTTTCTTGAAAAGATAGGGATGACTTATGGTAGTTTTAAAGGAAAAGCTAAAGAAGGAAGTTTAAACTCAAATGCATTAGTCGAAATTTATACTAAATATCCAGAAATCAATATTGAATGGCTTTTAACCGGAACCGGTAATATGCTTAATGAAAATCTTAAGTTAGTAAGAGAGCCAGAAGAGCCTTATAATCTCCCAGATGACGATGTAATCTATATAGACGAAAGCAGAGAACCTGAAGTTCTCTACAACGAAAGAACCGGTAATAAATATTTTATATATCCCGATGGAACCATCAGAATTGAAGTTTTAAAGATTCCTTTTCTTGCCTACGCCTCTTATGTTGAATGCTTTGATGATGAAGTAAAACTCAATCAAGAATTTTCAAAAATCACCTTCAAAGTTGATCATATCGGTAGGGGAAAGTATTTAGGATTTGAAAGTAAAGGTAATTCCATGTGGAATAATGGGGGTTATGACACACCTACAGGTGCGGACATTTTAGGGAGAGAAATCGGGCGTCACTTATGGATGAGCGGATTTAATAAAAGTAAGTATGGTTTTATTTTGATTACTCATAAAGGAATCTATCATAAAGACATCGAAAAAATTGACGATGAGGGGCATTTAATTTTAACTTCAAGAAATCCCAATGATGAGCCATTCAGATGCAGTCTAAATGAAATTAATGAGATTTATCATGTGATAAAACGAACTTTTTAGGATATACAATTAGCAATCAACCAATTAAACATCTTTAATGTATTTAATTAATTGCATTATCCCCATGTCTATACTTCATAATCATATACTTTAAACCTAATATTTTAGAATTATCACCCTTTCTATGTTAACTTTTTTTTGTTTTTTTGTCCACCCAACTGTCCACCCAACTGTCCACCCAAAACAAAGTATTCACTAAATTTAAAAATAGATCCTTTGCTCATTTCAGAGCATAAAAAAACCGTTTAAATAGTATTTTAAACGGTGTGTTATATAAAGAAAAACGTTATTTTTAAGGCTTTAACGGTAGTATTTGGGTATTACAGCTGAGACAATGGTAATACTAGTATTTAAAGCGTTTAAAACGGTTTATTAAATGGTACTTAAATGGTAGTAAATATACTTTTCGTTTATAGTAGCTTTTTCGACCTTTTTGGGTTAATGTCTTGATTTTATTGACTTTTTCGACCTTTTTTGTATTGTATCTTTATATACTTTTGGTTGTTCCCCCTATACTATCCACCCAAAATGAGATGTATATGCGCTATTTTGTAGCGCCTATATACTAGTTGGCAGTAAGACTAGCGCAGATACTAAAAAAACAACCTTAATAAACTTACAAAATGACAGGACAAAAATATTTATCTTCATTATTTGAAATTCTCTTGAGAATTCAACCTACATCAAAAAATATAGAATTATTTAAAGAAATAGAAAATAGTTTCTCTAATGTCGAAATTTTAAATTCGTTTCATCAATTAAAAAAAAGTAGTCGTGGTGATGGTTTAGAATTAGAAATAATGTTTTTTAATGAAAAATTCATTCACGACATAGTTTTTACTTCAACAACTGTAGATTCTATTACAATATTAACTAAGAGTATAAATATGCTTTATATTGAAACAATATATGGTGAAATGTTTGATTTGAATGGGTTGAAAAATAAATCAGATATTTTAAAATTCACGATTTCTTACGGTGGAGATATGAGAAGTTTGGAATATCAAACCGATGTTAAAAGATTTTCTGAAATACATAAAATAAAAAATCAAATGCTAAATATATTAATTAAATGATTTTAAATATTTTATTAACCGGAGAAATAACTTGGCGAACTTATTTACAAGATGCAAATCAAATAGCGCAAATCATTGGAACAATTCTAGTCGTAATTTACGTAGTTTATACATATTTGACTTTTCGTCAAATAAAAAAACAAACGGATTATCAACAAGACGCCTATTTAAAAACTGATTTAACTATATTAAAAGAAATAAATGAAATAACTTCTTTTCAAATACAAACAGGAAAAGCGATAACTCCTAAAAATAATTTGATAAATAAATATATAAATTTGGAACTCTCAAATAAAATGAAAGGTATATTGCAACCAATATTTAAATTTGAAGATAACTTATTTGAGGGTAATTATCTGACTCTTATTTTTATAAACTACGGTAATGCAGAAGTTAATAAGATTTGTCTAAAATTAATCGTAACTGTACATAATTCAAAAGAATTAATTGACCAAAAAATGCTTCGAGAGAAAGAAACCCAAACAATTGAAGTACTTATTAATGAAATTGTTGAGAGAAATGGAGGTAAATTAAGAATTCCTATATTAACTACAGCTTCTTTTCCTTTCTTCTTCGTTCAGGTTAAAGGTGAATATTACGATGTTAGAAATAAAAAATATACAATAACAGAAGAAAATTTCAACGGTGAAAATTTACACTTACAAAAACTACAATAAAAAAAGTCCTACTGCCAACACACGTCTTGCGCCATTTGCGAATTTAGTGGAATTACCGTTTTTTAATCGTATTTTCGTTTAGCCGAAAATACTCGTCTTCGTAAGGCGCAAACGGCGCAAGGCGCGGGAACGTTACCTGCAAGCTTAAAAAAATGACACAGAAAGCAAGATGTTTTAAAATAGCAGAAAAGAAGTTTAAGAAAATACAAAATGATTTCCCTAATCTAACTATGATAATGGACTACGACAATGAAAATTTAGATTTGTCAATGGATATTCCAAAACAGAATGGAATTGACTTTGAAATCAATCTGAATTTACAGAATGAAGATGAACTTCATATATCGACTGATTACATTTGGTGTCAATTTTTCTCCGCCGATTCTGAAGAATTAGTCAACAAATTTTACGAAAGTGCTATTGGATTAATCAATGGTGAATATAGGATTATCCAATTTGTGAGAAATGATAAAGTTTATAAATCATTCCTTCAAAAGCCGAATGGAAATAATTGGGAAACTATTTACAGAGGATATGAAAGAATAAGAATGCCTTGGACAACAGTCAAAGAAAACGTAATTCAAAACAAAAAGGAAAGTAATTTAATCGGAATATACAAAGCCAGCAGGTAACACACGCTACAAGCAATTTGGGGATTTGGCTTAATTTAAAAATGGTTTTGTATATGGAATGATTAGGCAAATCCGAAGAATGGGCTTAATTTAGTCCCAAACTGCTTGTAGCGCGGGAACGTTACCTGCAAGTTTAACAGAAGCACGTGTAAACTATCACCAAGAAGAAAATGTTGACATATAACGAACTCATAGATCTAAGGAACAAATTAGCAAATGGCGAAATTCAGTTAGAACTCGCGAAAACTCAATTTTGGGGTGACTTAAAAGAAGGACAACGTTCTTGGAACACAAAAGACTGGCAAGAAAGAAGACCCAAATTTCTTAAAGACAAATGTGAAATATGCTCCGGTACTGAGACATTAACTGTACAGCATCTTTCTCACCCAAGAAAATACGCGGAATATCTAAGAGAAATAACAAGTAAATATGCCAAAGACCACATAGACACAAATCCAGAAATAAATAAATCTGAGTTTACTGATTATGTACTAAAAAATCATGATTATGTTCCTGTACTATTGTGTCCAAATTGCATGAGCAAAAATCCAAGCGAAAGAGTAAGAAAAATTCCAAAATATCGTTGTGCTGATTGTAAGCACGAATTTGATGAAGCAACTTTTAGATCTGTAAATGAGCTTATCTCTATTTTTTATGAAAATAAAGACGCTTATGAAGTTGTAGATAAATGTTTCGTGTCAAAGGATAAATATAGAAATAAGAACAATTTGTCAAGTGTCAAATATTGGATGCAAAGAGAACGTGCAAAAAATAAAGATTCTGAAACAATTGAGAAAGAGGCATTTTTACTTCATCTAAATGATTCCATTAAGTATCTTTCGTTTGAAGACGCAATAACTGCTTGTAAAAAATGTGCATATAATTTTGATGTAAATAAAATGGAATTATGTCCTAAATGTAAACAGCATTATAAAGGACTTCAGTATCCAACCTGTATCGATTGCTTACCCGAAGACAAACGAAAAGTTGCCTTAGAAAACATTCAATTCGGAAAAGAATGGCATGAAATGCATAAAAGACTTGGAATAGACTAAAAACCTGCTGGTAACACACGCTACAAGCAATTTGGGTTTTAGGCTTAATTTGAAGTTGGTTTTGTGTCAAAAAGATTTGGCAAATCCGAATAATGGGCTTAATTTAGTCCCAAACTGCTTGTAGCGCGGGGACGTCAGGCTGTGAAAAAACCTTATTTCACTTTCAAAATCTTTAGATAATTCTGCTCAAGACTAAAATAGAAGACATTTAACGAGTCGTTTTTTTTAGGCTACAAATTTAGTTTGATAGAAATAGTGTTCTAAATTTAGCTTTAAATGCTCCATTTTTAGTAAAAACAAGACTTTTACCTTGTAGGGTGGGTTCCATTTTTTGAGTTTGGCAATGAGCTCGGGAACGCCGAGGATATTGATACTGCGTTTGATATTATACACCAGCATAATCAGGCTGTGTTCTCCATTTACTTTTTCTAATCCCGTTAAGTTGGTATGGTTATAGCCGCATTGCCGTTTGATGGTGCCAAAAATATGTTCGTTGATTTCCTGTCGCTTGCGGTAGAGCTGTGGATTTTCATGATAGCGCTTGTTGTTTTCTTCTACGGCATCGGCATATTGACTGCGGTCTATTTCCCGACCTGCTGCTCTACTGGTACATAAATGCTTTACTGGACATTCTTTACATTTTGGCGTTCGATATTTTTTAAACTCATAACTGTCTTTTAAGCTAGTTTTCTTGTGCCACCTTCCTGTAGTTTTGAGTGTTTCTCCTTGTGGACAAGTGTAGGTATCGGTTGTTTTGTCGTATTTAAATTGGGCTACTAGATAATCGGTAGTTGTGCCGTTTTCGTTACTTTTTCCTTGTTCGGGCTGTGCTACAATTGTAGTGATCTTGGCCTGTTTGCAGGCTTCCGTTTCCCGCCCGTTATGATAGCCTTTATCAACTAAAGCTGTATAGGTGTCAATCCCTAGATTCTCTTTGGTCTCGATAGCTATTGCCGACAAAGCACTGCGATCATTACCGTTGATCGTGTAAGTAGCTACAACAAGATTGTGTTTGGCATCGACTGCAGCCTGAATATTGAACGAAATCTCGACCACTTCTGAGTCCGTTAAGATAACCGTATAAATAGATCTTTAGAAATACTTTACTATTGAAACTCGGGCGACCTTCGGTTTTGAGCGCTTTTACAGCAAAATCGAGTTTAAAGAGGTCAATATATTCGACAAAGGCATCTATAAATCGCACCTGATTATCGGGACTTATAGTATCTTCTAAACTTGAAAAACGCAGTTGTTGACGGGAAATACCTGTGATGTCTTGCATTCTTAAAAATGCGAAAAATCTTCTTTTTACACTAGTATTTTGTTATATTTGATGATAATACAACAGAGGTTTTTTCACAGACTGACGTTAGCGGTAAGTTTACAAAACCCACTAAATTTTAGAATAATAACACTATGACAAAATTTTCATTCCTCTTTTTTGTATTTCTTTCTGTTTATTCTTTTGGGCAAGAAAAATCAAATTCAAACAAAAGTAATTTCGATAAATCTGTATACCATTTAATGGATACAGTTGCAAACTCTTTTCTAAAAAAATCAGGAGCTAATTCTGTTTCTATAGCAATTGTTAAAAATAAAAAAACTTATATAAAACACTACGGAGAGTTGGATAAAGGGAAACGCAATAAAGCAACGAATCAAACACTTTTTGAAATAGGCTCTACAACTAAAGTATTTACAGGAACACTAATGGCTAATGCTGTATTAGAAAATAAAATTGGATTAGATGACGATATTAGAAAATATTTGAATGAAGATTTTTCTAATTTAGAGTTTCAAGGCAAGCCAATAAAAATAAAGAATTTACTTGTCCATAGAAGTGGAATACAAATACCTTTTCCTATTACTCAACAAATAAGAGATAAATACCCAGCTGAAAGTTTCCTTTATTATAAAAACAGACTTGATAAAGCGTATACTAAAGAACTTTTCTTAGCTGATTTGCGAAAAGTAAAAGTAGATTCACTTCCAGGAACTGGCTATAAGTACGGTGCTTTAGCACCAGAATTGTGTGCTTATATTTTAGAAAATGCATATAAAAAAAGTTACGATGACCTATTAGATGAAGAGATTTTTAAAAAAGAAGGAATGAAATCTACAAAACTTAATTTAGGAAATAACGAGATTCTTGCAAATGGCTATAATTCAAAAGGCGATATTATGGAACCTTTAACTATTAGTATTTGGGGAGCATCCAAATTTCTAAAATCAACAATGGATGATTTAAGCAAATATATCAAGTTTGAATTAAATCCAAATAATAAGGTAGTTATTGAATCTCATAGAAAACTTTATCCAAACATAGATATGGGATATTTCTGGGACACTGTAGCAGATGAAAATGGAAATACAAACTACATAAAAGACGGTGGTTCAAATGGAACTTCCAATATACTTAAAATTTTACCAAAATACAATCTAGGAATATTAATTATTGCAAATCAAAATGATAGAAATACAGGCGCAACCATTGAAGATGCTTTAAATAAATTAGAAATGACTTTAAAAGAGAATTAAAAAAACCTACCACTAACTCACGCTACAAGCAATTTGGGCATTTGGCTTAATGGAAGTTAGTTTTGCATTTGGATGATTTGCTGCGCCTATTCGCTATCGCTCGGGTGGCAAATCCGAATAATGGGCTTAATTTAGTCCCAAACCCGCTGTAGTGACATAACGAACGTCAAACTATCTAATAACCTAGAATTTGAGTTTTTGTTCTCGGACTCCGATCTTTGAAAATTCTCAAATACGGAATTCTTAGAGACTTGTTTTAGGTTGCTAGACATACTGACGTTCCAGGCAATGCTAACGAATACTTAAGAATTAAACGTAATTTTTATATAAAACCAAAATGAATATTAACTTTTTTTCTAACTTATCTCTTTGGATATTATTAATCACTTTACCAGATATGGTATTTTCTCAATCGGCCGACTTTACCATTCAAAATGTAAAGTTTGAAAGTCAAGGCGTCACTCTTGCTGGCTCAATTTTAACGCCTAAAAAAACATTGGCAGCAGTTGTAATTGTTCATGGGTCTGATCCTGTAAAAAGAGAAATGGAGTTCGCTAAACGTCTTGCCAAAGAAGGGATTGCTGTATTGACATATGACAAACGAGGAGTAGGAGAATCAGGCGGTGTATATGCAGGACCGTCCGTTGGCACTAATAATATTGACCCTACAAATCTTAATTTATTATCTCACGATGCAAGTGCAGCAGTACATAGATTTCGAACTTATTTGAAGGATAAAAAAACACCAGTTGGACTGGTTGGCTTCAGTCAAGCTGGATGGATAATCCCAATTGCGGCAAGCAAAAATCCACAAATAGAATTTATGGTTTTATTTAGTTGCCCTACAATTACAACTTTAGAACAACTTCGATTTCAGTTTTATACTAATGGAAACAATAATTTTTGGGAAAATCATACAGAATCAGATGCTCGTGAACATACTAAAAATGACCCAGACAGGTATCAATTTACCACTACAGACCCAAAAAATTACTTGAATACTTTTTCAATTCCAGGACTTTGGCTTTTTGGTGAGAAAGATATCCAAATTCCCGTAAAATTGTGCATAGAGCAATTAAATACATTTAAAGTTCAAGGCAAACCTTTCGAATATACTTTGTTTTCAACATTAGGACACAATACTGCTTCTGACAATATTACAGCACCTGTTGATATTTCAATTCAATGGATAAAACAGAAAGCTTTGAACATTAAAAAGTCTAAAGCATCAAAATAAAGCACTGCCTACAACACACGCTACAAGCAATTTGGGTATTAGGCTTAATTTAAAGTTAGTTTTATATTTGGTATGATTTGCTTCGCCTGTCCGCTATCGCCCGAGTGGCAAATCCAAAAATACGGCTTGATTTAGTTCTAAACCCACTATTGCGACAAGCAGCGAAATTAATCATCGAGGATGGAGAACTTCGTTCAAAACTTGAATATGTAATATCTGAAATCCCAAATAAGACAAATGGAAAAAGAATAAACTATAAGGCAAAACATTTAAATGAAATATCAAATTTACAAACCTATGTAGAAGAGAAATTTAATTACATAAAAAAAGGCAGGTATAAGAGACGTTATTTTCTAACAGGAATTCCTTTAGGAATGCCCATTGGTTTGCCTTTTGGTATTGCAATTGGAAAAATAGGTTTAAGTTTATTAGTAGGTATGCCTATCGGAATGATTATTGGGTTATTAATTAGAAATTATCTAGATAAAAAAACTAAAATTGAAAATAGGACCCTATAAAGCTGAACGCTCGCACTCGCATTATCAATCTTGCAAAGGTTAAAAATCTGACATCAAAAATCTGCTCCTTTGTATACTGAAAACTGTAGTTTCCAAATACAACAGTAATGTAAAGCACTACTTTACAAATTAGTATTTTATTCATAGGTATTCAAATCTAGCTTAAGAATAGTACCTACTCTGCTAAACTCTTCATTAATCTTTGCATTCAGAATAAGTTGTTCATTTGTTATGGGATGATTAAAAATTAACTGATGTGCATGAAGCATCATTCCTTTCAGTTCAAAATTCTCCAACCATAATTTATTTTGTTTGTTACAACCATGCGGCCGACTTCCTAAAATGGGATGAAAAATATGTTTGAAATGTTTTCGTAATTGATGCATACGTCCAGTTTCAGGAATCGCTTCTACCAAACAATATCGTGACGTAGGTTTATTGTTAAATTCTAACTCAATTTGGGTACTTTGCAATCGATGAAAATATGTTATTGCATTTTGTATAATACCATCATCATTGGTTAAATCATAATCAATCGTTAGTTCTTCGGGTGACCAACCACGTAAAATTGCTAAATATTTTTTTTCGACTTCGCGTGTGGCAAAACGATCATTCATAATTTTTAAAACGTCCTTGTCCAACGCAAATAACAAAACACCAGATGTTTTGCGATCTAACCGATGAATAGGATAAACATGTCGCCCTCCTATTTGATTTCTCAATTCTTGAATAGCATAAACTTTTGCATCGCGCGCATAAAATGATTTGTGGACCAACAATCCACTTGGTTTATTAATTGCTATAATATATTCGTCTTGGTAAAGAATTTCTAACATTTGGCAAAAATAAAAGAGATTTCTATCGAAATCTCTTTTTTGGCGTATTTATTTCTATCTTTTCTTTTTTCCTCGCTAGCGTGAGCGTATTCTCAATTTTGCAACTGTTAAATATCTAAAATCAAATATCGTAAATCAAAAATCTGAAATCTATTTTAACCCAACCAACCATCTCTATCCAAACTTCTATATTGAATTGCTTCAGCAATATGGCTCGAAATTACTGTTGGAGCTGCGTCAAGATCAGCGATTGTTCTCGCTACTTTCAAAATCCTGTCGTAGGCCCTAGCGGAAAGATTCAATCGCTCCATGGCCGTTTTTAGTAATTGCTTGGAAACATCGTCCAAAGCGCAATATTCCCGAATGTGTTTGGTATTCATTTGCGCATTATAATGGATGTTTTCCATTTGCTCAAAGCGTTCCGTTTGAATTTCTCGTGCTTTAGTCACTCGTTTTCGAATGTCAACACTGCTTTCAGCCTTTTGGTCATCAGATAATTTTTCGAAAGGAACTGGAGTTACTTCGATATGAATATCAATTCTATCTAATAAAGGTCCAGAAATCTTACTCAGATACCGTTGCATTTCGTGAGGCGAAGAAGTTTGTGGAGAATCAGGATCATTGAAGAAACCACTTGGACTCGGATTCATACTCGCCACCAACATAAACGAGGAAGGATAAGTAACCGTAAACTTAGCTCTGGAAATTGTCACTTCTCTATCTTCCAAAGGTTGACGCATTACTTCCAAAACATCACGTTTAAATTCTGGTAATTCATCCAGAAACAAAACGCCGTTGTGCGCCATAGAAATTTCTCCGGGCTGTGGATAACTTCCTCCTCCGACAAGCGCCACATTCGAAATAGTATGATGAGGACTACGAAACGGACGTTGATTCATCAATCCTACTTCCTTTAGTTTTCCGGCAACACTATGGATTTTAGTTGTTTCTAACGCTTCCCGTAACGTCATCGGTGGGAGAATACTTGGTAATCGTTTGGCTAACATCGTTTTTCCTGCACCCGGCGGGCCAATCAAAATAATATTATGTCCGCCGGCTGCTGCAATTTCCATGCAACGCTTGATACTTTCTTGTCCTTTGACATCACTAAAATCGAATTCTGGAAAGTCTAAGGTTTTATAAAATTCGGCTCTGGTATCAATTGTTGTTGGTTCCAGCGTTCCTTTTCCTTCGAGGAAATCAATAACTTCCTGAACATTTTCGATTCCATATACATCTAAACCAGCCACAATCGCCGCTTCTTTTACATTTTGCTTTGGAAGAAAAAAGCCTTTAAAACCTTCTTCTTTGGCTTTTATGGCAATTGGCAAAGCACCACGTATCGGCTGAAGGCTCCCATCAAGAGAAAGTTCTCCCATAATGATGTATTTATCAACATCCTCTGCTTTGATTTGCCCGGATGCAACCAAAATTCCAATTGTTAAAGTCAAATCATACGCAGAACCTTCCTTGCGCAAATCAGCAGGCGCCATATTGATGGTGATTTTTTTTCCCGGCATGGCGTATCCATTATTTTTGAGTGCCGCCGCAATACGATAACTACTTTCTTTGATAGCATTGTCTGGCAATCCAACTAAATGATATCCAATACCTTTATCAATATTTACTTCTACAGTAATTGTTGTGGCTTCCACTCCAAAAACAGCACTACCAAAAACTTTAACTAGCATATTTACTTATTTGATTCTAAAATTAGCTAAACATTTTTTAATTATTATAATTATTCCTACAAAATTTAAAAATGATACAGAATAGTAGAAAATTATGTCAAAATAATTAGAATAATAT
The DNA here is from genome assembly GCF_030010385.1 of Flavobacterium algoritolerans. NCBI lineage: Bacteria > Pseudomonadati > Bacteroidota > Flavobacteriia > Flavobacteriales > Flavobacteriaceae > Flavobacterium > Flavobacterium algoritolerans. The sequence goes on along the minus strand of NZ_JASCRZ010000002.1, from coordinate 8,449 downwards.
TACGGAGTCGCTCGATTTGTTTTTTTTCTTCAAAAAACAAATGTTAAAATCTAAAAAAAATAATGCTTAACATATTCCTTTTTTTACTTTTAGAGAATAATTAGAAACTATACTATGAAAAAAATCTTACTTCTACTGTATTTCAGTGTTTTATTACCAAAAACCTACGCACAAGAGTACTTTCCCAATAATGAAAGTGTTCAAAACAAAAACACCAATTTTACCGCTTTTACAAATGCAAAAATTTATGTTACACCAACACAAATTATTGAAAAAGGGACTTTATTAATCCAAAACGGAAAAGTTATTGGTGCAGGGAATAACATCGCTATTCCTAAAAACTGCATGACGATTAACTTAGAAGGAAAATCAATTTACCCTTCCTTTATTGATATGTACACCAGTTTTGGAATCGAAAAACCAAAAGGAATCAGCAGTACTGAAAGAAATCCTTTGTATGATACCAAAAAAACAGGACATTACTGGAACGAAAGTATTCGTTCAGAAGTAAATGGATATGAAAGCTTTAAATACGACCAACCTAAAGCTGAAGAATTATTAAAAGCTGGATTTGGTATCGTAGGAACTCACGTTCAAGACGGAATTGCTCGCGGATCAGGAACACTGATTGCCTTGAATAATTTTGAAAAAAGCAACCAATTATTATCTGATAAAGTAACCAATCATTTTGCATTTACTAAAAGTGCCACAACAAATCAAGCCTATCCAAGTTCTTTGATGGGAATGATGGCATTACTGCGTCAAATGTATTTAGATTTAGATTGGTACAAAAAAGGAAACGCCACAACCAAAGATTTGTCCTTGGAAGCCTTATCCAATAATGAAAAACTAGTTCAAATATTTGCTTCAGAAGACAAATTAAACAGTTTGAGAGCTTCCAAAATAGCGAAAGAATTTGGTTTAAATTACATCTTGAAAGGAAACGGAAATGAATTTGAACGAATTGAAGAAATCAAAAAAACAAATTCGAAATTTATTATTCCAATCAATTTCCCGGAAGCTTATGATGTTTCTGACCCAAACCAAGCCAATCAAATGGAATTGAAAGACTTGCGTTTTTGGAATCAAGCACCAACCAATCTTAAAGTTTTATCTGATAATGGAATTGTTTTCGCTTTGACGACTGACAAGTTAAAAAAGCTGGAAGATTTTAGACCGAACCTATTAAGAGCCATTAAATACGGATTTGATAAAACGAAAGCATTAGAAGCTTTGACAACTATTCCTGCTTCAATTTTAGGAAAAAGCAATGAAATAGGAAGTTTGAAAACAGGAAGTTTAGCCAATTTTATAATTGCATCTGGTGAGATTTTCAATGAAAAAACAATATTATATGAAAACTGGGTTCAAGGGAACAAATTTGTAATTAACGATATTACAATTAAAGATATTCGTGGAAATTATGATTTAACCATTAACACTGAAAAATACAAATGGAAGATTGATGGCGAAGTTTCAGCACCAAAATCTGAAATAACAACTGTTGACAACAAAAAAATAAAATCGAAACTTACTTTTACCAATAACTGGATTTCAACGGTAATCAAACCTATCGATTCTACTAAAACCAGCTTCACAAGATTAATCGGATATGTTGAAGACAATCAGACTCTTTCAGGAAAAGCGGTTTTATTCAATGGAAATGAAGTAAAATGGTCAGCAATAAAAACAGCTCCTTTTGTAAAAGCTATCGATTCCTCAAAAATTGAAAAGAACAATGCAATTATGCCTACAACATTTCCTAATGTTGCTTATGGTAATTTGAAAAAACCAACTACACAAACACTTTTATTTAAAAATGCTACCGTTTGGACCAATGAAAAAGACGGTATTTTAGTAGAAACTGACGTATTGGTCAAAAACGGAAAAATTGCCTCTATTGGAAAAAATATTGCTGATGCTTCAGCAACAATTATTGATGCCAAAGGCAAACATTTAACCAGCGGAATTATTGATGAGCATTCTCATATTGCAATTTCTAATGGTGTAAATGAAGGCGGACACAATTCCAGTGCCGAAGTAACCATTCAAGATGTAGTAAATTCTGAAGACATTAATATATACAGAGATTTAGCCGGTGGAGTTACCATTTCTCAATTATTACACGGTTCAGCAAATCCAATAGGTGGACGTTCTGCAATTGTAAAATGGAAATGGGGCGCTTCTGCAGAAGAGATGCTTTACAAAGATCAACCTGGTTTTATCAAGTTTGCTTTGGGAGAAAATGTAAAACAAGCAAACTGGGGAATCACTAATCCTACTCGTTTTCCTCAAACCAGAATGGGTGTGGAACAAGTTTTTACAGATTACTTTCAACGTGCTAAAGAATACGATACCACTTGGAAAAATTACAATGCAACTGGTAAAAAAACAAAAGCGAAAGCTCCAAGAGTGGATTTAGAACTACAAACATTAGCTGAAATATTAAATAAAGAGCGTTTCATTACTTGTCACTCTTATGTACAATCGGAAATTTTGATGTTAATGAATGTAGCTGATAAATTTAATTTTAAAGTAAATACGTATACCCATATTCTTGAAGGATATAAAGTTGCTGATAAAATGAAAGAGCACGGCGTAGGAGCCTCAACTTTCTCAGATTGGTGGGCTTATAAATTTGAAGTAAATGATGCCATTCCTTTCAATGGACCTATTATGCACAATGCTGGACTTGTGGTAGCCTACAACTCTGATGATGCTGAGATGTCAAGAAGATTGAATCAAGAAGCAGCAAAAGCAGTAAAATATGGTAATATTTCAGAGGAAGATGCATGGAAATTTGTAACTCTGAATCCTGCTAAATTATTACATATCGATGATAAAGTAGGAAGTATAAAAGTAGGTAAAGATGCTGATATTGTATTGTGGAATGCCAATCCTTTATCTATTTATGCAAAAGCTGAAAAAACGTTAATCGAAGGTGTAGTGTATTATGATGCTCAAAAAGATGCAGAACAAAGAGTAGCTATTGCTAAAGAACGAAATGAGTTGATTGGTCAATTATTGCAAGAGAAAAATAAAGGGATGATCACTCAAGAACCTAAAAAAACAGAGAAAAAAGAATACCACTGTGATACTATGGAAGAATAGCGGAATAATTTGAATTTCAAAAAATCGAGCTTTTACAAAAAGCAAAGCAATTTTTAAAAATATATAAATATGATTAGTAAAAAAATATATCTTTTAGTGTTAGTCTGTAGCATCTCAATACTTACAAGAGCACAACAAACACCAGCCGTTAAGCAATCAAAATCTATTTTGATTCTTAATGCTACGGCACATTTAGGAAATGGAGAAATAATCGAGAACAGCGCAATAGGATTCGTTGACGGAAAAATTAATTTAGTAGCAGATGCCAGAGTGATTCGGCTTGCAGAGGGCGCGTATGACCTCACTATTGACGCCGCAGGAAAACATGTTTATCCCGGCTTTATTGCCCCAAATTCAACACTGGGTTTAGTAGAAATTGACGCCGTAAAATCTTCTGATGATGAAGACGAGATTGGAACCATGAACCCTAATGTTAGAAGTATTATTGCCTATACAGCTGACTCAAAAGTAATAGAAACAGTAAGACCAAACGGTATTTTGATGGCTCAAATTACACCACGTGGCGGAACAATATCTGGTTCTTCATCAATTGTTCAATTGGATGCTTGGAACTGGAAAGATGCACTTATAAAAGAAAATGATGGAATTCATGTTAACTTCCCTACTACTTTTAGAAGATCAGGTTCCCGATTTGAACCAGGAGGTATTGAAACCAATAAGGATTATGCAAAACAAGTTTTAGAACTCTCTGCTTTTTTAGCTAATGCCAAAGCCTATTTAGGGGATAGTTCAAAAGATCGAAATTTGGTTTTAGAATCTACTAAAGGATTGTTTGATGGAAGCCAAACATTGTTTATTCATGCCGATGAAGAAAAACAAATTATCGATGCAGTACAATTTGCAAAAGAAAATGGAGTTAAAAAAATGGTGATTGTTGGTGGATACGAAGCCTACAAAACAGCCGAATTATTGCAAAAAAATAATATTGGCGTATTGCTTAAACGAGTTCATGAAATGCCTGAAAATGATGATGATGATATTGATTTACCATACAAATCAGCTAAATTATTGACAGACAAAGGTGTTGTGGTAGGCTTAGAAAATAGTGGTGCACATGAAAGAATGAACACTAGAAACTTACCATTTTTAGCGGGAACATGTGCTGCATATGGTCTAGACAAAGAGCAAGCTTTACAATTAATAACATCTAATACTGCCAAAATATTAGGAATTGATGCTCAATGTGGCACCTTAGAGCAAGGAAAAGATGCTACTTTATTTATATCCGAAGGTGATGCTTTAGACATGAGAACTAATAAATTGACTAATGCTTTTATTCAAGGAAGAACGATTAGTCTGGAAACGCATCAAACAAAGTTGAACGAAAGATATAAAACAAAATACAATCAAAAATAAATTAAAATAATGGGACTATTTAATGCCATCTTAGGCAATGCATCTGAAGTAAACATTGAAAATGTTTCAAAAGAATTTGAGCCAATCTTAATTGATGGAGAAATAATTGAGAAAGCATTCAAACTCATCCGTGACATGTTTGTTTTTACTAATAAAAGGCTGATTTTAGTCGAAAAACAATTGGTTGGAACTAAAGCTGATTATGTTTCAATTCCCTATTCCAGCATCAAGAAATTCTCTAAAGAAAGTGCCGGTATTATGGATTTGGATGCGGAATTAAAAATCTGGCTAAATAACGATAATACACCAATTATCAAACAATTTGGTAAAGGAGGAAATAACATCAATGAAGTGTATAAAATTCTAAGTCAACATCTTTTAAAATAAAAACATAATTCATTAAATTTAACTTTAAAAAATTGCATCAATTGTATTCATTTCGATTGGTGCATTTTTTTTAACGATATTTAACTTTTAGTACACAAAATAGAAGCCTTAGGATACTAGCCAACTAATTCTTAAAATAATTGTTATGTTATCTCCTAAAAAGATAATTTCTCTTAACCTTACTTTAACAAATTGCAAGTTTTAACTTTAAATTATAATATACCCATAATGAAATGGGGTCTAGATTAAAAAAATGACAAAAATAAAACATTAAGTCATATTTTTAAAGGGGTTTATTAATGATTTTTATATTTTTATCGAAATTTAAAACTAAAAAACAATGCGAAAAATTATTTTAAGTGTGATATTAATCACGATTTTGGTATTAACCCTTTGTTCAAATTATTTCATAATTGACAGCCCTGCTCCAACAGAAGCTGTAAAATTTGATACCGGCGACACAGCTTGGATGATTGTTGCAACTGCACTTGTATTGATAATGACTCCAGGTCTTGGATTTTTCTACGGAGGAATGGTAGGAAAAAAGAATGTCATCAGTACTATGCTTCAAAGTTTTATGGCAATGATAATTGTTACTGTTTTATGGGTAGTTGTTGCCTTTGGTTTATCATTTGGTCCTACAATAGGAGGAATAATTGGTAATCCATTACCTAATTTGTTTTTTCAAGGTGTTAATACAAATACCGCATGGAGTCTTGCTCCAACAATACCTTTTATGTTGTTTGCTTTATTTCAAGCAAAATTCGCAATCATTACACCTGCCTTAATAACAGGAGCTTTTGCAGAAAGAATTCGTTTCTGGGCTTACTTATTATTTATGGTATTATTTATATTACTAGTTTATGCTCCGTTAGCACACATGACTTGGCACCCAGATGGTATTTTCTTTAAAATGGGAGTATTAGATTTTGCTGGTGGAACTGTAGTTCACATGAGCGCTGGATGGGCTGCGCTAGCTGGAGCAATTTTCTTAGGAAAAAGAAAAATACAAAAAGTTAATCCTGCTCGTATTACATACGTATTGTTAGGTACTGGTTTATTATGGTTTGGATGGTTTGGTTTCAATGCAGGTTCAGCATTAGGATCTAATGGTTTAGCTGTACAAGCATTAGGTACAACTACTGTAGCTGCTGCTGCTGCTGGAATGGCTTGGGTATTTCTTGATAAAATTCTTGGACACAAACTTTCTGCAATGGGAGCTTGTATTGGTGCTGTTGTAGGTTTAGTGGCTATTACGCCTGCTGCAGGTTTTGTAACTATTCCTCATGCAATGTTCATCGGTATATTTGCCAGTATTGTTAGTAATCTAGTGGTTAGTAAATTCCCTAAAGGTAAAATTGATGATGCTTTAGATGTATTTGCTTGTCACGGTGTTGGTGGTATGGTTGGTATGCTATTAACAGGTGTATTCGCTTCTAAAACTGTTAACTCAGTAGTAGGAGACAACCAAGGACTTATCTTTGGTGATGCTACATTATTTTTAAATCAATTAACTGCTTTAGTTATAGTTTCAGTATTTGCATTTTCAGCATCTTATTTCCTTTTCTTTATTGTAAACAAAATAACTCCACTAAGAGTAAGTGAAGAAAAAGAAGAATTAGGTTTAGATATTTCTCAACACGGTGAGTTTCTATAAATCGATTTTTATACAATAAACTAAAAAACACTCTGAGCATTCAGAGTGTTTTTTTTTGCTTAAAATCAAAGAAACATATTGAATTTCTTTTCCATCTTCAAACTTTATTTTACCATTTAGTAAGACATAAATGATTTCCTAATAAAACGAAACACATTCTATTTTACATTAATAAAATCTATCCATTACAAACAGTAGACTCCATTACAAACAAGTACATTTAGGCTTTCAATGTATTAATTACTTCAATAGAAATTGAATTGAAATCATTTCATTGAAAACTTACACATACCTATTAAATATTATAAATTTCCTTTTTCAAAGAACTAAAATTATAAAAACAATAAAATTAGTATATAAAAAACTCCATCCCAATTAATATTGAAATGGAGTTAATTTAAATCCTGTAATTAAAATGAGCTTTATTGTTTTATCAGTCTCACTGTTTTTTGTTGAGTGCCTTGATTGATAATCGCTATATACGAACCTGATGAAAGCTCTTCACCAAACTTGATTTCTTTGCTATCACTATTTTGAATATGTTTCACCATTCTTCCTAATATATCATATACAATCACTTCTGTTTTTTCACTGGTACCGCCTTTTATGTCAATAATAAAATATTGCACAGAAGGGTTTGGATATGCTGTTATAGCGAACGGCACAATTTCTGGGGTTTTCTCAACAATTACCACTTTTGCAGTTCCATTTTTCTTCACTTCATGTATTACTATAGAACCACCACCAATTGCTGTTGTTGCATCGGCATTATCCGAAGCACCAGTCTGATTATCATATACAACCCCTGCTCCATTCCAGATTTTTATTCTAAATTTATCTGTTACACCAGCTGATTTCTTTTCACCATCTATTGCAGATACCATAAAGCTATAGCCTGGAACTCCGTTTATAGTTCCTTGACCTTTATAGATAGCTTGTGCGCCAGCAATCACCAGTGACATAGCTTCGTGACTACTACTAGAGAAGTTTAAATTTCCTGTTTGAAATTGAAACTCTGTATTTCCATCCACTTGCGTATTTCCTTTTTTATATTTGGCATTAAAACCAAAATTAGCTTTTCCGGTAAGAGTTGGGTTTGCTGTATAGGCCCCTAAAGGAGACATAATCCATCCACCACCTGTTACAAATCCACCGTTTGGATCATATACTGCAAGATAGGCCGTTGCATTAGCGCAACCTGAACCAGCCTCAGCCTTTATTTTATACACTTCAACTGAGAGATTACTAACTGAAAATGTAGCTAATCCACTGCTGTTTGTTTGAGATGCATAACTTGTAATTACACCATTCCCATTATCAATCGTGAATAATACAGGTATTCCCGAAAGATTACCAGATACTGCTGAGGTAACCGTTGCACTTAAAGTTGCAGAAGAACCTAATGCTATTGGAGCACTACTAGCACTTGCATCGATAAGAACACTGTTTATTGTAAACAAAGCGTTATTATAATCAATATTATAGTTAGTTAATACACTGCTAGGACTCAATAATGCGCTAATTGTATATATTCCTCCTGCTATTTCACCTGCGGTTCTATTGTACACTGCTGTTACATTATCGTTGCCTATAAATCCAGCTAAATTACCCGTAAAAAGAAGAGGATCATTCTGACCGCAGTATTTACTAGATACATAAGGAGTTACGCTTGCTGTCTTTTTACTAATCGTAAATAAAGCCGTGTTATACGTGATGTTATAATTGCTCAAAACTGCCGTTGGACTTAATCCAGCACTGATGGTGTATGGACCTCCAAGAACTCTTTCTCCAGCGGTTCTACTGTAAGAAGCTGTAACTGCGTCTGCTTCCAAAAATCCAGCTAAAGTTCCCGTCAATATAGGTTCCGGTGAACCGTAGACTTTCGTGTTGGCTATCGGAGAAACCGAAGCAGCTTTT
>NZ_JASCRZ010000016.1:0-1683 GCF_030010385.1 Flavobacterium algoritolerans | reverse complement strand
GGTTTACAAACCGCCTCTGCTATTACTTTGTTATTAACCTTTTTGGCCTATTTGACTCCATTATATGGTGGTTATATCTCTGATAAGAAATTGGGTAGAATGAAAACTATTTGGTATGGTGTTTGGATCGGTGCCATCTCCCATATTATCTTAATTATTGCTGCTATTCCATCAGTCATCCAAGAAGGCCATGCTTTAGCTCCTACTGTTATTTCTATCATCTGTCTAGCTTTCGGTACAGGTTTCATTAAACCAAATTTATTACCTTTGTTATTTGATCAATATCCACATCAACGTGATATTGTTGAAACTAGAGAAGATGGTAAAAAGGTCATTTTGGGAAGAGAAGCTACTTTAGAAAGAATGACTTTGGTCTTTTATTGGGCTATTAATATTGGTGCTTTCATGTCTTTAGCTACTTCTTATAGTGCTAAAGATGTTGGTTTTTGGTTAGCTTATTTGATTCCAGGTATTGTTTATATTATCATGATTCCAACTTTGATGTTATTATCACCAAGATTAAAGAAAGAGACACCAAATGGTATTTCTATCATTGAAGAAACACTCAAAGTTATTAAATTTTCTTTGAAAGGTGGTTGGATTAAAAGATTGAGAACTGGCCAATTTTGGGAGTTTGCTAAACCTTCCAACATTGCTGCAAGAGGTGAAGTTCAAACCGTCGAAGCTGTTAATAAAAAGGGTAAGAAGAAGGTTTCATGGACTGACCAATTTGTTCAAGATGTCAAAGTTACTGTTGATGCTTGTAAGATTTTCTTATTCTTTGTCATTTACAACATTAATGATGGTGGTATTGGTGGTATTCAAAACTCCCAAGCAAATACAATGACCACTAACGGTGTTCCAAATGATTTAATCAACAATTTCAACCCATTGACCATTATCGTTTTGATTCCAATCTTAGATTACGGTATTTATCCAATTTTAAGAAAGTTCAAAATCGAATTCAGACCAGTTTACAGAATCTTTTTTGGTTTCATTTTAGCTGCATTGTCTTCAGTCGCTGGTGCAATTATCCAATGGCAAGTCTATGAAACTTCACCATGTGGTTATCATGCCACTGATTGTGAAATTGGTACTGGTGTCTCCCCTATCAGTGTCTGGGCTGAAACTGTCTTGTATATTTTAGGTGCAGCTTCTGAATGTTTTGCAAACACTGCAGCTTATGAAATTGCTTATACCAGAGCTCCAGATAACATGAAAGGTTTGGTCATGGCTTTATTCTTGTTTACCACCTCTATTTCTGCTGCTATTTCTGAAGCTTGTACTTCAGCTTTGATTGATCCTTACTTAGTTTGGCCATTTGTTGCAACTGCTATTGCTGGTGTTCTTTCTGCATTTTGGTTCTTATGGTTATACCGTGATTTACATAAAGTTATGGAGGCTGAAAGAATCGCAAAAGAAGAAAAAGTTAGAGAAGAATACGCTGAATATCTTGCTGAGAAAGGTGTCAATGTCAAAAGTTCTGATTCAATTGATAGAATCGCTGATAGAATCGCTGATCAACAAACTTCAATTAAAGAAGAAACTGACGGTCTTTATGCAATTGGAAGTGCTCTAAGTCATCGTAACTGAGTTTTGATATTATTGTTATATTATTTATAAATGTTTACAAAGGAAAAATATATTTTGTGTATATATATTGTTTTTGAATTAATTATGCCA
>NZ_JASCRZ010000015.1:0-1878 GCF_030010385.1 Flavobacterium algoritolerans | reverse complement strand
CAAACATGTCAAACAATATTACACAACAAGAAGGTGAAACCCTTCAACAACCTCAAGTTCCTAGTTCAGGTGTCTTGACTCCAGAAACAAATGATAGCATAATTGATAAAAATGAATCTGATGAAAAAGTTGATAAAACTGTTCCAGAAATTCCAGCTAAACCAGCTTCAGCATACATCTTGGTTACTGCTTTATGTTTTATGATCGCCTTTGGTGGTTTCGTTTTCGGTTGGGATACTGGTACCATTTCAGGTTTTGTTAACATGAGTGATTTCAAAAGAAGATTTGGTCAAACTCATGAAGATGGTACCCATTATTTATCAAAAGTTAGAGTTGGTTTAATCGTCTCTATTTTCAACATTGGTTGTGCTTTTGGTTCAATTTTCTTATCCAAAACCGCTGATATGTATGGTCGTCGTCTTGCTTTAATGATTATGATGGTTATTTACATTGTTGGTATTTTGATTCAAATCACTTCAATCGATAAATGGTATCAATATTTCATTGGTCGTATCATCTCTGGTTTAGCTGTTGGTGGTATCGGTGTTATTTCTCCATTATTCATTTCTGAATCAGCCCCAAAACATTTAAGAGGTGCCTTAGTTTCATGTTACCAATTGATGATTACCTTCGGTATCTTTTTAGGTTACTGTACCAATTACGGTACTAAAGTTTATGAAAACTCTGCTCAATGGAGAGTTGGTTTAGGTTTATGTTTCTTCTGGGCTATTATGATGATTATCGGTATGATTTCTATGCCAGAATCTCCACGTTTCTTGATTAGAAACAACAGATTAGATGAAGCTAGAAAATCAATTGCTTACTCAAACAGAGTTTCTGCTGAAGATCCTTCAGTTTACGCTTTAGTTGAAGAATTAGATGCTGCTATCAGAAAAGAAGAATCTGCTGGTAAAGCTACTTGGGGTGAATTGATCACTGGTAAACCAAAAATTTTCTACAGATTGATGTGTGGTGTCATGATTCAAGCTTTACAACAATTGACTGGTAACAATTATTTCTTCTACTATGGTACTACTATTTTCCAAGCTGTTGGTTTAGAAGATTCTTTCCAAACTTCTATTGTCTTGGGTGTTGTTAACTTTGTCTCCACCATCATTTCTATTTACTCTGTCAACAAATTAGGTGGTCGTCGTTCATTATTGATCGGTGCTGCTGGTATGGTTGCTTGTTACGTTGTCTATGCTTCAGTCGGTGTTACCAGATTATACACAAACCCAGAACATACTGAATCCTCAAAAGGTGCTGGTTCAGTTATGATTGTCTTCGCATGTTTCTTCATTTTCTTCTTTGCCACTACTTGGGGTCCAGTTGCTTTCGTTGTCGTTTCAGAAATTTACCCAATCAGAATTAAATCAAAGGCTATGGGTCTTGCTACTGCTGCCAATTGGTTGTGGGGTTTCTTAATTTCATTCTTCACTCCATTCATCACATCAGCTATTAACTTCTACTATGGTTATGTCTTTATGGGATGTTGTGTCTTTGCTTTCGTTTTCGTTTACTTGACCATTCCAAGTACCAGAGGTTTATCATTAGAAGAAGTTGATGAATTATATGCTTCAAATGTTAAAGCTTGGGAATCTGCTTCATGGACTCCAACTAGACGTTACACTCAAGATGCTGCTTACAACAAAGCTCAATCTGCTCAATTAGAACATGCTAAAGATAACAACTCTGAAGAAATTGCTTAAGCAAATACTGTACAATACCATTTAAAGAATAGTAAAAAAAGGGGAGTAATTTTTTGAGGTTGTTGCAAGCCATAGTTAATTTAATGATTATTTAATGAAGAAGTCATGTTTATTATCAATTTCCATTGGTAATATTCACAATATGAAAAAAAAGACAAATATAAGGTCA
>NZ_JASCRZ010000013.1:0-2725 GCF_030010385.1 Flavobacterium algoritolerans | reverse complement strand
CGCCACCACAGTCACATTAAGGACTTTCGGAGTCACAGTCAACGTAGCATCGGTAGCCACCACAGTATAGTTAGGATTGGCACCCAAAGTCACCGCAATCGGATAGGCTCCCACATTCGAGAACTGAGTCGCGGTAGTAGCTAAGGTATAGTTGATGGTATCTCCATTAACCGCACCACTAACAACAGCAGTAAGTGCAGGATTAAGGTCCCCGTATACTTTGGTTTGATCATCCGCCACCACAGTCACATTAAGGACTTTCGGAGTCACAGTCAACGTAGCATCGGTAGCCACCACAGTATAGTTAGGATTGGCACCCAAAGTCACTGCAATCGGATAGGCTCCCACATTAGAGAACTGAGTTGCGGTAGTAGCTAAGGTATAGTTGATGGTATCTCCATTAACCGCACCGGTAACCACAGCAGTAAGTGCAGGATTAAGGTCCCCGTATACTTTCGTTTGATCATCGGCCACCACAGTCACATTAAGGACTTTCGGAGTCACAGTCAACGTAGCATCGGTAGCCACAACAGTATAGTTAGGATTGGCGCCCAAAGTCACCGCAATCGGATAGGCTCCCACATTAGAGAACTGAGTTGCGGTAGTAGCTAAGGTATAGTTGATGGTATCTCCATTAACCGCACCGGTAACCACAGCAGTAAGTGCAGGATTAAGATCTCCGTATACTTTGGTTTGATCATCCGCCACCACAGTCACATTAAGGACTTTCGGGCTAACAGTCAAGGTAGCATCGGTAGCCACCACAGTATAGTTAGGATTGGCACCCAAAGTCACCGCAATCGGATAGGCTCCCACATTAGAGAACTGAGTTGCGGTAGTAGCTAAGGTATAGTTGATGGTATCTCCATTAACCGCACCGTTAACCACAGCGGTAAGAGCAGGATTAGCGTCTCCGTATACTTTCGTTTTGTCATCGGCTGCCACAGTTACATTGAGCACTTTTGGTGTGATGGTCAAAGTCGCATTGGTATAATCAACGGTATAGTTTGGATTGGCACCCACAGTCACTGCAATCGGATAATCACCGACATTAGAGAACTGAGTCGCGCTAGTAGCTAAGGTATAGTTAATGGTATCTCCATTAACCGCACCACTAACAACAGCAGTAAGTGCAGGATTAAGGTCTCCGTATACTTTCGTTTTGTCATCGGCTGCCACAGTCACATTAAGGACTTTCGGAGTCACAGTCAACGTAGCATCGGTAGCCACAACAGTATAGTTAGGATTGGCACCCAAAGTCACCGCAATCGGATAGGCTCCCACATTAGAGAACTGAGTCGCGGTAGTAGCTAAGGTATAGTTGATGGTATCTCCATTCACAGCACCGGTAACCACAGCAGTAAGTGCAGGATTAAGGTCTCCGTATACTTTAGTTTGATCATCCGCCACCACAGTCACATTAAGGACTTTCGGGCTAACAGTCAAGGTAGCATCGGTAGCCACAACAGTATAGTTAGGATTGACACCCAAAGTCACCGCAATCGGATAGGCTCCCACATTCGAGAACTGAGTCGCGGTAGTAGCTAAGGTATAGTTGATGGTATCTCCATTCACAGCACCGGTAACCACAGCAGTAAGTGCAGGATTAAGGTCTCCGTATACTTTCGTTTGATCATCCGCCACCACAGTCACATTAAGGATTTTCGGAGTCACAGTCAACGTAGCATCGGTAGCCACCACAGTATAGTTAGGATTGGCGCCCAAAGTCACCGCAATCGGATAGGCTCCCACATTAGAGAACTGAGTCGCGGTAGTAGCTAAGGTATAGTTGATGGTATCTCCATTAACCGCACCACTAACAATAGCAGTAAGTGCAGGATTAAGGTCTCCGTATACTTTGGTTTGATCATCCGCCACCACAGTCACATTAAGGACTTTCGGGCTAACAGTCAAGGTAGCATCGGTAGCCACCACAGTATAGTTAGGATTGGCACCCAAAGTCACTGCAATCGGATAGGCTCCCACATTAGAGAACTGAGTCGCGGTAGTAGCTAAGGTATAGTTGATGGTATCTCCATTAACCGCACCACTAACAATAGCAGTAAGTGCAGGATTAAGGTCTCCGTATACTTTGGTTTGATCATCCGCCACCACAGTCACATTAAGGACTTTCGGGCTAACAGTCAAGGTAGCATCGGTAGCCACCACAGTATAGTTAGGATTGGCACCCAAAGTCACCGCAATCGGATAGGCTCCCACATTAGAGAACTGAGTTGCGGTAGTAGCCAAGGTATAGTTGATGGTATCTCCATTCACGGCACCACTAACAATAGCAGTAAGTGCAGGATTAAGGTCTCCGTATACTTTGGTTTGATCATCGGCCACCACAGTCACATTAAGGACTTTCGGGCTAACAGTCAACGTAGCATCGGTAGCCACAACAGTATAGTTAGGATTGACACCCAAAGTCACTGCAATCGGATAGGCTCCCACATTAGAGAACTGAGTCGCGGTAGTAGCTAAGGTATAGTTGATGGTATCTCCATTAACCGCACCACTAACAACAGCAGTAAGTGCAGGATTAAGGTCTCCGTATACTTTCGTTTTGTCATCGGCTGCCACAGTCACATTAAGGACTTTCGGAGTCACAGTCAACGTAGCATCGGTAGCCACCACAGTATAGTTAGGATTGGCACCCAAAGTCACCGCAATCGGATAGGCTCCCACATTAGAGAACTGAGTCGCGGTAGTAGCTAAGGTATAG
>NZ_JASCRZ010000012.1:0-5785 GCF_030010385.1 Flavobacterium algoritolerans | reverse complement strand
TATCATAAAAAACTTTGTGTTTCAAGAATCATGTTTTCAGCGAGTTAAAGGATAGGTTAAGAAAACATGAAAAAAAAGGTTTAGAAAAGCTTGTAAAAGCGAATAAAGGATGTAGTTTTGCACCCGCAATAGCGCATAAGTTCTTTAATAAACTGATAAGTAATAGGAATCGAAATAGAGGATTTATTTTCAAAAAAGATTCAGAAAAGCTTGTGAGATTAGAAAACAGATGTTACCTTTGCACCCCGCAAAACGCGCAACGTTCCTTGAGAGATTGATAAGAAATGGAGAAGAAAACGAGATAAAAATTATTTCAAAAAAACTTCAAAATTTTCTTGCCAGTTAAAAAGAAAGTTGTACTTTTGCACCCGCTTCGAGAAACACTTTAAGTAGTGCCAACGAAGGGAAAACAAAGAAGAACACGTTCCTAGACATATTGAATTGACAGCCGTTTTGAAAGAGATTTCAAAACAAAAGAATGAGAGTAATAGAATCGAGAGATTTGAAAAAACCACTAGAATTTAGTCGAATAAACAAAGAGTGAAGATTTATCTGAGCTCAAACAATATACGATGAAGAGTTTGATCCTGGCTCAGGATGAACGCTAGCGGCAGGCTTAACACATGCAAGTCGAGGGGTATAGTTCTTCGGAACTAGAGACCGGCGCACGGGTGCGTAACGCGTATGCAATCTACCTTTCACAGAGGGATAGCCCAGAGAAATTTGGATTAATACCTCATGGTATTATAGAGTGGCATCACTTTATAATTAAAGTCACAACGGTGAAAGATGAGCATGCGTCCCATTAGCTAGTTGGTAAGGTAACGGCTTACCAAGGCGACGATGGGTAGGGGTCCTGAGAGGGAGATCCCCCACACTGGTACTGAGACACGGACCAGACTCCTACGGGAGGCAGCAGTGAGGAATATTGGACAATGGGCGCAAGCCTGATCCAGCCATGCCGCGTGCAGGATGACGGTCCTATGGATTGTAAACTGCTTTTGCACAGGAAGAAACAACATTACGTGTAATGTCTTGACGGTACTGTGAGAATAAGGATCGGCTAACTCCGTGCCAGCAGCCGCGGTAATACGGAGGATCCAAGCGTTATCCGGAATCATTGGGTTTAAAGGGTCCGTAGGCGGTCAGATAAGTCAGTGGTGAAAGCCCATCGCTCAACGGTGGAACGGCCATTGATACTGTCTGACTTGAATTATTAGGAAGTAACTAGAATATGTAGTGTAGCGGTGAAATGCTTAGAGATTACATGGAATACCAATTGCGAAGGCAGGTTACTACTAATGGATTGACGCTGATGGACGAAAGCGTGGGTAGCGAACAGGATTAGATACCCTGGTAGTCCACGCCGTAAACGATGGATACTAGCTGTTGGAAGCAATTTCAGTGGCTAAGCGAAAGTGATAAGTATCCCACCTGGGGAGTACGTTCGCAAGAATGAAACTCAAAGGAATTGACGGGGGCCCGCACAAGCGGTGGAGCATGTGGTTTAATTCGATGATACGCGAGGAACCTTACCAAGGCTTAAATGTAGATTGACCGGTTTGGAAACAGACTTTTCGCAAGACAATTTACAAGGTGCTGCATGGTTGTCGTCAGCTCGTGCCGTGAGGTGTCAGGTTAAGTCCTATAACGAGCGCAACCCCTGTTGTTAGTTGCCAGCGAGTCATGTCGGGAACTCTAACGAGACTGCCAGTGCAAACTGAGAGGAAGGTGGGGATGACGTCAAATCATCACGGCCCTTACGCCTTGGGCTACACACGTGCTACAATGGCCGGTACAGAGAGCAGCCACTGGGTGACCAGGAGCGAATCTATAAAACCGGTCACAGTTCGGATCGGAGTCTGCAACTCGACTCCGTGAAGCTGGAATCGCTAGTAATCGGATATCAGCCATGATCCGGTGAATACGTTCCCGGGCCTTGTACACACCGCCCGTCAAGCCATGGAAGCTGGGGGTGCCTGAAGTCGGTGACCGCAAGGAGCTGCCTAGGGTAAAACTGGTAACTAGGGCTAAGTCGTAACAAGGTAGCCGTACCGGAAGGTGCGGCTGGAACACCTCCTTTCTAGAGCCTTAGTGTTAGTAGCAATACACGCTAGGGAAAGAAGACGAAAGTTCGAGAAGGAAACAAATACCAACATTTTATTACTCTTGCTGTTAGTTCAAATAATACCATTTAAGAATAAGAGTGTCTCGTAGCTCAGCTGGTTAGAGTACTACACTGATAATGTAGGGGTCGACAGTTCGAGTCTGTCCGAGACAACTATTTAAAGCTTAAATAAAAGAAGAAATTCTAGAGTTGAGGAGTTATGAAGTATAAATTCATAATTCATAATTCACAATTCATAATTAGATTGGGGGATTAGCTCAGCTGGCTAGAGCGCCTGCCTTGCACGCAGGAGGTCAACGGTTCGACTCCGTTATTCTCCACTATTCTAGTGAATAGTAAAGAGTGAATAGTAATTAGCTACGGCTAATGACTAATTACTAGAGACTGATCATTAAGAAAAAAGTTCATTGACATATTGAGATAAGAAAATAATAAAAAGTAGAAAGCATTTTTACTTGTTTATCATTAGACAAGTAAAGAAACGGTCTCGTTTTAATTAACGAGATTGGTACAATAAGCAAAATAAGGGCGTATGGGGGATGCCTTGGCTCTCAGAGGCGATGAAAGGCGTGATAAGCTGCGAAAAGTTACGGGGATTGGCACACACGATATGATCCGTAAATACCTGAATGGGGCAACCCACTATGTTGAAGACATAGTACACCGATAGGTGGGCAAACCCGCTGAACTGAAACATCTAAGTAGGCGGAGGAGAAGAAAACAAAAGTGATTCCGTAAGTAGTGGCGAGCGAACGCGGATTAGCCCAAACCAATGTTGTTACGGCAATATTGGGGTTGTAGGACCACGACATTTGTTGCGGATAGAATTAGAATCTACTGGAAAGTAGAGCCAAAGAAGGTGATAGCCCTGTATAAGTAATAGAAGATAACGATAGTGGTATCCTGAGTAGGGCGGGACACGAGAAATCCTGTCTGAATTTGGCGGGACCATCCGCTAAGGCTAAATACTCCTGAGAGACCGATAGTGAACCAGTACCGTGAGGGAAAGGTGAAAAGAACCGTGAATAACGGAGTGAAATAGATCCTGAAACCATACGCTTACAAGCGGTCGGAGCCCTTTCGTGGGGTGACGGCGTGCCTTTTGCATAATGAGCCTACGAGTTAACGTTGCTGGCAAGGATAAGTGGTTAAGCCACGGATCCGTAGCGAAAGCGAGTCTGAATAGGGCGCTTTAGTCAGTAGTGTTAGACGCGAAACCGTGTGATCTACCCATGGGCAGGATGAAGCGCTGGTAACACAGTGTGGAGGTCCGAACCGGTTGACGTTGAAAAGTCTTCGGATGACCTGTGGGTAGGGGTGAAAGGCCAATCAAACTCGGAAATAGCTCGTACTCCCCGAAATGCATTTAGGTGCAGCGTTATGCGTAAAGTTATATAGAGGTAGAGCTACTGATTGGATGCGGGGGCTTCACCGCCTACCAATTCCTGACAAACTCCGAATGCTATATAATGTTTCATAACAGTGAGGGCTTGGGTGCTAAGGTCCAAGTCCGAGAGGGAAAGAACCCAGACCATCAGCTAAGGTCCCCAAATATACACTAAGTTGAAAGAACGAGGTTTGTCTGCCCAGACAGCTAGGATGTTGGCTTGGAAGCAGCCATTCATTTAAAGAGTGCGTAACAGCTCACTAGTCGAGCGGACGAGCATGGATAATAATCGGGCATAAGTGTATTACCGAAGCTATGGATTTAGAGTTTACTCTAAGTGGTAGGGGAGCATTCTAACAGGGTAGAAGGTGTATCGTAAGGTATGCTGGACTGGTTAGAAAAGAAAATGTAGGCATAAGTAACGATAATGCGGGCGAGAAACCCGCACACCGAAAGACTAAGGTTTCCACAGCTATGCTAATCAGCTGTGGGTTAGTCGGGACCTAAGGCGAACCCGAAAGGGACAGTCGATGGACAACGGGTTAATATTCCCGTACTAGTTATTACTGTGATGGGGTGACGGAGTGATGAAAGCGCCGCGAACTGACGGAATAGTTCGTTGAAGTACCTACCTATAAGACCCGCAGGCAAATCCACGGGTTTTGGGGAAATACGATAGTACTCGGAGTCTTCGGACAAAGAGATAGTGCGCCTAAGGGCTTCCAAGAAAAACCTCTAAACTTCAGGTAATAAGTACCCGTACCGCAAACCGACACAGGTAGTCGAGGAGAGAATCCTAAGGTGCTCGAGAGATTCATGGCTAAGGAATTAGGCAAAATAGACCCGTAACTTCGGGAGAAGGGTCGCCAGCAGCAATGCTGGCCGCAGTGAAGAGGTCCAGGCGACTGTTTATCAAAAACACAGGGCTCTGCAAAATCGTAAGATGAAGTATAGGGCCTGACACCTGCCCGGTGCTGGAAGGTTAAGTGGAGATGTTATCTTCGGAGAAGCATTGAAATGAAGCCCCAGTAAACGGCGGCCGTAACTATAACGGTCCTAAGGTAGCGAAATTCCTTGTCGGGTAAGTTCCGACCTGCACGAATGGTGTAACGATCTGGACACTGTCTCAGCCATGAGCTCGGTGAAATTGTAGTAGCGGTGAAGATGCCGCTTACCCGCAGTGGGACGAAAAGACCCTGTGCACCTTTACTATAGCTTAGTATTGACCTTGGATAAATGATGTGTAGGATAGGTTGGAGACTGTGAAGTGGCGTCGCTAGGCGTTGTGGAGTCATTGTTGAAATACAACCCTTTGTTTATCTGAGGCCTAACCCCGTTTTGCGGGGGACATTGCTTGGTGGGTAGTTTGACTGGGGTGGTCGCCTCCAAAAGAGTAACGGAGGCTTCTAAAGGTTCCCTCAGTACGCTTGGTAACCGTGCGTAGAGTGCAATGGCATAAGGGAGCTTGACTGAGAGACATACAGGTCGATCAGGTACGAAAGTAGAGCATAGTGATCCGGTGGTTCCGCATGGAAGGGCCATCGCTCAAAGGATAAAAGGTACGCCGGGGATAACAGGCTGATCTCCCCCAAGAGCTCATATCGACGGGGGGGTTTGGCACCTCGATGTCGGCTCGTCACATCCTGGGGCTGGAGAAGGTCCCAAGGGTTGGGCTGTTCGCCCATTAAAGTGGCACGCGAGCTGGGTTCAGAACGTCGTGAGACAGTTCGGTCTCTATCTACTGTGGGCGCAAGAAATTTGAGTGGATCTGATTCTAGTACGAGAGGACCGAATTGGACAAACCTCTAGTGTATCTGTTGTCACGCCAGTGGCATCGCAGAGTAGCTACGTTTGGAAGGGATAAGCGCTGAAAGCATATAAGCGCGAAACCCACCACAAGATGAGATTTCTTTTAAGGGTCGTGGGAGATGACCACGTTGATAGGCTATAGATGTAAAGGCAGTAATGTCATAGTCGAGTAGTACTAATAACCCGTAAGCTTATGTACGCTTTTCTCCCGTCTTTCGGGACTGGAGAAGAAACTTTCTAATACTTTTTATTTTCTTTATCTCAGTATGTTAAGATATTATGTGATTGATGTTTATTTAACTATAAACAACATTACAATAATTGCCCAAAGCAATTATAACCTCTTAAGGTGGTTATTGCGGCGGGGCTCACCTCTTCCCATCCCGAACAGAGTAGTTAAGCCCGCCTGCGCAGATGGTACTGCAGTTATGTGGGAGAGTATGTCGTCGCCTTTCTTTGAA
>NZ_JASCRZ010000011.1:0-20399 GCF_030010385.1 Flavobacterium algoritolerans | reverse complement strand
AAGCCCGCCTGCGCAGATGGTACTGCAGTTATGTGGGAGAGTATGTCGTCGCCTTTCTTTGAAAAGCCTATCTGAAAAGATGGGCTTTTTTATTCATACTTCTTCATTATAAAAAAAAGTATATTGGTACCTTAGCTCAGGGTGAGACGTGTTCGGCTAACGCCTCGACTCGTCAGCTTTCTTTAATCTGTACTTGTTTTTGATTCTTTTAAATCCTAATCATGTATGTGATGAGGGTTTTTTACGTTTGATAAGGTTGGGTTTTTATAAACTATTCAAATAAGAATGAAAATTCAAATGAGTCGCATATTGTAATTAGTTTTTATTTATATAGCATTGAATTTAAGTGAGTTACTGCTTGAGTGAAATTAAGAATCTCTAGAATAATTTACATAGAGGTTGATTAGATCAAAAAGAGAATTGTTTTCAATGATTTTATTTAACCTGATTACTCTTAATCTATTGCTTCTTTACTAAAAATTAAGCAACAAAAAAGCAGCAAGATATTTTGCTGCTTTTTCAAATTATATAATAAATAACTATTCTGTCAAAATTGATTCTGATGTGAGTACATTTAATTCCATCATGCATTTCTTCATCATTTGATATGTTCTTTCAATGTCATTATCTAAACCTATAGAAAACCGAATTAAGCCATCAGTCAATCCCATTTCTATTTGTTCATCCATAGGAATCTCGCTAGAAGTTGAAGTTCCCGGAGCACTGAATAAGGTTTTATAAAATCCTAAACTCACTGCTAAATAGCCTAAATTTTTAGCTTGCATCAATTCCATCAGTGCATTGGCTTTCTCCAAAGTACCAACATCTATTGTCATCATCCCACCAAAACCATATTCGTGATTAATAATTGACGAATACAATTCATGGCTTGGGTGACTTTTCAAACCAGGATAAACCGTTTTTAATCCGTCTTTTTCGAAACGTTTTGCAAGATACATTGCGTTGTGACTGTGTTGTTTCATTCTAATATGTAATGTACGTAAGTTTTTCATCACACTGGCAGATCGCAAACTGTCCATTGTTGGACCCAATAACATACTGGCACCACTATTTACATTTTTTAAACTATCAATAAACTCTTGCGAAGCACACGTTACACCACCCACCGTATCACTGCTTCCGTTAATGTATTTCGTTAAACTGTGAATTACAATATCAGCACCTAACTTTGCAGGAGAAACTGATAATGGTGAAAAAGTATTATCGACAACCAATTTCAAATTGTGTCTTAGGGCAATTTTTGCCAAACCGGCAATATCAGCTACTTCCAGTAAAGGATTACTCACCGTCTCACAGTACAAAACTTTAGTTTCAGCAGTAATTGCAGCTTCCACAACGTCTAATTTTGTGATGTCTACAAAAGTAGTTTTGATACCCAATCTTGGCGTAAAATTCTTCAAGAAAGCATACGTTCCGCCATATATAGTTCTGCTGGAAACGATGTGATCACCCGAGCTGCATAATTGTAATAGTGTAGGTGTAATCGCCCCCATGCCTGATGCTGAAACATTAGCAGATTCTGTTCCTTCCATCGCTGCCAATGCTTTGTCTAAGTATAAATTACTCGGGGAGGAATGACGTGAGTACAAGTAACAGCCTTCCATATTGCCTTCAAAAGTATCAAACATTGTTTTTGCCGATAAAAAGGTATAGGTTGAGGAGTCTGAAATAGATGGATTTACGCCACCAAATTCGCCAAAGTACTGTAAATCCTGAATGTTGTCTGCGGGATTGAAATTTTTCATAATTATTTTTTATTGTTATTTGAAGCTATTCCTGCTATTCGCTATGTCTTTTATTCGCCGTGGCGAATAAAAGGATGTCGCTGCTATCAGGGCTATGCGATTTCGGTCTGAATAAAATCTATTCAAAATAACAGTGTTATAGATTAATAATCAATACTATTGCTTAATATTAGATTTTAAAACTACTAAATTTAAATTATAGGATTTAATTTTCTAAATTAGCTTCTCAAAAAGGATTTATATAGATTTTAGTTCAATTCAAATTTCAATAAAAATGACATTAGACGCCATCGATAAAAAATTACTTTTTTTATTGCAATCCGACAGTAAGAAAACAACTAAGGAATTGTCTTTAAAACTGAATCTTTCAGTTACTGCCGTTTACGAACGCATTAAAAAACTGGAGAGAGAAGGGATTATCGATAAATATGTCGTGTTAATCAATCGTTCGAAAGTCGAAAAAGGTTTTGTGGTTTTCTGTCATCTTAAGTTAATACAACACACCAAAGAGTTTCTTACCAAATTTGAAAGTGAAGTGGTAAAACTTAAAGAAGTCCTTGAATGCCATCATGTGAGTGGTGATTATGATTATATACTAAAAATAGTAGTTAAAGATATGGAAGCTTATCGGGAGTTTTTGGTTACAAAATTGACCACATTGCAACATATTGGAAGTACACACAGTACATTTATGATTAGTGAAGTAAAAAACACGACGGTTGTTGATATTTAGAATAAATGTGAATTTAAAGCGGTATTCAATGATAAGTAAATGTTAATTACTAAAAATTCGTAACAAAAAACCTTCTGAATTAAACTTTAAACAAAACTTAATTCCTTAATTTTGTGCAACATTTTATAAAAACACAATAAAAAAATATACTATGAGTTCATTTGACGTAGTCATTATAGGTTCTGGACCAGGCGGATATGTATCAGCAATTCGTTGTGCACAATTGGGTTTCAAAACAGCAATTATTGAAAAATATTCCACTCTTGGAGGAACTTGCTTGAATGTAGGTTGTATTCCTTCAAAAGCATTGCTTGCTTCTTCTCATCATTACAGTGAAATTGCTCATTTTGCAGATCACGGAATTGAAGTTTCTGGTGAAGTAAAAGTAAATTTAGAAAAAATGATTGCACGTAAACAAGCTGTTGTTGATCAAACTTCAGGTGGTGTGAAATTTTTAATGGATAAAAATAAAATTACAGTTCTGGAAGGATTGGGTTCATTTGTTGATGCTACGCATGTTGCTGTTGTAAAAGCAGACGGAACTTCTGAAACTATCGAAGCTAAAAACATCATTATCGCTACAGGTTCAAAACCTTCTTCTTTGCCTTTTATCAAAATCGATAAAGAAAGAATCATCACTTCTACAGAGGCTTTAAAACTTAAAGAAGTACCAAAACATTTAGTGATTATTGGTGGTGGAGTAATTGGGATTGAATTAGGTCAAGTGTATTTACGATTGGGAGCGCAAGTTTCTGTAGTAGAATATTTAGACAGAATCATTCCTGGAATGGACGCCTCATTGTCTAAAGAATTGACTAAAGTATTGAAGAAACAAGGCATGAAATTCTACGTTTCTCATAAAGTGAAATCAGTAGAAAGAAATGGCGAAGGTGTAGTTGTTCAAGCTGAAAATGCAAAAGGAGAAACAATTACTCTTGAAGGTGATTATTCATTGGTTTCTGTGGGACGTCGTCCGTTTACTGATGGATTGAATGCTGATAAAGCTGGAGTGAAAATCTCAGATAGAGGAATGGTTGAAGTAAATGATCATTTACAAACTAATGTTCCTAATATCTATGCTATTGGAGATGTTGTTCGTGGAGCTATGTTAGCGCACAAAGCAGAAGAAGAAGGAGCAATGGTTGCTGAAATATTAGCGGGTCAAAAACCACATATTGACTATAACTTGATTCCTGGTGTTGTTTATACTTGGCCAGAAGTGGCTGCAGTAGGCCAAACTGAGGAGCAATTGAAAGCTTCTGGTGTAGAATACAAAGCAGGAAGTTTTCCTTTCAAAGCTTTAGGACGTGCACGTGCAGGTGGAGATTTAGACGGATTTGTAAAAATTCTTGCTGATGCTAAAACGGATGAAGTTTTAGGAGTTCACATGATTGGAGCCCGTTGTGCGGATTTAATTGCTGAGGCAGTTACAGCAATGGAATTTAAAGCATCTGCTGAAGATATTTCAAGAATGTCACATGCACATCCAACATTTGCAGAAGCGATAAAAGAAGCTGCATTAGCCGCTACTGATAATAGAGCTTTGCATGTATAATTAGAAAATCTGAAATGAGAGATTAATTCTCGTTTAAAAATAAAGAAACCCGTTCAATTGAACGGGTTTCTTTATTTGTTATGAGTTGAGTTTACTTAGCCTTTAGCTACAAATAAACCTTTATAGTTTTCCCAATGACTGTAAATTAAAAACAGATTCCCTAAAAATAAGAACACTGCAATTGGTATTCCTTCCGGGGATAAGAAAAAGTTAATAAATAAAATGTTTATGGTTATTGGTAATATTAAGATATTGGCTAATGTGACATACCGTCCGGTAATAAAGGATAATCCACAAAGGAATTCCATTGATTTTGCCAAAGGGATCAAATAAGTAGACGCAACTAAGCCCACATTAAAAGCCTTGAAGTTTCCAGTAACTTCTGGTTCTGGTGCAAGTTTTAGAAAGAAGCTTACAGACGCATAAAGTAGCAAAAGTCCAATTAAAGTTCGGATAATAATAATTGCAATTTTCATAGTATATGGTTTTTTAGAGGTTACACATTTGAGAATTATTATTTGGGAATAGCACTTTCATCCATATAGAAAATTTCCCATTGATGCCCGTCTAAATCGGCAAAACTATGTCCATACATCCATCCATGATCTTGTGGCTCCATATAAATTGTACCACCTGCATCAACTGCATTTTTGACCATTTCATCTACTTTTTCTTTGCTCTCGGCATCCATTGCAAGTAAAACTTCGGTATTTTTATTGGCATTGCAAATTTCTTTTTTGGTAAAGTCTTTAAATCGTTGCTCTGTCACTAGCATCGCAAAAATATTTTCTCCTATAATCATACAAGTAGCCTGTTCATCAGTAAATTGTGGATTGAAAGAAAATCCAAGTGTAGCAAAAAAATCAATTGATTTTTTTAGGTCTTTAACAGCTAAATTGATGAAAATTTTTGAAGCCATAATGAGAATGATTAGACGATTAAAAGAAGCCAAAATTTATCATGCACTATCAAATTTACAAAAAAATAAACTAATTTTAGTATAATCAGTTATTGAAGGTTTATTTTTTATTGTAATTTTGAATTTTAAACACCAATACTTTTTGAGAACTTCAATTTACAAGTCTATTTCTGATCCAAAATTGTTCAAACAGCAACTTTTATTTTGGTCTCAACAGTTTCGAGAAATCATTTATTTAGACAGTAATGATTATCCGCAAAACTATTCTAGTTATGATTGTGTTCTTGCCGTTGATGCATTTACCGCAATAAAAACGGATTATCACAATGCTTTTGAGGATTTAAAACAATACCAGCAAATTACCAAAGACTGGCTTTTTGGCTATTTATCGTATGATTTAAAAAATGATATCGAGCAGTTACAATCTACTAATTTTGATGGCTTAGATTTTCCCGATTTGTATTTTTTTCAACCTAAGAAGCTGTTTTTATTGAAAGGAAATCAACTCGAAATTCGATATCTTAATATGTGTGACGATGAAGTTGAGGAAGATTTTGAAGAAATTGTCGAAAGCCAAAAGTCAAAAGTCGAAGCCGAAGCGACAATAAGAATTCAACAACGAATATCAAAAGAGCATTATCTTGAAAAGGTTTCGAAAATATTAGAACACATTCATCAAGGTGATATTTATGAAGCTAATTTTTGTATGGAGTTTTTTGCCGAAAATGCAATCATTGATCCAATTGAAAAATTTATAAAACTCAACGAAATTTCTCAGCCTCCATTTGCTGTTTTTTTTAAAAACAACAAACACTTTTTACTTTCGGCAACACCGGAACGCTATTTAAAAAAAGAAGGAGAGCTGCTTATTTCGCAACCGATTAAAGGAACTGCCAAACGTTTTTCAGACCCAATTGAAGATGAAAAATCAAAAATGCAATTGGCTTTAGACCCAAAAGAAAGAGCCGAAAACATTATGATTACTGATTTAGTGCGGAATGATTTGTCTCGAACTGCACAAAAAGGTTCCGTTGAAGTACAAGAGTTATGCAAAATTTATTCTTTTTTGCAAGTCCATCAAATGATATCAACGGTAACATCAAAAATAGATGCTCAATATTCTGCTGTAGATGCCTTAAAAACTACTTTCCCGATGGGAAGTATGACTGGAGCTCCAAAGATTTCGGTGATGAAAATCATTGAGCAGCAGGAAGAAACAAAACGGGGCTTATATAGTGGAGCAGTAGGGTATTTTGCACCAAACGGAGATTTCGATTTCAATGTGGTTATCCGAAGCATTTTATACAATCAAGAAAAAAAATATGTTTCTTTTTCGGTTGGGAGTGCAATAACTTCACAATCAATTCCTGAAAACGAGTATGAAGAATGTTTGCTTAAAGCAAAAGCTATGCGAGAAGTTTTAAGTTAAATCAAAATGAATTAATTAAATTTGAACATGCTACAGAAATTCCAAAACCATCTTCTTCATAATTTTCAGTTCTTGAACGGAAAAAAAATACTTCTTGCCACAAGCGGCGGGAAAGATAGTATGGTTATGGTTCATTTGTTGCAGCAATTAGATTATAAAATAGGAATCGCACATTGTAATTTTCAATTGCGTGGAATGGAAAGTTTTGAAGATCAGAATTTTGTTCAGTACTATGCAGCTACAAATAATATTCCAGTATTTATAACACAATTTGATACCAAAGCTTTCTCAGAAGATTATAAAATTTCTACCCAAGTTGCTGCTCGGGAGTTGCGCTACAACTGGTTTTATGAATTATTGGAAACCGAAAAATTCGATTATATTCTTACCGCGCATCATGCCGATGATAATCTGGAAACTTTCCTAATCAACCTCAGTCGAGGAACAGGTTTAGAAGGTTTGATTGGAATTCCAGAACAGAACGAAAAAGTAATTCGTCCACTTTTGGCATTTAGCCAAGAGGAAATGGAAGAATATGCCAGAATAAATAACATTCAATGGCGCGAAGACAGTAGTAATGCATCGGATAAATACCTTCGTAATAAGATTCGTCATCATTTGGTTCCAATATTAAAAGAATTGAATCCTAATTTTCTTTCTTCCTTTCATAAAACGCAAACCTATTTGCAAGAAGCACAAGTTATGGTTGAAGATGCTTCCATTATGATTTATCAGCAAGTGGCAAAGCAAGATAATGAAGCTATTTATTTTGATTTGCAGCAATTAAAAAAATTACCAAATTATAAATCGTATTTGTACCAATGGCTGAAAGAATTTGAATTTTCTGCTTGGGATGATATTTATGATTTGGTTGAAAGCCAATCTGGCAAATACGTTTTTTCTTCTGAATTCCGATTATTGAAAGACAGAGATTCCTTAATCCTAAGCCCGATAAATTCCGTAAATGAAAAGGAGGAATATTCTATTGCTGAAAATCAAAAAGAAGTTAATATTCCCTTAAATCTTTCATTTTGTAAAGTAGCTGACATTAGTATCGTTTCAAATAAAACTATCTTTGTGGACGCTGATAAATTAAAATATCCATTGATTTTGCGCCATTGGAGCGATGGAGATAGTTTTCAACCTTTTGGGATGAATGGTAAATCGAAGAAAGTGAGTAAGCTTTTTAAAGATGAAAAATTATCATTACTGGAAAAGGAAAACACCTGGCTTTTATGTTCGAATGATAAAATAGTTTGGATTATTGATGTTCGTCAAGATGAACGCTTTAGAATAGATAATACAACAAAGAATATACTTAAAATACAATTAGAATAATGAAGAAACTACTATTTATACTTATTGCTTTTTTGGCTTTTGCCAATGGAAATGCCCAAATTCTTGATCCTGCAAAATGGACCACCAAAATAGAAAAAAAATCAGAGAATAATTATATACTTACTTTTAATGCCATCATAGAAAAAGATTGGCATCTGTATTCCCAATTTACAGCCGATGGCGGATCTTTGCCTTTAGAAATTATTTTCAAAAATCAAAAAGGTAACTTTAATTTAGTTGGCAAAGCCAAAGAAAGCAAAACCACAACTGCTTTCAATGATATTTTTGAAGTAAACGAAACGTACTTTGAGAAAAAAGCTCAAATTCAACAAGAAATTACAATAACGAACCCAAAGATTACAAAAATTGAAGTCAATTTAAATTATCAGGTTTGTAAAGAAGCGTGTATCAATATGGAGAAGAGTTTCACCTTTACGATTCCCGCAGCTTCCAAAACAGCAGAAATAGCTTCTGTAGCATCTGATTTAACTGCAATAGATTCTGCCAAAGTTGATACTGCAGTTGTAAATAAAGAACAAACCGGTACTCCTGAAAAAGTTCCGGTATTAGATTCTAAACCTTCAAAACAAAGAGGATTGTGGTCTATTTTCTTCATTGCTTTTTTATCTGGATTCGCTGCATTGCTTACGCCATGTGTCTTCCCGATGATTCCTATGACGGTAAGTTTCTTTACAAAGCAAAGTAAAACAAAAGCGAAAGGAATAAGAAATGCTATTATTTATGGAATTGCCATCATATTTATTTATGTAGTTTTAGGATTCTTAGTGACGTGGATTTTTGGTGCTGATGCATTGAACGCGTTGTCTACTAATGTTTGGTTTAATATTATTTTCTTTATTCTGTTAGTTGTTTTTGCTGCCTCATTTTTGGGTGCTTTTGAAATTATGTTACCTAATTCCTGGGCTAATAAAGTCGATAATCAAGCAGACAGAGGCGGAATAATTGGAATTTTATTCATGGCTTTGGCATTAGCGATTGTATCTTTTTCTTGTACTGGACCTATCGTAGGAACACTTTTGGTTGAAGCTGCTTCTAAAGGGGGAATTGCGCCAATTGTTGGAATGTTCGGATTTTCATTGGCTTTAGCCTTACCTTTTATGTTATTTGCGATGTTCCCGGGTTGGTTGAATTCATTGCCAAAATCAGGTGGATGGCTGAATACTGTTAAAGTAGTTTTAGGATTTTTAGAATTGGCTTTGGCATTCAAGTTTTTGTCAAATGCAGATTTAGTATTGCAATTGCATTTCTTGGAAAGAGAAGTTTTCTTAGTAATTTGGATTGCTATTTTTGGAACATTAGCCTTTTATTTATTCGGAAAAATTACGCTTCCGCATGATAGCCCTATGAATCATATTTCGGTAGGAAGACTGTCATTGGGATTAGTAGTTTTGGCTTTTACAATCTATTTGATTCCAGGAATTTGGGGAGCACCTTTAAAATTAATTTCTGGTTTCCCACCACCAATGACGTATAGTGAAAGTCCATACGGTGTGGGAAACTCAAAAAGCGGTTCGAATGCATCAGCCCAAATTTTGCCGGAAGGCGCACATTTAGGACCACACGATCTTATTGCTTTTGAAGATTATGAAAAAGGATTGGCTTATGCCAAATCAGTAAACAAACCTATTTTGCTTGATTTTACAGGATATGCTTGTGTGAATTGTAGAAAAATGGAAGATTACGTTTGGTCTGATCCTGCGATTTTAAAAATATTACAAGATGAAGTAGTGTTGATTTCTTTGTATGTAGATGATAAAAGAGAATTACCAAAAAACGAGCAATATGTATCCAAAGAAACGGGTAAAGAAATTGTAAGTGTCGGAAACAAATGGAGTGATTTCCAAATCACAAGATACAAAGCCAATGCGCAACCATATTACATCATATTAGACAAGGAAGGAAATATGTTATCTGACAAACCAGAGAGTTACAACTCAGACATCAATGCTTACAAAGGCTGGTTGAGAGAAGGAATTGATCGCTTTAAAAAGGTGAAATAGCACTTAGCATCTGTACAAAATACTAAACACAAATTGCACTAATTTCCAAGAATTAATCTGTGGAAATTAGTGCAATTTGTGTTTAAATTTGGCACATATTGGTATATAAAATCATTGTTAAGTAAGTTAAAATATTTCACTAATGGAAATAAACACTAATGACTTTTATTCGATTATTTTTTCGATATAAGCAGAATTTAAAAGATACAATGCGCCCATATATCTTATTTTGAAAGCGACTAAATCCCCAATTTTATAAGTCTTTTTAGAATTTGAAATATCAATAACCAACATGTCAGAACTGGCATCTACAATGCTAATATCCGTATCATCAGATTCAATGTATTGTGGTTGCATGTCCAATAAACCAATGTCTAAAATGGCTCTGAGCGAAGTAATTCCTAAATCAGTGACATCATTCATTGAAAAAGAATTTCCGGCTACATTCTCACCTAATTCACCCGTTGGCGTATTTGGTTTTTCGGTGATTTCGATGATTTCAGCGTATAATTTGAAAACATCATGGTGCATTCCTTCAATGGTATTTCCGGTAAACAAATCTTTCCCGAAGAAGAGCGCTTCTCCTATTCGGAAATGATTCACTGCCATTGGTCGGGCATTTTTTAGTATCAAAGGAATCGCAACGGAAGTTCCTCCAGAAACTAATGGGATACTGATGTTAAATTTAGCTTCAATTAATTGCTTGTATAAACTCAATTGAATTAGTTTATCCTGCGTTGGCATCACACCGCTAAGACAATTAAGATTGGTGCCAATTCCTGATACTTCTATATTAGGCATTTTTAAAATGGTACCATAAAATTCTATTAATTCTTCCCCCATAACGCCTTCACGAAGATCTCCCATTTCAATCATGATAATGATTTTATGAGTCTTATTTTGCTTCACTGCTTCATCCGAAAGTAATTGGATGGTATAAACTTCAGTGTTAAAACTGATGTCGGCATACTGCACAATACTTTCAATACTTCGTTTTGCAGGAGGTTTAATATAAACGGTTTGAATTTCGGGATCCAGTCCTTTAATTTTTTTCAAATTACTCACTCTTGAATCATGAATTTCCCGCACTCCTAAAGCGATGATTTCTTTGAGATAAATTTTATTTCCACACAATAGTTTTGAAACTACGCCCCATTGGATGTTTCTGGATTTAAATATAGTATCCAGAAAGGCATAATTTTCTTGTAATTTTTTTCGATATAATTTTATGAAGGCCATTATTCTATAATTTTACGTGGAATTGCTTTAGAAATCCGAGTTAATAATTCATAATTGAGTTGATTACTGAAATCACTAAAAGAAGCTACAGAAACAGAGAGTTCTTTTTGAGTGCCAATTAGTACAACTTCATCGTCTTTTTTTGGAGTGTCAATATCAGTAACATCGACGGTCATCATGTTCATATTTACGGAACCCACTACAATACAGCGTTGTCCATGAATAAGTACACGGCCTTGATTACTCAATGAGCGACTGTATCCGTGGCAGTAGCCAATGGGGATAACAGCAATTTTCATTTTCCTTTTAGCCATAAAACAGGTTCCATAACCAATGAAATCGCCAATATTTACTTTTTTCACACTCATTATAGCACTTTTCCAAGTGATAACGCGTTGCAGCGGATCTGTTTTATTCCTTTTAGAATTGAGATAGGTAACAAATACTTCTGGACTGGACCACAATCCGTATTGCATTATTCCGATACGCACCATATCCATTCTGGTTTGAGGAAACATTATTGATGCTGCAGAACAAGCGGAATGTCTAATTTCAGGCTTTAGGTCATTTTTACAAAAAAAGGCATATATTTCTTCAAACTTCTTGATTTGCTGGTCCACTCTGTAATAGTTAGCGATACTTTCGGCACCGGCATAATGAGTACAAAGTCCTTTGAAAGTAAGATATTGTTCTTCTTTCTTTAAAAAAGCAATCACAGTATTCAGTTCATTTTTGTCAAAACCGGTTCGGTTCATGCCGGTTTCTACTTCAATGTGCAGTATTGCTTTTTTATTGAGTATTTTAGCCGTTTTCATAGCTTTTGTAAGACGACTTTTATCAAAAACAAAAAATTCGACATCATTTTTGATTACCCATTCCATATCTTCATCCTGAACGAGTCCCATAATCATAATAGTTGCTTTGTCCTCTAGTGTTGCTTTTACGACTTTAGCTTCCTGAACATCAAAAACAGAAAAATGAGTTACGCCACATTGAAAAGCCATAGCCACAAACGGCTGTACGCCATGACCATAAGCATTTCCTTTTACAACAGAGGAAATAAGTACTTTTTTTCCAAAGGTCTTTTCTAGAAAATCGATGTTTTTTTGATATGCGGAGCGATCAAGCTCTATAAGTGAATTAGTGTGCATTTGTAATTTGTTTACTGATTTGATAAAAAATAGCTACTCCAGTTGCTATAATTTCATCTGGAAAATCATAATCAGGATTGTGTAATGCAGGAGTGTTTACCCCAGATCCAAGCCCAAACATGGCGCCAGGATAGTGTTGTGTAAACAGACCAAAATCTTCGCCCCAACTAAAAGGTTCCTCTTTTTCGAATAGTTCAAAACCATTAATTTTTGCTGCCTTTTTTATGAATGCTACAGCAGTTTTATCATTCTCATTGGCTTGGAAACTTTGCGTCCATCGGGTTTTACACTTCAGCTGATATTCTTTTGCGATTGATTTTGCTAAATTTTCTAAAACCAGTTCAATTTTTCTCATTTGCAAATTACTGTCACTGCGTACAGTAAAATGAATTTCTCCTGCACCAGCTGCTACACCATAGGCTTTTTTGCCTATTTTAGTATAAATGGGGGTGATTAGGCAGTAGTTTTCTTTGGTGCTATCTGCCTGAATATTGGCATTAAATTGATTGATAATAGCGGCTATTGCTAAGCTAGGATTAATTCCTCTTTCAGGTTCCCCGGCATGGGCTGTCTTTCCTTTCAGCTTAATAATCATGCTATGAACTGCACAAGTAAAAATATTGTTTTTTACGACAATCTGATTGAGTGGAAACCCCGGTAAATTATGTAAAGCAAATACATAATCGGGGTGCAAAGAAGCAAATTTTGGATCCGATAATACTTTTTGAGCACCACTGCCGTCTTCTTCAGCGGGTTGAAATAATAAAATAACAGCTCCTGATTCCGGTTTGTTCTGATGCAATTCAGCAGCCAAACCACAGAGAACTGCCATATGACCATCGTGTCCGCATTTGTGTGAAACGCCATTATTTAGGGAATGATGTTCAAAATCATTCGTCTCTTCAATGGGTAAAGCATCTAATTCGCATCGGAATAATACTATTTTTCCAGCTTTTTTACCTTTGTAAATTGCGACTACGCCAGTTGTTCCTACTCCGGTAATCAATTCATCAGGAGGGTAATTTTCGAGAAATGAAATAACGCGTTTGGCCGTTTCAATTTCTTTGCCTGAAACCTCAGGGTGTTTGTGTAATTCCTTCCGTAACCGCACAAGTGAATCGATATACTGGTTTGATTTTTCCATTTTGGGCTATTTGATGAGGCGCATTTCCAAATATTTATTTGTAAAACCTAAGCTTTCATATAGTTTTTTGGCAGGATTATCCGGTTCAACATGCAATGCTATATTTCCTTCGGCAATCGATATGGCTTTTTGCATCAATTGTTTTCCAAATCCTTTTCCGCGTTGGCTGTTGTCCACGGCAATGTATACCAAAATATTTTCAGGAATAAAATCTTTCATTCCCGTATTATTCAAGATCACAACCCCTACAATTTTTTGTTCCTCGATTCCCACTACAATGTTTCCTCCTTTGGCAGGATTCATGACATAATCAATACATTTTTGAATGTCTTCAATAGTGTCGCCATATTGTTCTAAATGAGTATAAAGGAACAGTGCTATAATTTGATTGGTGTATATTGTATCTTCTCCGGTAGTGTCATTAATTTGTTTGAATTCCATTTTGTCTGTCTTTTTTGTTATTATGATAAAGTGATATTGTGATGAATAAAATAAGTGAAACACTTATTCCGTAAAGGTTAGCGTCTAAGTGTTCCGGCAGTTTTAATCCCAAAGGGAGTTTGTTCTCCGTAACAATTAGTAGGATTGTGGTTGCACCCCCATAAAGCATGCTCCAAAAAGCAGCTATTGGATGGCTTTTTTTCCAAAACAAAGCGCCTATTACCGGAACAAACAACCCTGAAACCATAAAGGCATAGGAGTAAAGCATCAGTTCTAATACATTTTGCATTTGAGAAGCTATTAAAATAGCAAGAAAACCAACGATCAAGGTGACCATTTGTGAAAGTCGGAGTTCTTTTTTATGACTTAATTCTTTTTTAGAAAATTTAGCAATAATATCGGTAACAATATTTCCCGAAGCCGCCATTAAGCAACTGTCCGCAGTAGAAAGTATGGCCGAAAAATAGGAAGAAAGCATCAGTCCCATTAATCCTACAGGAAGTATGGTTGCCAGTAAAATAGGCAATCCCATTTCGCTGTCCATAGTAGCTGCATCAGTAATGCCGTCAAACATTCCTTTGGTTGCCGCCACTTTAGCAAGCATTCCCAGAATCACTCCCATAAATGCCATTATTGGCCATTCAAAAACACCTGCAATCAACCATGCTTTTTTAGCTTCTTTCTCCCCTTTGCTCGCATAAATTCGCTGGTATAAAGTCATTCCTACAAACCAAATGGGTATAATGGTTATGGACCAATTTAAAATCTGATACCATTTCACATTGGTCAGCGACAAATATTCAGGTGATAATGTAGCTTTGATCGCGTCATAACCTCCAACGGCATTGTAGGCAACTGGAATTCCTATGAAAACCAATCCGCCAATCAGGACTAACCATTGGATTGTATCGGTATATATAACGGCTTTTAATCCTCCAATAGCGGTGTAGATTACCGCTATAAGTCCCATGACAATTAGTGCTGTTTGTAAATTAAGTCCTTCTATGGTTGCCGAAGCTAATTTGGCTCCAGCCAAAACCTGAGAACTTGTAAATCCGATATATCCAATAGCTGAAATAATTCCAGCCAGTAGCGCGACTTTAGCGTTATAAAAATGATCAAATATTTGCGGAAAAGTGAAAAACTTGTATTTATGTCCTAACGCACTTACTTTTGGAATAAGAAAAACGGCACTGAGCCAAGCGCCAAGCAGTCCGGTAAATAGCATCCAAGAGCCTGATATCCCCATCGTAAAACCAAGTCCGCCTAATCCTATTGAGAATCCACCGCCAACATCTGTGGCCACAACGGATAAACCGATGTGCCAGCTGCTCATATTTCGGCCACTTACGTAAAAATCTTCAGCCGTTTTGTTTTTGTTAAAAAAATATACGCCAACGCCTAACATAGCCAGCATATAAACAACAAAGATTGCATAATCTATTATGTGCATATTTTTAATTTTCGATTATTTATTAGCCTGTAAATGGAATTTTTCCAAAAGGCAAAAGATGCAGTAAACTGCAAAAAGATGATTTTTTCAGAATGATTTCTGAAATCAAGGAATCTTTATTTTGGATTAAAAGTTCACAAAAAGAGACTTTATTAATCGCAAAAAATAATTTGGTATTTTACAAATATATGGTAAATTTATCCAAAAAGGCAGCTGAAAGTGTAGATATCGTTTTTCTTATAAAGAAATAAAGGGCTTTTTTTAAGCATTTTAGTAGTAAAATAAAAATAAATATTAGATTCAATAACCTGAAAATCATGTTGTTGTAAAATAAATATTATTTTTGTTTTTGTAGCGAAAAGTTAAAATAATTTTTTTGTCAAAAAAATGGCATTTAAATTTTAAAAGGTAACATTTTAAGTCTTTGAGACAAAAATTAACATTAAATATTGTATCGTTAAATTCATTTTTTAGAAGCACAATAATCATAAAATATTATTTGATTGTTTAAAGACTTTTTTATTTTTTTTACAAATCAAAGTTCATGCTTTGTAAAAAAAATAAAAAAATTAAGAACACTATATTTGTTAAGATTTTTTACCTTTAAAGACTATTTAAATTCAATAAATTTTATGAAAAAACTATTAAGTATTTCTCTTTTTTTTATTGGTGCAATTCTGTTTGCCCAAGACAATAAAACAAATTATGTATCTGATAATTATACCAAAAAGGAAGTGCATATAAAGATGCGCGATGGTGCAGAATTATTTACTTCTATTTACACCCCCAAAGACGTTTCTAAAAAATATCCAATTATAATGCAAAGAACGCCTTATAATTCAGGTCCTTATGGAGATAATCAGTTCAAAAAAAGTATTTCTCCAAGTGAAACCATGATGAAAGAAGGATATATTGTTGTCTATCAAGATGTTCGTGGCAGGTTCATGAGTGATGGTTTATACGATAATATGCGTGGTTTTATTCCAAATAAAAAAGGAAAAAAAGATACTGATGAAGCTTCGGATACGTATGATACGATTGACTGGTTGGTGAAAAATGTGGCTAATAATAATGGGAATGTTGGGACTTGGGGGATTTCCTATCCGGGATTTTATGCGACATATTCTTTATTGAGTAATCATCCTGCATTGAAAGCCGTTTCACCTCAAGCTTGTATCGCTGATTTCTTTTTTGATGATTTTCATCATAATGGAGCATATTTGTTGAGCTATTGGAAAGTAACGCCATTATTTGGTCCTCAAAAACCAAAACGTACTACGGAACCTTGGTATAAATTCACGAATACAGGTACTAATGATGACTACCAATTTTTCTTGGATGCGGGACCTTTGTCTAATTTAGACAAGTATTACGGTAAGGAAGATGAATTTTGGCAGCAGCTGAAAGACCATTCTAGTTATGATGATTTTTGGCAAAAACGTGGTATTTTACAACATTTAAAAAATATAAAACCAGCAGTAATGACAGTAGGAGGTTGGTTTGATGCCGAAGATTTATATGGTCCTTTAAATACCTATAGTACCATTGAAAAGAGTAGTAAAAACTACAATACAATTGTTATGGGACCTTGGAGTCATGGTGATTGGGCTAGAAATTCGGCAAAACAAGTGATTGGTAATATTAATTTTGGGGACAGTATTTCTGGCTTTTATCAAAAAAATATAGAAGCTAATTTCTTCCGTCATTTCTTGAAAAATAATGGAAAAGGTGAAAATAAATTACCAGAAGCCTATGTTTTTGATTCGGGTGCTAAAGAGTGGAAAACGTTTGATGCATGGCCTCCACAGAATACGGCAAAGCAAGATTTCTTTTTGCAAGATAATCGATTGTCAAAAATGGCAAAAAAGAATTTTGCATTTGAAGAATTTATAAGTGATCCTAAAAAACCGGTTCCTTATTCTGAGGATATTAAACAGCAAGGGCTTACGCCAAGAAAGTACATGACGGATGATCAGCGTTTTGCGGCGAGACGTCCTGATGTGTTAGTTTTTGAAACTGAGGTTTTGGCTGATGACACTACATTGGCAGGAGAAATCTTGGCTAAATTGCAAGTTTCCACTACAGGAACTGATGCAGATTGGATTGTTAAAGTGATTGATGTTTTCCCTAGTGATGAACCGGAAACAAAAGAAGTTGCTCCTTATTTAAAGATGAGTAATTACCATATGATGGTGCGCAGTGAAGTAATGAGAGGACGTTTTAGAAATAGTTTTTCAAAACCAGAGCCTTTTGTTGCCAATGAGAAAACCGCGGTAAATATCAAGTTACAAGATGTTTTTCATACGTTCAAAAAAGGACACAAAATCCAGATTCAAGTTCAAAGTACTTGGTTTCCGTTAATTGATTTGAATCCGCAAACGTTTGTAGACAATATATTTTATGCTAAACCAGAGGATTTTCAGAAACAAACGCATAGAATTTATAATGATTCAAAAATTGAGTTTACGGTTTTAAAATAAAGACTAAAAGTAAAATAAATATCAAAATTCAAATGAGGCTGTCTGTAAAG
The DNA here is from genome assembly GCF_030010385.1 of Flavobacterium algoritolerans. Classification (NCBI taxonomy): domain Bacteria; kingdom Pseudomonadati; phylum Bacteroidota; class Flavobacteriia; order Flavobacteriales; family Flavobacteriaceae; genus Flavobacterium; species Flavobacterium algoritolerans. Next base: position 2,680 of record NZ_JASCRZ010000011.1, on the reverse strand, counting down.
GCAGCCTTTTTTTATTTATAATTCTTAAGTGATTTGCTGTAATTTGTTTCATGGAATTTTAATAATTGAAACAGAAAGCAGTCATAAAAGGGCACTGTTTTTTTAATTATTTTTTTTATTTCTTCTAAAAAAATATAAAAGATGTAGTTGGTAGTTTTTTTTATTCCTTTAATCGAAAATGTATTAAAAATAAGATTAATGTATTCTTAATTATATAATTTAGTATTTAAGTTTTTGAAAATTAGACAATTGTAGTAATGCTTTTTATTGAAAAACTTTGGCTATTAGGGACATATTCTATTGGTTCTGCATTTTATAGTTAGGCGTATAATATCCGTTATTTTATTACTTAAATTAAATAAATATGAAAACATTTCTACTCAAATCACATTTTTTAACGATTGTTTTTCTTGCTGCAAATTTATTTTTTGCGAGTGTTGCTTTTGGGCAAGCTACGGTTACTACCGATAAAGATGATTATGCTCCTGGTGAGTATGTGATTATTACCGGAACTGGATGGACACCGGGGGAAACCGTAACATTGCATTTTGATGAAACGCCTAAGCCGGCAACATGTCTTCTTCCGCATGACATGACTGCTGTTGCCGACGCCAGCGGTAATATTTATAATAATCAATTTTTAATAAAAATCAACCATATTGGAGTTGCGTTTTTGCTAACAGCAACAGGGCAAACCTCAGGATTAGTTGCAACAAGGAATTTTACGGATGCAAATATTCAATTTACATTAACAGGACTACCAAATAGCTCTTCATCTACTGTCACAATTGTTTATTGGACAGTAGCTAATGGTCAGGCACAATCGGTACAAACTACCACAACAGAAACTATTTCCGTAGCTGCTAACGGTAATGCAGCTACTGTAAGCGTACCTGCACAACCAAATACTCAACTAAGTTGGACTTTTAATAATGTAACGATAGGAAATAACACCTACATTAGTTCAGGAAGTACCAGTGGATTGAATTCAATAACTTCACCTATTACGGTAAATGGAAATTTAACGGGGAATAATGCAATAAAAGGGAATTACGCTAGTTGTACCTTACCTTCTGCTCCAACAATATCAAGTCCTGTAATTTATTGTCAGGGAGCGACAGCAAATGCTTTAACAGCAACAGGGAATAATTTATTATGGTATTCAGGAGCAACCGGAGGGATAGGAAGTTCTATTGCACCTACACCATCTACTAATTTATCAGGTACTACAAGTTATTACGTAAGCCAAACAATAGGTTGTGAAAGTCCTAGAGCAAAAATTGATGTTACGGTAAATGCATTACCTGTAGCACCAAATGCTGGAAATTATAGTGGAGCGTATGATGGTTTACCACATGTTGGTTCAGCTGTTGCAGGTGCTGGTGAAACTATTGACTGGTACACTACTTTATCAGGAGGGAATCCAACAAGTGCTCCATCGGGGACAAATGTTGGTGTATATTCGGCTTATGCAGAAGCTAGAAATATAACTACTGGTTGTGTAAGTGCAACTAGAACATTAGTCTCAGTGACAATAACTAAAAAAGCCGCCTCAGTTTCTCCGATAGCCAATACGAAAGTCTACGGTTCACCTGAACCGGTATTGACGGGAACTTTAGCTGGATTTTTGGAAGCAGACGCAGTTACAGCTTCTTACAGCAGAACTTCGGGTGAAACTGTTCTTGGAACATATTCAATCAGTGCTGTTTTAAGTCCAATATCAGTTTTGAGCAATTATAACATCACGTATAACACGGCTGCATTTACCATTACAACAAAAGCTGCTTCGGTTTCTCCGATAGCCAACACGAAAGTCTACGGTTCACCGGAACCTATATTGACGGGAACTTTAGCTGGATTTTTGGAAGCAGACGCAGTTACAGCTTCTTACAGCAGAACTTCGGGTGAAACTGTTCTTGGAACATATTCAATCAGCGCTGTTTTAAGTCCAGTATCAGTTTTGAGCAACTATGACATTACCTACAACACAGCTTCATTTACCATTAAAACAAAAGCCGCTTCGGTTTCTCCGATAGCCAATACGAAAGTCTACGGTTCACCGGAACCTATATTGACGGGAACTTTAGTAGGCTTCTTGGAAGCAGACGCAGTTACAGCTTCTTACAGCAGAACTTCGGGTGAAACTGTTCTTGGAACATATTCAATCAGCGCTGTTTTAAGTCCAACGGGAGTGTTGAGCAACTATGACATTACATACAACACGGCTTCATTTACCATTACAACAAAAGCTGCTTCGGTTTCTCCGATAGCCAACACGAAAGTCTACGGTTCACCGGAACCGGTATTGACGGGAACTTTAGCTGGATTTTTGGAAGCAGACGTAGTTACAGCTTCTTACAGCAGAACTTCGGGTGAAACTGTTCTTGGAACATATTCAATCAGCGCTGTTTTAAGTCCAGCATCAGTTTTGAGCAACTATGACATTACATACAACACAGCTGCATTTACCATTACAACAAAAGCTGCTTCGGTTTCTCCGATAGCCAACACGAAAGTCTACGGTTCACCGGAACCGATATTGACGGGAACTTTAGTAGGCTTCTTGGAAGCAGACGCAGTTACAGCTTCTTACAGCAGAACTTCGGGTGAAACTGTTCTTGGAACATATTCAATCAGCGCTGTTTTAAGTCCAACGGGAGTGTTGAGCAACTATGACATT
>NZ_JASCRZ010000010.1:0-50323 GCF_030010385.1 Flavobacterium algoritolerans | reverse complement strand
AGCCCGCCTGCGCAGATGGTACTGCAGTTATGTGGGAGAGTATGTCGTCGCCTTTCTTTGAAGAATCCTCATCATGAATTTGATGAGGATTTTTTGCGTTTACTCAATTGAATTATTGAATCTATTTTAAATTAAATATATTAGCTATTCAATCTCTTTATTTTTAAATAGTTAAATTTTTATTAAAATTTGATTTGTTCATTGAAAATAAAACAATACTTTTATTGATTAGAATATTACACTGTAATATATTAACTATAAAAATCAGTTTATGAAGAAAAAATTACTTTTATTTTTACTATTTCATTTATTATTTGGGTTTACATTAAGTTCGAAAAATTTAAAGCATCTTGTGAAATTACATGATGTGAATTTTGATGTTTCTTCAAAATTGATTTCTGCAGATACAATAAAAAAAAATAAAAAATCATTAAGGATTTCAAAAGCCAAAGCTGTTTTACCACCACCTTCAACTACTGCTGGTAGTTCTTGTGGCGATGGTGTTAGTTTAATGCAGGTTAATGTTTATGCATTTGGAGCTAATGGTACAGAAACTATTGAATGGTTTACTTCTCAAACTTCAGTAACCCCTATTTACACTGGAACTATTTACAGTCCAAGTATTAGTTCAACTAGAACGTATTATGTGCGTAGTAGGTCTGGAAGTGATATTAGTACACGTGTACCGGTTGTCGCATCAATTTATGTAGCGCCTTCAGCGGTTACTTTGACAGCTTCTCCACCAAATAATACAACAAGTCCTTTATGTTTAGGAACACCAGTTACTTTTACTGCTTCAGGTGGAGCAGATTTATTCGAGTTTTCTGTTGATGGTGTTGTTATGCAAGGCATGTCAACTAGTAGAGTGTTTACAACTAATGCTTTAACTGATGGTCAAGTTGTTAAAGTAAGGACTAGATATGCAGTTACTATGGATGGATCTATTACTGAGACTTCATGGGGAACGGGAGCTTTAGAGGATAACTTTCTTTCCGCTCCATTATCTGCGAATGCTTCAACAGGATATTTAAATTCTTTAAAAATAAGTGCTTTAGAAGATAAGGTAGTTTTAGGGATTGCAGGTAAAGTTTTAAATAATAGAAGTATTTTGTTGTTTCTGGATACTAAAAATGGAGGATTTAATGTTTCAAATTATGGTGATGAAGCAGGTTCTGATCCATTAGTTAGAGCCTTTAATATTTTTAATAATAATCCTAGTACTTTCGATTCTTATTTTCAGGCTGATTATTGTTTAGTTATTTCTACAGATGCAGCCGAAACGAATTATTATGCTAACGTTATTGAATTAAGAACAGGTGCATCTGTTAAAACTTATTTAGGAAGTGCTGCGACAGGTTTTCCTTCAGCAGTAATGGGTGTTAATAAAAATAATAGTGGGATTAATGATTATAATCTTGGTTTTGAAGTAGAATTTTTAAAATCTCTTATTGGTTATACAACAGGAGATATTAAGTTTTTTGCATTGACAATGAATGATAAAGAAGATGGAAGTCAGTCGGTTACTAATTCATTTTTGAGTCCGGAAAGAACTAGTAATCTAGATTATGGGATTGCTTCCATAGATTATAATCTTAAAGATCCAAATCCTGTAGTTGTTGCCTCAGCTGCATTAACACCTTGTTATTCAGAGGCAAATATTACAATGAATTTTGTTTCAATCCCTACAACGGCCAGCATTACACAACCAACATGTGCTATGCAAACCGGAACTATTGTAATTGCAACACAACCTGGGGTTGAGTATAGTATAAATGGTACTGTTTATCAAGATTCTAATACATTTTCGGGATTAGTACCTGGGAATTACACCTTATATGTTAGAAATAAATTAGATAATTCTTGTGTGCTTTCATCAGCTACTCCTGCTGTTGTTAATGCAATTCCAACTCCTCCAGTGGTTCCAACAGCGGCAAACCTTATTCAACCTACGTGTGCTATGCCATCTGGAAGTTTAGTTATAACAACGCAAACTGGAGTAGAGTATAGTTTGGATGGTACGACCTACCAATCTTCAAATACTTTTACGGGATTAGTTCCAGGAGGTTATACATTGTATGTTAGAAATATAGCAGATAATACCTGTGCCGCTTCATCTGGATCTGTATCAACAATTAATGCAGTTCCAAATCCACCAGTAGTTCCAACAACGATGAGTGTTACTCAACCTACGTGTGCTACGCCATCTGGAAGTATCGTAATAACGGCACAAGCAGGAGTAGAGTATAGTTTGGATGGGATAACCTATCAAGCTTCAAATACTTTCAATGGGCTAGCTCCGGGGTCTTATACTTTGTATGTTAGAAATACAGCGGATACTACTTGCGTAACTTCATCAGCTTCAGCAACAACAATTGACGCAGTTCCAACTCCTCCTGTAGTTCCTACTACAGTAAGTGTTACACAACCAACGTGTGGAACACCATCTGGAAGTATCGTAATTACGACACAAGCAGGAGTAATGTATAGTTTGGACGGCACAACGTATCAAGCTTCAAATACTTTCAATGGATTAGCTTCTGGGAATTATACTTTGTATGTTAGAAATACAGCTGATAATACCTGTGTGACTCCATCTGGGTCAGCAATAACAATTAATACAGTTCCTATTCCTCCTGTAGTTCCAACAACAGCGAGCGTTGTTCAGCCTACTTGTGGAACACCAACAGGAAGCATTACCATAACAACACAATCTGGGGTAGAGTATAGTTTGGATGGTGCAACATATCAAGCTTCGAATGTTTTCTCAGGATTAGCTCCAAGTACTACTTATACATTATACGTTAGAAATACAGCGGACAATACTTGTATAACTTCTTCCGGGTCAGTAACAACAATTAATGCAATTCCAAACCCTCCAGCAGTTCCTACATCGGCAAGCGTTACTCAGCCAACTTGTGGTACGTCATCAGGAAGTATTACCATAACAGCACAATCTGGGGTAGCATATAGTTTAGATGGTATAACCTACCAAGCTTCAAATGCTTTCAGCGGATTAGCTCCGGGTAATTACACTTTGTATGTTAGAAATACTGCCGATACTACTTGTGTAACTTCATCGTCTTCAGCAACAACAATTAATGCAATTCCAATTCCTCCAGTAGTTCCAACTACGGCAAGTGTTACACAACCAACGTGTGGAACACCATCAGGAAGCATTACCATAACTACACAAACAGGTGTAGAATATAGTTTGAATGGTACAACGTATCAAGCTTCAAATGCTTTTAGCGGATTGGCTCCGGGTGCTTATATTTTGTATGTTAGAAATATTGCTGACAATACTTGTATAACTCCATCTGGATCTCCAATAACGATTAATGCAATTCCAACTCCTCCAGTAGTTCCAACAACAGTAAGTGTAGTTCAGCCTACCTGTGGTATACCATCAGGAAGTATTACAATAACAACACAAACTGGAGTAGAATACAGTTTGAATGGTACAACATATCAAGCTTCAAATACGTTCACAGGATTAGTTCCTGGAACTTATACATTATATGTTAGAAATACAGCCGATAACACTTGTGTAACTTCATCTGGATCTGTAACAACAATTAATGCAATTCCAACTCCACCAGTAGTTCCAACAACGGCAAGTGTAACTCAACCTACGTGTGGAATGCCATTAGGAAGCATTACCATAACAGCACAAACAGGAGTAGAATATAGTTTGAATGGTACAACGTATCAAGCTTCAAATCTCTTCACAGGATTGACTCCAGGAACTACTTATACTTTGTATGTAAGAAATCTTTCTGATACTACTTGTGTCACTTCTTCGGCATCAACAACAACAATTAATCCTATACAAGTAGTGCTAGTGCCAACAGCGGTTAGCGTGGTACAACCAACATGTGCTGTGCAATCAGGAACTATTGTAGTAACAACACAACCTGGAGTTGCGTATAGTTTAAATGGTTTAACGTATCAGGCTTCAAATACATTTGCAGGATTGGCTCCGGGTAATTATACCTTGTATGTAAGAAACACAGCTGATATTAGCTGTTTAAATACATCAACATCTGCGGTAACGATTAATGCAATTCCAACTCCTCCCGTAGTTCCAACAACTTCTAGCGTTGTTCAGCCAACATGTTCCGTTACATCTGGGACTATTGTGATAGCAACTCAATCTGGAGTAGAATATAGTTTGAATGGTACAACTTATCAAGCTTCAAATACATTTACGGGATTAGCTCCAAACAATTATATATTATATGTTAGAAATATTGCTGATAATACATGTTCAGTTCAAAGTCTGACAAGTGTAACTATTAATCCACTTCCTTTATTACCGTCAACTCCAACTTTGGTTCAAGTTGTACAACCAACATGTTTAGTACCATCAGGAAGCATTACAATTAGTACTCAAGCAAACGTTCAGTACAGTTTAGGTAATGGTTATCAAAACAGCAATGTGTTTAATAATTTGGCGCCAGGGAAATATACAATGAGTGTGCGATTTACAAATAGTATTGCCTGTATAACTATAGGTGCTGAAATAACTATAAACGCGATTCCTCCACAAATTCAATTTGAAACAATAGGTGATTGCGAAAATAAAGAATATGTTATAACAGCAAATCCACTATTAGGCTCATATGATCCAAACAATGTGTCTTATCAATGGAAGGATAATACTGGAGCTCCTATCGGAACTAATTCAAATGTGTTAAACGTAACTGATGTGATAGCATCAACTCCAAGCGGACAAGTAGTGTTTCCTGTAACATATACCCTTACTGTAACTTCTACAAATACGGGTTGTGAAACATCAAATAATGTAGTTATAGAGTCTGTTTATTGTAATATCCAAAAAGGAATTTCTCCTGATGGTAACGGTTCAAATGACTTCTTTGATTTAAGATTGATGGATGTTAAAAAACTGGAAATATTTAATAGATATGGTATCAAGGTTTACAATCAGGCGAATTATACAGACCAATGGAAAGGTCAGTCAAACAAAGGAGAAGATCTTCCAAGTGCTACCTATTATTATGTGATAGAATTCAATAGCGGAGAACCAAAAACAGGTTGGATTTATTTAATCAGAGAAAAACAGTAATTAATAAATTTATTTGTCTGTAAATTTTTAAATAGACCAATAAACCGAAAAATAAATAGATATGAACAAAAAAATATTGATGTCTCTTTTAATTCTTATTGCCTATATGGATGTAAAAGCGCAACAAGACCCACATTATACTCAGTACATGTATAATATGAATGTTATTAATCCAGCCTATGCAGGTTCTAATGAGAGTATTTCTTTTGGTCTTTTATATAGAAAACAATGGGTAAACATTGAAGATTCACCAGCTTCATTTACTTTCGCAGGTCATACTCCAGCGGGAAAGAATGTAGGTGTTGGTCTATCATTTATATCAGATAAGATTGGACCGGTAACAGAGCAAAATGTATTTGGAGACTTCTCTTATACTTTGAAATTAGGAGACACACAAAGATTGGCATTTGGTTTAAAAGCTGGAGTCTCTTTTCACAAAGTAGGACTCAGGGATATTCAATCCAGTTTGCCAGACCCTAATGAAGGTATTTTTGGAGAAGACATCAACGATACATCATTTAATTTAGGATCAGGGTTGTTTTATTACACAGATAAATATTACGTGTCTTTTTCGATTCCAAATATGATTAAATCAGCGCACTTAGATTATAATGGACGTGAATATGGTTCAGATGTGTCTCACTATTTTTTAGCCGCAGGTTATGTTTTTGATCTTAATTATGAATTGAAATTCAAGCCTTCGTTAATGTTAAAATCGGCGTTTAATGTATCTCCGTCTTTAGATGTTTCTGCTAATTTTTTATATCAAGAAAAATTTGAGATTGGAGCAACTTATAGATTGGAAGACAGTTTTGGCGGAATGGTCAATTTTGCTATCACACCTGAATTAAGAATTGGGTATGCTTACGATCATATTATTTCAGATTTGAAAGTAACTTCTCCATCATCACATGAATTCATATTGTTATATGATTTATTTGAATCGAAAAAAGTTTCACGTTCTCCTAGATTTTTCTAAAATTTAATTTTTATAATTAATGAAAAAAAATACACTTTTACTGTTTTTTGTGCTGGCAGGTTTCTCACTTTGTGCACAAAATAAAGAGACTAAAAATGCAGATAAATTATTTGAAAGCTACGATTATGTTGAAGCTGCTGAAGGATATCTAGCTTTAGTTGAAAAAGGAAATACAGATGCTTATGTGACTAAACAACTTGGTGATAGTTATTATTATATGCACAATACCGTAGAATCCGAAAAATGGTACGCCAAAGCTGTACAAACAAAACAAGATGCAGAAACGTATTATAGATACGCTCAAATGTTGAAATCTAACGGTAAATACACGGAGTCTAATGTTCAAATGAAATCATTTTCAGCTTTAGCACCAGACGATCAGAGAGCTAAACAATTCAATAAGAATCCAAATTACCTTTCGGAGCTATTGAATAAAGAAAAACTTTTTGTTGTAGATAAAATTTCAGTTAATTCTCAAAGATCAGATTTTGGAGCAAGTCTTTATGGAGATATACTTTATTTTGCAAGTGCCAGAAATGAAAGCAATAAAATATACGGTTGGAATAACGAACCTTATTTAGACATTTATCAGTCTACTTATAATGCTGATGGAAGCTATTCAGAGCCAATTCCTGTAGATGAATTAAACAGTAGGTTTCATGAAGGTCCTGTTACAATGACCAAAGACGGTAATGTTGTTTATTTTTCAAGCGAAAGTTTCAAAGATAAATTATTCGAGAAAGATAAAACACACAAGCTGAAATTTGGTCAAGTGAATCTTTACAAAGCTGTTAAAGAAAACGGTAAATGGGGATCTATTACTCCACTGCCATTCAATAGTAAAAGTTATTCTATGGGGAACCCATCTATAGATGCAGATGGGAAGGTTCTTTATTTTGCTTCTAATATGCCTGGTTCTGTAGGAGGAACTGATATTTGGAAAGTAACAGTGAATAATGATGGAACATATGGCGCGCCAGAAAATTTAGGGAATAAAATTAACACAGCTGGTGACGAAAATTTTCCTTTTGTAACAGATGATGCTATTTTATATTTTTCTTCAAACGGCTTGACTGGTTTTGGAAGCTTAGATGTTTTTTCTGTTGATTTAAATAAAGATGAGGAACCATATAACATTGGAAAACCTGTAAATACGGAGAAAGATGATTTTGCTTTTACATTTAATAAAGAAAAAAACATTGGGTATTTATCCAGTAATCGTAGTGGTGTAGACCATATCTATAGTTCTATTCCAGTATGTAAAGGGCAGATTCTTAGTGTGGTAAAAAATGCCAAAACTGGTGAGTTATTAGCTAATTCTAAAGTTGTTATTTTAGATGCGACTAACACAGTTTTATATACTCAAATGTCTAATATGAATGGAGAAGTTCTTTATGACGTAGAATGTCAAAAACCATATACTATAGAAGTTTTTAAAGATGGTTATGTTTCAAAATCTTTTCCTGTAGCTAAAATTAGTGAAGGGAAAGTTACCGTTGATGCAGTAATTGATCCAATTGAAGTAATAGTTACAGAGACAGAGATTATTTTAAATCCTATTTATTTCGAATACAACAAAAGCAATATAACTAAGAATGGTGCTGCAGAACTTGATAAATTGGTTTATGTAATGTCTCAAAATGATAAGCTGAAAATTTATGTTAAGGCACATACTGATTCCAGAGGTACTGATGAATTTAACTTAGATCTTTCAGAGAGAAGAGCAAATGCTACTGTAGCCTACATTATTTCAAAAGGAATTAGTGTTGATAAAATAACTGGAAAAGGTTTTGGCAAATCAGAATTTAAAGTGGATTGTCAGGAAAATTGTACCGAAGAAGAACATGCCTTAAACAGACGTTCTGAGTTTATGATTGTGAAATAAGCTACTTAGAATTGTAAATATTAAAAAACAGGATGCCGTTGAGCATCCTGTTTTTCGTTTAATGTTATTTTGGTAGTTTTTTAATTAACCGTGGATCGTTTCTTGTTTACCATAATTCGTGATAATCGAAGTTTCAAATTCAATCCATTCCTTCCAGCGTTTGTCTACATCAATGTTGTCAGCATATTTTCGAGCGAAACCCAAGAAAGTGGTATAATGTCCTGCTTCGGAAATCATGAGGTCTCTGTAAAAAGTGGCTAATTCGACATCTTTTATGTTTTCTGATAAAACTTTAAACCGTTCACAACTTCTGGCTTCAATCATAGCTGAAAATAACAATCGATCACAAAGAGCGTCTTTTCGGCTGCCATCTTTTTTCATAAATTTAAAAAGTTCATTTACATAATGATCTTTCCTCTCTCTGCCTAAAGTCAGTCCTTTGCTTTTGATTAAATTATGAACTAATTGCAAATGATCTAATTCTTCTTTTGCAATAATCAGCATCTCGGTTACTAATTCTTCTAATTCAGAGTTATAAGTAACTAGACTTATCGCATTTGATGCTGCCTTTTGTTCACACCAAGCATGATCCGTCAAGATTTCTTCTATATTCGATTCGACTATATTTACCCAACGAGGGTCTGTGGCTAATTTTAATCCTAACATGGTACTGAAATTTATTTAGAACAAAATTAGTGTTTTCTAATCTATTTTTTGTCCAAATGACGGGATTGAACACAAAATAGCATTATTTTGCAATTGAAATTTATAATAATATGAATCAGGTTCAAAAGCTTTTAATTATTGGTTTTGTTTGGCCGGAGCCAAATTCGTCCGCAGCAGGAGGAAGGATGATGCAGCTGATTTCACTTTTTAAAGCACAAGGTTTTAGTGTTACGTTTGCCAGTCCTGCGCAAAACAGCGATTTCATGGTTGATTTAGGTGTATATGAAGTGGATAAAAAATCAATCGAACTGAACAATTCCAGTTTTGATATTTTTGTAAAAGAACTGAATCCAGCTGTAGTTTTGTTTGATCGTTTTATGATGGAGGAGCAATTTGGTTGGCGTGTAGTTGAAAATTGCCCGGATGCGTTACGAATATTAGATACTGAAGATTTACATTGTTTGCGATTGGCTCGCCAGAAAGCGTTTAAGGAAAATCGTTCTTTTAGTACAACTGATTTATTTGTAGAAGAGGTTGCGAAACGCGAAATCGCCAGTATTTTACGTTGTGATTTGTCTTTGATGATTTCCGAATTTGAAATGGAATTATTAGAATCTACATTCAAAATAGATAAAGCATTATTGTATTATTTGCCTTTTTTATTGGAACCAATCATCAGTTCTGAAATAGAGGAACTGCCTTCTTTCGAAAATCGAAAAGACTTTATTTTTATCGGAAATTTTCTTCATGAGCCCAATTGGAATGCGGTTCAGTATTTAAAGGAAACGATTTGGCCTTTAATAAAAAAGCAAGTGCCAGAAGCTGTTTTGAACGTTTATGGTGCTTATCCTTCACAAAAAGTAATACAATTGAATAATGGCAAAGATAGTTTTTTAATTATGGGACGAGCTAGTAACGCTCAAGACGTAGTTACGGAAGCGCGAGTTGTTTTGGCTCCTTTGCGTTTTGGCGCAGGTATTAAAGGGAAGTTATTGGAAGCGATGCAATGTGGAACACCAAGCGTAACGACTACTATTGGTTCAGAATCCATGCACGGGGATTTGCCTTGGAATGGCTTTATTACGGATGATGTAGCTGATTTTGTCGATGCAGCAGTACAATTGTATCTAGACAAAACAATTTGGGTTAAAGCCCAAAAAAACGGAATTGAGATTGTCAATCAAAGATATTCTAAAGGTTTGTTCGAAACGGACTTTAGTACTAAAATAGAATTTTTACGATCTAATTTTGAGCAACATCGGTTGAGCAATTTTATGGGAGCTATGTTGCAACATCATACTTTAAAAAGTACCAAATATATGTCTCGTTGGATTGAGGAGAAGAATAAATAAAAAATCCCGTCAAGTTTTTGAAACAAGACGGGATTTGTATTTTAAGAACCGAGTTATTACGCAAGCATCGTAACTGGATTTTCTATAAATTGTTTCAATGTTTGTAAAAATTGAGCTCCAGTTGCACCATCAATTGTTCTGTGGTCACAAGCTAAAGATAACATCATTGTGTTTCCTACAACAATCTGACCATTTTTCACAACCGGTTTTTCTACAATAGCTCCTACGGATAGGATAGCAGAATTAGGTTGATTGATGATAGAGTTGAATTCTGTAATACCAAACATTCCAAGATTAGAAACTGTAAAAGTACTTCCTTCCATTTCTGTAGGCAATAATTTTTTGTTTTTAGCTCTTCCTGCAAGATCTCTAACGCTTCCGCCAATTTGAGATAAACTCATAGCATCTGTAAAACGTAATACAGGAACTACTAATCCGTCTTCAACAGCTACAGCAACTCCAATATTCACGTGATGGTTGATGATGATAGCATCCTCTCTCCATTGAGAATTTATTTTTGGATGTTTTTTCAATGCTAATGCACACGCTTTTATCACCATATCGTTGAATGATACTTTTGTATCAGGAACGCTGTTAATGATAGCTCTTGATTTCATTGCTTCGTCCATAGTTACCTCAATTACTAAGTTGTAATGTGGCGCAGTGAATAAAGACTCTGCTAAACGTTTTGCAATGATTTTTCGCATTTGCGAATTTTTGATTTCTTCTGTGAAAACTTCTCCTGCAGGTACAAATGGTTTTGCAGCAGCTACAGTTTCTGCTTTCGCTGGGGTAGCACTTGTCGGTGCTGGAGCAGCGCTAGTTTGTGGTGTGAAGTTTTCGATATCGCTTTTTACAATACGTCCGTTTTCACCAGAACCTTTTACTTGAGTCAATTGAATTCCTTTGTCACTTGCAATTTTCTTTGCCAATGGTGATGCTAAAATTCGTTGACCGTCAGTTGATGGTTCTTGAACGATTGGTTCCGAAGCTTTTTCTGTTGAAGCAACTTCTTTTTCTTCTGCTACTGCAGGAGCTGCTTGTGGCGCTCCACCAGTTTTATAATTTTCAGCAATTCCGCTGATATCAGTTCCTGCAGGTCCAATGATTGCCAAAAGACTATCAACTGGTGCAGTATTTCCTTCTTCGATTCCTACGTATAATAAAGTTCCTTCATTGAAAGATTCGAATTCCATTGTTGCTTTGTCGGTTTCGATTTCAGCAAGAATGTCTCCTTCGCTTACTTTATCACCTACTTTTTTCAACCAAGTAGCTACTGTTCCTTCTGTCATGGTGTCGCTTAAACGCGGCATCGTGATAACTACAACTCCTTTTGGTAATGAAGCTGTTGCAGGTGCTGCAGCTTTTGTAACTTCAGGAGTAGTTGCTGTTTCTTCAGTAACTTTTGTTTCTTCTTTAGCTGGAGCTGCATCAGCTGGTTTTCCTGCTAGTAATGCCGAAATGTCCTCGCCTTCTTTTCCTATAATTGCTAATAATGAGTCAACCGGTGCAGTTTCACCTGCAGGGATTCCTATGTGTAAAAGTGTTCCTTCGTTGAAAGACTCAAATTCCATTGTTGCTTTGTCAGTTTCAATTTCTGCAAGGATATCACCTTCGCTTACTTTATCACCTACTTTTTTTAGCCAAGTCGCTACCGTTCCTTCCGTCATCGTATCGCTCAAACGAGGCATTGTAATTATTGTTGCCATAATTGATTTATAGTTTATGAGGTAAAAATGGATAGTTCTCTTGTTCGTATACTACATCGTATAGCTGTTCAATAGGAGGGTATTCAGATTCTTCGGCAAATGTTACACATTCTTCCACTAAATCTTTTACTCTTTGATCGATTACTTCGATTTCTTCTTCTGTAGCATATTTTTGATCTTTAATCACATCTAAAACTTGAGTAATTGGATCAATTTTTTTGTATTCTTCTACTTCTTCTTTCGAACGGTATAATTGTGCATCCGACATAGAGTGTCCTCTATAACGGTATGTTTTCATTTCTAGAAAAGTTGGTCCGTCTCCACGACGTGCTCTGTCAATTGCTTCAGTCATTGCTTCAGCAACTTTTACAGGGTTCATTCCGTCAACTGGTCCACAAGGCATTTCGTATCCTAAACCTAATTTCCAGATATCAGTATGATTGGCTGTTCTTTCTACAGAAGTTCCCATAGCGTAACCATTGTTTTCAACAATGAAAACCACTGGAAGTTTCCATAACATAGCCATGTTAAAAGCTTCGTGTAAAGATCCTTGACGTGCTGCACCATCACCAAAATAAGTCATAGTAACACCGCCAGTTTCAAAATATTTGTCTGCAAAAGCTAATCCTGCACCTACAGGAATTTGTCCTCCTACAATTCCGTGACCACCATAAAAACGGTGCTCTTTTGAAAAGATGTGCATAGAACCACCCATACCTTTTGAAGTTCCGGTAACTTTTCCTAAAAGTTCTGCCATTACGCGTCTAGGATCAACTCCCATACCTATTGGCTGAACGTGATTTCTGTAAGCAGTAATCATTTTGTCTTTTGTCAAGTCCATTGCGTGCAATGCACCAGCTAATACGGCCTCTTGACCATTGTATAAATGTAGAAATCCTCTAACTTTTTGTTGGATGTATAATGCTGCAAGTTTGTCCTCAAACTTTCTCCAAAGCAGCATATCTTCATACCACTTTAAATATACTTCTTTTGTAACTTCTTTCATCTGAATTTTTCTTTTGCTAAAGTGTTATTGTATTATCAATTTGTACCTATAACGCAAAATAGTTTCCTCCCACAAATTTGCGAAATGCAAAAATAAGACATTCCAAGTAAGAACTAAAATTTAATAGGCAATTTTTGGAATTTTTACAAGAATTTTTTATCGAACATAAATGGAAGCAAGTTTTTCAGGGATTCGGATTTGTAAATTGCACCAATTTCTCCCATAAAATAGATTTCGATAGGGGTCTCTTGTTTGATTTCGTATTCGGCTATAGATTGTCTGCAAGATCCGCAAGGTGGAATCGGAGCTGTAGTTTGATTCGAGTCAGAAGCAGCTGTAATTGCCATTTTTAAAATTTTGGCTTCCGGATACACTGCTCCGGCATAAAAAATAGCGACACGTTCCGCGCATAGTCCGGATGGATAAGCTGCGTTTTCTTGGTTTGAACCTAATACCGTTTTGCCGTTGTCTAAAACAATTGCAACTCCAACTCTGAATTTTGAATAGGGAGCGTAAGCATTTTTTCGGACTTCAACGGCTTGCGTCATTAATTCCTGAATGTCATTTGGTAAATCTTGAATAGAATCGAATACTTTGAATTGAGTGGTAATTGTTATTTCTTTCATGCTTTTTTAAGGAAAAAAAATCCAAACTTCATAGTGTTGAAATTTGGATTGTTATTTGTGGATTTTATTTATGTTTAATATTCGTCATATTTGTCTCCAAAATTGAAGGTAAGAGAAAAACGAAGCGTGTTCTCTAAAGGGTTTTTTACTTTTGATGCCGAGAATAAATACGAAACATCTACTTTGACAACATTGTATTTGAAACCTGCTCCAAGCGATAAAAATTGACGAGCTCCTTTTAAAGGACTTTCGTGAAAATATCCCAAACGCATAGCAAAGGAATCTTGGTACAAATATTCGGCGCCTACAGCATAAGTAACTTCTTTTAATTCCTCGCTAAATCCATCAGGAGCATCACCAAATGATTCGAAAACACCGGAAGTCCACCCAATAGCACGGTAATTCTGGTTGTTTTGATTGCGTTCTTCAGTTGTTACGGTTCCGTCACCGTTTAAATCAGGATCTTGTGGTGTAGGAACTAATAGTTTGTTAAATTCAACATTGACAGCAACCTTGTTATAGTCGTCTAAAATAAAATCAAAACCAGTTCCTATTTTTAAATTGGCAGGTATGAAGTTGTTGTTAAAGTCATCGTTGTCATAACTGATTTTTGGACCTAAATTTTGAATATTAAATCCTGCTCTCCATCTTCCGTTGAATTCGTTGTACGCTATTTCTTCGGATTGGTAAAAACCGGCTACATCAACAGCAAATGTACTTGCAGATGATGCATCGTTATTATCTGAAGCCACTTTTAGATTTGAATTGATAAACCTTCCTGCAATAGCCATAGAGAATTTCTCGCTTAGCTTTAAGGAATAAGAACCATCAATAGCAAACTCGTTTGGAGAAACTATTCTAGGTGCTTCGTTAGGATCACCTGTTTCGCGTAATTCAATTTCACCTAAACCAAAGTAACGAAGGCTTCCTGCAAAGGCACTTCTTTCATTTAATTTTTGATAATAGGTCAATTGTCCTAATGATATATCATTAACCAGGTCAGTAAGGTAAGGTGTGTAGCTTATCGAAAATCCTTTTTGGTCCGTTGCAAAAGCATATTTTGCCGGATTCCATTGTTGTGAAAAAGCATCAGCTGATGTTGCAACTCCTACGTCTGCCATACCTGCAGCTCTAGCGTCTGCTGCAACTAATAAAAAGGGAACCCCCGGGTTTATAACTCTATCTTGTGCTTTTGTGAAAGAAATTACAAATAAAAAGATAAAAAGTAATGTTATTTTTTTCATTATTGTAGGAAGTTTTATTAAACAAATATAGTATTTTATTAAAGTATAACAAGTTTTTCAAATTTTTCAGTTTTCTTATTTGTTAGACTTGATTTGACGGTTAGTTTGTAGACATAAACGCCTTTCCCTATTTTATCTCCAAAATCATCTTTGCCATCCCAAGTGATTTCTTTTGATAAAAATCCTTCAGTTGTGATAATTTGATTTTTTGTCCAAACCACTTTTCCTGTTATTGTCATTACTTGAACCTGAACGTCCAATGGTTCAAATGGTCTGTTGTGTGTAAACCAAAACTCAGTATAATTAACGAACGGATTTGGATAATTCAACACATGTGTCAATGTTATCGTTTCATCACCTACAACAATAAACTGAATCTCAGCGGTTATCGGGTTGTTGTATACATCCCACGCTTTGAATGTTATAGTGTGTAATCCCGGAGCTAAATTGCGCAACGGAAACCGGAGAGTTCCACTTGTAAAATCGTCTAATGTTGTTTGATAATAATCATTCAGTACAAAGGGATTGCTTACATCTCCATCAAGAATAGCAACAATATCATGACCTATTCCGCTTGCCGTATTTATTCCGTTTTCATCTTCAAGCAGTGCAACAAGAAATGGGGATTCATTAGTTGTTCCGCCAGAAACAAAAGTCTCGTCATTCATATATAACTTAACTCTTGGACTAATATTGTCTGCGGTTGCATTTTCATTTATTCCGCCTATTTTTATTGTTGAATCGTATCCGGTTTCGTTCTGTAATAACTGATTTTTTTTGGAATAAAAACTAATCCTTCCGTTGGCCAATGGGACTCTAATGTCTCTTGGTACAACAAAACTAAACTCAAACTGGCCATTAGTGACTGATGCGTTTCCTCTGAATATTGTTTCGCCTAAAACATTGAAATTAATAGGCGGACTATTACCGTCATTGTTATATGTTGTTCTTGAAACTGTTTTGTCAAAAATAGTCGTGGAAACTTCTCCGTTATAATTCGTTAACAAGTTATTGTTTTCATCTGTAACTTCTCCTGTCAGTTTCATTTTTGCCAATGATTTGAAGTCGTCAATGGTTTGGGTGACCGGAATATCATTTACTTTAGTTAATCTAATTTTTGGCTTTGGAATAGCAAGCATCAATGCAGGATCGCCAATATAAAAAACAACATTGGTGGCTGAATTTGGATTGCTGTTTTTTGAAATTCGCAGCGCTTCAGCAATTGAAGTATATTGGTTCGAATTGTACGATAATAAATTTTTTGTCAGAGCGTCATTGAAATTTTCTGCACTGAATTGTCCAATGGATCGAATGGTAGTAATCATTGCGATTGCTCCGCCTTTAGGATTCCAATAGGTGTATTCTCCAGCGGTTGGTCTTAAAGGATTGTCAAAACGGGAAAATTCACAAGTGATGGTTATAAATAAAGGATACTTGTATTGATTGCTCAAGTTCTGTCCATCTGATTTTTCCCAAATGCGTTCGCCTGATAAACCATCTTCGCCACCGTGTCCTAAATAATTAAACACCAAAGCCCCTTTTTCGAAAGCATTGAAGAAGTCCGTTCTTGCTTTTGGATATCTGGAACCTCCTGCGGATGCTTCTTGGACATAAGAATCTAAAAGAATTTTAGTCACATTTAGAAATGGTTTTTCGGAAGCAATTGTATTTGCAAGGCTGTTTTGTCTGTTTTGTAAACTGGCATCAGATGTTATATCTGAATCATCAGAAACCAATGCGAAGTTATTTCTCCAGCTTCCGTAGGACTTTAAGTCGTGATATTCGATGACTTTATTTACCATTTCGTCAGCTTGTTTGGCATCATTCACCAGCATTCTGCCCACAGCAATATCAATTCCTCCAAAATACGAAACAACATTTCCTTCTGTAGCATCCATTAATCCAAAAAAATCATCTGAAGCAAAAGAGGATTCACCCGTAGTGCTACTGTTTAAGGCGTGGTAAATAGGGACTACATTAGTGTTGTTTGTGATTCTATTTTTAAAATCATAAGAGGCATCTCCAAAAAGATTGATAAACTTTACTCTTTTCTCCGGTGCTGAAGCATTTTCATAGATGTACTTAATGCAATTTCGGATTGCAGCAACATCTTGCTTTCCAGAAGAAAATTCTTGATAGATGGACTCCAATGAAATTACTTTTACTTTTAAATTGGAATGGGTGCGATGGAAAGTGGCTAATTTTTCAGCTTGTGTGGCTAAAAAAGTAGGCGTGATAATCACATAATCGATGTCTTGGAATTGACCTTGTCCGTTTTTTAATACTGTTCCTTTTAGGTTTTGATTCGCAATTTTAGATTTGCTGTCTTTTAAAGGTGTGTAATAGTCCGTAGCATCTAAAGCAATATATTTTCTGAGTTCTCCCAAGTTTGCTTTAAAATTTATTGTGCTCTGATTTGAGTTTTCGATTGTGGTTACATTATAAATATCGGTGACATCCCAAATTTGTGGAATATCTGTTGTGTTTGAAAGGCTGTAATTCACAATTCCAAAACTTGAATTGGATTGATCGTATTGAAAATGAAACTGTTTTCCGTAGCCTTGCAGTTTTCGCTTGGCGATAAGCCTGATGTTGTCCAGAAAACCTTTGGAACCCGGAACACCATTATTATTGTATTTCAATTTTATTTTTATGTTTTCGGCACCATTAAAGCTAGTGTTATTTGGTAAAGAACCTAAATAAAACTCCGTTTCGGAATTATTGTTTAATGCAGGAAAAGATATGGTGCCAACTGTGGTTCCATTTGCAGTGACATTTAAAGTAGTTGGGGTAAATGCAGCTGAAGCAGCTGTTAATAAAACTTTTACAGGAGTTGAAGGATCAATATTAGGGAAATTAAAATCGAATTCCTGTTCGTCTTTGACCTCAAATGATTCGCCAAACCATTGGCGACCCAATCGCGCTATGTTAATAAGGTCTACTTCGTGGTATTGATGGTCATCAAAAGAAGCGATGTTTAAAGTACTACTTCCGGAAGGTTGAGCCATAGGAGTGATTCTTTTTCCATCGGAACCTTGAACAGTAATGTAATAATAGGATTTTGTATCGTACAAATTAGTAAAAGTTAGGCTTTCGGGATTCCATGTGTCTAACCCTTCGGCATAAAAAAGTATATAATCATCGTTGTTGAAAATTCCGTCAGATTCACCATTGATTTGAATTGCGTTTTCGGATAAGTCGTTTGGATAAAAAATACTGTTTGATAGCGGAAGCATTCGTCCGCCATTACCATAAATTTTTATTTTTCGCGGGTCTAATGTATTTGGGTCTAATCCTAATTGTTGTAAAAAAGTTTTAGTGATTTTATATACACCGGATTTTTCAACATAAAATTGATACCAGTTGCCTGTTGCTAAAGCAGAATTGATGATGCTATTTGTGCTTGCGCTTTTGCTGGATTGTGATATTCTGGTAGTATTGGCATCTACTTCATAGGAAAAAGACTTTATGCGTTTAAAACCGAAATCGTCCTTAATTATAGGTGAAAGATTGATAAAAGCGTCTCTGATATCTCTTGAAATGCTTACATTTAGAGATGCATTTATTGCTTTAGGGATATTTTCGGAAGCCAAATCGCCAAGTTGCGAAGTTGTGATTGTTTCGTAAGTTACATTTGTGATTGTGACTTTCCCTTCGTTAAAAGAGATTGGTTCTTTTATTTTTAGGGTATAAAGCAATGCCTTTTGGGAAGCATCATAATGAAAATTATTTCCTGTAAATTGAGGGATAATGACTTTGAAATTGCCATAGGACATTTCTTTTTTATCTGTCCATTCAATGACTGCGTCACCTTTAAATTGGGCAAAAGAAACAAAAGGAATAAAGCTTAAATAAGCCAAAAGTATTTTTCTCATCGTTTTTTTAACGTGATTAATAGTGGGTTATTATTTATCAGTAAAAATAAACCATTTCGTGTGATTTAAATAATAAATATTATAAATTTGCGTTTTGATATATAATTTATTGTTAAAACTATACCGACGAAAATTATTTAAAAGTATGATGTTGATTAATGGTTAATTATTATATTGCGGCACTTAAATTATTACCTACTATTATTACCTACTAAAGAGTATGAAAGCAAACAAAATTATGGGCTTACGATTGTTGATATCAATCCTGTTAGTAATTGGTTTTTCCAGTTGCAGTAAAAAGTCCAGCTCCAAAAACACCTCAAGAGCAACCGGTTGGAATATGGACAGCAAAAAAGCAGGTTCAAGTAAAAAACAACAAGCAGGGCCAGGTTTGGTTTTTGTGGAAGGTGGTACGTTTACTATGGGAAAAGTAGAGGATGATGTTATGCATGATTGGAATAATACCCCAACACAACAACACGTTCAGTCTTTTTATATGGATGAGACTGAGGTTACTAATTCTATGTATTTAGATTATTTAGATTGGTTGAAAAGTGTTTACCCACCCACAGAAGAAAATTATAAAAATATATACGAAGGCGCCTCACCTGATACGTTGGTTTGGAGAAATAGATTAGGTTACAATGAAACGATGACTAATAATTATTTGAGACATCCTTCTTATGCAGAATATCCTGTTGTAGGAGTAAATTGGATTCAAGCAGTTGAATTCAGTAACTGGAGAACCCAACGTGTAAATGAAGCGCTTTTAGAAAAAAATGGATATCTTAAAAAGAATGCAAAAACATTAGATGTAACTGCTGACAGTAATTTTGATACTGAAACGTATTTGAATTCACCTACTTTGGCATACGGTGGAAATGAAGAAATTGTATTAAAAGGGAAAAATGGAGGTAAAAAAACTCCAAAAGCTGGAAAAGACGGTAAAGTTATTGAACCTAAAAATGTTTATGCACAACGCTCTTCTGGAATACTCCTTCCTGAATACAGACTGCCAACTGAAGCAGAATGGGAATATGCAGCTGCTGCTGATGTAGGACAAAGAGAATACAATATCTATAAAGGCCAGAAAAAATACCCTTGGTCAGGAGGTTATACTCGTTCAGGTAAAAGACAAAGTAAAGGAGATCAGTTAGCCAATTTCAAACAAGGTAATGGAGATTACGGTGGAATTGCAGGTTGGTCCGATGATGGTGCAGATATCACAAATGAGGTTAAAAAATACCCTGCAAATGATTTTGGATTGTATGATATGGCTGGAAATGTTGCCGAATGGGTGCAAGATGTTTACAGACCAATAATTGATAATGAAGCGAATGATTTCAATTACTTTAGAGGAAATCAATACACTAAAAATAAGATTGGTGCAGACGGTAAAGTTGAAATTGTTACTAAAGAGAATATGAAATTTGATACTTTAAGCAATGGTAGGATTGTTGCTAGAAAATTCCCAGGTCAAATTGCTCAAGTTCCTGTTGATGAAAAAGAAACGTATTTGAGACAGAATTTCGACAAAAGTGATAATACTAATTACAGAGATGGTGATAAGCAATCTACAAGATATTATAACTTTGGATCTTCTGAATCTGACACCGAAAAACAAAAAGATGAGAAAATCATGTATAACTCTCCTAAACATAATGTTACTACTGATAGTTTAGGTAAAATGGTTAGAAAATATGATAAGTCAAGCAAGAGAACAACTTTAATAAATGACGAAGTTAGAGTTTATAAAGGTGGTTCTTGGAGAGATAGAGCTTATTGGTTAGATCCTGCACAAAGAAGGTATTTTCCACAAGATATGGCTACAGATTACATCGGTTTTAGATGTGCAATGTCTAGAGTAGGTCCTAAAGCCGATAAGAAAAAATCAGCTAGAAATTAAATTTTTATAAAATAAAAATAAAAGCCCTTTGATTAGGGCTTTTATTTTTTTAAATCGTTTCAAATGGATATTAGTTACATTCATAGTTTGTATTTAAAGTGTAAATCGGTATCGATAGATACCCGGAAAATTGAGTTGAATTCCTTATTTGTCGCTATAAAAGGGGAGCGTTTTGATGCGAATACATTTGCTAAAGAAGCATTGGATAAAGGTGCTTCTTATGTTATAATTGACGATAGATCGTATTTTATTGACCAAAGAACAATTTTAGTTGATGACAGTTTACTAACCTTACAGGAACTGGCTAAATTTCATCGAGAATATTTGAAACTACCTATAATAGCGCTTACGGGAAGTAATGGTAAAACAACAACCAAAGAACTGATTCATGTCGTTCTTTCTAAAAAATTCAATACCAAAGCTACCGTTGGAAATCTTAATAACCACATTGGCGTTCCGTTGACATTGCTTTCATTTAATTCAGAAACAGAAATTGGAATTGTTGAAATGGGGGCGAATCACAAAAAAGAAATTAAATTTCTATGTGAATTAGCAAAGCCAGATTATGGCTACATTACTAATTTTGGAAAAGCGCATTTAGAAGGTTTTGGTGGTGTGGAAGGAGTGATTGAAGGAAAAAGCGAAATGTATCAGTACCTTTCGGCAAATGATAAACTTGCATTCATAAATCTGGAAGACCCCATTCAAGTTGAAAAGTCAAGGTCGTTAAAGACCTATTCTTTTGGCGTAAGTAAAACGGATGCGGATGTAAATATTACCTCAGTCAAAGCAAATCCATTTGTGGCAATAAACTATTCTGATCTAACTATTTCAACGCATTTAATAGGCTTGTATAATGCCAATAACATAAATGCGGCGCTAACTATAGGAAAGTATTTTAAAATTGATGATATCGCAATAAAAGAAGCTTTAGAAAGCTATGTGCCTGAGAATAACAGATCGCAGTTATTGACAAAAGGAACTAACCAAATTATTCTGGACGCCTATAATGCAAACCCAAGCAGTATGGCTGTTGCTATTGAGAATTTTCTGCAGTTAGAGAGTTCAAATAAAGCAATGATTTTGGGAGACATGTTTGAGTTGGGACAGGAAAGTCAGGAAGAGCATAAAGCAATAGTTGACCTGCTTTCGAATGAAGATAACGTGAAATGTTATTTTATCGGTTCAGCATTTTATGCCAATAAATTTGAAAAAAGTAACTTTTGGTTTTACAATACATTTGAAGAATTTTCAAATGATTTGCCAATGACTGAATTCAATAATTGTACTATTTTGATAAAAGGATCCAGGGGAATGGCATTGGAGCGAACTTTAAATTTCTTGACATAACGAACAGCTGTTTTTATCATAGAAATGCCATCATAGTAATTTATGATGGCATTTTGGTTTTTATTAAATGCTCATTAGAAATCCAATCAGATTTTCTTTTTTATTGAGTCCTAGTTTTTTTCTCAATCGGTAACGTGCCAGTTCTACTCCTCCGTTTGATATATTCATGATTTCGGCAATCTCTTTCGTTGACATATTCATTAATAGATAGGTTGATAAATCCAATTCTCGGGGAGATATTATAGGATATTTTTCTTTTAATCTTTTAAGGAAATCAAAATGTACATTCTTAATGTGTTTTTCTAAGTCTTTCCAGCTTTTGTCTGCGTTAACTTCTTTGGTGATGCTTTTATTCAATTTTGTAAATTGAAACTTGGTAGAATCATCAAAAGATTCGACATTGATATCTTTTAATTTGTAAATGATGCCATTTAGGATTTTGTTTTTCTTAACTACTTGCAGCGAATTATTGACTAATTCTTTGTCCTTAGCTAAAATCTTAATTTGTAACTTGTCACTTTTTAATTTTTCGATTTCTTTTTCCAGTTCGTATTGTTCCTGTCTTATTTTAGATTCTTTCTCTAAATATAGTCTTCGCTGCTCTATTGTTTCGTAATATTTGTTTTTTCGTATCTTCATTTTTACTCTGTTGCGAATGAAAAATACAGAAGCAACTATTAGTAAAAGATAAAATAAATATGCCAAAAAATGCCTGTACCAAGGTGGGGAAACAGTAAAAGTAGCAATTGCTTCTTGCGATTGAATCCCATGACTGTTTCTCACTTTTAATTTCATTTTGTAATCACCTTCTCTTAAGTTAGTGTATTCTTTAATTGAAATGGAAGACCAAGCGCTCCATCGATCATCAAAACCTTCCAGTTGATAAGAGAATTCTACATTCTCCAGATTTTCATAAGTTGGAGACGAGAATGTGAATTTCACGCGATTTGCTGAATAAGGTATTTTGAGCATGTCAATCTTATTTTGTCCGTTTCCTAAGATTATTGTATCTCCCGGATAAGAAAAACTTCGTATAAATGCTGTTGGTTTTGACACGGAATAATTCTGTAGTTTCGGATTATAATGGGCTAAACCATCGGTTAAACCAATTAATATATTTTCAGGATTAATCGTGTTTACGGAGATGTAGTTGTTTACGAGATTGCCTGTTAAGCTGGAAAAAGGCGCAATAGAGTTTTTATAAGTGCCATTTTTCTGTTTCATTAAAACGCCTAATGATTCGCTGAAAATATACCAGATATTGCCATAATTATCTTCAGTTAAAGAATATATTTTTGGAACATCTTTAAATACCGCACTAATTTTTTTATCTTCAAAAAACAAATCTTGTTCTTGTGAATATTTATAAAAACGATTATCTGTTTGGAAGTATACGTTGTTTTTCATTCGTTGTAAACTCCCTATTCCTTTAACTGAGTTGGATAGATTTTTATGTGTTTTTATAGATTTAAATTTGTTTAAACCATCTGATAGGGTTAGCTGGTAAAGTAAATTGTCTTTTTTTAACCACAAATTAAGCTCATCTATTTCAAATGTATTGGCCGATAGGTCAAATCCTTCTACTTGATTTTTATAGCTCCATCCGCCGGATTTTTTTTCAAATATAGTAAATCCGTAGTAGGTTGACCCAATTAAGTAGTTAGGGCGGTTGGGAATTGGCTTAAAGCCAAAATGCCCTTTGTTGTCTAATGTTTTAATAACCTTTCCTCCCGAAACCAACAATGCGCCTCTATTGTGAGCACAGATTAGCTGATCGTCTATCACTTGAATATTCCAAGCTTGACCTGTGGTTCCTTCAACAAGTTTAAAAGTGTCTTCTTTAATGCTATTGCTCCAAGAATGGTAAAAAAGACCTTGATTAGTGGCTACGTAAAGGTTTCCTTTATAAGCTACAGAAGCGTAAACCGTACTTAAATCATAACTGAAACCAAAATAGGTAAATGGAGAATTTTCATTAATAAAGGCAATTCCATTGTCTAGTCCCAGCCAAAGGTTGTTTTTGTTGTCAATAAATGAAGTCAGTACGGTGTTGTTTTGCAATCCCTTTTTATGATTGATGTGCTGAATTATATTTCCGTTCAAGTCGCAAATAATCATGCCGTCTAATACGGAATTCAGAATGATGAACTTATCTTTTATAGTTACCCCGCCAAGGGAACTGTTTTTTTTGATGAAATAATTTGCTTCGGTATTCCATGAAGTAATTTTTTCATTGTCATATATAAAAAGCCCTTTGTCTAAAGTTGTAATAAGGATTTTATTATCCGGCATTGGAAACATTCCCCAGATTTCTGTAGTGTTCAAAACGGTAGTTTCTTTTAACGGAAACAATTTTCCATTTTTATATTCCAATATTCCTGCAGAAATATCCTGAAAATAAAGTTGGTTCTTTACCTGAAATGAAAATTGAAATCTGTTTGGGGATTCCAGTAATTTAAGTTTCTGGTTTTTGAAAATATAGGCTCTTGTAAACGATTGAAATAGTACTTCTCCTTTGTGAATATGAATTTTCCAGATAAAGTCAATCGCTTTGATATTGTCCTTGTTTATTAGTTTTGAAACTGAAAAATAAACCAGTTTTCCTTTAGAATTAGCTTCGAAATATCCAAATTCATCATAGCCTCCGACAAAAATTCTTCCGGAGTCATCAATCTTCAAACACCTGATGGCAGATAAATTTGGTAAACTGTATTTTTTCCATGATGATCCGTCAAATTGGAAAAGACCATTATTATTCGCAAAATATAAATTGCCGTTTTTATCTTGATCTATGTTCCAGTTTTGAGTGCCTCCTTTATAGTCGGTTCTTTTATAGTTTCTAATTTCCGGCAAGCCAATATTTTTCACCTGTCCATAGATTGTTGTAAAGGATGATAAAATCAAAAAAAATAGAATATGGAGTTTGGTAAATCTCATAATTGAAGTCTAAGTGTAATGAGTTGATTGTTATTAAAAAAGGGCAATTATTATTGTTTATAAAACGATGGTTTTTCAATGAATTCAATAAATAAAACGCAATTTCTCTTTATTTCATAAATGTAGTGGTTTTTATTTAAATTAACATTTAAATAACAAAGCAAAAAAATATTTAATCTGTTTAAAAACAAGTATTTATAAATTTTTTGATGTGTTTTTGTTAAGTATTAAAAATGTATTTGATGTGTTTTTGTAGTAAATAATTAAAATGAATATAGAAAAAATAGTGATAATATTGCTTCAAATTACTAATTAATTAACCAAAATTTTTAGAAATATGAAATTTACAAAACTGTTCATTTTTTGTCTTTTATCTATTCTATTCTCAGTTTATGCACAAGCACAAGATGTTACTGTAAACGGAAAAGTATATGACGAAAACGGGCTGCCCATCCCAGGAGTAAGCGTTTTAATTAAAGGAACTTCCAAAGCTGCGGCTACGGATTTTGATGGGAACTATCAAATTAAGGCTGATTCAAAAGCCACTTTAGAGTTTAGCTATGTAGGCTATATTACTTCAAAGGAAGCTATCAATGGAAGAAGTCGAGTTGATGTTAAACTTAAATCTTCAACAGAGAACTTGCAGGAAGTTGTCGTTGTAGGTTACGGAACTCAAAAGAAAAGTGTTGTTACTGGAGCAATATCGAGCGTAAAAGCAAAAGATCTTGAGAAAGTACCAAATGGTCGTATCGAGCAAGCTTTACAAGGTAGAGTTTCCGGTGTTACTATTGCTGCTAGTTCTGGTCAACCAGGTTCTGGATCCACAATCCGTGTCAGAGGGGTAACTACTTTTGGCGATGGTGGTAATAATCCACTTTGGGTTGTAGACGGAGTTGTTGTAGATGGTGGTGGAATAGGATTCCTTAATCAATCTGATATTGAGTCGATTGAAGTACTTAAGGATGCTGCTTCTGCTGCAATTTATGGTACTCGTGCTGCAACAGGGGTAATTTTGGTGACAACCAAAAAAGGAAAATCAGGAAAAATTTCTGTGAACTACAATGGTTTTTCAGGAATTTCATCTCCAGAAAAAACTTTAAATTTACTGAACGCCACACAATATGGTGCTTTGTTAAATGAAAAATCAGTTGCCGCCGGCGGTCCAGCAATATTTCCTAATTTATCTGCTTTAGGAGTTGGTACAGATTGGCAGAAAGCGATTTTTAATACAAGCGCTTTCCGTTATTCACATGAATTGAGTATCAGCGGTGGATCTGATGTTTCTAATTTTTATGCTTCTTTTGGACTTCAGGAACAAGAAGGAATTGTTTCAACAGAAATATCAAATTACAGCAAAAAGAATTTCCGTTTAAACTCAACACATAAAATATCTAAAGTATTTACTTTCGGACAAACATTAGGTTTCTCGAGACAAAAAACAATTGGTATTGGAAATACAAACAGCGAGTTTGGTGGGCCGTTAAGTTCAGCAATCAACTTAGACCCAACTACTCCTTTGGTAGAAACGGATCCTGTAAAAGCGAATGATGCACCTTATGCTACTAATCCTGTAATTCGTGATGCAAACGGAAATCCTTATGGAATTTCAAGTTTGGTTGGTCAAGAAATGACGAATCCTTTGGCTTATGCCAAAACAAGATTAGGAAGTTATGGTACTTCAGATGATATCGTTGGTAACGCGTATATTGAAGCGGCTATAACAAGTCATATAAAAGTGAGATCAACTTTTGGAGCAAAATTAGCAACATGGGGAGGTCAAGGATTCACACCTGTTTTCTATTTAAGTGCAACTTCAAATGTGCTAAAAAATAACTACAGCAAATATGAAAACAAAAGTTTTGCGTGGAATGTTGAAAACATATTGACGTATACAAATCAATTTGGGGATCATAACTTAACGGTTTTATTGGGTCAGGGATCTTACGTTGATAATATTGGCGGAGGTCTTGGTGCTACATTGTTTGGATTGCCTGTGACCAATTATAAAGATGCCTCTTTTAACTTTGATATACCACAATCGGACAGAAGCAGTTATACGTACGATTCTACACATCATAAATTGAACTCTTTATTTTCACGTGTGAATTACGATTACAAAGAGAAATATTTGTTTACTGGGATTATTCGTCGTGATGGTTCTACACGTTTCGGTGGTAACAATAAATTTGGTGTATTTCCATCGTTTAATTT
This sequence comes from Flavobacterium algoritolerans, assembly GCF_030010385.1. NCBI lineage: Bacteria > Pseudomonadati > Bacteroidota > Flavobacteriia > Flavobacteriales > Flavobacteriaceae > Flavobacterium > Flavobacterium algoritolerans. The sequence goes on along the minus strand of NZ_JASCRZ010000010.1, from coordinate 23,491 downwards.
AGGGTGGGTTTTAACCAAAGAAGATTTTTGGAAAGAAAGCAAAGTACTTAATACTTTTAAAATAAGAGGTGGATACGGAGTCGTTGGAAATGATGCCATACCAGATTTTAGATACCTTTCTCTAGTTGAAGGTGGTTATAATTATTCTTTTGGAAACGCAGGGGCAATTACGACTGGTTATGCTAACCTTACACTTGATAACCCAGATTTGAGATGGGAGGAAACTTCTCAGGCAAATGTTGGTTTTGAATCCAAACTTTTTAATGACATAAGTCTTACTGTAGACTTGTACAAAAAATCAACCAAAGGGATTTTACGTCCAATAAATATTCCGGGTTATGTAGGTGTGACTGCAAGTCCAATAGGTAATGTTGCCGATATGGACAATAAAGGAATCGAGGTTGAATTAGGATATAAAAAGACTTTTGGTGATTTTAATTTCTCTGCTAATGGGAATGTTGCTTACTTAGAAAACAAAGTTACTTATGTGGCTGCAGATTCTAATTATTTAGTGGGTGATGCTTCTTTTCAATCTATGGGCGCAGTAACAAGAACGCAAGTAGGGCAATCGTATAATTCATTTTACGGATTTAAAACAGCAGGTATTTTTCAAAATCAAGCAGAAATTGATGCTTATACAAATTCATCTGGAGGTTTGATTCAGCCAGCTGCCCGTCCGGGAGATTTCCGTTGGGTAGATACAGACGGTAATGGTTCAATTGGAGATGATGACAAACAATTTTTAGGAAGTAATATTCCAAAATACACTTTTGGTCTGACCTTAAATTTAGATTATAAAAACTTCGATTTGATGGCATTTGCTCAAGGAGCAGCAGGAAATAAAATTTTCCAGGGCTTGCGAAGACTGGATGTAGGAAATGCAAACTATCAAACGATTGCTTTAAGCAGATGGACAGGTGAAGGAACTTCAAATGATTATCCTAGACTAACTAATGATGATACCAATGGAAATTTTGGAAAGATGTCAGATTTTTACTTGGAAAAAGGAGATTATCTTAGACTGAAACTAGTTCAACTTGGATATTCATTGCCTAGTAGTGTGGTGAGTAAAATTGGAGCGAATAAAGTACGTTTTTATTTAACTGCCGAGAACTTATTGACTATTACTAAATACACGGGTTATGATCCAGAAATTGGTGGAGGTGTATTCGGGATAGACAAAGGAATTTATCCACAAGCTAGAACATTTATGCTTGGAGCTAATTTACAATTTTAATACAATCAAGAATTATGAAAACGATAAAATTTAAATATTTATTTATTGCAGCAGCTGTGGTTTCATTCGGTTCCTGTACGGAAGAATTTGTAGATATAACGCCAAAGGGGTCATTTCTTTCAGATAACTATTATGCGAATCAAGACCAAGCTACAGCAGCTTTGGTAGGAGTTTATGATGCGATTAGAAAAAACACGGGTGGTTTTGAAAACATGGTTGGTATGATGAATGCTGGTTCTGATGACTTCTACGCAGGTGGAGGTGGTTCTACAGATGGAGCAGGAATACAGGGTTTTTCTACGCATACACTTACAGGTACAATAGTTCCGGGAAGTTTTTGGAATGATCATTACCAAGGAATTTTTAGAGCAAACACTTTATTATTGAAATTACCGGGTGTTGCTATGCCAGATGATGTGAAAGCGCGATTTGCCGGAGAATCAAAAGCATTGAGAGCCATGTATTATTTCAACTTGGTTAGATTGTTCAAGAATGTTCCATTATTATTGGAGCCTTTAACCGCTACTAATATGTATGAAGTGGAGCAAGCGACATCAGAAGCAGTTTATGCTCAAATAGAAAAAGATTTGATTGAGGCAATAGCCACTTTACCAACAACTGTTCCTGCTGATACAGAATCTGGACGTCTAACAAAAGGTGCTGCACAGGCATTGCTTGGAAAAGTGTATTTACAAGAAGGTAAAAAATCCGAAGCAGCAGCTATTCTTGCCTTAGTAAATGGTACGCCGGGTGGAACAAATCAATATGGGAATAAATTGCTGACCAATTTTAGTGATTTATGGGTAGTTTCTAATAAGTTTAATACGGAGTCACTTATTGAAGTTTCTCACACTAGTGCCGGTAATTCTGACTGGGGATTCTGGGGTTCAGGTAGAGACGAAGGGAATTCATTGAATGTTATGGTAGGTCCTAGAAGTTATTCAAGACCATCAGGTTCAACAGCACCTGATTTACCATCAGGATGGAGTTTTAATGTTATCACTCAAGATTTATATGACGCCATTAAGTTGGACCCAAGATTTGGTGCTACAATATTAGATTTAAAAGCTTTAAAAGCAGCTGGTAAAGCTGATTATATTGGTGGATATCAAGATACAGGATATTTCTTAAACAAATTCCTTCCTAGAAAAGAAGATGTAAGAACTGGTGGTGGAGCAGCAGAATTGAATTACAGACAAAATTCTTATATCATTAGATTAGCAGATACTTATTTGATGGAAGCCGAAGCATTAGGTTCAGGAGCAAGAGCTCAAGCTTTACTTGATGCAGTTAGATCAAGAGTTGGTTTGCCTTCTGTTCTGGTTACACTTGCAGCCATTAAAAATGAAAGAAGAATGGAACTTGCAGGTGAAGGACACCGATTTTTTGATCTTGTTCGATGGGGTGATGCAGCGTCTAAATTATCAAACAGAGGTTTCGTTGCCGGTAAAGATGAAATTTTTCCTATACCAGTAAGAGAACTTCAAGGAACTAAATTGAAACAAAACCCTGGCTATAATTAATAAAAGATAAAATTATGAAAAAGATAAAATTAATTTTCAGCTTTATACTAGTACTGTTTGTAGCTATAAGTTGTACTGTGGAGGGAATCAACGAAGATACTGCTCTTTTAGGTGCGGAATCATCGGCTAATCTCAATAAGATATTTGATATCAGCACTGATAATTCAGGAAAAGTAACAATAACTCCTACTGCAGATGGTGCTGTTTCTTTCAAAGTAGAATACGGACATGGAACAGTATCGTCAGTTAAAGTAGCTCCTGGAGCAAGTACAACCCATGTTTATCCAGAAGGAAAATATACGATAAAAATTACTGCGACATCAATTTCTGGAGCGACAACTGAGCAAACATTCCCGTTAGATGTTGTGTATAGAGCGCCAGAAAACTTAGCTGTTACTTTAAATAAAAACATTCACAATTTAAAAGTAAAAGCCAAAGCGGATTATGCAAAATCGTATTTAGTTTATTTTGGAGATGTTCCTAATGAGGTTGGAACACCATTAGCTACTGATGGAGAAGTTGCTCATGATTATGCCGTTGCCGGAACGTATAATGTAAAAGTTGTTGCGTTAAGCGGTGGCGCTGCCAAAACGGAAAAAACGACACCAACTATTATTTACAATGCGTACGGGTTACCAATTACCTATGAATTAACAACTCAAAATTATGGAGTTGGTGGAACTTTTGGTGGAATTTCAACTGCAGTAATAGCAAATCCTTTTCCAACAGGATTGAACACTAGTGCTACAGTTTGGAAATATACAAAATCAACAGGAGCAGAAACTTGGAGTGGAACTTATACTCCTTTGGATTCTCCAATAGATTTTGCAACTGGAAATAAAATCAAATTATTGATGTATGCAACCGAAGTGGGTAAAAATCTAAATGTAGAATTAGAATGGGCTGTAGGCGGAACTCCTGCAAATGGTGTTGCAGTTTTAAAAGTAGCCAATACTGTTGCTGATTCTTGGCAAGAATTAGTATTTGATTTCAGTACAATTGCAGCAATTCCGGCTAATGCCAAATTTACTCAACTTGTATTTAGATACGATGATTCAGCAAAAGGATCAGGAGAAGTAATTTATATAGACAATATTAGATTAACTAATTAAAAAAAATATGAAAACAAATATCAAATACATTTTAGGGCTTTTCATAGTAGCACTAACATTTATTAGCTGCAACGAAGAAGAGTATAGTTTGGGCGAATTATCGGCACCAGCAAATGTTGTCATAAATGCTGAGGTTGTCGGAGTAGATGCAACGCATCCAAACGGTGATGGTTCTGGAAGTGTAAAAATTTCGGTGACAGGAGACAATGCTCTTTCGTATAAAATCGATTATGATGCAAGTACTCCATTGGATTTAGTTTATTTACCAACGGGTAAGGCTACTAAGAAATACACTTCTGTTGGGGTAAACACTTATAGAATAACTGTTGTAGCTTATGGCAAAGGAGGATCTTCTACTAATGTTACTAAAGACGTTACTGTAAGAAGTGATTTTACTGTTGCTCCTGAAATTGTTACTGCATTAACGAATAATGCTTCAAAAAGGTGGGTAGTAGATAAAAGTGTAGCAGGTCATCTTGGCGTTGGTCCTTGGAATGTAGCTTCTATCAGGCCAGAATGGTGGGCCGGTGGTGTTAATGAAAAAGTAGCTTCTGCAAATTGTTTTTACACAGCCACTTTTACTTTTGCTAAAGTTGCAGCTTCGGGAACATACTCCTTGCAAGTTACTACTCCGGACGGTGCATTTACAAAAACAGGTTCACTAACAACTCTTCCGGGTATTCCGGGTTCAGGAGATGAAGGATGTTATAATTACGGAGGCGGAACTTCTGCTTTTAGTTTTGTACCCGCATCATCAGGTGCACCGGTAGTCGTTACTAATGCTGATAATTCAACGTCTACCCAAACGAGTATTTTATTGTCAGGTGTAGATACTTTCATAGGATATGGTGCAGTTCAAAAAGAATATGAAATCTTGGTTATTACATCAACTTACATGTATCTTAGAGTACAAGGAACCGAAACTGGAAATGCTTGGTATCTAAAATTGAAACCGGCACTTTAATAAATTATAAAATGTAAGCTCAGAATTGTCAAAAATTCTGAGCTTTATTTTAATCATAAAAAGCTTTTAAAGGATGGGAAATAATATGGTACTTCAATTTTCGAAAAATAAAAATTATATGTTTTTATTGGCTTTGGCTAATTTTTTCATGTTGTTTTCATGCAGTGGTACTAATAATACCGAAGAAGAAACGGTAACTGCGCCTTCAAACCTTTCGGTTTCAGCAACAGTAGCTGGTGCAACTGCACAAAATCCAAACGGCGATGGAAGCGGAACAGTAAATTTTAACATCAGTGCAACTAATGCGACTTCTTATAAAATTTTACTTGGTAATGGAGAAACTAAAGAGCTAACAAATGGAAGTTTTACTTATACCTATACAACAGCGGGTACAAATACCTATGTTATATATGTGTCAGCATATAATTCAGGGCAATTTGTTTCTTCCACTATTTCAGTAACGGTTTTTGTGGATTCTGCTTTAGTTTGGTCAGATGAGTTTAATGTCAATGGCGCTCCCGATAGTTCAAAATGGGGTTATGATTTAGGTGCTGGTGGCTGGGGAAACAATGAATCCCAATATTACACGAACAGGCTGGAAAATGTAATTGTTCAGGATGGTTTGTTAAAAATTAAAACGCTGAAAGAAAGTTTTAGCGGAAGCAATTATACTTCGGCTCGAATTCTTTCAAAAGATAAATTTTCATTCAAATACGGAAGAGTGGAAATTAAGGCAAAACTGGCTTTGGGTGCTGGAACTTGGTCTGCTTTATGGATGTTAGGAAGTAATATAAGCACAACTGCTTGGCCCGCATGTGGGGAAGTTGATATTATGGAACATGTTGGCAACAGCCAAAACAGGGTTCATGGGTCTTTGCATTCTCCCGGGCGTTCAGGAAATACACCTGATACAAGCACGGTTATGGTTCCTAATGCTTCAACAGAGTTTCACATTTATTCTATAGATTGGTCAGCTACATCAATTAAGTTTTACGTTGACAATCAATTGTTTTATACGTTTGCAAACTCGGCTAGTCTTCCTTTTAATCAGAATTTTTTCTTAATCATAAATTGTGCAATGGGAGGGAATTTTGGCGGAGCAATAGATCCTAATTTTACGGCTTCTACTTTTGAAGTCGATTATATTAGGGTTTACAATTAATTATATTTTTGTTTAGTTAGGTCTTCATTGGGAGCTTCTGTTTGTAAGTTGGATAGAAGCTCTAATGAAGTGTTATATTTGGTATCAAATATTAATTCATCAAAAAATAGTATACATGAATCAGGTAAAAAAAATAATTGTTTCGGTAGTTTTTCTGCTAATGGGAATTTTTTCTAATGGGCAAACATTGAAAGTGATGACGTATAATATTCGCTTAGATGTTGCCAGTGACGGAGAGAATGCTTGGAGTCTTCGTAAAGATTATTTCATTTCTCAAATTCAATTTTACAATCCTGATGTTTTTGGAGTCCAAGAAGCAAGACCCAATCAGGTTGTTGATATTACAACTTCACTTCCGGAATATAATAATGTAGGTATTGGAAGAGACGGAATTGGGCAAGGAGAATCGTCCAATATTTTTTATAAAAAAGAAAGATTTACAGTTAAAGGAAGCAATACGTTCTGGCTTTCTGAAACACCCAATACAATTTCAAAAGGTTGGGACGCTGCCTACAATAGAGTTTGTACGTATGCACTGTTCAAAGATTTGAAAACAAAACAATTCTTTTGGGTTTTTAACACACATTTGGATCACATTGGCGAAGAAGCCAGAACCAAAGGAATCCAATTAATTCTTTCTAAAATTAAGGAACTAAACACAAAAAAATATCCTGTGATTCTTATGGGTGATTTAAATTCAGAGCCTAAAGAGGACAGAATAATACTGCTTAAAAAAGCAATGGATGACGCTAGAGAAGTTTCGAAAGAGAAACCTTTCGGGCCTTATGGAACATTTAATAATTTTAAACACAACGAACCCGTAACTAAATTGATTGATTATATTTTTATTTCGAAGAATAGCATTTTGAAAGTAAAAAAATATGCCGTTTTGAGCGACTCAAAAGACTTGAAATATCCATCAGATCATTTGCCGGTTTATGTTGAAGTAAACTTTAAATAAATTATGAACACTATAAAAAACACTATGAAATTTTTAGTTGTATTAACCCTTACGTTGCTTATGTCAAAGTGTTCTCCGTCTGGAGATACTGTTGATCCGGCTCCAGCACCTACGCCAACTCCGCCAGTGGCAGTCACAAATGAAATGGATTTTTGGTTGACAAAAGGCAATCAGAGCGTAACACTTCAAAAACAAACATCAGTTTTATCATTTGGCACAGCCTATAATACCTATGCTAATATTGAGGTTGACGATTCTAAAGTGTTTCAAACAATCGATGGTTTTGGATATACCTTAACTGGAGGAAGCGCTCAGGTTATAAATCAATTAAATACCCAAAAGCGGCAAGAATTATTAAAAGAATTATTTGGAACTAATGACAATTCTATCGCAATAAGCTATTTAAGAATTAGCATTGGCGCATCCGATTTGAATGCCGCGCCATTTACGTATGATGATTTACCAAGCGGGCAAACGGATATGAATCTAGATAATTTTAGTTTAGCACCAGATAAAACGGATTTGATTCCAATGCTGAAAGAAATTGTGGCAATCAATCCAAATATTAAAATAATGGCAACTCCGTGGTCGCCTCCAGTTTGGATGAAAGACAACAATGGTTTTGTTGGCGGAAGCTTGAAGCCGGAATATTATGCGGTTTATGCAAAATATTTTGTAAAATACATTCAAACTATGAAAGCCGAAGGAATTGCTATTGATGCTGTTACGCCTCAAAACGAACCCTTGCATCCGGGCAACAATCCAAGTATGTTGATGATTGCATTGCATCAGGCTGATTTTATAAAAAATCATTTAGGTCCTGCTTTCAAAACTGCAAACTTATCGACTAAAATTGTGGCATACGACCATAATTGCAACAAACCGGAATATCCTATTGCAGTGCTGAATGATCCAGGAGCAAATCCTTATGTTGATGGTTCTGCATTTCATTTGTACGAAGGAGATATAAGTGCTTTGTCTACAGTTCACAGTGCTTTTCCCAATAAAAACATCTATTTCACGGAGCAATACACGTCTTCAACAGGAAGTTTTGAAGGGGATTTGAAATGGCATGTGAAAAATGTAATTATCGGCTCGATGCGTAATTGGAGTAAAACAGCATTAGAATGGAACTTAGCCAATAATGCTTCTTTTGGACCAAATACTCCGGGCGGTTGTACCACTTGTAAAGGTGCATTGACGATTAACAGCAGTGATAGTTTCACAAGAAATATAGGATATTATATCATTGCCCACGCTTCTAAATTTGTTCCTGCGGGTTCTGTGAGAATTTCGAGTAACTTTAGTGGAAATTTAAACAATGTGGCTTTTAAAACGCCTAGTGGGAAAAAAGTTTTAATTGTTGAAAATGATGGAAATACTTCCGAAATTTTCAATATCAAATACAATGGAAACTGGGTAAAAACTTCCCTCGAAGCAGGTTCGGTAGGAACGTATATCTGGTAAATAAAATAGATAATAATATCATGAAAAGAATAACGACAGTAGTACTTTTGGCAACATCTTTTTTTGCTTTTTCTCAGCAAAAAAGCCAAGCTAAACTCAAATCTTTTTCTACAAAAGACAAAACGATTACCGTTTATACTACAGCAGAAAATACAAAGTTGCGATTAACACAAACCGATAAATTGAGTTTTAGCAGCTCCAAACAGCCTTTAGAAACAGAGATTTCTGTTTTTGTGGAACCAACTAAAACATTCCAAAACTTCATGGGAATCGGTGGAGCAATCACGGATGCAAGTGCTGAGGTTTTTGCAAAATTGAGCAAAGAGAAACAGCAAGAACTTTTGAATGCCTACTATGATAAAGAAAAAGGTATTGGATATTCGTTATTGAGAACCACCATTCATAGTTCTGATTTTTCGAGCGCAAGCTATACCTATATCAAAGACGGAGACAAAGATTTAAAAACTTTCAATATTGATCATGACAGACAATATCGCATTCCAATGCTTAAAGAAGCCATAAAAACGGCTGGCGGGAAATTATTGCTTTATGTTTCGCCATGGAGTCCTCCCGCTTTTATGAAAAGCAATGGCAACATGCTAAAAGGAGGAACGTTACTTCCGGAATACTATCAATCTTGGGCAAATTATTATACGAAATTTATCAAAGCGTATGAGAAAGAGGGAATGCCAATTTGGGGATTGACCGTTCAAAACGAACCTATGGCAACCCAAACCTGGGAATCATGTGTGTATTCTGCAGAAGCCGAAAGAGATTTCTTGAAGAATTTCCTTGGGCCAACAATGAAAAAAGAAGGTTTAGGAAGTAAAAAAATTGTGGTTTGGGATCACAACCGTGATTTGATGAACCAGAGAGCCAATGTTATTTTTTCTGATCCGGAAGCTTCAAAATATGCTTGGGGAATGGGATTTCATTGGTACGAAACTTGGGCAGGAGGTGAACCAATGTTTGATAATGTTCGAAAAGTACACGAAGCCTATCCATCTAAAAATTTAATGTTTACCGAAGGTTGCGTCGAAAAATTTGATGCTAAGAAATACCAATTTTGGGCAAACGGAGAACGATATGGAACTTCTATGATTAATGATTTTAATAATGGAACTGTGGGTTGGACGGATTGGAATATTCTTTTGGACCAAAATGGCGGACCAAATCACGTAGGGAATTTTTGTTTTGCACCCATTCATGCAGATACTAATTCAGGAGAATTAATTTACACACCTTCGTATTATTACATCGGACATTTTTCAAAATTCATTCGACCAGATGCTAAAAGAGTCAGTACAGCAGTAAGCCGAAGCAGTTTGATAAGTACTTCATTCCTGAATAAAGATGGAAAAATGGTTACTGTAGTAATGAATCATAGCGATAAAAGTGTTACGTATAATTTAATTATTGCTACTGAGAAAACGGTTGTTGTAATTCCTGCTCATGGGATTCAAACATTAGTGTATTAAATTTTAAACGGTCTTATTCTAAAACCTACTTTATGAAGAAAATAGTTTTAATGGTCTTTATTTCTTTTTCAATTGCCTCGTTTGGACAGGGATTTTTACATAGAAATGGACAAGAAATTGTCGATGGAAACGGGAAAAATATTGTGTTGCGCGGTTTGGGATTGGGCGGATGGATGGTTCAGGAAGGATATATGCTTCAAACCGGTTCATTTGCAGGCCCTCAACATATAATTAAGCAAAAAATAACGGATTTAATTGGTGCCAAAAACACCAAAGAATTTTATGATGCCTATAAAGCAAATGGAATAACAAAGAGAGATATTGATTCATTGGCGGCTTGGGGTTTCAACTCTGTTCGTTTGCCAATGCATTACAATTTATACACATTGCCTCTTGAACAAGAAGCGGTTTCTGGTCAGAATACTTGGCTGGAGGAAGGTTTCAAAATGACCGATGATTTATTAAACTGGTGTGCTGCCAATAAAATATATCTGATTCTGGATTTGCATGCAGCTCCGGGTGGACAAGGAAAAGACGCTAATATCTCTGATTATGATTCTGCAAAACCATCACTTTGGGAAAGTACGGCCAATCAGGATAAAATGGTGGCGCTTTGGGAAAAATTAGCAGAGCGTTACAAAGACAATCCTTGGATAGGAGCTTATGATATTATCAATGAACCCAATTGGGATTTTACGGGAACAAATCAAAATGGTTGCGATGAAACATCGAATGCGCCTTTAAGAGCTTTGCAGGTTAGAGTTACAAATGCCATTCGAGCCATCGATAAAAATCATTTGATTTTCATTGAAGGGAATTGCTGGGGAAATAATTACAACGGAATGTTTCCGCTTTGGGATGAAAATATGGCGTTGAGTTTTCACAAATATTGGAACCAAAATGACACAGCTTCGATACAAAAAATGTTGGATTACAGAACCCAATACAATGTGCCAATTTGGTTGGGAGAAAGTGGTGAAAATTCTAATGTTTGGTTTAAGGAAGCTATTTCTTTAGTGGAGGCAAATAATATTGGTTGGGCTTTTTGGCCAATGAAAAAAATTGAAAATTTAGCTGGAGTTACTTCGGTTACAAAAACTCCGGAATACGATCAATTGTTGAAATATTGGAATAATGAAAGAGCTAAGCCTACTGTAGATTTTGCCAAAAAAGGAGTAATGGATATCGCTGAAAACTTCAAAATGAAAAATCTGACCATCAGATATGATGTGATTGATGCCATGTTCAGACAAGTTCAAACAACCGATACTAAGAAATACAAAAACCATTCTTTGCCAGGGAAAGTATTCGCAACTGAATATGATTTAGGACAAAACGGATATGCTTATTTGGATAAAGATGTCGCTAATTATGACGGGACAAAGTTTACTAAATGGAACAAAGGCGGAATGATGCGAAATGATGGAGTTGATATTGAGTCTTGCAATGATACAATGACAAATGGATTTCAGGTTGCTTTTATTGAAGATGGTGAATGGTTGCAATACACCGTTGAGGTGAAAGCTAAAACTACTTTTGATGTTGCTATTCGTTATGCGAGTGAGGCTTCAGGTGGAAAACTTTATTTAGAAGATGAAAACGGGAAAATCTCTGAAATAATAACAATTCCATCTTCAGGCGGAAAGGATAATTGGAAAACGGTGATTTTAAAAAATGTACTTTTAAAACAAGGAACGAATAAAGTAAAAGTGCGTTTTGAAAAAGGAAATTTCAATTTGAACTTTTTGGAATTTAAAAAGGCAAAAAAATAAAAGCATACAAGACTATAAACTCGTTTCATACTATTCTAAATAGCTAGTGAAACAACAAAGAAATTTGAAATGAAAAAAATAGAAACTACAATTCTTTTATTGGTTTGTTTTATTGGGTTTTCCCAACAAAAAACAATTGACCAAAAAGTGAATGCTTTGCTAAAGCAAATGACACTCGAAGAAAAAATTGGACAACTTAATCAATATACGGGAAACAATCAAGCGACTGGACCTATAACCATAAATCCAAATAAGGAAACCGAAATTAAAAAAGGTTTAATTGGTTCGATGTTGAATGTTTTAGGAACTAAATATACCCGTCAGTATCAAGAATTAGCGATGCAATCTCGATTGAAAATCCCATTGTTATTTGGTCAGGATGTGGTGCATGGATACAAGACTACTTTTCCACTTCCTTTGGCGGAAGCTGCAAGTTGGGATTTAGAAGCGATGGAACTTTCAGCAAGAATTGCAGCTATAGAAGCATCGGCAAGTGGGATTCACTGGACATTTGCGCCCATGGTTGATGTTTCTCGTGATCCGCGTTGGGGACGAGTGATGGAAGGTGCTGGAGAAGATACTTATTTAGGTTCGAGAATCGCCTACGCCAGAGTCAAAGGTTTTCAGGGGAATTTAGGTGATGTCAATTCGGTAATGGCTTGCGTGAAACATTTTGCTGCTTATGGAGCCGCTGTTGGCGGGAGAGATTACAACTCGGTTGATATGAGCGAAAGAATGCTTTGGGAAACGTATTTGCCTCCTTTCAAAGCAGCGCTAGATGCAGGAGCCGCAACATTTATGAATTCGTTTAATGACATTAACGGAATTCCGGCTACAGCAAATAAATACCTGCAAAGAGACATTCTGAAAGGAAAATGGAACTTTCAAGGTTTTATAGTTTCTGATTGGGGTTCGATAGGAGAAATGGTGAATCACGGATTTTCAAAAGACAATAAAGAAGCCGCGTTACAAGCCATAACTGCAGGAAGTGATATGGATATGGAAAGCAATGCGTATCGATACCATTTAGCGGAGTTGGTTAAAGAAAATAAAGTACCAATTGCCTTGATTGATGATGCCGTAAAAAGAATTTTACACAAAAAATTTGAATTAGGACTTTTTGATAATCCTTATAAATACTCGAATCCGGAGAGAGAACAAGCGGCATTGAACAATCCGGAGCACAGAAAAGCAGCAAGGGATATTGCGGCAAAAAGTATCGTGTTATTGAAGAATGAGAAAAACATTTTACCACTTTCCAAAGACACAAAAACAATCGCTTTTATTGGGCCTTTGGTTAAAGAACACAAACAAAATATGGGTTTTTGGGCAGTAGAATTGCCTGAGCTGGATTATGATAAACAAGTGGTTTCGCAATGGGAAGGTGTTCAAAATAAAATAGGGAATTCAACTAAATTGCTTTACGCCAAAGGGTGTGAAATTGAAGGGGATAACAAAGATGGTTTTGCGGAAGCAATTGCTGTTGCCAATCAAGCCGATGTTGTGATTTTGAGTATTGGTGAAAGAGCAGATATGAGTGGCGAAGCTAAAAGTCGCAGTAATATTCATTTGCCTGGAGTTCAGGAAGAACTAGTAAAAGCGATTCAAGCAACCGGGAAACCTGTCGTGGTTTTGATTAACGCGGGAAGACCGCTTGTTTTTAATTGGACTGCAGATAATGTCCCAGCAATTGCTTACACCTGGTGGTTAGGAAGCGAAGCAGGTAATGCTATTGCTGATGTTTTGTTTGGCGATTACAATCCTTCGGGAAAATTACCAATGTCTTTTCCAAGGGAAGAAGGACAAATTCCTATTTATTACAATCATTTTAATACAGGAAGACCAGCTCCAAATGAAACGGCTTTCAATTATGTTTCTGCATATACTGATTTAAAAAATAGTCCTAGATTTCCTTTTGGCTATGGATTGAGTTATACCACTTTCGAATATTCAGATTTGAAGTTATCCAAAAATAAAATCAAGAGTACGGAAAGTATCGCGGTTTCATTAAACGTGAAAAATTCTGGAAAAGTAGCTGGTGAAGAAGTAGTTCAGCTGTATTTGAGAGACAAAGTAGGATCAGTTGTCAGACCAATAATTGAATTGAAAGATTTTCAAAAGATAAAACTGAATGCGGGTGAAACAAAAACCATCAAATTTATCATTGACAAAGAAAAGTTATCTTTTTACAATGCTGCACTACAATGGATTGCTGAGCCAGGAGATTTTGATTTGATGATTGGTTCTTCTTCTTCAGATATTCGTTTGAAAACGACTTTTGAATTTGTAAAATAAAAAAAACTCAATCGACAGTATTCTTAGAAATACTGTCGATTGAGTTCTAAAATAAAAAAAAGTATTGACTCTACATCTATTGCCTAACGAACTTGTAGTTATGGTATTTAATTAGGGAAATAGACTTGATGAGAGGGAATTTAATTTAGATGTGCTCTATAGACGATATCCAATTAAATTCTTTTTCAATACTTTTTTAACAACAATTAATAACAATTTTTAATTTTGGTTGACAGCTTTCAAAATACCATCCAGATTTTCTTCTGTGAATTTTCCTCCTGATAATAAAAGAAATTTATTGATTGGCATATCGGCTAACATTGCCTCTAAAAATGAAGCTGCTTTTTTCTCATCTTCCGTTTCTGGTTTTTTATTGGCACCAGTGAAACTTTGAACCAGTTGTTCGTATATCGCTTGACTGTTTGGAGATTTTTTGAATTCCTTAAATAATGATTCACGTGTCAGCACTATTTTTGCAGCTTTTGTAGATTCAATAGTGATGGTTTGTTTTAAAGGCAAATCACGAGAGGAACTTCCAATAAGGATGTCAAATTTCCCTGATTTTATAGCCCAATCATGAGATTTTGAATTGAAATAAGCAAAGTCACGTGAAGTCAATTGAAATGTAACTGTTTTTTCTTCTCCGTCTAGCAATGCTACTTTTTCAAAGTGTTTCAGTTCGTTTTCGGGTCTTGCCACTTCGCTTTCTTGTTCATGAACATAGAGTTGAACTACTTCTTTACCCGCAATTTTACCTGTGTTTTTTACTTTTACTGATATGGTGATTGCATCAGAATCTTTAGCTGATGTAGTATTGGCTTTAATATCAGAATACGAAAAAGAGGTGTAACTCAAACCGTATCCAAAAGGAAAGTTAGGTTCGATTTTCTTTTTGTCATAATAACGGTATCCAATAAAAATCCCTTCACCATAATTTGCATTTCCATCTTTTGAAGGGAAATCCATTGCAGTTGGAGTGTCTTCCAAGCGTGCAGGAAAGGTTTCAGATAATTTTCCGGAAGGGTTTACTTTTCCAGTTAATACGTCAGCAATTGCTCCACCACCGGCTTGACCACCAAGATACGCTTCGACAATTGCAGCAACATCGTTTTTCCATGGCATAGAAACTGCAGCGCCATTCATCAATACCACTACAATGTTTTTGTTAACTTTTGCTACTTCTGAAATCAATTTGTTGTGACCTGCAGGCAAGTCCATGTTGTTTCTGTCAAAACCTTCTGATTCATAACTGTCCGGTAAACCAGCAAAAACAATCACTAATTCTGATTTTTTTGCATTTTGAACTGCTTCAGCAATTTTAGCATCATCTGTTTCTCCGGCAGTATTATACCCTGTTGAAAAGGAAAATTGAGTTCCTTTTGCCATTTTTTGTAATTCATTCAGTGCATTTACAATTTGTGTAGGTCTCACTTGTGAGCTTCCTGCTCCTTGATAACGAGGATTTTTTGCAAAATCACCAACAATAGCTATCTTTTTTAAAGCTGATTTTAGTGGTAAAATAGCATTGTCGTTTTTCAATAAAACAATACATTCGCCACTTACTTGTCTGGCTAATTCATTGTGTTTTACTTTGTCCACAACGATTCCTTTCTTGTGGCTGTCTTTTGCTTTTAAAGTAATGGCAAGTAAATCAGTTACAATTTCATCCAATCTGGCTTCCGCCAAAGTTCCTTTTTTTACCGCTTCAACAATTTTTTTATCATTGAAGCCTCCGCTTGCAGGCATTTCTAAATGCAATCCGGCACCAACTCCTAGAGCTCTTTCGTTTACTGCGCCCCAATCAGAAACTACAAAACCTTGTAAGCCCCATTTTTCTTTTAGCATTTGATTCAATAAATAGGAGTTTTCAGATGCGTATGTTCCATTAAGTTTATTGTATGAACACATTACCGTCCAAGGTTGTGCTTCTTTTACGGCCATTTCAAAGGCTGGAAAATAGATTTCGTTCAAGGTACGTTCGTCAACATTAGAACTATTAGACATACGTTCAGCTTCCTGACTGTTTGCTGCAAAATGTTTCATGGAAGTTCCCACACCTTGACTTTGAACTCCATTTATAAAACCGATAGCAATTTTTCCGGCTAGAACTGGATCTTCAGAAAAATATTCAAAGTTTCTTCCACCAAGAGGGGAACGCTTCATATTTACTCCTGGTCCTAATAATATTTGAACATCGTTAGCTTGAGATTCGATTCCTAAAGCTTCTCCCATTTTTTGTGCCAAAGCAGGATTCCATGAGGAAGCAAGTGCAGATGCTGTTGGGAAACACGTAGAAGGAACGCTGTTGGTAAAGTCAAAACCTTCTGCTTTACGTAAACCATGTGGCCCGTCAGTCATAAAAATAGAAGGAATTCCTAGTCTGGTTATGGCTTTTGTGGACCAAGCAGTTTCACCGGAACACAAAGAAGCTTTTTCTTCTAAGGTCATTTGAGAAACTAATTTTTTTGCCTTAGCGCGATAATCTACTGCTTGGGCATACGATTGTGAAGACAATACAAGTCCAATAAGTAGTAAAATGATTTTTTTCATAGTCTTTAATTTGGTTGTTTTTTGGTAACTATTTTAAATAATAATCTTATGTGTTATTTTGACGCAATGTACATCTTTTTTTGATTCACAATGCATTCACTATAAAATTTCACAATTTTTTTTGTAAATGATTTTTTTTTACTATTTTTTTGTGTAAATATGTTTTCTTGTTTAATGGATTTGTTTCTTTGCCGAAATATTTTTTTGGTTTAAACCAAAAAGCAAGAATAACGAGTTTTCAAAATTGAGCGCACTTTTATTTTCTTAAAAAAAATAAACTAAATTGCGTCTTTCAAAGGGTATATTAATTACTAGAATAAATCACATGTTAAAAACCATTTTAGATAACAAGGAAGAATATCAGCCGGGTTTATCAATAGATTGTGTGATTTTCGGATTTCATGACAATCAACTCAAAGTGTTATTGATAAAAACAAAGTACAGCGATAAATGGGCTTTGCCTGGCGGTTTTGTACCTGTAAATGAAGATATTGATGAGGCTGCTGTAACTGTGTTACATGGCAGAACAGGATTGAAAGGAATTTTTCTGAGGCAGTTTTCTACCTTCGGAGCTGCTAGAAGGTGTAGTGTTGATGTTAGTAATGCTGTTCTGGATTTTTACGGAATCCCTTTAGACGAAGGGAAATGGTATGCTAGTCGTTTTGTAACGGTTGGGTATTATGCCTTAGTCGATTTTTTACAAACGGTTCCGCAGCCTGAAGGCAAAAATGAAATTGTGGAGTGGATTGACCATAATTCGGTACCGGAATTGATTTTGGATCACAGACAAATTCTGGATACAGCATTGGAAACCCTTCGCATGGAATTGAATTTGATGCCGGTAGGATATAATTTACTTCCCGAAAAATTTACTATTCCGGAATTACAAAAATTATATGAAACCATATTGGGACGAAAACTCGACCGTAGAAATTTTCTGCGAAAGATTATGGCAATCGGAATCTTGACAAAGTTGGACGAGAAGAAGAGTAATGTAGCGCACAAAGCTCCAAATTTATATAGTTTCGATAAAGAAAAATACGAAGAAGTCGTTAAGAACGGATTGACGCAGGGTTGGTAATCTGAAAAAGAAACATAAAAAACTCCATTAGAAATAATGGAGTTTTTTGTGTATTGCTATTTTTTTGTTGAGGTTATCTAATCTTTTTGTATGACCTCCAACTTTTGAGCTTGATCCTATTACAGGAGGGGAAAATATTTGACATAAAAAAACTCCATTATTTCTAATGGAGTTTTTTGTGGGCTGTCAGGGATTGCAATCGAACACCTGATACCTGTCTTGACATTTTTCGAGAATATAAAATGATGTAATTGTAACGTTTCGCAACTAACCGATGTTGTGGGGATCGAAGCAGAGTTTTATCCACCACAAAGAACGAAGTTATTAAATAGACTGGTTTAATATATGCAAAACAAGCAATTTTGATTAGGTGATGTTAGAGACAGTCTCTATTTAAAATGGTAAATCATCATCTTCTTCCAAAGTATTCCATGTCGATTCTGGAATTATCTTTTCATTTCTTGCTAAAGCTTCTACAATCTTTAAATTAGCTTCTTCAGGAAGTTCAAGTAACAAATTTGTTAAATCTGATATAAGCGCAACCTCTCTCGGATTATTACTACTTGTGAACTCCGTAACTTCAGTCAACTTCTTTAAGTCGAATCGACGCATAACTTCGTCATATCCCGATGATAACTTTGAATTTAATGAATTAACATCTTCCCAAGTTTTGATATTTTCAATTTCACCTGAACTTTTCCATCCAACTCCAAGTTTGAATCTCGCTGTTTCTATAGAATAGTGAAGTAAGATTATTTCCTCATCCTTTAATTTTCCTTCTTGCAGATCTTTGAATAACTTATTTACTTGCGAAGTTTTGCTATTGGTTTCAATTATTTTTTTTGGAGAATCTTCAACTATTATTTTTTCCTCTATTTTGGTTAATATAATTGGATTTGTGGGTTTGTCATTTTTCACAATTTGGGTAACTGGTAAACTTTGTTTGGGAACTTCGAACGAATTGACCTTTTCGATAAATTCCCGTATTTTTTGACTTACGAAAACGGTTTTGGTCGAAATTGGAAATAAATCGCGAAGAGTTTAAATAAAGCCTGTTACTCTATCGTGATTATTTATTTTGAATCCCATTTCCCTAGGGTCGAGTGCTCCGCTTTGGAATTCATGGCTTGAGGCTTTAAATTCCGGCGTGAATATAATTGTATGTTCGTTTTCGACAATCCAAGCGGCTCCCATCTCATTTAAGCAGGCAACACTGGAATAATATTCCGAAGACAGCAGATAAACGACATGTGGCTTTTCAGTAATTCTGGCTCTCAACCAATTGAATATGTTTTGACCAGTAGGAATACCAAAGGCGTCATTACTGGTAAATATAATTTGTTCGTTGTTAACACCAACCGCTACTAACAAATCTACGATTGCTTGTCCGTAGTTCGCGTTTTTCGACGAATGAGAAATAAAGATTTTCATTATTAAATTTGATAAGTTAGACAAATATAAAGTAATTAATGAATATTCCCGAATCATCAGAAATGTAAGATAAATATTTGATAAAATAAGGAGGTATTAATGTGACAGAATGTCAAAAAAAAAGAAATTTCAGACGTTTAGTAGAGGCAAATTAATATATTTGCCTCTAAAGGAATGTGAAAAATTTGTTAATTAATAAATCTCTAAAATGGCAACAACATGTTACGCCTGTTTCGATGGCGACAGCGACATTCATTATTATCGTTTGATGCAAGCATGGCATGTAAATGAAAAATTTGACTTCACATTTATAAACGCTCACGATTTGACGCAGTCTCGCGACTCAAGTACGGAAGAAACGATAAAGAGAAGTTTAAGAACTAGACTTAGAGCAAGTGATGTTTTAGTTGTGTTGGTAGGAGAAAGTACAAGGAACCTCTATAAATTTGTACGCTGGGAAATAGAAGTTTCTATTGAGTTAGGGCTTTCCATAATAGTAGTCAACTTAGACAAAAAGAGGCGGATGAACTCAGTTCTATGTCCACCAATACTAAGAAATGAATTAGCGATTCATGTTCCTTTTGGTCATAAGATTATTGACTATGCAATTAAAAATTGGCCTTCGAGCGCATCAAGACATAGAGTTGCCGGTGAATCCGGTCCTTATTATTACCAGGACTCCGTCTATAGTGTTTTAGGTCTATAACTATGAACTATTATTTCAGATCATTTAAAACCAAATCATACTGGGTGTATGCTTTATTGTCGGTTGACTCTGTCAAAACATTTATGGCTGTTGTAGGCGGTATTTGGCTTTTCGTTGATATTCTCAGTACAATAAAAATAATAGAAAAGGATAAGTTATCACTTTGGGTATTAATCCCGTTGGCTATTTTAGGGATTTTAGTGGTTGTCTTTACGAGAAGGCCAGTAAAAAAGATCATTTATAAATATCCAGGACAGGATCTTAAGATAGAAGTTTGCATAGGGGATTTGTTCGAAGTACCGGGGCAAAAGGTAATAAGCACCAATACGACTTTTGACACCGATATTGCATCTGGTATAATTTCAAGTAGAAGCTTACAAGGGCAATTTACTGAAAAATTTTATCCCGGAAATTTACCTGCTTTAGACGTTGAGCTGGATCGGCAACTTTCCAATCTGCAACACACAATTATAAATAAAGAGGCTGGTAAAACTAAACGTTATAATTACGGTACCACTGTAAAATTAAATCTTTCAGGCCAACTATTTTATTGGTTTGCAATGGCAGATCTCAATCACAGTAATACAGCTAAAACCACTCTTAAAAATGTTTATGAATCGCTTGATGGATTGTGGGATTATATCGAAACCAAAGGAGAAAAACTTGATACAGTTATACCGCTTATAGGCTCAGGTTTAGGAAGGTTAACTACAAGCAGAAAAAAGCTCATCGCCATTATTGCTCAATCATTTATTAATGCATCTGAACAAAATATCTTTTCGGATAAATTAGTTATAGTAATACATCCTGGAGATGTAGAAAAATCAGGTCTTAATCTATTCGAAGTAAAAGACTTATTACATCATTATCTCCCCTAAATAATGGGCAATCCTAAACAAATTTAAAAAAAAAATAAAGCCACTGTCTTCCAGTGGCTTTGTTTGTCTTTCTGTGGGCTGTCAGGGGCTAGAATCGAACACATTATACCTGTTTTGACCTTTTTTGAAAGTTTAAAATAATCTAAATTTCAGAAGTGACCCATATCAATTATTATAAACATCTAAAAAAGATTTTAATTAAATAAATGACTCTGTAATAAAAGTGTCAAGTGTAAAAAATAATTATCAAGACTTAAAAAAAACAACTTTTGGCCAACTTTTAAAATTGTTTTAAATCTGCAGTACAAAATTTAATGTTTTTATGGATCCTTTTTTCTTTAGTAAGTTCTTCTATTTTTTTATAAAATTCAAAAATTAGATTTACTCCTAATTCTGTTTTTATTTTGTCTGTCGAAGTATTCGCTTTTGACTCTGCTTTATAATCAATATAACTTATCAATGATAGCAACGTATTTGGAAAATCAAAATAAATTTGGTTACTATCGTTTTTCTGAATAGTCAAAATATCTCTCGCTCTGGCTTGTTTAAGATTTAGTTTTACCTCTACCAACGAATACTCTTTATTTCTAAGTTCAGCTTTAATAGCATCGATATTACTACCTTCAAGTTCATTGATTTTATAGGGTTTGTAAATACATAAACTAGGTTTTTTTATCCCATCTTCTTTCAGTTGTGTTATGACTGGAACGAGAAAATTATTGACATATCCTAATGCTAAAACATCAGCCGGTGAATACTCCGTTTTCTCAAAAAGCTTTCTATTTAACTGGTTTAAGGTGACTGCTAAAAATGAAACGATAGTAACTAATGCTTCTAAATCTATATGCTCCAAATTTGGGATACTCTTTTTTAACAGCCAGAACAAAATTATTGTTGCTGTTAAAAAGTTTAAAATATAACTGAAATAAGTAAATATTTTGATATGACTTATTGCTAACTCTAAAATGTAATTTTGTAATTTATTCATTATATAAAATTTTTATTTTTAAGGTCTAAATCTGTTAGTATCTGACTGATTTCGAATTGTAAAAAGCTAATTTCAAGTAGTTTTTTATCACAGTCTTTTTCAAATATTATTTCAGTACCATCTACTGATTTTATATTGTCGCGATATGATTTATTATTCAATATTTGAATTAATTCGTCATTGATTACTGGAAGAAGATCAAGAAAATAAGCGTATTGATACCTTTTCACATCAATATTGTAACAAATTGCATTAATATGAAAACTACGTATTGCTCCTTTATTATCAATAGTATCACAATCGTATTTTACATTTTTCATAAAGCGTATCATGTTTTTCAATCTCCCATTAGTAAGGATACTTCTTTCATTAATTCGTTTTATACTCCAAAATGGATAATCTACGTTTGAAAGGCTATCTAATTTTTTATTGTAGATCTGAATACCTCTTCGATGGTCCAAATTGGTTTTCATGTAATCAATTCCTTTGTAATAGGTTGCGATAACCACATCTACATCACGTTTGGGAGAACTAACCAATACATAAATTGAATTTTCCTTTTGTATATCAACTTCTTTGTATATTGAATGTAGAATGATTTCCGATTGTGTTCGTATATTCTTTAGATCAGATAATTGATTGCCTGCATATTGACTAAAATCATCTGAATGTTTTTTTAGATTTTTATGTTCTATTGGATTTAATAAACTGGGATTTGCTAAAGTACTTTGAAGTCTTACATGATCAACACCTTTTGATTTGTTTGTAATTTGCACTAAATCAATGTCATTGTCTTTCAAGATGTGCGTATTGGTCATTACAGAACCTTGCCTTTCAAAATGAACCTCCTTACCATGACTCTTTTTTAAATGCGCCTCTACTTGGTTTGCTGCTATTTTGCTATTGGTGGTATAATCTGGTGCAACTCCTTTCATTGCCTTTTGTACGTATATATATACCACAGCATTTGCTAATTTCTTGTTTTCAAAAAGTTTTGATGTAGCATTTTCCTCTGCATACAAAGCTTTCATTTGAAATAAATCAGGATTACTACGTTGATCTACTCTGTTTATTAATTGGTAATAGTTTTTGGACATCTGTTACAGTTTTAAAGTTTACTACTGCAAAGATGAAATAGGTTTATGCATTGTATGTGCACACTTCTATGTAAAATACAAAACAGATTGTTTTGTAAAGATTTAAATGTGTGTTGTAAAATAGTAGCGCTATTGCTTTTCACTATGAAAAGGCTGTCCAAATGGGAAGGGAAATATTTTTGTAAACTAGATCATTACTATGCAAACATAGCGTTTTCATTAACTTGATTGATTACTTGAATCACTTTCATGACTTTATCTTCTTCCGGGAATATACCAAAAACACCCTGATCATGATGTTCATTAAAAGGGGCTTGTGTCAGTAATTGTTTTTCTATTACTCCTTTTTGATTGAGGTAATGGATTATTTTATGAATGAATGTAATTTGGTTAGCATTCAAATTCCCTTTAGAGATAAAGTCGGCAAATAATTGATTGGCGACCTCGATGTCTAAACCAATGATATTTCGAACAAATTTACCTAACGGTTGTTCACCGTATTCTTTAATAAAACGGTCTTTGCTTTCCAAAGCTTCTTTCAACAGAAATTGTTCCAACACTTCCAATTCATTCATAGTAATGGGCAAATTTTTATATAATTTATCAATTACTAAATGAGATTTGTTTTTTCTTATAAAGGCTTCCACACGGTCTTTATAACTTTGAAGTGAAGTGTAAGTAGCCAAAAGATCTACTTCTTCAACGCCATCTTGTGAAAGTTCATCTGTGAATGAAGTATAAACAGGATCGAGTTTCTTTTCATCTTTTAGGAATTGGATTAAATCACGA